>NZ_JBWKKY010000003.1:0-581785 GCF_056430805.1 Streptomyces sp. NPDC045955
TTTTTTTCCCCCCCCTCCCCCCCACCCTCCTCCCTTCCCTCCTCCTTCCGCGCGGGCCCCCCCCGGGGGGGGGGTCCAACCCGGGAAAAACCCGCCCCTCCCCCCCCCCGCCACGGTGCTCGGGCACCGTGGCGGGACCGGTGACCGGAGGTGATGACACCTCAGTTCACCCCCTGTCGCCGGGCGATCTGCTTGGCCTGGCTGACGGCGTCCCTCCAGGCGGCGTCGGGCTTCTTGCCCTTGGCCTCGATGCTGGTCAGCTCGGTGAAGTAGGGGGCCATGACCGCGGCGTCCGCGGGTGCCTCGTAGCTGACCGGGATGGCCTTGGCGGCCGGGCCGAAGACCTCGATGACCTTCTGCCCGCCGAAGAAGGCGTCGGCGCCCGTCATGGCGGGCATGGCGTACGAGGCGGGGGAGGCGGGGAAGATGGCGGCGTCGGTGAAGCCGCGGGCGTTGTTGGCCGGGCTGAGGATCCAGCTGATGATCTTGAATGCCTCTTCGGGGTTACGGCACTGCTTGGGCAGCGCCAGGTAGGAGCCGCCCTGGTTGGCCGGTCCGCCGGGCGTGGCACAGACCCGCCACTTGCCCTTGGTGCCCGGGGCGGCCTGCTCGATGTCCAGCGCGTGCCAGGCCGCCCCGAGTTCGGTGCCGAGGTTCTTGCCGATGGCGGCGTTCCAGGTCTGGTCGTTGATCTTGGCGTCGATGCCGAGCGTGTAGGGGCGCACCGCCGTGGTCCACGCGGCGCGGATGTGGTCCTGGTCGCCGATGAAGTGGTTGTTCTCGTCGATGAACCGCTTGGTGCCCTGGCCGACCGCGATGTTGAACACCGAGCCCATGTTGTTGATCAGGTAGGTGCCGGGCACGGCCTTCTTCAGCTCGGAGCCGAGCGCGAAGTAGTCGTCCCAGGTCCCGGCCTCGGCGGCGACCTTGTCGGGGTCGGTGGGCAGCCCGGCCTTGCGGAACAGGTCCGCGCGGTAGAAGAGAGCCGTGGGGCCGATGTCGATCGGGAACCCGATCTGCTTGCCGTCCTCGGTCTGGGCGAGCTTGGTCTTCCAGTCCAGGTACTGGGACGAGACCTTCTTGAAGCCCAGCTCGTTCAGGTCGAGGAAGCGGTCGGCGTTGGGCAGGAAGGACGCGATGTCCTCGCCCTTGATGCCGGTGATGTCGGGCACGGAGCTGCCCGCCGCGAGCGTGGTGGTGAGCTTCTGCTTGAAGTCGCCGCCGATGGAGGCGGCGGTCAGCTTGATCTGGCTGCCGAAGTGCGTCTTGGCCTCCGCGACCACCTTGTCGCTCAGCGCGCCACCCCAGTACCACATGGTGAGGCTCTTGCCGTTCTTGGTACCGCCCGATCCCGAGCTGCCGCCGCATGCGACGGTCAGGCCGGAGGCGGCCGCGGTGAGCGCGGCGGCCTGGAGGAAGCCTCTACGAGAAAGGTCCACGGGTCACTCCTGTTTTTCCTGTTCGTGGTGCCGAGGTGTGGGTGAAGGTCAGTGCTGCCGTGCGGGAGGGGTGACGGGGGCGTACACGACCGGCGGACCGGGGTTCTCCGGGAGCCGGTCCGCCAGGAAGCCGTAGGCCCGCTTCAGATCGGGGTCGGTCAGGGAGCGCCACCAGCGGTCGACGCCGTACCAGCCGGGGGCGGCCAGCGCCCCGCCGTGGTGCCGGACCGACAGCCCGGCGGCGAGCACCGCGAACCGCAGCCGCTCCGCGAGCGGCCAGCCGCCGAGCGAGGCGGTGACGAACGCGGCGCCGAAGACGTCTCCGGCGCCCGTCGCGTCCAGTACCTCGACGTGGAGGGCGGGCACGTCGGCGTACTCGCCGGTGGTCTGGTCGACGGCCACCGCGCCGTCCCCGCCCCGGGTGACGACCGCGACCGGCACCAGCTCGGACAGCGCGCCGAGCGCGGCCACCGCGCTGTCCGTGCGGGTGTAGGCCATGGCCTCCGTCTCGTTCGGGAGGAAGGCGTGGCACAGCGCGAGCTGGTCCAGGAGGGCCGTCGACCACTCCTGGCTGGGGTCCCAGCCGACGTCCGCGTAGATCTGCGTGCCGCCCGCGGCGGCCTTGGCGAGCCAGTCGCGCGGCTGCGCCTCGATGTGCACCAGGGCGGTACGCGCCACGGGCGGGTCGCCCACCAGCACGTCCTGCGAGTACGGCGGCTCCTGGCCGTGGGTGACCAGGGCACGGTCCGTGCCGTGGGCCAGGGCGACGGTGACCGGGGTGGGCCAGCCGTCGGCCGTACGGGAGAGCGAGAGGTCGACGCCTTCCTGGTCGCACAGGATGTCCCGGCAGCACTCGCCGTAGAGGTCGTCGCCGAACACGGTGGCCAGCGAGGTGCGCAGGCCGAAGCGGCTGGCCGCCACCGCCAGGTTGGCGATGCCGCCCGGCCCGCAGCCCATGCCCGTCGTCCAGATCTCCTCGCCCGGGGTCGGGGCCTTGCCGAGCCCTGTGAGGACGAGGTCGTAGAAGAGCAGCCCGGTCAGCAGCACATCGGGCCGGTCGTCGTCCACGGAGGGTCCTCTCGTTCGGAAGCGTTCGAGGAGCCCACCCCGCGAGCTCGTCAAAACTCTTCATTTCGGTGACCGGAATCGTGCGCCGCTCGGAGAGATTGGTCAATACCCGAGCAGAAGTGAGCATGGAAATGATTGGGGATGACGAGTACTGTTCACGCCGTGCTGGCAGAACGACGACACCAACTCATCCTGCGGGCCCTGCGCTCCGGCGGGCCCGCGTCCGTGACCGACCTCTCGGAGCAACTCGGCGTGAGTCCCGCCACCATCAGGCGTGACCTGGTCAAACTGGAAGAAGACGGGCTGCTCACCCGCGTCCACGGCGGCGCCGTGGTCGAGGAGGGCGACCAGCCCTTCGCCGAGGTCGCCGAGGTGCGCGTGGCCGAGAAGGACGCCATAGCCGAGCGTGCGGCGGCGATGGTCAGGGACGGCCAGTCGGTGCTGCTGGACATCGGGACGACGGCCTACCGCCTGGCCCGGCAGCTGCACGGCCGCCGGCTCACCGTGATCACCAGCAACCTGGTGGTCTACGAGGAGCTCGCCGACGACGAGGGCATCGAGCTGGTCCTGCTCGGCGGCATGGTCCGCCGCGAGTACCGCTCGCTGGTCGGCTTCCTCACCGAGGACAACCTGCGCCAGCTGCACGCCGACTGGCTCTTCCTCGGCACCAGCGGCGTGCGGCCCGGCGGGCAGGTCATGGACACGACGGTGGTGGAGGTGCCGGTCAAGCGCGCCATGATCAAGGCCGGCGAGAAGGTCGTGCTCCTGGCCGACGCGGCGAAGTTCCCGGGGCACGGGATGGCGAAGGTCTGCGGTCCCGAGGAGCTGGACGTGGTGGTGACGAACGAGCCGGTCGACGCGGCGACGCGGTCCTCCCTGCAGGACGCAGGAGTCGAGGTCGTCGTGACGGGAAGGGTGCAGACGTGAAGCTGACGATTCTGGGCGGCGGAGGATTCCGCGTGCCGCTGGTGTACGGGGCGCTCCTCCAGGATCACGCCGAGGGCCGGGTGACGCACGTCGTCCTGCACGATCTCGATCCCGCGAGACTGTCCGCGGTGACGCGCGTTCTCGCCGAGCAGGCGGCCGGAGTCCCCGACGCGCCCGAGGTGAGTGCCACCACCGATCTGGACGAGGCCCTGCGCGGCGCGGACTTCGTGTTCTCCGCGATCCGCGTCGGCGGTCTGGAGGGCAGGGCGAACGACGAGCGCGTGGCCCTGGCCGAGGGCGTCCTCGGCCAGGAGACGGTCGGCGCGGGCGGCATCGCCTACGGCCTGCGCACCGTCCCGGTCGCCGTCGACATCGCCCGGCGCGTCGCCCGTCTGGCGCCGGACGCCTGGGTCATCAACTTCACCAACCCGGCCGGCCTGGTCACCGAGGCCATGTCCCGCCACCTCGGCGACCGCGTCATCGGCATCTGCGACTCCCCGGTCGGTCTCGGCCGCCGCATCGCCCGGGTGCTCGGCGCGAACCCGAAGGAGGCCTGGATCGACTACGTCGGCCTCAACCACCTCGGCTGGGTGCGCGGCCTGCGCGTCGCCGGCCGCGACGAGCTCCCGCGTCTGCTCGCCGACCCGGACCTGCTCGGCTCCTTCGAGGAGGGCAAGCTCTTCGGCGTCGACTGGCTGCGGTCCCTGGGTGCGATCCCCAACGAATACCTGCACTACTACTACTTCAACCGGGAAGCCGTCCGCGCCTACCAGCAGGCCGAGAAGACCCGCGGCGCCTTCCTGCACGACCAGCAGGCCCGCTTCTACGCCGAGATGCGCAACCCGGACGCCCCCGCGTGGAAGGTCTGGGACCGCACGCGTGCCGAGCGCGAGGCCACCTACATGGCCGAGAACCGCGAGACCGCGGGCGCCGGCGAACGCGACGAGGACGACCTGTCCGGCGGCTACGAGAAGGTGGCCCTCGCCCTGATGCGGGCGATCGCCCGGGACGAGCGCACGACCCTGATCCTCAACGTCCGCAACCAGCACACCCTGTCGGTCCTGGACACGGACGCCGTCATCGAGGTCCCCTGCCTCGTCGACGCCAACGGCGCCCACCCCGTCGCCGTCGACCCGCTGCCCGACCACGCCACCGGGCTGGTCTGCGCGGTCAAGGCCGTCGAGCGCGAAGTGCTGGCCGCCGCCGACTCCGGCTCCCGCGCCAGTGCCGTCAAGGCCTTCGCGCTGCACCCGCTCGTCGACTCGGTCAACGTGGCCCGCAGGCTGGTCGAGGGCTACACCGAGGTCCACCCCGGACTGGCGTACCTTAGGTGAACGCCGCTCGGTAAGCGCTTTCCCCCACCGCTTCCCGCCTGCTCGCTCTTCCCGCTTCCTGGAGACATCTCATGCACGACGAAAGCCGCCGCATCGAGGAGCGCGTGCAGCGCCTTCACGACCAGCGCATCAAGACCGCGATCTACGCGGCCACCGTCCCCTTCGGGGTCGAGGCCTGGCAGGCCCCGGGGGAGCCGGTCCCGTTCGAGGAGGCCGCCGCCGCCTCGTACGCGCCCTTCGCGATGGGCACCCCCTGGGGACCGCCCTGGGGCACCACCTGGTTCCGCATGCGCGGACAGGTGCCCGAGGCGTGGGCGGGCCGCCGCGTCGAGGCCGTCATCGACCTCGGCTTCGTGGGCGACTGGCCCGGCAACCAGGCCGAGGCCCTGGTGCACCTCACGGACGGCACCCCGCTGAAGGCCGTCAACCCGCTCAACCAGTACGTGGCGATCGCCAACCCGGCGACGGGCGGCGAGACGGTCGAGTACCTGGTCGAGGCCGCCTCCAACCCGGACATCCTCGCGGACAACTTCTCGAAGACCACCCCGCTCGGCGACATCCTCACCGCCGGGGACAAGCCGCTCTACACCTTCCGCAGCGCCGACATCGCCATCCTCGACGAGGAGGTCTGGCACCTCGACCTCGACGTCCAGGTGCTGCGCGAGCTGATGCTGGAGCTCGGCGAGCACGACCCGCGCCGGCACGAGATCGCGCACGCGCTCGACCGGGCGATGGACCTGCTCGACCTGGACGACGTCTCCGGCTCCGCGCCCGCCGTCCGCGAGGCGCTGAAGCCGGTGCTGTCCAAGCCCGCGCACGCCAGCGCGCACACGATCTCCGGCGTCGGCCACGCCCACATCGACTCGGCCTGGCTCTGGCCGATCCGGGAGACCAAGCGCAAGACGTCCCGCACCTTCTCCAACGTCACGTCCCTGGCCGACGAGTACGACGACTTCATCTTCGCCTGCTCCCAGGCCCAGCAGTACGAGTGGGTGCGCGACAACTACCCCAAGGTCTGGGCCCGCATCCAGGAGTCGGTCAAGAACGGCCAGTGGGCGCCGGTCGGCGGCATGTGGGTCGAGTCCGACGGCAACCTGCCCGGCGGCGAGGCCGTCGCCCGCCAGTTCGTCCACGGCAAGCGGTTCTTCATGGACCACTTCGGCATCGAGACCAAGGGCGTGTGGCTGCCGGACTCCTTCGGCTACAACGCGGCCTACCCGCAGATCGCCAAGCTCGCCGGCAACGAGTGGTTCCTCACCCAGAAGATCTCCTGGAACCAGACCAACAGGTTCCCCCACCACACCTTCTGGTGGGAGGGCATCGACGGCACGCGGATCTTCACCCACTTCCCGCCGGTCGACACCTACAACGCCCGCTTCAGCGGCGAGGAGATGTCCCGCGCGGTCCGCAACTACCAGGAGAAGGGCGGCGCCAGCCGCTCCCTGGCCCCGTTCGGCTGGGGCGACGGCGGCGGCGGCCCCACCCGCGAGATCATGGAGCGCGCCCGCCGGCTGGCGGACCTGGAGGGCTCCGCGAAGGTCGTCGTCGAACACCCCGACGAGTTCTTCGCCAAGGCCCGCGAGGAGTACCCGGACGCTCCTGTCTGGGTCGGCGAGCTCTACCTGGAACTGCACCGCGCCACCTACACCTCCCAGGCCCGCACCAAGCAGGGCAACCGCCGCTCCGAGCACCTCCTGCGCGAGGCAGAGCTGTGGGCGACCACGGCCGCCCTGCACGCGCAGGGCTACACGTATCCGCACGAGAAGCTGGACCGCCTCTGGAAGACGGTGCTGCTGCACCAGTTCCACGACATCCTGCCCGGCTCCTCCATCGCCTGGGTGCACCGGGAGGCCGAGGCCGAGTACGCCCGTGTGGCCCGTGAACTCCAGGCGCTGACCGCCGAGGCGCTGGCCGCGCTCGGCTCCGGCACCACCCGCGTCTTCAACACCAGCCCCTACGACCGCGCCGAGGTGGTCCGCACCTCCGAGGGCGCACCGGTGTACGTGGAGGTGCCCGCGAGCGGCTCCGCGCCCCTCGCCGGCGCCGAGCCCCCGCAGCCGGTGACCGTGAGCGGCCGGGTGCTCGACAACGGGCTGGTCCGCGTGGAGGTGGCCGAGGACGGCACCCTGTCGTCCGTCCGCGACCTGCGCGCGAACCGCGAGGTCCTGGCGGAGCCGGGCAACCTGCTGCGCCTGCACACCGACCTGCCCAACTACTGGGACGCCTGGGACATCGACAAGCACTACAAGAACCGCTACACGGACCTCCTCGACGCCTCGTCCGTCACGGTCGTCGAGCAGGACGCGCTGGTCGGTGCCATCCGCGTCGAGCGGGACTTCGGCAAGGGCTCGAAGATCACCCAGACGATCACCGTCCGCGCCGGCAGCCCCCGCATCGACATCGAGACCGACATCGACTGGCACGAGACCGAGAAGATCCTCAAGGCGGCCTTCCCGGTCGACATCCGCGCCCCGCACTCCTCCGCCGAGATCCAGTTCGGCCACATCCAGCGGCCCACCCACACCAACACCAGCTGGGAGGCGGCCCGCTTCGAGGTCTCCGGCCACCGCTGGGTGCACATCGGCGAACCCGGCTACGGTGTCGCCGTCATCAACGACTCCACGTACGGCCACGACGTGTCCCGCACGGTCCGCGAGGACGGAGGCACCACGACCACCGTCCGCCTCAGCCTGGTCCGCGCGCCGCGCATCCCGGACCCCGAGGCCGACCAGGGCCGCCACCGCTTCACCTACGCGCTGCTGCCCGGCGCGACCGTCGAGGACGCCGTCGCCGAGGGCTACGCCCTCAACCTCCCGCTCCGGGTGGCCGACGCGGCGGGCGCTCCCGCGCCGGTCGTCTCCACCGAGGGCGAGGGCGTGACCGTGGAGGCGATCAAGCTCGCCGACGACGCCTCCGGCGACGTCGTGGTACGGCTCTACGAGTCCCGCGGAGGCCGGGCCCGGGGCGCCCTGCGCACCGGCTTCCCGCTCGCCGGCGCGCAGATCACCGACCTGCTGGAGCGACCGCTGGAGGAGGCGGGCGTGGACGACGACGGCGCTGTCCCTCTGGAACTGCGGCCCTTCCAGATCCTGACGCTGCGTCTGCGCAGGGGCTGACCCATGGCCATGCAACCCTGGTTCACCGACGCCAAGCTCGGGATCTTCATCCACTGGGGCATCTACGCCGTCGACGGCGTCCAGGAGTCCTGGTCGTTCTACGACGGCATCGTCCCCTACGACCAGTACATGTCCCAGTTCGACCGCTTCACGGCCGCCCGCTACGACCCGCGCGACTGGGCGAGGCTCTTCGCGCGGGCCGGCGCCAAGTACGCCGTGCTGACCAGCCGCCACCACGACGGCGTCACCCTGTGGGACACGGCGTACGGCGACCTGAACGTGGGCCGCGACCTGATCGGCGGCTACGCCGACGCCCTGCGCGAGCAGGGCCTCAAGGTCGGGCTCTACTACTCGCACTCGGACTGGAGCCACCCCGACTACGCCTCCACCCGCAAGCCGGACCGGCCGCCGGAGCTGGAGGACAACCGCTACTCGGAGGTCGCCGCCGAGGACGAAAACCTTCAGGCCTGGGAGAGGTTCCTCGCCTACCGCGACGGCCAGATCCGCGAACTGACCTCCCGCTACAAGCCCGACCTGCTGTGGTTCGACGGCGAGTGGGACCGCAGCGAGGAGCAGTGGCGCATCCCCGAACTCGCCGCCCTCATCCGCTCCGAGGTACCGGACGTCGTCTTCAACGCCCGCATGCTCAGCGAGGGCGACTACGCGACGCCGGAACAGGGCGCCCCGGTCGTCCCGCCCGAGGGCCCCTGGGAGCTGTGCCTGACGATCAACGACTCCTGGGGCCACCAGCACCACGACCACAACCACAAGTCGGTCGACCAGCTGATCCGCTACTTCACCGAGACCATCGGCGGCGGAGGCAACCTGCTGCTCAGCGTCGGCCCGCGCGAGGACGGCACGATCCCGGCCGAACAGGCGGAGCGGCTGGAAGGGCTCGGCGACTGGATCGCCCGGCACGCGGAGGCGGTGTACGGCACTGGACGGGGACTCCCGCCGGGCCACCACTACGGCCCGAGCACCCTCTCCAAGAACCGCCGCACCCTCTATCTGACCCTCTTCGACGCCCCGCGTGCCGAGATCAACGTCCGCGGCCTGCTCAGCCAAGTCCGCAGGGTCTCGGTGCTCGGCAGCGGCACGGAACTGGCCCACCGGGTCACCGGCGGTCTCCACGAGACACCGGGCGTCCTGTGGATCGAGCCTCCCGCCGTGCCGGACCTCGACCCGCACGCCACGGTGCTGGCCGTCGAACTGGAAGGGGAACTGGAGCTCTACCGCGGAGCCGGCCGATTCTGACGAAAGTTTAAGGAACCGGTAAGCGGCCTGCTCACGGGCGGTATGTGGACGTCCGTGAGCAGGCCGGTTCGCCTTCCGGACACCTGACGTTCGCCCGTTCCCTCTGGGATGCGGAACGCACAACGCGAACGAAAGGTGTCACCGTGCGAGACCCGCGTATGGCCGCCATCGGCAAGGGCCTGAAGCGTCGCGGAAGGCTGGTGATACAGGCGGTCAGTCCACCGCGCCGGAACCTCGACGCCATCCCCGCCCCCCGCCCGGCGCCCGACACCTACACCGCTCCGACCGCCCCCCGGCTGGTGGACTCGCCGGTGTTCGTCCTGTCGTCGGTGCGCTCCGGTTCGACCCTGCTGCGCGTCCTGCTCAACAGCCACAGCCGTATCCGCGCCCCGCACGAGATGCACCTGCGCACGGTGCACGTCCACCTGTCCCGCGACTTCACCGCGAACGCCATGAGGGCGCTGCACCTCGACAAGGACGAGCTGGAACACGTGCTGTGGGACCGGGTGCTGCACCTGGAGCTCACCCGCAGCGGCACGGACGTCATCGTCGACAAGACCCCGCCGAACACCCTCATCTGGCCCCGTCTGCGCCGATGCTGGCCGAACGCCCGCTACATCCTGCTGCTGCGTCACCCCGGCGCTGTCGTCAGGTCCCTCACCGACCGGCGTGCCGACCCCGATCACGAAGCCGTCCGCGCCGAGGTCCTCGACTACAGCGAGAAGCTGGAGGAGGCCCGCCTGAACCTCGACCCCCATGTGATCACCTACGAGGAGCTCACCGCCGAGCCGGAGAAGGTCACCCGGGGCATCTGCGACCACCTCGGCGTCCCGTGGGAGCCCGGCATGCTCGACTACGGCAGCAAGGACCACGGCACCTTCCGCCCCCAGCTCGGCGACTGGTCCAGCACCATCAAGTCCGGCCGCATCCAGTCGGCCCGCTCCGCCGACCCGGACGTCGAACTTCCCCCACGCCTGAGGGAACTGGCCCAGGCATGGGGGTACAGGGACTGAAGGGGGGCAGGGGCTTTGCGGACACCCCCTAGAGGGGCAGGGCCCCGACCGTGGCCTGTGGGGCCGCCGCCTCGACGGAGTCGGCCGGCACCGCGGGCAGTGGCTGCTGCTCCGTCGCCTCCGGCCGCTGCTGCGGCAGCTGCACCGGCCGCAGCGGACGCGGCCCCGACACCACCGTGTAGTCCTGGCCCAGGAACGGCGGGACCACCTCACCCGGGTCCTCGCCGAGCGCCAGCTGGACGGCGGCCCAGGGAGCGTTGACACCACACAGCGACAGCTGGTGCAGGCCGCCGGCCGGGCGGGTGTTGACGTCCATCAGGACCGGCCGGTCGCCGAACATCCGGAACTGGATGTTGGACAGGTAGTGCAGCCCGAAGCCCTCCGCGATCCGCCGGGCCGGGTCCAGCCACTGCCCATGCAGCGTGAAGCCCCGGCGGCGGCCGTTCTTGGTGCGGCCGATGGCCAGCCGGACCCGGTTGTCCGGACCGGTCAGGCAGTCCACCGACACCTCGGGCTGCTCCAGGCGCGGCATCACCAGCCAGTCGACCGGCTCCTCGGCCCGTCCCAGCGCCTCCAGCACCAGGTCGAGCGGCACGTACGGGCTCGGGAAACCGTTCAGGTGCATCAGCGAGAAGGGCGTGCGCGTGATCACGCGGAAGCCCACCCCGCCCGCCCCGGACGCCGGCTTGAAGCACGCCTTGTGCCCGGCGGCCTCCAACTCCTCGACCGCCGCGACGAGTTCATCGGCCGACCGGACCCGCCACCACGGCGGCACCGGCACGCCGATCGCCTGGACCGCCTCGTAGGCGATCACCTTGTCGTGGAAGACGGCCACCGCCTCGGGCGGCGGTGCCAGCACCGCCGTACCGGCCGCCTCGAACTCGGGGCGGTGCGCCACGATCGCCGACTGGTGCAGCCGGGGCACGAACACGTCGATACCGCGCCGCCCGCACTGGTCCAGCGCGTACTCGACGTAACCGGCCGGGGAGAGGTTCTCGGGTTCCAGCTCGGCGGTGTCGGCGG
Source organism: Streptomyces sp. NPDC045955 (assembly GCF_056430805.1). Lineage (NCBI taxonomy): Bacteria > Bacillati > Actinomycetota > Actinomycetes > Kitasatosporales > Streptomycetaceae > Streptomyces > Streptomyces sp. NPDC045955. The sequence continues at coordinate 11,175 of NZ_JBWKKY010000003.1, forward strand.
CGGCCAGCACGGGGGAGTCCGGGTCACCGTGCGTGGCATGGATCTCCACGGCCCGGTCGCTGGGATTTCTCCGCAGCTGATCCATGAAGAACACGTTCTCCGCGTACGTGCGGTTGAGCCAGACGCGTACGCGAGAGACCATGCAGGCCGCCTTTCACGGTTCGCGGGCAGGGCTCAGCAGCCCGTGCCCGGGCAGGAGGAATGGAGGGACACCAAACCGCCCCTGCGAGAGGGAAGTTTTCAGCGGTGGTGTTGGGGCAGATCATACGGCCTCGGCGGGCCGTGTCGTGCAACGCGCGTGTTACGGATCGCGAGTCCCGTTCGTCCGTTCCGCCCTTGTCCCCGGGCGCGGTGATGTGATCTCGTGGTGGCGTTTGCGTCGGGTGCGCGGAGGAGGACGAGGGGTGACGTCGACGGCCGGTGGCGCCGGACAACTGCTGGCCATCAGCGATCTGCACATCGGCTATCCGGAGAACCGCGCGCTGGTCGAGCGGATGCGGCCCGGGTCGGACGACGACTGGCTGCTCGTGGCCGGGGACGTCGCCGAGGCCGTGGCCGATGTGCGCTGGACCCTCGAGACGCTCGCCGGCCGCTTCCGCAGGGTCGTCTGGGTGCCCGGGAACCACGAGCTGTGGACCCATCCGAGCGACCCCGTCACCCTGCGCGGTGTCGCCCGGTACGACCACCTGGTCGAGTTGTGCCGGGACCTGGGCGTGACGACACCGGAGGACCCCTACCCCGTCTGGGACGGCCCCGGAGGCCCCGTCGCCGTCGCGCCGCTCTTCCTCCTGTACGACTACTCGTTCCTGCCGGCCGGCTGCGCGACCAAGGAACAGGGCCTGGAGTACGCCCAGGGCACGGGCATCGTGTGCACCGACGAGTACCTGCTGCACCCCGACCCGTACCCGAGCCGGGAGGCCTGGTGCCGGGCCCGGGTCGCCGAGACCGAACGCCGGCTCGCCGAACTGCCCGGCGACCTGCCTGTGATCCCCGTCAACCACTATCCGCTGCACCGGCACCCGATGGACGTCCTGTGGCACCCCGAGTTCGCCATGTGGTGCGGCACCGGTCTGACCGCCGACTGGCACCGAAGATTCCGCGTCCACACGATGGTCTACGGCCATCTGCACATCCCCCGCACCACCTGGCACGAGGGCGTGCGCTTCGAGGAGGTGTCGGTGGGCTACCCCCGGGAGTGGCGCAAGCGGGCCGGGGAGCCGGGGCGGCTGCGGCGCATCCTGCCGGCGGAGGGCGAGGAGCGGTGATCGGGGAACTGCTGCCACAGACCGTCGTCACCGTGGAGGCGTACGGCGGCGAGGGCGCGGACGCCCCGCTGTACCCCGAGGAGGCGGCGCTCGTGACGCGGGCGGTCGCCAAGCGGCGCCGGGAGTTCGCCGCCGTCCGCTCCTGTGCCCGCCGGGCCATGGAGAAGCTCGGCGTGCCGCCGCAGCCGGTCCTGCCCGGGGAGCGCGGCGCCCCGCGCTGGCCCGCCGGCCTGGCCGGCAGCATGACCCACTGCGACGGCTACTGCGCCGCCGCCCTGGTCCGCGCCACCGACCTCGCCTCCCTCGGTATCGACGCCGAGACCCACGGGCCGCTGCCCGAGGGCGTCCTGCCCGCCGTGGCCCTGCCGACCGAGACCGAGCGCCTGCGGCACCTGGCCGCACAGCGCCCCGACGTCCACTGGGACCGGCTGCTGTTCAGCGCGAAGGAGGCCGTCTACAAGGCGTGGTTCCCCCTCACCGGCGAGTGGCTGGACTTCACGGAGGCCGACATCGACCTCTCCGCCGCCCCCGGCGACCGGCCACGCGGCACCTTCCGCGCCACGCTCCTCGTCCCCGGCCCACGCGTCGGCGACCGCCGCCTCGGCCATTTCGACGGCCACTGGACCACTGACCGGGGCCTGGTCGCCACGGCGGTCGCAGTACCGCACGACTGAGACAGCCGTGCGGGGTGCGCGCCTGCGGACGTCGGCGGGCGCGACCACCGCCGTCGGCTCAGGGGCCCGGCTCCGGGCACCAGTTCCGGAGCAGTTGGAAGAACGCCTCCTCGTTGCCGGTGAGGCCCGCTCGGTCGAGGGCCTCTTCCGCCTCGGCGAGGACGGCGGGCGGGACGACCGGGGGCCGGGGGGCGCCGCACGGGCCGGGCTCCAGGTCGAAGGCGGCGCGGACGGTGTGCAGCAGGCGCAGATAGGCCTGGACGGCGGTGCGTTCGCGGTCGGTCAGTACGGCGGTGGGCATCAGTCGGCTCTCCCCGTGTCGGAGTCATCGGTCACGCCCCGCACACAAGGGGCGCACCTCCAGCTTGCCGCCCACCACTGACAATCCGGCCCCGCCGCCCGGCGGTTCGCCCGCTCGGCGGAGGCGGAACCCCAGCTCAGCCCTGCGACCCCGGATACCCCAGCGACGCCTCGATCCGCCCCGCCAGGTGGTCCCGCTGCACCGGCCCCCGCGACGACGAACCCGCCAGCCACGTCCTGCACTTGCTGGCCAGCAGCAGACCGAAGCTCTCGGCCTCCTTCTCGTCGTCGAGGTCGAAGCGGGTGCGCGCGGCGACCTTCAGCACCGTCTCCTGGAGGTCCGCGCCGTCCTGGAGCAGCCGGGCCGCGACCGCGGCGCCCTCGACGTGGTGGGAGCAGTGCCCCGCCTTCATGTGCCACAGCTCGTGCCCCAGGATCACCAACTGGTGGTCGGGAGCCGTGCGTTCCTCGATCACGACGAGGTCCTGCTCGGCCATGTCGAGCCACAGCCCGCTCGCGGTCCCGGGCGGGAAGGCGGCCGTACGGAAGTGGACGGGGCGGCCCCGGCGTCTGCTCATGGCGTCGCACAGCGCGGCGTACAGCTCCTCGGGCCGCGCCGGCGCGGGGAGGGTCAGCTCCGCGACCAGTTCGCCGCACAGGCGGCGCATTTCCTTACCTATGCCCACAGTTCTCCCCACGGTCACGACTCGGGCCGCTTGACACTCTCCAGGAGCATGTCCAGCCACTCCGCCACCTTGTCGCGGTGCTGGTCGGTGGGCAGCTGCGCGGCCCGCCAAGCGATGCCGCGCACGCCGTGGTCCTGCAGCAGCCGCTCCAGCGGGTCGTCGGCCGCCGCGGCCGCCTGCCGCTCCCGGTCGGCGAGCTTCTGGAGCAGGTCCTGCTCGGTGTGCTGGAGGGCGCTCACCAGCGCCTCGGGGTCCTCGGCCGTGAGGAACCCGGCATGCACCCGGAAGAACCGCTGGAGCGCGTCGCAGTGCTCCATGGTCGGCCGCCGGTCGCCGTTGATCAGGGCGCCGGCCTGCTGCCGGGACATGCCCGCGCCGTCGGCGATCTCCTGCTGGGTGTACTTGCGGCCGTTGGGCTTGAGCCGGGTCCGGCGCAGCAGGTCCAGGCGCTGGAGGAACCGGGCCTGCACATCGGGCTCACCCGCCGGCCGGCCGCCGAGCAGGGCCTTGACCACGGGCTCCGGGACGCCGGAGGCGACGGACAGCCGGCCGAAGTCGAAGACCTCGGCGTGCGGCACTCCGAGCCGGTCGGCGAGCGCGGTGACACGGGAGACGACGGCCGCCAGCACGGCCGTCGGCGTGGCGCCCGGACCTTCGACGAAGCCACCCGTCACCGACAGATCTCCTACGTCTCTCACAGGCTTCTCACAAGTGGATGCCGTGACCTACCCCGGCGTGAACTTCCCGGAGCGTACTCGGTGGTTCGAACTCACATCCAGGTCTCGCCACAACTGTGGCCAATTTCAGCCGTCAACCAGCATGAAATGCCACGATAGTTGACACGCCTCAGCTCCGGGCACCAGGATCGGTGCGCCGCGTCAGGGCCGCACAGGCAAGAGGGGTGACCTCCCGATGGCATATCAGGCAGGAGGGCAGCGGCCGGCACCGCGGCCCGTCCCCGACACTTCCGACGTCCAGGCCTACCTGGAGGACTACGCCGGGCTTCTGGAGGCCGTCTCCTTCCCCTCGCTCGTCGTCGACCACTGCTGGGACGTGGTGCTGGCCAACAGCGCCTTCCGGTCACTTTTCGGCGGCGTCGGCCCGCACCCGACGGCCATGCCGGGCGACAACTTCCTCAGGTTCGTGCTGTTCCACCCCGACGCTCCCACCGTGCTCGGCGAGCACGAGGCGAGCTGGTGTCTGCCGATGCTCGCGCACTTCGCGCGGACCGTGGAGAGCCACGGTCCCGATCACGGCCTGCAGGCCATCCGCCGCGACATCGCCCAGGACCCGATCATGGAGGCCGCCTACCGGCACGGCCTGCCGCACTGGATCCGCTCGGTCGGCGAGAGCGCCGTCGAGCAGGACGGTGCCGTACGCCCACTGCTGCACCCGGATCCCCGCTGGGGCGCCATCGACTGCCGGATCGTCGTCGAGACGTCCAGGACACTTGACGAACTGGGCTGTACCCGGCTCACGTTCGTGCTGCGCGAGGCCCGCCGCACCCCGTCCCGGGAGCGCCGGACGCGCCGTACCGCCTCCTCCCATCTGAGGGTCGTCCCGGCGGCCGACTGAGCCCCGCCGGCCCCGTCGCCACAGCACCGCATCGCGCAGTCGCCGGCGTCCGCCCCATTCCCAGGCCGTGTGGTGTGTGACATAGTACTGGCGTGAGCGAGCCGCTGACCTGCGATGTCGTGGTGGTCGGAGCCGGAGTGGTGGGAGCCGTCTGCGCCCTGTACGCGGCCCGCGCGGGCCTGGACACCGTCGTGCTGGACCGCGGCCCGGTGGCCGGCGGCACGACCGGCGCGGGGGAGGGCAACCTCCTCGTCTCCGACAAGGAACCCGGACCCGAGCTCGACCTGGCCCTGCTGTCCGCCCGGCTGTGGGCCGAACTGGCCGAGGAGGGGCTGGGAAAGGCGGTCGAGTACGAGGCCAAGGGCGGGATCGTCGTCGCCGGCACCGGCGAAGCGCTGACCGGGCTGGAGAGCCTCGCCGCCGGGCAGCGCGCGGCCGGGGTCGAGGCGCTCCCGGTGCCGCCCGACCGGCTCCCCGACCTGGAGCCGTACCTGGCCCCCGGCCTCGCGGGCGGCGTGCACTACCCGCAGGACGCCCAGGTGATGCCCGCCCTTGCGGCGGCGCACCTGCTGCGCGCCTCGAACGCCCGGCTGCTCACCGGCCGGGAGATGACCGGGGTGCTGCGCGGCCCCGACGGTGCGATACGCGGCGTACGGACCGACCGGGGCGACGTCCACGCCCCGGCGGTCGTCAACGCGGCCGGCACCTGGGGCGGCGAGGTGGCGGCCCGCGCCGGGGTGTCGCTGCCGGTGCTGCCCCGGCGCGGATTCGTCCTGGTCACCGAGCCGCTGCCGCCCCGTATCCGGCACAAGGTGTACGCCGCCGACTACGTGGCCGACGTCGCCAGCGACTCGGCGGCCCTCCAGACCTCCCCCGTGGTCGAGGGCACCCCCGCCGGGCCGGTCCTCATCGGCGCCAGCCGCGAACGCGTCGGCTTCGACCGGACGTTGTCGCTCCCGGCGCTGCGAGCGCTGGCGGCGGGCGCGACGCGACTCTTCCCGTTCCTCGCCGGAGTCCGGGCCATGCGGACGTACGCGGGCTTCCGGCCGTATCTGCCGGACCACCTGCCCGCGATCGGCCCCGACCCCCGGGCGCCCGGACTGCTGCACGCCTGCGGGCACGAGGGCGCGGGCATAGGTCTGGCCACCGGCACCGGGCGGCTGATCGCCCAGGCGCTGACGGGGCGGACACCCGACCTGGATCTCGGACCGTTCCGGCCCGACCGCTTTCCCGAGGAGGCCGAGTGAATCCACTGGAGCTGGCGGGGGCCAGGCCCGGCCCCGCCTTCACGGTCACCTTCGACGGGCGTCCGGTCCAGGCGCTGCCCGGCCAGACGGTCGCCGCCGTGCTGTGGGCGGCGGGCATCACCTCCTGGCGGACCACCCGGGGCGAGGGCCGCCCGCGCGGTGTGTTCTGCGGGATCGGCGTCTGCTTCGACTGCCTGGTGACCGTCAACGGCAGCCCCAACCAACGCGCGTGTCTGCTCCCGGTGCGGCCGGGAGACGTGATCGGCACGCAGGAGGGGACGGGCCATGCGGACTGAACTCGCCGTGATCGGCGCCGGACCGGCCGGGCTGGCCGCGTCACTCGCGGCGGCCGCGCGCGGCATCCGGGTCGCCCTCGTCGACGCGGCGACGGAGACCGGCGGGCAGTTCTACCGGCAGCCCGCAGCCGGGCTCGCAGCCGCGCGGCCCGAGGCGCTGCACCACCGGTGGCGCACCTGGGAGCGGCTGCGGGACGGCCTCGCCGCCAGTTCCGTGCACGTGCTGACGGATCATCATGTGTGGTGCGTGGAACGCACGTCCGGCGGCTTCACCGTGCACACGCTGCTCGGCCCGGAGCAGGAGGAGCCGGCCGAGGTGCACGCCCGGGCCGTGCTCCTGGCCACCGGCGGATACGAGCACGTGCTGCCCTTCCCCGGCTGGACCCTCCCGGGCGTCGTCACCGCCGGGGGCGCCCAGGCCATGCTCAAGGGCGGGCTCGTGCTGCCGGGACGGCGGGCCGTCGTGGCCGGGACCGGTCCGCTGCTGCTGCCCGTGGCGACCGGGCTCGCGGCGGCCGGCGTCGACGTCGCCGCGCTCGTCGAGTCCACCGGCCCCGGGCGCCTGGCCCGCCACGGCCGGGCCTTGGCCGGCAAGCTCCCCGAGGGCGCCGGATACGCCGCCCGGCTGCTGCGGCACCGCGTGCCGGTCCTGGCCCGCCACACCGTCGTCCGCGCCCACGGCGACGACCGGCTGACCGGTGTCACGGTCGCCGCCCTCGACGCCGACGGACGCGTCCGGCCCGGCACCGAGCGGCGGTTGCCCTGCGACACCCTGGCCGTCGGCCACGGCATGCTTGCGCACACCGATCTGGCGGAGGGCCTCGGCTGCGGCCTGGACGGTCTCGCCGTGGCCGTCGACGCCGAGCAGCGCACGGACGTACCCGGCGTGTGGGCGGCCGGCGAGTCCACCGGTGTCGGCGGCGCGGCCCTCGCCCTCGCCGAGGGGCACATCGCCGGGTGCTCCGCCGCCGCCCACCTGCGCGGCACCGCCCCCGACCCGGCCTCCGCCGCCCTCAAGGCCCGTAGGGCACTGAGGAGTTCAGCGGCCGCCCTCGACGCCGCCTACATCCCGCCCGCGCACTGGTCCGAACAGCTCACCGACGACACCGTGGTCTGCCGCTGCGAGGAGGTCACCGCCGGTGCCGTGCGCGAGGCCCTGGACCTCGGCGCGGGCGAGGAGCGCACCGTGAAGCTGCTGACCCGGGCCGGAATGGGCTGGTGCCAGGGCCGGATGTGCGCCGTCGCCGTCGCGGGTCTCGCCGGCTGCCCGCCCTCCCCGTCCAGAAGGCCGTTCGCCCGTCCCGTGCCGCTCGGCGTCCTCGCACGGCAACACACCCAGGAGGAAATGTCATGACCGACCACCGCCCCTGGCGCGGCGTCCTCGTCGCCACCGCGCTCCCGCTGGACGACGACCTCTCCGTCAACTACGACAAGTACGCCGAGCACTGCTCCTGGCTGGTCGAGAACGGCTGCGACGGCGTCGTGCCGAACGGCTCCCTCGGCGAATACCAGGTGCTCACCCCCGAGGAGCGCGCCCGTGTCGTCGAGACGGCCGTCGCCGCGATCGGTGGGCAGCGCGTCATGCCCGGCGTCGCCGCCTACGGGTCCGCCGAGTCCCGGCGCTGGGCCGAGCAGGCGGGCGAGGCGGGCTGCCGGGCGGTGATGCTGCTGCCGCCGAACGCCTACCGCGCCGACGAGCGTTCCGTCCTCGCCCACTACGCCGAGGTCGCGAAGGCGGGCCTGCCGGTCGTCGCGTACAACAACCCCGTCGACACCAAGGTCGACCTCGTGCCGGAGCTGCTCGCCCGGCTGCACGGCGAGGGACACATCCGGGCGGTGAAGGAGTTCTCCGGAGACGTCCGCCGGGCCTACCGCATCGCCGAACTCGCCCCCGAGCTCGACCTGTTGATCGGCGCGGACGACGTCCTGCTGGAGCTGGCCGTCGCGGGCGCCAAGGGCTGGGTCGCCGGCTATCCGAACGCGCTGCCGCAGGCGTCCGTCGAGCTGTACCACGCGGCCGTCGACGGCGACCTCGACACCGCGCGGTCCCTGTACCGGCAGCTGCATCCGCTGCTGCGGTGGGACTCGCGGGTGGAGTTCGTCCAGGCCATCAAACTGTCCATGGACCTGGTCGGCCGCCACGGCGGACCCTGCCGGCCGCCGCGCATGCCGCTGCTGCCCGAGCAGGAGGCCGCCGTCCGGTCCGCCACCGAGAAGGCCGTCGCGGCCGGACTGGCGTAAGGGAAGGTGGGATCATGCGCAGCAGACTCGTCCTGCACGCCGTCGACTCGCACACCGAGGGCATGCCGACCCGCGTGATCACCGGTGGCATCGGCACCATCCCCGGCGCCACCATGAACGAACGGCGGCTGTTCTTCCGCGAACACCGCGACGACATCAAGCAGTTGCTGATGAACGAGCCGCGCGGCCACACCGCGATGAGCGGCGCGATCCTCCAGCCGCCGACCCGGCCCGACTGCGACTGGGGCGTCGTCTACATCGAGGTCTCCGGCTATCTGCCGATGTGCGGGCACGGCACCATCGGCGTGGCGACCGTGCTCGTCGAGACCGGCATGGTCGAGGTCACCGAGCCGGTCACCACCATCCGGCTCGACACCCCGGCGGGACCGGTCGTCGCCGAGGTGGCCGTGGCGGACGGGGCCGCCACGTCGGTCACCCTCCGGAACGTGCCCTCCTTCGCCGTCGGCCTCGACCGCGAGGCCACCCTCGCCGACGGCCGGACGGTGACGTACGACCTCGCCTTCGGCGGCAACTTCTACGCCATCCTGCCGCTGGAGCGCCTCGGCCTGCCCTTCGACCGGTCCCGCAAGGACGACATCCTCCGGGCCGGCCTGTCCCTCATGGCCGCCGTCAACGCCGAGGACCCGCCCGTCCACCCGGAGGACCCGTCCATTCAGGGCCTCCACCACGTCTACCTGGCCGCCCCCGGCTCGACCGCCCGGCACTCCCGGCACGCCATGGCCATCCACCCCGGCTGGTTCGACCGCTCGCCCTGCGGCACGGGCACCAGCGCCCGCATGGCACAGCTGCACGCGCGCGGCGAACTCCCGCTGCACACCGAGTTCGTGAACGAGTCCTTCATCGGCACCCGGTTCACCGGCAGACTGCTCGGCACCGCCGAGGTCGCCGGCCGCCCGGCCGTGCTGCCCAGCTTCACCGGACGCGCCTGGATCACCGGCACCGCCCAGTACCTGCTGGACCCCGAGGACCCGTTCCCGGCGGGGTTCGTCCTGTGAGCCGCACGCCCGCGCTGCCTGTGCTGGGCAGCAGGAAACCCAGCCACCGCGAGCGGGTCGCGGAGGCGCTGCGGGCCGCTCTGATCGCCGGGGAACTGCTCCCCGGCGAGGTCTACTCGGCCCCCGGCCTCGCCGCCCGCTTCGGCGTCTCCGCCACCCCCGTGCGCGAGGCCATGCTCGACCTCTCCAAGGAAGGCCTCGTCGACACCGTGCCCAACAAGGGCTTCCGGGTCACGGCCGTCTCCGAGAAGCAGCTCGACGAGTACACCCACATCCGCGCGCTGATCGAGATTCCCACCACGGCCGGCCTCGCCGCCTCGGCCGACCCCGTGGCGCTGGAGGCGCTCCGGCCGGTCGCCGAGGAGATCGTCACCTCCGCCCGGGCCGGTGACCTCATCGCCTACGTCGAGGCCGACCTGCGCTTCCACCTCGGCCTGCTGGCCCTCGCGGGCAACGACCATCTCGTCGACGTCGTACGGGACCTCAGACGCCGCTCCCGGCTGTACGGCCTGACCGAGCTCGCCGAGCAGGGCCGGCTGGAGGCGTCGGCGGAGGAGCACCTGGAGATCCTGGACGCGCTGCTCACCCGGGACGAGGAGGCCGTCCGGGCGGTCATGACCCGTCACCTGAGCCACGTGAGGGGCCTGTGGGCAAGCGCCCTTTAGGGGCGCGGGGCCGTAACAACATGCGGCTCCGCCGCGTGGGCGCGACCAGCCCCCACGGCCCGCAGCCTCCAGACGGCACGTCGGACCGAGCTCGTCCGGTCCTTCGAGCGCGGCCTCGCCGTGATCCGCGCCTTCGACGCCGAGCACCCGGCGCTGACCCTGAGCGAGGTGGCGCGGGCCTGCGAGCTGACGCGCGCGGCGGCGCGCCGCTTCCTGCTCACCCTCGCCGACCTCGGCTACGTGCACACCGACGGCCGCCGCTTGCGCCTCACCCCGCGGGTGCTGGAACTCGGCTACTCCTACCTCGCCGGCTGCACGCTGGCCCAGATCGCCGAGCCCCATCTGGAGCAACTCGTCACGCGGGTACGGGAATCGTCCTCGCTCTGCGTCCTCGACGGCGACGACGTCGTGTACGTCGCCCGGGTTCCGACCCGCCGCATCATGACCGCGCCCCTCACGGTCGGCACCCGGTTCCCGGCGTACGTGACGTCGGTGGGCCGGGTGATCCTCGCCCATCTGCCCGACGAGGACGTCGAAGTCAGGCTCACCCGGGCGGAGTTGAAGCCCCTCACCCCGCGCACGGTCGCCACGCCTCAGGCCCTGCGGGCGGAGCTTCGCCGCGTCCGCCGGCAGGGCTACGCCGTCGTCGACCAGGAGCTGGAGGAGGGGCTGAGGTCGGTCGCCGCCCCGGTGCGGAACCGGGACGGCGAGGTGGTCGCGGCCGTCGACATCGCCGTGCACGCCGGGCGCAACTCCGCCGACTCCGTACACCGCGACCTGGTGCCGCACCTGCTGGCGACGGTCGCAGGGATCGAGGCCGACCTGCGGATCACAAGTCCAGCACCAGCCGTCGCCCTCGGCACCGGGACACGCAGATCATCATCGTCTCCCCGCTCTGACGCTCCTGAGGGGTGAGCACGGAGTCCCGGTGTTCCGGGGTGCCGTCGAGGACGTCGGTCTCACAGGTGCCGCAGGTGCCCTCGGTACAGGAGAAGAGCACCTCGACCCCGGCGTCGCGCACGGCGTCCAGCACGGACACGTCCGGCGCCACGGTGACTGTCCTGCCGCTCCGCGCCAGCTCCACCTCGAACCCGGTGTCGCCGCCCGTCTCCTGTTCCTTGGGCCGGAACCGCTCGACGCGCAGCACCGCGGGCGGGCAGCGTTCCTCGACAGCGTCCAGCAGCGGGCCGGGGCCGCAGCAGTAGACGAGTGTGCCCTCGGGTACGTCGTCGAGCACCGAGGGCAGGTCCAGCAGGCCCGTCTCGTCCTCGGGCGCGATCGTCACCCGGTCGCCGTACCGGGCGAGTTCCTCGCCGAACGCCATCGACCGGCGGGTGCGCCCGCCGTACAGCAGCGTCCACTCGGCGCCCGCCGCCTCGGCCGCCGCCAGCATCGGCAGGATCGGGGTGATGCCGATGCCGCCCGCGACGAAGCGGTAGCGGGGGGCGGGCTCCAGGCCGAAGTTGTTCCGGGGCCCGCGCACCCGGACCTTGTCGCCCTGCCCCACCTCCTCGTGCACATGGGCCGAACCGCCCCGGCCGTCCGGCTCGCGCAGTACCGCGATCCGCCAGGCCGACCGGTCCGCCGGATCGCCGCACAGCGAGTACTGCCGCTCCAGCCCGGCGCCGAGCACCACGTCGATGTGGGCGCCCGGCTCCCACACCGGGAGCGGCTCGCCGAGCGGGTGGCGCAGGGTGAGGGCGAGCACGCCGTCGGCGGCGAACTCACGCCGCTCGACGACGAGTTCGTCTTCGTACACGCTCATGAACTGTTCCCTCGCGGCTCGTCGACGTCATGCCCCTGGGGGTGGGCGAGCATCCACTCCCACATCTCCACCGGGTCCTGCGCGGTGTGCTCCCGGCCGCAGTGGCAGGTGCCGTGCAGGACGTCGGTGCCGGGCAGCCAGTCGATACGGTAGATCTCTCCGGTCGGGCTCGTCACTGGACCTTCTCCACGGGCTTCTCGCCCTCCTCGACCAGCCGGGCGAGGATACGGCGGGCGGCCAGACCACCGGTGTCGATGTTGATGCTCAGCTCCTGGTAGCCGGCGCGCTCGGTGCCGAGGGTCTTCTGCAGCAGGTTGAGGGCGGTCACGTCCTGCATCACCACCGTGTGGTTGTTGCCGCGCAGGAACTCGGTGACCTCGGCGTCGTCGGTCGCCCAGTCGCGGGAGACGGCCCAGAAGTCGTACACCTTTCCGTCGCCGGACGGGGTGATCGCGTACGTGATCTCGGTGTGGAAGCCGTTCGGGTCGCTGCCGTCCGCCTCGGGCAGCACACCGACCGGGGCGATGCGGCTGTGCAGCAGATACAGGCAGGGCGCGTGGTACTCGATGTCCTGCCAGCGGGTGATCCGGCCTGCGATGCCGGTGGACTTGGCGTAGAAGGGCGGGCACTCGGCGTCGTCCATGTGCCGGCTCACCCGGACGATCCCGGCGCCCTCGTCGACCTCCGTCGTGATCGGCGTCTCGGCGACCTCGGGGGTGCCGATGTACCCGCCGTGCAGATACGTCTCGTGGGACAGGTCCAGGAGGTTGTCGACGAGGAGTCCGTAGTCGCAGTCGATGGGCTCCATGCCGCGCACGGTGACCCAGCCGGGGGAGTCGAGGTGCCTGGCCCGCGGGATGCTCTGCGGATCGGCGAGCGCCGGGTCACCGATCCACACCCAGATCAGCGAGTCCTGCTCGACGACCGGGTAGGAGGCGACCCGGGCCGTGCGCGGCACCCGCTTCTGGCCCGGCACGTACACGCACGTACCGCTCGTGTCGTACGTGAACCCGTGGTACCCGCACACGATCCGGTCGCCGTCGAGCCGCGTCGGGGCCTCGGACAACGGGTACCGGCGGTGCACACACCGGTCGTGCAGCACGACCGGAGTGCCCTCCTCCTCGGTCCGGTAGAGCACGAGCGTCTCACCGAGGATCGTCCGTCCGAGCAACTCCCGCCCGACCTCGTGACTGTAGGCGGCGACGTACCACTGGTTCCTGGCGAAGGCGGTCATGTGAGGCATGGGGTTCCCGTCCCTGTCGGCGGGGCGTCGTCGCCCCGCGTGCCGTGGTTGGAACCAGGGTCGTGAGGCTTGCATCGGCTCGGCAAGACGGCTTCTGCCAGGCGGAAGAACTTCTGTAAAGAGGCTGGTCAGAGCCTTGTTCTGTCAACCTCTAGTCGCGAGAGTGGAGTGCCGCGTGGTGCGGCCGTTCGGTTCGCGCTCAGGGGTGCCGGAGGCGCCGACGGCGAATGCGACTACTCACAGCGTGGCGTTAATCGCCCAATTATGTCCACTTAGTTTCAATTGGGATGCTCCTCTGTCGGCGGATACTCGGTACATCGGCAAGAATCAGCATCACTGCAGGTCAATTACTGTTCGTTTTGGAGTCTGGGGTCCTTGGGGCGAATCCGGGTCGAATCCGCATCCTTTCAGGCTGTTGAGCGTGTTGCCGCTGGTCAGGGTGGTGTGAGGAGCCTGTCCGCCCGCCGACCGGATGCCGACGACGCCACGCCCTGTCCCGCCGCCCGTCACGGACCGGCTGGGTCGCGGAAACCCGCACGCGAGTTGAGCGGCGAGGCCAGCGCGGACAGCCCCACCAGGACCCGCAGCGCGCCCGCGATCCCGATGATCAGGTACATGTTGTGCCAGTGCTGTTCCAGCACCCCGCCCAGCACCGAGGCCAACGGGATCGACATGAACGCGATCATCCGGGTGGTGGCGACCACACGTCCGAGCAGCTCCGGCGGCACGGTGCGCTGGCGCAGCACGAACCAGCTGACCATGTTCACGGTGCCGATTCCGTAGATCAGTGCCCACAGCACCGAGACGCCGACCACGTCCCGCACCCAGATCAGCGCCACGATGCCGGCGCCCGCCAGGACCGTGCCCGCGATGACGACCCGGCCGGGTGCGAAGCGCCGGCCGAGCCAGGGGCAGACCCCCGCCCCGAGCACCGCGCCCGCGCCTTGCGCCGTCAGTACGACACCGATGAGCGTCGGCGACATCGCGTGGTAGTCGCTGAGGTAGTAGACGAGGTTGGCCTGCACCATCCACGTGCCCAGGTTGGCGAGGAAGAAGAGAGCGGCGCCGCTCAGCAGCACGCGGTTGTCCCGGCCGATGTGGACCAGCGCGTCCCGGATCTCGCCCAGCAGGTCACGGCGTTCGGGCGGGGTGTCCTTCCCGTCCCCCTCCGCGGTCCGCCTGATGGCGACGATCGCCAGCGCCGACACGGCGAAGGTGCCGGCGTCCGCCCAGATCGCACCCTGGTAGCCGAGGGCGGCGATCAGCACACCGGCCACCGCCGGACCGGCGAGGCTCATCACGTTGTCGCCCATCTGCATCCAGGCGTTGGCGCGTTCCAGGTCCCGGTCAGGCACCAGCCGGGGCACCAGGCCCTGGAACGCCGGGTAGTACAGCGGCTCTACACACGCCAGCAGGAACGCGAGCACGTACACCAGGAGCACGGACGACGCGCCCGACGTCACCACGAGCGCGAGCAGCCCGGCCAGCGCGGTCGCCGCCAGGTCACCGATGACCAGGATCCGCCGGCGCTCGAACCGGTCGGCGATCACCCCGCCGGGCAGCGAAAGCAGCAGCAGCGGCGCGTACTCCAGTGCGTACACCACGGCCGTGCTCAGCGCCGAGCCGGTCAGCTCGAGCACCATGAGCGGCAGCGCAAGCCGGTAGATCCAGGTGCCGAGCCCCGACACGACGAACGCGAACAGCAGCAGTTCGTACGGTGCGCCCAGCCGTCGGCCGGCCGGCGCGCGAACCTCCGTGCTCATGCCGTCCTGCTTACTTCGGCCACCTCGCGGATCAGGCCGGTGACGGCCGTGCGCCAGGGACGCAGGTAGAAGTGGTCGCCGGGGAACATCCGTAGCGCGAACGGGCCGGACAGGTGCCCCCGCCACGCCTCCAGCTGCGCGAGCGGGATCGTGTCGTCCGTGCCGCCGAGCACGGTCGCGGGCACCTCCAGCGGCTCGGCGTCGGCCGCGGCGCGATAGGTCTCCAGAACCTCGTAGTCGGCGCGGAAGTACGGCAGCACCAGGCCGCGCAGCTCGGCGTGTTCCCGCAGCTCCGCGGGCACCCCGCCGTGGCGTCGCGCCACGACGTCGAGGAAGTCCTCCTCGGGCAGGTCGTGGATGCTCCCCTCGTACGCCACCAGGCCGGGCGCGGGCCGTGCGGACAGAAACAGGTGCCGGGGGCCGGGGAGTCCGGCCGTCAGCAGGGCGCGGGCCACCTCGAAGGCGACCAGCGCGCCGAAGCTGTGCCCGAAGAACACGGTCGGCAGGTCCGTCCGGACGCGGTCGGCGAGTTCCGCCACGAGGGGGTCCATCCGCGTGTGCGGCGTCTCCTTGGAGCGGGCGCCGCGGCCGGCGAGCTGTACGGCGCAGACGTCCACGGTCTCGGGCAGGTAGCGGTGCCAGCGGGTGAACTCGGCCGCCGTGCCGCCCGCGTGGTGGAAGCAGTAGAGCCGCAGCCGAGGGTCGGCGCGGTGCTCGCCGCGCACCGTCCACTGCTCGTCCCCGAATGTGTCCGGCACCGCCGTCACCTGCCTTCCCCGGCCCGGCGGCGCAGCTCGGCGGCCAGGGCCTCGATCGTCGGGAACTCGAACAGAACGCCGATGCTCAGCTCAACGCCGAGCCGGTCGCGGACCTCGGCGATCAGGCCCACGGCGCTGAGCGAGTCCCCACCGAGCGCGAAGAAGTCGTCGCCGTGGCCGACGCGGGACAGGCCGAGCGCGGTCTGCCACAGCTCTTCGAGCACCGCGGTGACGTCCTGAACGGGAGACTGGGCGGACTGGGCGGACGGTTCGGTCCGTGGGGCCTGTTCGCCGTGCGCGGGCGGTTGCGCAACGGACTCCGGCGCGGGCACGGGCGGGGGAGTGGTGGGCGGGGCGGAGCCGGGGGCACGGTCCGGGGCGGGTTCCAGCTGTAGCGGCACGCCGTCGCGGTACGGGCGCACCGCGACCTGCCGGCCCGGACGTGCCGCCAGGATGTCGAAGAGCAGGGCCACGCCCTCGCCGGGCGGGATGCCCTCCGAGGGTGGCAGGCCCGTGGCGCCGTCACGCGCGCCCTCCCTCTCCGTGGCCTGGGGGCCTCCCAGGGTCTGCGGGGCCTCTGTGGTCTGCTCGCCGTCGTCCGGCCCCGCGAAGGGGTTGCCGTCCACCCGCCGCATCGTGAACCCGCGCACGGTGACGGCCACCACCTCGTCGGCGCGCACCAGATCGATGTCGGCGACCAGGACGCCGTGGCCGCCACGGAGGTGCCGGATATGGGCGGTGAACGTGCCAGGGAGGTCCTCGTACACCGTGATCTCGCCGTACAGCAGCGGCAGGTGGTGGTCGTCCTCGCGGCGGCGTGTGAGCGCGGTCGCGCTGTCCAGCAGCGCCGGGTGCAGTGCGTGGTCCTCCACCTCGGCCCGGTACCGCGGGTCGAGGGCGAGCCTGGCGAGCTGCTCGTCGGCGGAGCGGCGCAGTCCCTGGACGTTGAGCCAGTGCGGGCCCAGTTCGGCGAGGTCGCCGGCGCCGGTGGCCTCGACGGTCTCGGTCATGCGCGCGGACACCGCGGCCAGGTCCACGCGAGGCGCGGCCCGGTCACCGACGGTCTCGACACGCCCCGAGCAGTGCACGGTCGACCCCGTACATACCGTGAAGTCCCAGCGGTCCTCGCGGGGCTCCAGGACGACGCGGACGCGTCGGGTGCCGTCGACGAACAGCGGGCGGCGGAACACCACCTCGCGCAGTCGCACGGGTGCCCCGGAGAGGTCCGGCAGCAGCGCGCGGGCGGCGCTGACCACGAGGTCGAGGTGGCCGGTGCCGGGGAGCACGGCGCGGCCGCCGAAGCGGTGTTCGTCGAGGAGCCAGTCCTTCTCGGACAGCTCCTGCTCGTACACCAGCGGCTGCGCGGTCCGTCGGCCGCGGTCGTCGGTCCACGCCGCGAGGGGCTCCCCGCTGCCGGGGTCGACCGTGGAGCGGGCAGCCATGCCGACGCGGGCCCAGCTCGGCCAGTTGACGCTGACGCAGCGCTGCCGGGACACGGCCGCGTGAGCGTCGAGGAAGGCGTTGGCAGCCGCGTAGTCGGCGCTGCCGACCAGTCCGGCGATGGAGGCGCGGCTGGAGAAGGAGACGAGGAAGTCGAGCGGCGGCCGGTCGGCGAAGACCTGTTCGAGGACGAGTGTGCCCAGTACCTTCGGCCGCAGCACGGCCCGTACCTGCTCGGGGGTACGGAAGGCGATCATGCCTTCGCCCGGCAGCCCGGCGGCGTGCGCGACGCCGTGGACGGGGCCGGCGGTGTGTTCCACGCGCTCGACGACGGCGCGCAGGGACTCCTCGTCGGTGACGTCGGCGCGTTCGGCCAGCACCCTGGCGCCGAGCCGCTCCAGCTCGGCCACCTCGGGCGCGGTGGATCCGGTGGGCCCGGAGCGTCCGACGAGGACCAGCGTGGGGGCGAGTCCGGTCTCGGCGAGACCACGGGCGACGGCCAGACCGAGCCCGCCGAAACCGCCGGTGACGAGGTAGGTCCCGCCGGGGCGAACGGGGGCCTCGGTGGCGGGCCGGTGCCGGAGCGGCACCTCCACCGGGGTCCAGCGGCGGTCGCCGCGCAGGGCGACGACCGGCGGCCAGTCGGCCTCCTGGATCTGATGGGTTATCAGGTCGTCGTCGGTGCCGGGCGACACGTCGAGGAGCATGCAGGCGGCGTCCGGCAGTTCGAGCGGCACGGTCCGGGCCAGCCCGGTCAGGGCCGCCTTCGCGGGGTGGACGGGCTCGCCGCCGGAGACGTCCGCCGCCCGTTCCGTGAGGAACAGGAACCGCGCGGGCAGACGCAGCCGTGAGGAGCGGGCGACGATCCGGACGAGGTCGTACGCGCTCTCCACACCGTCGGTGAGCTGTGCCTCGACGGTGTCGGGGGCGGCGTCCGGCCACGGCGTGGCGGCGCGGGCGTGGACGTACACGGCGGGCTCGTCGCCGCGCGTAAGGAGGTCGTCGAGGACGGCACCCAGGGTGCCGGGGCGGGCAGGCACCACGCGGTGTCCGGCGTGGCCCAGGAGCCTGGTGACGCGGCGGGCCGCATCCGGGTCGTCCGGGAGCAGTACGAGTGCGACGCTGCCGCGGTGCCGGGGCGGCCGGGGGCCGGTGGGCTCCTCCCGCCAGCGGATCAGCGACAGAGGGGCGGGCGGGAAGCTCGCTGGAGGCGGCACGGGCGTGCGCTGGGAGGCCCGGCTGCCCTGTGCGGCACGCGCCGGGGCCTGCGTGCCCGGCGCGGCTTGTTCGACGCCGAGGTGGCCGGTGTCCCCGGCCGATGCGTCGGCCGGGCTCGCGGCAACGGGTTCCGGACCGGGCGGCGGCGGGCTGATCCAGTGCCGTTCGCGCTGGTACGGGTACGACGGGAGCGCGATCCTGCGTAGCGGTCGGGAGGGACCCATGGCGTCCCAGCGCAGGTCGTGGCCCTCCGTCCACAGCGTCCCGGCGGCGGCGAGGACCGCGGCCCGGTCGTCGCCGTCGCTGCCGAGCGTGGCCACGGCGAGGTGGCCGGAGCCCTGGTGGCGTACGAGACCGGTGAGGGTGCGGCCGGGGCCGGCCTCCACCGTGGTGAGTCGGCGTCCGGCGAGGAGCCGTGCCAGGGCGGGGCCGAAGAACACCGGCGCGGTGAGCTGTCCAGCCCAGAAGGCCGGGTCGACGGCCTGCTCGGTGGTGAGGGGCTGCCCGGTGGCGGCCGAGACGACGGGAAGGACCGGAGGGGACAGCGTGATGCCGTCGAACGCCTCCAGGAACCGCTGCTCGGCGGGGGCCATGGCGGGGGAGTGGAAGGCGTGCGAGGTGTCGAGCCGCTTGGCCTGCGCGCCCGCGGCGCGCACCCGTTCCGCGACGGCCTCGATCGCGTCGGCGGGCCCGGCGAGGACGGTCTGCCGCGGCCCGTTGACCGCGGCGAGGGCGACGCTGGCACCGGCGGCCGCGTCGTCCAGCAGGGCGCGGGCCTCCTCCTCGGCGAGGGAGACGGCGAGCATCGCTCCGGGCGGCATGGCCTGCATGGCCTGGGCGCGGGCGGTGACCAGGCGCAGTCCGTCCTCCAGGCTGGTGACCCCGGCGACCATGGCGGCGACGAGTTCCCCGACACTGTGGCCGAGCAGGGCGACGGGGGTGACGCCCCACGCCCGCCACATCGTGGCGAGCGAGTAGCCGACGGACGCCAGCAGCGGCTGGGCGTACTCGGTCCGGGTGAGCAGCTCGGCGGCGTGCGGGCCGCGCCAGGCCGGTTCCAGGTCGACGCCGAGAGCGGCCACGGTGTCGAGGCACTGGTGCATCGTCTCGGTGAACGTGGCGTCGTGACCGAGGAGTCCGGCGGCCATGCCGGGCCGCTGGGCGCCCTGGCCGGGGAAGAGCAGCGCGACCGGCCGGACGGCGGCGCCCCTGGTGGCATCCGCGGTGGTGCCGTCGGCCGGGCGCAGCACGCCCCGCCCCTCGGCGTCGGATAGCAGGTCCACGGCCTCACGGGCGCTCGCGGCGACGGCGGCGCGGCGCAGCCGGTGGACGGTCCTGCCGTGCCGCAGGGTCGCTGCCGCGTCCGCGAAGCCGTCCTCGCCGTGCCAGGTGAGGTGCCGGGCGAGCCGGGCGCGTACCTGCGGCTCGGCGGCGTCGGTGCGCGCCGACCAGACAAGCAGCTCGGGGCCGTCGGCGGGGGTGCCGGGCGGGGCGGGCGGTGCCTGTTCCAGCAGCACATGGGCGTTGGTGCCGCCGACGCCGAAGGAGCTGACGGCGGCCGTCCGGGGCCGCCCGTCCGTGGTCGGCCACACGTCGCGCCTCCCTACGACCTGGAACGGGGTGGCGTGGAGGTTCAGCTTGGGGCTGGGCTCGGTGAAGTGGACGGTCGGCACCAACTCGCCGTGCTCCATGCACAGGACGGTCTTGATGAGCCCGGCGACCCCGGCGGCCGGGCCGAGATGACCGATGTTGGACTTGACCGACCCCAGCGCGACAGCGGACGGGGCGGGGCCGCCACTGGCCGTGAGGAACCGGTACGCGGAGGTGAGGGCCTCGATCTCGATGGAGTCGCCGATGTCGGTGCCGGTGCCGTGCGCCTCGACGTAGTCGATGTCGCCGGGCGTGAGCCCCGCGACGGTCATCGCCTCGACGACGGCCCGCAGTTGGCCGTCCACGCCGGGCGCGCTGAAACTCACCCGGTCGGAGCCGTCATTGGTCACGGCGGAGCCCCGTACGACGGCCCGGACGGGATCGCCGTCCGCCAGTGCGTCGGAGAGAAGCTTCAGCACGACCACGCCGCCGCCGTTGCCGAAGACGGTGCCGCCGGCCCGGACGTCGAAGGGCCGGCAGACGCCGTCCTGCGCGTAGATGCTCCCGGGCGCCCAGCGGTAGCCGTGGCCGTAGGGCAGCTCAATCTCCGCGCCACCGGCCAGCGCCGTCTCGCACTCGCCGGCGCGCAGCGCCTCGCACGCCAGGTGGACGGCGACGAGGGAGGTGGAGCAGGCGGTGGCGACGGAGAGGGCGGGGCCGGTGAGGCCGAGGCGGTAGGAGACGGTGCTCGCGACGTAGTCGTTGTTGTTGTAGATGTCCAGGGACAGTGCCCCGGCGCGGGCGGCGAGTTCCTTGTTGGCACGGATGTTGAACTCCGCGTACCGGTTGGAGGCGGCGCCCCCGTACACGCCGACGGTGCCGGGCACGGCGAACGGGTCGTAGCCCGCGTTCTCCAGGGCGGAGTGGGCCAGTTCGAGGAAGAGACGCTGCTGCGGGTCGCGCATGGCGGCCTCGCGGGGGGTCATGCCGAAGAACTCGGCGTCGAAGCGGTCGGCGTCGGACAGGAGCGGGACACGGCGCACGTAGTGCGGATCCCGCAGATGGGCCTCCGGGACGCCGGCGGCGCGCAGTTCGTCGTCGGTGAGGGTGCTGAAGCAGTCGGCGCCCTCGGACAGAGCGTGCCAGAACTGCTCGAGGTTCTCCGCGCCGGGGAACCGTCCGGCCATGCCGATGATCGCGACCGGTTGCGCGGTGCTGCCTGCTGGGGAGTGCTGCTCCGTCGGCTGCTGCGACAGGTTCATCGCTGGGTGGTCCTCTTCTGTTCGGCGAGGCGTCGGCGGACGGTGCGTCGCGCGGCGGCGACCCCGGTCAGCGACGTGGGGCGGGCGGGGGCGGACGGGCTACCGCCGCCGGGTGCGGGGGCGCTGTCGCCGCGCAGGTGGCTGGCGAGCAGACGGGCGTTGGGGAACCGGAAGAGGTCGACGACCTGCACGGTGACGCCGTCCGCGCGCAGCCGTTCACGCATGCGCAGCAGCGAGAGGGAGGTGAGGCCGGCGTCGAAGAAGTTGGTGGTCGCGCCGGGCGGCGGGCCGGACACGGCGGCGCCGGACGCCGCCAGTTGTTCCCGCAGGGCCGTCAGGACGACCTCCTCGACGGCCGACGGCGGCCGCTCCGCAGGTTGCGCTTCAGGGCCGCCGGACACCTCGGCCGCGGCGGCGGTGGCCGCCCGGACGTCCACCTTTCCGTTGTGGTCGAGGGGCAGTTCGGGGAGGACGACGATCCGCCCGGGCACGGCCCATGCCGGGAGCACCGTGCCGAGTTCGTGGCGGAGTTCCTCGGCGAGCACGACAGCCGCGCCGGGTGCGGAGACGAACGCGGTGATGTCGGTGCCCGTGGCCACGGCCACGCACTGGGCGACGGCCGGGTGGGCGAGGAGGGCGGCCTCGATCTCTGCTGGTTCCAGCCGGTACCCGCCGACCGACACCTGCCGGTCGCGGCGGCCCGCGAACTCGATGTGCCCGTCCGGGGTGTACCGGCCGAGATCGCCGGTGCGGTACGAGGTGATGCCCGGCTCGCCGTACACGTCGGGGCCGAAGGGTGAGGGATCCTTCGCCGGGTGGGTGCGCAGGGCGAGGCCTCGGCCGCGTACGACGATCTCGCCGAGCTGCCCCACGCCCGCGCCCTCGATGACGAGCTCGCGCCACGGGCCGGCGGCGGCCAGCGGCACCGCGGCCCGGCCGCGCCTGCGCCGCACCGGGTCTCCCGCCGGGTCGTGCCAGCGCAACCAGGAGCAGAGCTGTGGCGTCTCGGTGGAGCCGTAACCGTGGTGGATCTCGGCGGCCGGGGCGGCGCGGCGCAGCTCGCGGGCGACCGGGTCGGTCAGCAGGGCGCCGGACAGCACGATGTGCCGCAGCGCATCGATGCGCCGACCGGTGGCCAGGGCGACGGAGGCGAGAAGCCGGGCGAGAGAGGGGGTGGCGTGCAGCAGGGTGATCCGCTCCGCGATGATCCGGTCGAGCAGCGCCTCCGGCTCGCCGGCGTCCGGCAGATGGAGGGACCCGCCACTGGTGAGCGGCACCAGGATGTCACGCAGTACGGGGTCGTGCCCGGGGGCTGACAGCATCAGGACGCGGTCGTCCGATCCGGCGCCGAACGCCTCGCGGTAGTGGTGCAGGGCCTCGGGAAGCGCGTCACGCGGGGCGAACACCACGCTGGGCTCGCCCGTGGTGCCCGAGGTGCACAGCGCGTGGCCGCAGTCGAGGGGCCGCGGCTCACCGGTGGGGCGGGGCAGGTCCGGCCCGGCCAGCACGGGCACCGGCCAGTCGGGGCCGCCGGGGACGAGCACGGCCTCGGCCCCCGAGCCGGCCAGGGCGGCCAGCAGCCGGCGGCCGGGCAGCGCCGCGTCCACGAGGGCGACCGCGCACCCGGCGTGCCAGGCGGCGAGGAGTTCGACGACGGTCGTGCCGGTACGGTCACCGGGGAGCAGCACCATACGGTCCGACCACCCGGCGGCGCGCAGGGCGTCGGCGCGCTCCACGACCGCCCGCTGGAGCTGACGGTACGTGAGTACGCCACCGGGCCCGCTCAGCGCGACCCGGTCGGGGTGGGCCTCGGCCGCCCGGGTGAACGCCTCGCTGATGCCGGGGAGTTCGGGGCGCGGAGCGAGGGCTGCCGGGGACCGGTCGCCGCCGAGCGGCCATCCGGCGGGTGCCCGGTCGAGACCGTCGGGCCCGGCTCGGAGCAGCCGGACCACCTGGTCCAGGAGGTGCCCGGCCACCTCCTGGTCGAACACGTCCACGGCGTACACGAGACGCAGGCGGTAGCCGGTGTCCTCGACGCGGCGCAGATAGAGGCCGAGGTCGAACAGGGATCCGGTGGTATCGGGTTCCACCTCGGTGGTGGCCACCCCGTCGAAGGAGGGTGGCGGTGCCGCCTGGGTCAGATCGTTGAACCACACCTGGTACAGCGGGTTACGGCTGAGGTTGCGGGGCAGGCCCACGGCCTGGACGATCCGTTCGAAGTCCGCTCCGGCGTGCCCGTGGGCGTCGAGGAGCGCGTCGGCCACCTGGCGTACCAGTTCCGCGAACCGGTCCGAGCCGGCGACGTCGACACGCACAGGCAGCGTGTCGACGAGGAAACCGATGACGTCCTCGCTGGGGCCGCCGTCGCGTGAGGACCACGGCACGCCGACGACGACCTCGTCCTGCCCGCTCCACGACGTGACGACCGTGGCGAACGCGGCGAGGACTACGGCGACGGGCGTGACGCCGAGAGCACGCGCCACCTCGTCCAGGCGGCGCGCGGCGGCGCCGGTCACGGTGGCGTCGACGGCGCCGCCCGCGAAGGTGTTGACCGCGGGGCGACGGGTCTGGAAGGGCAGGCCGTGCGAGCGCGGGGCATCGCGCAGCCGCTCGGTCCAGTACGCGAGGTCGACGCCTTCCGCGGTGGCGTCCGTGCGAGCGGCCCGCTCCGTCAGCAGGTCGCCGAACTGGGGCGGTTCGGGCTGCGCTGCGCGGCCGTCGTAGGCGTCGGCCAGCTCCGCCAGGAAGAGGTCCACGGACCGCTGGTCGGCGATGGCATGGTGCAGCACGGCCACCAGCAGGGCGTCCCCGTCGGCGCCCGAGGTGTACCGGACGCGCAGCAGCGGCGCGCTGTCGACGGGCAGCGGCTCGGCCGCCGCCTCGACGGCCATGGCACGGCAGCGCTCCTCGGTGAGCGGCTCGTCCACGGCCGCGACAGTGAGCGGGGGTTCCACGTGGTCGACGACGGCCTGGTACGGGCCCGCGTCGTCCTGGGCGATGCGCGTACGCAGCGACTCGTGCCGGCGCACGACCGTCAGGAGCGCGTCTCGTAGCCGGCCGGTGTCCAGACCCCTGGGAACGCGCAGGGCGGCGACGACGTTGTAGGCGCTCAGGCGCGGATAGAGCTGCTCCATCAGCCAGAGCCTGCGCTGCCCGGCGGAGACGGGGGCCCGGGCGGGGTCGGACCGCCGTGGCAGGGCCGCGCCGACACCCAACCCGGCTCCGGCATCCGTACCGGCCCCGGAACCCGCCCCCGCGCTGTTCTCGACGCGGGTGCGCAGAGCGGCGAGGGTGAGTCGGTCGCGCAGCAGTTCGGCCAGCGACACCCGCAGCCCGTAGGTGCGCAGGAGCTCCCCACGCAGCCGGACCGCGGCGAGGCTGTGCCCGCCCAGCGCCAGGAAGTCCGCATCCTCGTCCACCGTGTCCAGGCCGAGCACGTCGGCCCACAACCGGGTCAGCGGGTCGGCCTCGGGCAGAGCGTCGGCGTCGCGCGGCGCGAGCAGTGCCTCGGCGCGCCGCCGCAGCTCCACGCGGTCCTGCTTGCCACTGCCGGTCAGCGGCATGGTGTCGAGGACGACGAAGTGGCTCGGGACGTAGGCGGAAGGCAGCCGCGCCGCCACATGAGCGCGGCACTTCTCCTGCCACGCCGGACCGGTGTCGGTGACGGTCCCGGCGGGTCGGACGAACGCCACCAGGCGCGGGACGCGGCCGCCCGCGGCGACGACGGCGCACTCGGCGACGCCGGACCGGTCGCGCAGGACCGTCTCGACCTCACCCGGCTCCACCCGTACGCCGCGGATCTTGACCTGCTCGTCGATGCGCCCGTGGTAGCGGATCTGTCCGTCGACGACGCTGACCAGGTCGCCCGTGCGGTAGACGCGGTCCACGCCGCTGCCGGGCGGCGCGGGTACGAAGGCGCGCTCGGTGAGGTCGGGGCGTCGGACGTAGCCGAGGGCGAGGGGCGCGCCACCGATGCACAGTTCACCGGTCTCGCCGTCGGCGACCGTCCGGCCCTGCCCGTCGAGCACGAGCAGGACGCAGTTGTCGATGGCCCGGCCGATCGGGACGTCCTCGACCTCGGCCGGGTCGGCGGGGCTGTCCCAGTACGTGACCTCGATGGACGCCTCGGTCGGGCCGTACAGGTTGTGCAGCCGCACGGGCAGGGTCTCCAGGCACGCGCGGGCCAGGGCCGGCGGCAGGGCCTCGCCGCTACAGAAGACGTGCCGCAGGGTGGTGCAGTCGCCGGCGTCCGGCCAGCGGAGGAACTCGTCCAGCATCGAGGGCACGAAGTGGCACACGGTGACCTGGTGTTCGACGACCGTCTTGATGATCGCCGCGGGGTCGGCGTGCTCCCCGGGGGCGAGCAGGACGAGCCGGGCGCCGACGGTCAGCGGCCAGTAGATCTCCCAGCCGGACACGTCGAAGGTGTACGGGGTCTTCTGCAGGACCCGGTCCTCCGGTGTCAGCCGGTAACGGCGCTGCCCCCACAGCAGCCGGTTGGTGACCCCGCCGCTGGGCACCAGAACGCCCTTGGGCGTGCCCGTGGAGCCGGAGGTGAAGAACACGTTGACGGGCTGGTCCGGGGGCACGGACCGCAACGGCGCCGGGGTGTAGGCGTCGTCGGTGCCGGCGGCGAGCGGTACGACGTCCAGCCGGTCGATCCCGTCCGGGCCCTGCCAGGCGGCGAGCGGGCGGGTGGTGCCGACCACCAGGGCGGGCCGGGCGGCGTCGAGGATGAGGGCGAGCCGCTCGGCGGAGACGTCGGTCGCCAGGGGCAGATAGGCGAGGCCCGCCTTCAGGACACCGAGCAGCGCGGCCACCATGTAGGGACTGCGGTGGGCCAGGACGGCGATGGGCCGGTCCGCGGGCAGATCGCGGCGCAGCAGTTCCTCGGCGAGCCGGTCCGAGACCTGCTCCAGCTCCCGGTACGTCCAGGTCACTTCCGTGCCGACGCAGGCGACGGCGTCGGGGCCGCGGTCGGTGGCGGCCCGGACCAGTCCGGGGATGCCGTGCGGGGCGCGGTGGTCGACGTCGGGGCCGCGCAGGGCGTGACTGCGATGGTCGTGGCGAGGGTGCATGACGAAGGTCCCCGTTTCCGAGTGGTGCGTAGTGGTCGACAGGTGCGGCGGCGTGGACGATGGCGTGGATGGCGTGGATGGCATGGATGGCGGGGTGTCGGGGTCAGCTCGTCGCGCCCTCCCGCGACAGGTGCTCTCTCGCGGAGCGCACGGTCAGCCGACGCACACTGGCGCTGCACAGCGCCAGCGCGGTCGCCGTGACGACCAGGAGCGCCCCCATCACGAGGGTCGTGTCGACCGAGGTGCGCAGGGCGAGCGGCCCGGCCGCCATCTCCCCGACGGGCATGGCGACGAAGGAGCCGAGCGCGTCGTACGAGTAGACGCGCGCGAGCCGGTCGGGCGGGACGTTCTCCTGGAGGGACACGTCCCAGGCCACCGCGAGCTGTTCGAGGGCGACGCCGTTGACGAACATCGCGGCGGCGAGAAGGACCGTGTGCGAGGTGGTGGCGAGGGCCAGCAGGGGCAGCGCCTCGAACGCGCCGACGGCGGCGCCGTACCGCAGGGCGTGCCGCGGCTGGAAGCGGGCCGCGACGATGCCGCCCGCGAACGCGCCCGCCGTCTGGGCGGCCAGCAGCAGTCCCCAGGTGGTGCGACCGAAGGAGGCGTCGGCGACGGTGGGGCCGAGGACCTGCAGCCCGCCCGCGACGACGGCGTTGATGACCAGGAACTGCAGGACGACCACCCACACCCAGGTGCGCGAGACGAACTCCTTCCATCCTTCGCGGAGTTCGGCGAGCGGGCGGGTGGGGCCGCCGCCGCCCGTCGGCGTGGTGGCGGCGACTTGGCGGATCCCGGTGAAGCACGCGGCCGCCACCAGGAAGACGGCCGCGTTCACGGCGATGCCCCAGCCGGGGCCGGCCGCCCCGGCGACGATGCCGCCGGTGGAGGTCCCGATGACCATGCCCGCGTTGACGGCCATCCGTACCAGCGCGTTGGCCTGCCGGATCATGGTGGGTGGGACGGTCTGCGGCACCAGCGCGGCGGCGGCCGGCAGCGACACCGCGGCGACCGCGCCGTTGACGACGCTGAGCAGGACAAGCAGCGGCACGGACGCGAAGCCGAGCAGCACGCTCGCCGCGATGACCGCCTGGACCAGCCCCGCGGCCGCGCTCGTGCCCTGGAGGACGAGCCGGCGCGGCAGCCGGTCGGCGATCACGCCGCCGAACAGCAGCAGCGCCACGTTGGCGACGGACCGCGCGCCGACGACGATCCCGAGGTCCACCACCGAGCCCGTGAGGTCGAGGACGGCGAAGGACAGCACGATCGGCGCCATCGCGTTGGCCACGTAGGTCGCCATCCGTCCGGCCGCCAGGGCACGGAAGCTGCGCTGGCGCAGCGTGTCCAGGAGCGTCGGTGCGCGGCGCCCGTCGGTCATCGCCGGGCCGCCGGATCCGTCACAGCCGTGGGGTCCACGGGATGGTCCACGATGAGCACACCGTTGGACGCGGCACCCTGGTGCGTGTTGATGACGTGCGCCGACCGGGGACTGCCATGGCGGACGTACATGCCGGACAACACGCGGCCGTACATCATCGGACCGAGCACGAACGGCACGGCCTCGGTGCGCACGTCGTCGGTCTTCTCGTGTACGAAGCTCATGGTGACGAGGTCGCCGTCCACGGCGTCCTGGAGGACGTGGGTGTCGTGCGCGGCGGCGTCCAGCACCAGCTCGCGCCAGCGCGCCTCGCTCACGGAGCGGCCCGGGACGACCCCGGTGCCGCCGTATCCGTCCCCCGGCTTGAGGATCAGCCGCGTCCGGTCCTCACGCAGGCGGTCCGCCCGGGCGAAGGTGGTGCGCGGGACGTGGCGGCGTACGAAGTCCCGCTCTGCTGCGTCCAGTTCGGGCAGATCCTCCCAGATCCAGGCCAGGATCCTCTTGTCGCTGACCGGGCTGGTCGCCTCCGGGGTGTACATCCGGGTGGTGCCGGCGCGCAGGGCACCGGCCAGGGCGTCGAGGCCGGGCCCCTGCTGCTCGACGGGCAGGAAGAGACGGAAGACGCCGTGGGCGACCTGCTCCCCGGCGCGCAGCCGCCGCCGCTCGTCCAGGGTCAGCAGCTCCAGCGGATGTCCGACGACGGTGATGCCGTGGGCCTTGCCCCGCTCGGCCAGCGGACCGAGGAAGGCGATGAAGTCGTCCGGGTCGGCCAAGGCGTCCAGCCCGTCCTCCCGGAAGACGGGGACGACGAGGCAGGCTCCCTCGGCCAGATCGAGGTGGGAGACCAGCTCGGTGAAGAACGCGTCCACGGACGACGGCGGAGTGCGCAGCGAGACCGGGCCGGCCGCGACCGCGGCCGGCAGTCCGTCGGCGTACACCTTCTGGAACTGTGCCGCGATGAGGTCGCCCTCGATGGCGCCCCCGACAGCGCCGTCGATGTTCAGTTCGAGGATCCGGGGTTCCCCGCGCTCCACCATCACATCGGCGCGCACCGATGTCAGCAGCCGCTCGTCCAACGGGGCGTCGGGCCTGAGCAGGGGGTACCAGCCGTGGGGCATGCCGAGCACGTCGAGCAGTCCGCCCGCCGTGGCCGCCCGGCGTCGGCAGGCGTCCAGCACCAGCCCGGCCGCACGGTCCGCGACGGCACCGACCCGCTCGTACGCGGCGGCGCCGAGCATCAGCGGCCGGACCGGGTTCCAGGCGTCCTCGGCGCGCGGCACACCGGAGTGGGCGATCCGCCAGTGAGCCCTGCCCAGGGCCTCGGTGGCGCGGCGGAAGTCCTCGGGCAGGGCGGGATACAGGTCGGCCACGGGTACGCGGGTCACGGCAGAGACCTCCAGGCCCGATACGCGGGCAGCAGCCCCTGCTCGGCCTGCCGGTAGACGCGGACGAGTTCCGTGGCGACCGGGTGGTCGCAGGCGAACTCGGTGTCGTCGACGCACCGCACCGGACGTACCCCGCCGGCGGTGCTCGCCACACACAGCGCGTCGCAGGCCAGCAACTCCTCGGGCGCCACGCGGGCGCGGACCACCTCGTGGCCGAGGTCACGGGCGATATCGACGACGGACGCGAGCGTGATGCCGTCGAGCGCGGCCTCGGAGTCGGGCACGAGGAGGGTACGGCCGCGGACCCCGAAGACGTTCTGCACGGAGCACTCGGCGACCGCGCCGGTGTCGTCCAGCAGCAGGGCGTCGTCGTAACCGCGCCGCCGCGCGTCCGCCCAGGCCGCACGGGAGTTGAGGTACGCGGCGGAGACCTTCGCCTTGGTGGGGAAGGCGCGGGGGCTGAGCCGGGCGACCGTGGAGAGGGTCAGCCGGGGCCGCTGGGCGCGGACCTGCTCGTCGAAACGGGCCACGTCGAAGGCGAGCACGGCCACCTCGGCCGCCGCCCCCGGCTCGGCGAGGCCCAGCACCCCGTCGCCCAGGACGGCCAGGGGCCGCAGGTAGGCGCGGCGCAGCCCATTGGCGCGCAGCGTGTCGTGGCAGGCGGTGGCGAGCTCCTCAAGGGGCAGGTCGAGGGTGGTTCCCACCAGGCGGCAGGACTCGGCGAACCGGGTCAGGTGCTCCTCCAGCCGGAAGATGTGGTGCCCGGCGTCCCCGTCCGGGAACGCGGAGATCCCCTCGAAGACGCACAGGCCGTAGTGGAGGCTGTGGTTGGCGAGGGTCAGTGTCGCGTCGGCGGCGGGGACGAGCGCGCCGCGCCACCACAGGAACTTCGCGGGTTCGTTCATGTCGTCAGTCCTTGTCGCGGCGGGCGATCAGGCGGCATATCGCGTCACCGACCTCGTCGGTGCGGGCGGCGCCGCCCAGGTCGGGAGTGAGTACGTCGGACTCCAGCACCTGGTCGACGGCGCTCTCCACGGCGGCGTGCGCGTCGCCGAGACCCATCCGGTCGAGCAGCATCGCGTAGCTCAGGACGGAGGCGATCGGGTTGGCGCGTGCGGTGCCGGCGATGTCGGGCGCGCTGCCGTGCACCGATTCGAAGACGCCGAGAAAGGCGTCGTCCTGCGGGTCGTAGCTGGCCGAGGGGGCGACGCCGAGCCCACCGGCGAGCTGGGCCGCCTCGTCGCTGAGGATGTCGCCGAACAGGTTGGCCGCGACCACGACGTCGAAGCGGGCCGGGTCGCGGATGAGTTCCATGGCGGCGGCGTCCACGTACAGGTGGTCGTGCTCGACGTCCGGGTGGGCGGCGGCGACGGCGCGGAACCGCTCCTGCCACAGCGGGCCCGCGCTGGGCATGGCGTTGCTCTTGTCGACGAGGGTGACCTTGCGGCGGCGTGCGCGGGCCAGGCCGAACGCGGCCCGTACAGCCCGGTCCACGGCCGCGCGCGTGTGCACGGCGACCTCCATGGCGACGTGCCCGGGCCGACCGCCGCGGACCGTGCCGCCGACACCGACGTACACGTCCTCGGTGTTCTCGCGGACGATGACGAGGTCCACGGCGCCGGTGGAGGTGACGTGCTTCAGCGGGCAGTGCCGCAGCGAACGCAGCCGTACCGGACGCAGGTTGACGCCCAGTTCCAGCTGCTGGCGCAGGCCACCGATGATCTGCCGGGCGTGCGCGTTGTCCGGGACGCGGGGGTCACCGAGGGCACCGAGGAGAACGGCCCGGTAGCGGTCCCTGATGCCGGGGATGTCGATGTCGGTGCCGCCGTGCTTCAGGTGGTGGTCGGCGTCGTAGGGCAGTACGTCGGTGGTCAGGCCGGTGCCGAAGAGGTCGTCGACGACGGCATGGACCTTCAGCACTTCGGCCATCACCTCCGGGCCGATGCCGTCGCCGGGGATGACCGCGATCGTCCCGGTCACGTGGGTCACGCGGGTGCTCCCGTCCCGACCTGAGCGCGGACGTAGGCGACGAGGCCGCCCGCGGCGAGCAGTTCCCGCTCGAACGGGGAGGGCGGGATGATCGGCGCGGACGTGCTGCGCGTGACGTTGACGAGCTTTCCGCTCTCGTCGTCCACGACGAGCCGGTCGCCCTCGCGGATCTCGTACGCGAAGTCGCCGACCTCGACCAGCCGGAGGCCGATGTTGAGGGCGTTGCGGGCGAAGATGCGGGCGAAGCTGTGCGCGACGACGAAGGGGACGCCGGCCGCCTTGATGCCCATGGGGGCGTTCTCCCGCGACGAGCCGCAGCCGAAGTTCATGCCGCCGACGATGAGGGAGCCGCCCAGGTCGTGGCCGGTGGCCCGGTAGTGCTCCAGGAACGCCTCGTTGCCGGCGTGGGCCATGATGTGTTTGCGGTACTCGGCGGGGTCGGGGATCTGGCAGTAGACGCTGGGCAGGATCACATCGGTGTTGACGTGGTCGCCGAAGACCCAGGCGAGGCTTCCGGCCGCGTCGTCCGCGCCCCCGGAAGGAACGCCGGAGGCGGCGGCTGTGCCGGAGTCGGCCGACGCGGCGCCGGTGGTGCGGCCCTCCCGCACCGTGTGCAGCGCGAACAGGTCCTCGACGGCGGCGCGGACCTGGTCATCGCCCTCGTAGTAGTGGCCGCGGTCGCCGATCGGCGCGAGGACCCCCGTGAGCGCGGCGCGCGCCGCGACCGCGGGGCTCGCGAGGACGACGGCGGCGTCCACGTCGCCGCAGCGGCCGCGGAAGTTGCGGTTGGAGGTGAAGACGGCGACCTCCCCCTTGCCGAGCACACCGGACTTGATGCCGATGCACGGCCCGCAGCTGGAGGACTCGACGTAGCAGCCCGCCTCCAGCAGGACGTCGATCAGGCCCTCCCGCATCGCGGCCCGGTACGCCTTCTGGGAGGCGGGGATGACGATGGTGCGCACGCCGTCCTGGACCCGTTTGCCGCGCAGGGCGTCGGCGACCACACGGAGGTCCTCCAGGTGGCCGTTGGTGCAGGACCCGATGAAGACCTGCTCGACCGGTATCTCGCCCCGCTCGTTCGCGCGGGCGGCCAGCGGGGCGACGCCCGTCATGACATCCGGGCGGCCGGCGTACTCGTCCCAGTGCCGCAGCACGTACTGGAGCTGGTGGGCGCCGATGGCGTTGTCGGGCGAGAACGGCAGGGCGACGGTCGGCTCGATCCGGCCCAGATCGACGTCGACGACGTCCACGTACTCGGCGTCGTCCTCGTCGACGGTGAAGGTGGGGTACGCGGTGTCGCCGAGGTACTCCGCGAGGACCTCGTCGGTGGGGAACAGGCCGTACTTGGCGCCCATCTCTACGGCCATGTTGCTCAGCGACAGCCGGTCGTTGATCGCCAGCGAGGCGAGGCCGGGACCGCCGAACTCCAGGCTGCGGTAGACGGCTCCGTGCACGCCGAGCAGCCCGCACAGGTGCAGCGCCACGTCCTTGCCCTGGACGTGCGGGCGCAGCGAGCCGTGGAAGCGGACCAAGGTGGCCTCGGGCACCCGCATCCAGCACGTGCCGCGGACCAGCGCCATGGCGAGGTCGGTGGAGCCGATGCCGGTGGCGAGGGAGGCGACGGCGCCGGCGGTGCAGCTGTGGGAGTCGGCTCCCACCGCGACGTCGCCGGGCCGGATCAGCCCCTGCTCGATCAGGATCTTGTGCTGGATGCCGCCGTCGTACCCCACGTCGAAGACGCGGATGCCGTGTTCCCGTGCGAACCGCCGCAACTCGACGAGGATCGACGCCATCGACGCGGTGTGGGTGGGCACGACGTGGTCGAAGACGAACGCGGTCCTCTCCCGCTGCCGGGCGATGCCCTCGGCGATCCAGGCGTCGTCGAAGCCGCTGTCCCGGAGGATGTCGAGGGCCCATTTGACCGTCATCTCGCTGCCCCAGCACAGGTCGAAGGGCAGATCGACGACCTCTCCGGTGCGGACGGGACGGCCGAGTGCGTGCTCGAAGAGCTGTCGGACAAGAGTCATGGCGCGCTGCTTCCCTCCGGAGAACCGAGGAGCTGCCTCTTCAGGCAGTCGAAGACGGTGACGTACAGCTCGAGGCGCCGCTGCGCGGCGGGGGACGACAGGCGGATCCAGCCCCGGACCGGCCCGGGGCCACAGCCGCGCAACCGCTTGGCGTCGGGCGAGCCCATGCCGTACGCGATACGCCGGGCGCCCGCCGCCAGGGCCTGCTCCACGAGGTGGTAGAAGGTGAGGTTGAAGTAGGCGTGGGCGGTGCCCACGGCCGCGGCGTCGAAGCCCAGGAACTTGGGATGGAGGACCCCACCGGCCTCCAGGCACAGCAGGAAACCGGCGATGTCGTCGGCCGCCTCGGCGTCGTCGCGCCGCACCACGTGCAGGGTGGGGCCGAGGCGCTCCGCCGCCAGGAGCGTGGTGAACAGCCGCTCCATCGCGTCCCGGTCGACGGGCAGCCCGTACTTCTCGTGCTGCCCCTCGGACAGCACCGCGCACCGGGCGATCACGGTCGGGCCCGGGTCCTTCACCCGCTCGATGTGCAGGCCGCTCTCGGCGAAGCGGCGCATCTCGGCACGCACGACGGTCCGCCGCTTGCGGCCGAGGCCGCGGACGTAGTCGTCCAGGACGGCGTGGGAGGAGACGTCGAGGTCGTACTCCAGGTCGGAGAGGAACTCCAGATAGCCGTGGTCGGCGAGGACGCCGCGCAGGCCGTCGCCGGTGCCCGCGTGCCACAGGAAGCAACGGGCGGGGATCCCCTCGGCGGCGCAGTACTCGTCGACGGCGTGCAGCAGCCGGTCCACCGCCGCGGTTCGGTCGCAGCACGGCAGGGTGAGGATGTCGCTCGCGTAACCGTACGGGCTGGTGACGACCAGCGCGGGGTAGGCGACGGACCGCGCGTGGACGGCCTCGGTGCGCACCACGGCGGCAAGCAGCGCGGCGGCCTCGGCGGTCTCCGCCCCGGACCGGTCGCGGGCGAGGGCCTGGCGCAGGTGGTCCAGTTCGTAGTCGCCGAAGAGCGCGCCGACCGGGTCGTGGTAGGGGAAGGAGTCCGGGGCGCGCAGCAGCACGCTCTGCAGCCCGGCGACGGTGCGGCCGTCCTGCCGCAGCAGGAACAGGACCAGCTCGAAGCCGAAGCACTCCTCCACGGCCCGCAGCCAGTCATACGTCAGGTACACCTGGTGCTCCGGGACCAGCGCGTCCCATTCCGCCCGTTCGACGGCGGACACGGACCTGACGACCGTGACGTCACTCCCCACGCGCGGCCACGCCCTTACGTGCGACCACGACAAGACGGTCGGCCCGGTGGTCGTAGGGCGAGCCGTCATAGCCGCCGAAGGCCCTGAAGTCCTCGAAGCCCACGCTCCGCAGCATGTGCCGGAGCTCGGCGGCGCTGTAGAGCCACAGGGTCAGCGAGGCGCGGGCGGCGCGGTCGCCGTCGATGGAGAACCAGTCGCTGCGCAGCCGCGACCAGTCGTCCAGGACGGTGTCCCGCTGGACGAGGACCCGGCCGTCGTGCTCGGTGAGGGAGACCCGCTCGTCGAGCCGGGCGAGGACTTCCTTGCCGACGACGTCGACGAGGAGCGTGCCGCCGGGCGCGAGGCTCGTGTGGGCGTTGCGCAGCACCTGGAGGTTGTCCTCGTCCCGGGCGAAGTAACCGAAGGACGTGTACATGTTGATGATGACGTCGAACGCCTCCGGCTCGACGAAGTGGAGCATGTCGGCCTCGACGAACCGCGCGTCTGCGCCCGCCTCCCGGACCGCCTCGTCGGCGGCCTTCAGCAGCGCGGCGCTGCGGTCCACTCCGGTGACGGCGTGTCCGGCCTCGGCGAGCGGGACGGTGAACAGGCCCGGCCCGCAGCACAGGTCGAGGACCCGCGCGCCGGGCGGGAAACGGAACAGCGGCGACTCGGCCACGATCCGGGCCGCCTCGGCGGCGCGCTCATCGGAGAACAGATGGACGGAGAAGTCGTCCCAGAACGCCTGCTCCTCGAACCAGGTGCGGTCGTGCTGTGCGCTCATGCCTTCAGTGCCGTTCCCTGTCGCTGGTGGTAGATCTCGATCATCTGCGCCTCGGTGACGCTGGACTTGGTGCGGACGGCCACGTCCTTGACCTCGCGCAGGACATCGCCGAGGACCGTGTCGTCGTGGGCGAGTCCATGGGCGTCCAGGACGTACGCGACGATGGACTTGCCGGAGTGCTTGCCGATGACGATGCGCCTCGTGTGGCCGACGAGTTCGGGCCTGAGTGGCTCGTAGGCGGAGGAGTCCTTCATCACGGACGACACGTGCAGCCCGGACTCGTGGGAGAAGGCGTGGCCTCCGACGACAGGCTTCATGGGGCTCACATCGATGCCGGACAGGCCGGCGATCAGGTCGGACATGGGCTTGAGCCGGGACAGGTCGACGTTCGTCCGGTAGCCGTAGAGCTGCGTGAGGGCGACCGTGACCTCCTCCAGGGAGGCGTTGCCGGCCCGTTCGCCGATGCCGTTGATCGTGCACTGGACCTCGTCGGCGCCGCCGAGGACGCCCGCGATGGTGTTGGCCGTGGCGAGCCCGAAGTCGTTGTGGCAGTGCAGTGACAGCAGCACGCTGATCCGTTCGCGCAGCCGCGCGATGAGGGCACGGAACGCGTCGGGCGTGGTGGAGCCGACCGTGTCGGCGACGCCGACGAGATCCGCGCCGCTGTCCTGGGCCAGGACGAGAACCTCTTCGAGGTAGTCGTACGGGGTGCGGGTGGCGTCCTCGGAGCCGCAGCCCACGAACATGCCGAGGCTCTTGGCGTACGCGACGCCGTCGGCCATCTCGCGCTTGAGGCGGTCACGGACGGCGCTGTCGGTGCCGCCGAACTTGACCCGCATGTGCACGTCGGACGTCGGGAGGAAGGTGTAGATGGCGTCGGCGCCGCACGCCTTCGCGAGGTCGATCTCGGTGCGGTTCGGCCGGCAGAACGCCACGACACGGGCGCGCAGGCCCAGCGCGGCGATGGCGCGCACGGCTTCCCGGTCGGCCTCGGAGGAGGCGGGGAAGCCGGCGTCGATGCAGTCGACGCCCATCTCGTCGAGGAGTCGGGCGATTTTCACCTTCTCCTCGACCCGGAAGGCGACGCCGCAGGTCTGCTCCCCGTCGCGCAGCGTGGTGTCACAGACGAGGATCTTCCGGGCGGGGCCGGTCCCGGTCGCGGTCTGTGTTTCCGTCACTTCGCATCTCCCAGCAGGTAGTCGCGGCAGGGGGTGCCGATCACGTCGCCGGTGAACCGCGGACGGCGGCCGTAGACGACCCAGGTCGTGGTGACCGCGCCGATGTAGCGGTCGAGGCGCAGCGCGCCGTCCGACTGCTCCAGGTACTCCAGGTGCGTGAGCCCGGAGTCGTACCTGCCCTCCAGGAGGTGGCGGCCCACGACCGGCTTGGACGGCTCCCGGACGACCTCCTCCCACTGCGTCACGTCCACGTACCCGGCGGTCGCCGGCACCAGGCCGAGGCTGCGGGGGCGCTCCACGTCGCTGCGGCTCAGCAGCACCAGCTCCTTCGTGGGGTACACGAAGGTGTCGACGACGTGGACCTCCCCGAAGTACCGCTCGGTGATCAGGTGCACCTCGGGGTGGGCGCTGCACTGCACCAGGTAGTCGATCTCGCCGCGGCGGACGCGTTCGAGACCGTCGTGGAGGTCGAGCGTGAGGTCGATCTCCGCGTCCTTCTCGATGCCCTGGAACGCGAAGTAGTGCGCCACGGCGTTCTCGTGGCAGCTGCCCTCGGGGCCGAGGGTGGTGAACGTCAGGCTCATCGCCGTGCCTCCGTGGGTGACGCCGGCGCCGGGGCACCGTCGATGATCTCGTCCTCCAGGCGGCACGCCTCGTCGATCAGCAGGCCGGCCAGGGCACGCATGAAGTCCGGTGCCACACCGTGGCGTTCACCGCGGGCCGCGTACGCCTCGCGGACCGCGTGGACCCGGCGGGGCTGCATCATCGGGATGTCGTGGACCCGTTTCACCTCGGCGACCTCGCAGCAGACGGCCAGGCGCGCCGCGACGAGCTCCGCGAGCTGCTCGTCCAGTGCCTCCAGCCGTTCGCGGTAGGGCCGCAGCACGCTGTCGTGGGTCGG
Organism: Streptomyces sp. NPDC045955; assembly: GCF_056430805.1. NCBI lineage: Bacteria > Bacillati > Actinomycetota > Actinomycetes > Kitasatosporales > Streptomycetaceae > Streptomyces > Streptomyces sp. NPDC045955. Next base: position 48,122 of record NZ_JBWKKY010000003.1, read on the forward strand.
GTCGGTCAGGGCGGGGTCGGTCACGACGCCTCCAGGGCAAGGGTCAGGGCGCGGGCCGCGCCGCGCAGGTTGGCGAGTCCGTATCCGCCTTCCTGGACGAAGACGGTGGGAAGCCGCTGCGCGGCCAGGAGCGCGCCGACGGGGCCGAACACCTCGGGCGGCAGGCTCCAGGAGCCATGCGGGTCGTCACGGAGCACGTCGTAGCCGACGGAGACCACCAGCGCGTCGACGTCGGGCCCGCGCAGCGCTTCGAGGGCGTCCTTCACCAGGGCGAGGTACTCCTCCGCGCCGGGGTCTGCGGCCACGCCGAACAGACCGGTGCCGGGCTCGAACCGGTAGGGGAAGTCCTCCGGGTCGCTGGAGTGGACGGATGCGAACGGCAGCGCCGGGTCGCGCCGCACGCAGGCGAGCGTGCCGTTGCCCAGGTGGTAGTCGATGTCGAGGATGCCGACCCGGGCCGCGCCCTCCTCGCGCAGGGTGCGGGCGGCCACGACCGCGTTGTTGAGGAAGCAGTAGCCGCCGTACCATCCAGGCCCCGCGTGGTGGCCCGGGGGGCGTACGAGGGCGTACGCGGGCTCCTGACGCCGTGCGGTCAGCTCCGCGGCGGCGACGGCCGCGGCGGCCGCGCGGCGGGCGGCAGGCCATACGGCGCGGGTGACGGGGGTCTCCTGGGTGAGCCCCGGCGCGGCGAACGCGTCGTCGAGGACGGACTCCTCGCCCTCGGGGACACCGTTGCGTAAGTGCTCGAGCAGGGCGGGCTCGTGCGTGGCGGCGACGAGCCTGTCCGCGCGGGCACGGCTGTCCGGCCCGGCGGCGGGGGCGAGTTCCGCGCCGCCGTCGCGCAGGCCCGCCAGGATGCGGTGGATGCGCTCGGGCACCTCCTTGCTGGCGACCCGCGCACCGGACGGCTCCACCGTGAACGGCAGGACCCCGGTTTCCGCCTCCACGACCACGTGCAGCGTCATGACAGGTCCTTGATCACACGGGGGCCGACGGCCCGGAAGCCCACGCGCTCGTAGAACGCCAGGGTGCGGGGGTAGCCCGCGAAGTCGGGCGAGGGCAGACAGACTTCGACGCGGCGAACGCCGTCGGCGGCGCAGGCCTCGTCGAGCGCGTCCAGCAGGAGCGCGGCGACGCCGCGTGAGCGCAGCTCGGGCGCCACCCACAATTCCTGCACCTGCCGGTAGGGCGCGGCGAGCCGCAGCGGGGTCTGCGTGGTGTACGCGAGGACACCGACGACCCGCCGGTCCGCGCCGCGCGCCACGAGCACACCCCTGTCGTCCCGGCCGGCGATGGCGTCGCCCACGGCCGCCACGAGGCCCGCGACAGTGTGGCCGGGGTCGCCGCGCAGTTCGCGCAGCAGCGCGGTGACCGCCGCGGCCACCGCCTCCGCCTCGTCCGGTCCCGCGGGCCCGACGTCCACCACGCCGGACGCGTCGAAGACGTCCGCGCTCATGTCTGGCATTTCGTACTCGATTCCGTCATGACGTCGGTGAGTTCGCCGACGCCGAGGGCCCGCAGCAGCGCCCGCGCCTTGAGCCGTGTCTCCTGGAACTCCTCCTCGGCGTCGGAGAGCACGATCAGCGCACCCCCCACACCGATGCGCACCCGGTTGCCCTCCCAGACGATGGTGCGGATGACGATGCTCTGGTCGGCGCGGCCGTCGAAGCCGAAGAAGCCGAGGCTGCCGGAGTACGTCCCGCGTTCCTCGGGCTCCAGCTCGTCGAGGAGCTCGACGGTGCGCTTCTTCGGCGCGCCGGTCATCGAGCCGCCGGGGAAGAGCGCACGCACGCAGTCGACGGCGTCGCGGTCCTGGCGCAGCCGGCCGCGGACGGTCGTGACGAGCTGGTGGACGGTGGCGTACGACTCGGCGGCCATGAGCTTCGGCACGTACACGGTGCCGGGGTCGCAGACCTGGCCGAGGTCGTTGCGGAGCAGGTCCGCGATCATCAGGTTCTCGCTGCGGATCTTCGGGTCCGACTCCAGGGCCCGGCGGGCGGCCTCGTCGGCCACGGGGTCGTCGTGCCGCGGGGCGGTGCCCTTGATCGGCTTGGTCTCGACCTCGCCGTCGTTCCCGACGGTCACGAACCGCTCGGGCGAGGAGCTGAGCACCGCCCGGTCCCCGAGGCGCAGGTACGCGGAGTACGGGGCGGGGTTGGTGGACCTGAGCAGCAGATAGGTCTCCAGCGGATCGGCCTCGCTGGTGCCGCGTATCTGGTACGTGTAGCAGGCTTCGTACGAGTCACCGTCGCGCAGCCAGCGCTGCACCGTGTCGAAGTGCCGCAGGTAGGTCGCCCGGTCGACGCCGGGTTCCAGTACGGCCGGGGCCGTCTCGCGGCGGGGCCGCGGCACGGGTGCGCGGCGGGCCAGGTCGCGGATCTGGTCGCACCAGGCGGTGTGCTCCTCGGCGGTCAGGCCCACGGTGACGAGGAACCGCCGGCCGGTCTCGTGGTCGTAGGCGACGAACCGGTCGACGCGCAGGAGCTCCGCGTCGGGGCGCTCGCCGCTGCCGGGGCGCCCGATGCCGGTGCTGCCCTTGAGGCCGTAGCCGAGGTAGCCCACGTACCCCCCGGCGAACGGCACGGGGGAGGCGCCGGGCCGGACGGGTGTGGCGGCGAGGCCGGCGCGTAACGCGTCGAAGACGGTTCCCGGGACCGGCCGTATGGTGTCACCGGTCTCGTGTTCCACGACGTTCGTCGCCGCGTAGGCCCGGATCACCTCCAGCCCGGGTCCGGCGCAGGAGCCGAGGTAGCTGTAGCGGCCCATGCCGTAGGCGGCGCGGGAGCTGTCCAGCCAGAAGCTGTACGGGCTGTCGGCGAAGGCGCGCAGGAACAGCTCCTGGGCCTCGAGGTCGGTGTCGAGGTCGTTCCACCGGAGGGCGGGCGGGATGCCGAGGAAGTTCGCGATCAGTTCCTCGCCGTACTCGCTCTCCACCGACTCGGGGTGGAACTGCACGCCGTACAGGGGCCGTTCACGGTGCTCCAGGCCCATCACCACGCCGTCCTCGGCGCGGGCGGTCACGACGAGGTCGTCGGGCAGCGGCTCGGTGACGGCGAGGGAGTGGTAGCGCACGGCCTGGAAGCCCTGGGGCAGGCCGGCGAAGACGCCACTGCCGGTGTGCGTGATGGCACTGGTGCGGCCGTGGACGACCTCCGGCGCGTGGCCGACCTCGCCGCCGAAGGCGACGACGAGCCCCTGATGGCCGAGGCAGACGCCGAGGCAGGGCACGGTGGCCCGCAGCAGCAGGTCACGGCAGAGTCCGAAGTCGGCTTCCCGCGCCGGGGTGCCGGGCCCCGGGGAGATCACCACATGGGTGAAGTCCCGTGCCAGCAGGTCGTCCACCGTCGCCTCGTCGTTGCGTACGACGACGGGGGGAACGCCGGCGACCTTCCAGATCAGCTGGAAGAGATTCCAGGTATAGGAGTCGTAGTTGTCGACAAGAAGGATCCGCAGGTCTTTCACCATGTGGTGGAACTCCTCGAGAACCGGAACCGGCCTCGTGGGCGCGTCAATCCGGCTGACCGTCAGTGTGTTATCGGACGGCAGACGTCCGGGGAGAAAACGCCACTTCGCCACAAAGTGTGCAGCGAAAGCGACCGGCGACGTGCGCAAGGGCATGCCCATGCGCACGAGATGGCAGTGACCTGTTCCCGCCCCCGTAAGTCTGTCCCCGCTCGGAAATGTTCCGGGATGCCGTCACATCCGGTGGGTCGTGATCGAATTGGCGGCTCCGGGACCCTTCCCCCGATGCCGCCGATGCTAGTCAGCGCGGACCGAAAGCGCACCCTTGTGTGACTCAGGACACTGCAACTCGGCCACTGGGCGGGTGATTTTCCGAGGAAGCATGTGAATAAGCCATTCCGCTATCGGGTTTGCCGTCGTGTCAGTCAGTCTTCGACGTTCGTCAGTCAGTCTCCGACGTCCCGTCAGCCTGCCTCCGCGGCAGCCAGGACGCCGGCCGCGATGGTCTCCAGGTCGGTGTCCTCCGTGATGAACGGAGGCATGGTGTAGATCATGTCGCGGTAGGGCCGCAGCCACACCCCGCGCCGCACCGCCGCCCGGGTTGCCGCGGTCACGTCCACGTCGTGGTCGAGCTGCACCACGCCGATGGCGCCGAGTACGCGGACGTCGACCACGCCGGGAAGGTCCGCGGCGGGCTCCAGGGCCGTGCGCAGCCCGGCCTCGATCCGCTTGACCTGACGACGCCAGTCGTCGCGCAGCAGCAGCCCGATCGAGGCGTTGGCCACCGCGGAGGCCAGCGGGTTGGCCATGAACGTCGGACCGTGGGCGAGCACCGGGAGTTCGCCCCGGGAGATGCCCTCGGCGACCCGGGACGTGCACAGCGTCGCGGCCATCGACAGATAACCGCCGGTCAGGGACTTGCCCAGGCACATCACATCGGGGCTGACCCCGGCATGAAGGGCGGAGAACAGCTCCCCGGTCCGTCCGAAACCCGTCGCCACCTCGTCGAAGACGAGCAGGACGTCATGGGCGTCGGCGGCCTCACGCAGTACCCGCAGATAGCCGGGGTCGTGGAAGCGCATCCCGCCGGTGCCCTGCACCACGGGCTCCACGATGACGGCGGCCAGCTCGTGGGCGTGCCGCTCGACGAGCCCGGTCAGGTGGCGGGCGTAGTCCTCGTCGACGCCGGCGTCGAAGCCGGCCGGTGGCCGGTCGGCGAACGCCTGCTCCGGCAGCAGGCCGGTCCAGGCGCTGTGCATCCCGGCGTCCGGGTCGCACACGGCCATTGTCTGGAACGTGTCGCCGTGGTAGCCCCCGCGCCAGGTCAGCAGGCGCCGCTTCTCGGGACGGCCCAGCGAACGCCAGTACTGCAGGCACATCTTGACCGCGACCTCGACGGACACCGATCCGGAGTCGGAGAGGAAGACGTGCCGCAGCGGCTCGGGGGTGATCTCGACGAGGGTCGTGGCCAGCCGCACCGCCGGCTCGTGGGTGAGGCCGCCGAACATCACATGGCTCATCCGGTCCAGCTGGTCACGCACGGCCGCGTCCAGCACCGGGTGCCGGTAGCCGTGGACGGCCGCCCACCACGAGGACATCCCGTCGACGAGCTCGCCGACCCCGTCGACCGGCACGGCGAGCCGCAGTCGTACGCCCTTCGCCGACTCGACGACGACGGGGTCGGTCCGGCCGGGCATGGGCGCGTACGGGTGCCACACATGGGCCCGGTCGAGTGCGAGCAGCTGCTGGGGCTCCAGGGGCGGCACGGGTGCGGGCACGGGATCCGATTCCTCCTCGGCACTTCGTCGGCGAAGTGACTGGCAGTGGCCCGAATATAACGGTCCCCGCACATCACGGACGGTGAATAGGCCGAGTCGACGAAGAAGTTGACTGAAAACAATCTTCCACTGCTCTTCAATGGGAGGAAACGACGATGGTTTCCGGACGGCGGCGATGACGCCGACCACTCCCGGAGCGTGACAACGAGGGGCGGCCTGCTGATACGTTTACCGCCCGACCCCGCTGGTAAAGCAGTTCCACAATGACGGCACGAATGGAAAGGGGGCGGGGGTCATCCGTCGTCCCGTCATACGTGATTTCGTCGGCCGGGATCCGGCATACCTGATCCCGGACCGGTTTCGCAGGGGGTGCCGTGCCGCATAAGGTCATTCTGGCCCTTCTGGCGATCGGTTCCTTCGCCGTCGGCACCGACGGTTTCGTCATCAGCGGAATTCTTCCCGTCATAGCGGGCGATCTGAAGGTGTCCGAGCCGGTCGCCGGACAGCTCGTCACGGCTTTCGCGCTGAGTTACGCGATCAGCGCGCCGGTCCTGATGACCCTGACCGCCGGGCTGTCCCGCCGTGTGATGCTGCGCGGCTCCCTGCTGCTGTTCCTCCTCGCCAACGTGCTCGGCGCGCTCGCGCCCACATACGGCGTGCTGCTGGCCGCGCGGATCCTGGCCGGCGTCAGCGCCGCGCTCTACATGAACACCGCGGCGGCGACGGCCACCGCGCTCGCGGGGGAAGCCCACCGCGGCCGGGCCGTGTCGCTGATCGTCGGCGGCCTCACGGTGGCCACCGCGCTGGGTGTGCCCGGCGGCACGCTGGTGGGCCAGCTCGGCAGTTGGCGGTTCACCCTCGTGCTGGTCGCCGTGCTCGCCCTGCCGGTGCTGGCCGGGCTCTGTCTGATCATGCCGCCGGTGCCCCAGCCACCGGTCGTCGGCATCCGTGACCGGGTGCGGATAGGCTCCCAGCCGCCCGTGCTCCTCGCGGTCACGGCCAATCTGCTCGCCGTGGCCGGCTGCTTCACGGTCTTCACCTACCTCGCCGCGTTCACGCGTGCCGCCACGCACCTGGACGACGCGAGCGTCAGCCTCGTTCTGCTGGTGTGGGGCGTGGCCGGCGCGGTCGGCACCGCGATCGGCGGTCGGCTCAGCGACCGGATCGGAGCCGAACGCACCTTCGTCGCCTCCGTGTCGGGTGTCGTGGTGACGATGACGCTGCTGGCCGCCACGGCGAGCTTCTTCACCTCGGGGGCGACCGCCGTCGTGGCGGCCTTCCTCACCGTCACCGTGGTCTGGGGGGTGTGCTACTGGGCCGAGCCGCCCACCGCCATCCACCGCGTGCTGGACCTCGCCCCCGGCGCGCCGGCCGTGGCCATCTCGGTGAACAGCTTCGCGTCCTACGTCGGTGTGGCCCTCGGCGGCGCGGTCGGCGGCGCGGTTCTCGACCGGCTCTCGCCCGCCGCGCTGGCATGGGCGGGTGTGTGCCTGGAGCTGGCGGCACTGGCGTGCGTCGTCGTGCCCCGCGTCATGGCGGGGCGGCGCGGCGCGGAAGACCCGGCACCGCACGAAGGTGCCGTGACCAGCGTGTGACCTAGACGACTTCCGGACCGGTCGGCGGTGACGCCGGGGGCCGGAGGTGCAACAGTGCGAAAGGACCAATCCATGGAAAACAGGGGGAGGTTGGCCCACCGTGGCTGACGAGGTTCTGGAGCGGCTCACGACCTGCGCCGCACACGTCCTTCAGGTGAAGCGCGAGTCCGTGACCCCGGACGCGAGCCTTGCCGACGATCTGGGAGCCACCAGTCTCATGCAGGTCGAACTGGTCATGGCTCTGGAGGAGGAGTTCGACATCTCGATGCCGGACGACGCCGTCGAGGACATCCGTACCGTCGACGACCTGCACCGCCTCGTCCTGTCGCTGGCGTCATGACGGACGGCCGCACGGACGGCGTCACGAGGCGTCACACACCGGGACGCCGCCGGGTCGCCGTCACCGGGCTCGGCGTCGTCAGCGCCTGCGGCACCGGCACGGACGCCTTCTGGGAGGGCCTGTTCGGCGACCCGCCCGAGGGCCACCGGGAACTCACCGACTGGGACCCGTCGCCCTGGATGGATCCGCGCGAGGTCCGCCGCACCGACCGGTTCACGCAGTTCGCCGTCGCGGCCGCCGACATGGCCTGGCGCGACGCGGCCCTGAAGGCGGCGGAGACGGACCCCGACCGCTGCGGCGTCGTCATCGCCACCGCCCTCGCCGGGGTCGGCACCTTCGAACGACAGGCCGTGACGCACCACGAGCGCGGCCCCCGGCGCGTCTCCCCGTACCTGGTGCCGATGATCATGGCCAACGCGGCGGCGGCGACCGTGGCGATGCACGGGGGGCTGCGCGGCCCCTGCGAGAGCGTCGAGACCGCCTGCGCCGCCGGTACACACGCCATTGCCCACGCCGCACGCATGATCGCCGACGGCACCTGCGACGTGGTCCTGGCGGGCGGCACGGAAGCGGCGATCACGCCCACGATCGTGGCAGGGTTCACCACCATGCGGGCCCTGTCGCCGTCGGGCCGAACCCGGCCCTTCGACGCCGCGCGCGACGGCTTCGCCATCGCCGAGGGGGCGGCCGTGCTGACGCTGGAGGACTGGGACACGGCGGTGGCACGCGACGCCACCATTCACGGGGAGGTGCTGGGAGCGGGCAGCACCGCCGACGCACACGACATCACCATGCCGGCCCCGGACGGTGCTCCGGCCGCCCGCTGCATCCGCCTCGCCCTCGCCGACGCGGGGCTGCGTCCCGAGGACGTACGCCAGATCAACGCGCACGGCACCGGCACCGTCCGCAACGACCAGGCGGAGAGCAACGCCATCCGGGCGGTGTTCGCCGACTGCCCTCCGGTGACCTCCACCAAGGGCGCCACCGGGCATGCCTTCGGCGCCGGCGGCGCGCTGGAGGCGGTCGCGGTGCTGCTGTCGATGCGGCACCGGGTGATCCCGCCGACCGTCGGGCTCACCGAGCGGGATCCGGACCTGGACGTGGACGTCGTGACCGGCGACGGCCGCTCGTGGGAGCCCGGCCCGGCCATCACGTCGTCGTTCGGCTTCGGCGGCCACAACGGTGTCCTCGTTTTCGGTCCCCACACGTGACGGGCGGGATGCAGCGATGGAGTCACAGCGGCAAGGCGGCGGACCACAGGACGTGTTCGCCTGGATCGACGACACCGCACGGCGCATGGAGCGGGCCGGACTGACCCGCCGGGTCCATGTCCGCGGCCCCCGCCCCGACGTGATCGACTTCGGCGGCAACGACTACCTCGGCCTGACCCGGCATCCGGAGGTCGTCCGGGCCGTGGCCGACGCGGCCCACGTCTGGGGAGCCGGCTCGACCGGGTCGCGGCTGGCCACCGGCACCACCGAGGTGCACGCCGAACTGGAGCGGGAACTGGCCGAGTTCTGCGGTGCTGAGGCCGCGCTGGTCTTCTCCAGCGGGTACCTGGCCAACCTGGGCGTGGTCACCGCGCTGGCCCGCCCCGGCACGCTCGTCGCCTCCGACGCGTTCAACCACGCGTCGCTGATCGACGCGCAGCGGCTGTCCGGTGCCGCCGTGGTCACCACCGACCACGGCGATCGGCAGGCGCTGGCGCGCGTACTGGACGGCCGGGAACAGCAACGGGCCCTGGCGGTCACCGAATCGGTGTTCTCGGTCGACGGCGACCTGGTGGACCTCGCAGCGGTGGCGGCCGTCTGCCGCGAGCACGGCGCGGGGATGCTCGTGGACGACGCGCACGGCTTCGGCGTCCTCGGCGAACGCGGTGAGGGAGCCGTGGCCGCCGCCGGACTGGGCGACAGCCCGGACGTCGTCACCACCCTCACCCTGTCCAAGTCGCTGGGCGCGCAGGGCGGTGCGGTGATCGGCACCCGCCGCGTGGTCGACCATGTGATGAACATGGCCCGCAGTTTCCTCTTCGACACCGGGCTCGCCCCGGCCTCGGCGGCCGGGGCGCTGGGCGCCCTGCGGGTACTGCGCGCCGAACCGGACCGGCCCGCGCGGACCCGTGCGGTGGCGGCGGCCATCGCCGAGCGCCTCTCGGCCGCCGGGCTGCCGGTGACCCGGCCCGACGCCGCCGTGGTCTCGGTGCGGGGCCCGTCACCGGCGCGGACGGTGGAGTGGGCGGGGAACTGCCTCGCCGACGGGGTCAGGGTGGCGTGCTTCCGGCCCCCTTCGGTGCCCGACCGCTACTCCCGTATCCGGCTGACCGCCCGCGCCGACCTCACAGCGGCCGAGATCGACCGGGCCGTGGAGGTGGTGGCCAAGAACAGCCCCTGGTGAGGGGACCCGACCCGTGGCCATCCACCCGACGACCGCCGAACGAGGGCATGACGCAATGACGATCGCCAGTGGATTTCTCACCCACGCCACGAAGTCCCCGGACCGTGTCGCTCTCGCCCTCCCCTCGGGCGACGGCGGCCCGGGCCGGTCATGGAGTTACGCAGCGCTGCGACGCGGTGTGCTCGCCGTCGCGCGGGCACTGCGCGCCGAGTTCGGCGCGGCCCCCGGGCCAGAGGTACGGATCGCCGTGTTGCTCGGCAACCGCAGGGAGTTCCTGGAGATCTTCCTCGGTGCGGCCGTCGCCGGCATCCCGGTGATGGTGCTCGACCCCGAGTGGAGCGAGGCGGAGCTGGCCGCCGTCCTGGAGGGCACCGCCCCGGCACGGCTGTTCCACGACCGGTCCGCCGCGGCGCCGCTGCCCGCCGACGCGGAGGTGGACGTGGCCGATCCCGGCTCCGACTCCGGCTTCGCGCGGTGGCTGCGGCGGCACGGGGGCAGCGAACGCCCCGCGGCCGAGGACGAGTTCGACGCGGTGCCGGACAGCGCTCCGTTCTACGTGGGGTTCACCTCCGGAAGCACCGGACACCCTAAGGGCGCCGTGCGCGCGCACCGGTCCTGGCTGCGGACGTTCGAGCACTACTCCGGGTTCGGCATCGGTGAGGCCGACACGATCCTGCTCCCGGGCTCGCTCGCGCACTCGCACTTCCTCTTCGGCGCGGTGCACGGGCTGCACGCGGGCGCGACGGTGTGCCTGACGCCGTCGTTCGACGCGGAGGCCGTGTTGGACCACGTCGAGCGGTACGGGGCGAAGCACCTGTATCTGGTGCCGACCATGTTCGAGGCGCTGCTGGAGCAGGCCCGCCGGCAACCAGGCCGGTCGTTCCCCGGCGTGCGGACGTTGCTGTCGGTCGGCGCGAAGTGGTCGCCCGCACGGCGGTCACGGGTCCCTGAGCTCTTCCCGAACGCTGACCCGGTGGAGTTCTACGGGGCGACGGAACTCAGCCTCGTCTCCGTGCTGCACGGCCACGAGGACGGCCCGTGGGAGTCGGTGGGCCGCCCCGTGCCGGGCGTCGAGCTCTCCGTACGATCGCCGTCGGGGCAGGAACTGGGCGTGAACGAGGTCGGCCGGCTGCACGTCCGCAGCGACATGCTGTTCACCGGCTATCTGTCCGCCGAGCACACCGGTGCCCCGGACGAGGACGGCTGGTTCACGGTCGGCGACATCGGCCGGGTCGACGAGCAGGGGTATCTCCATCTCGTGGGCCGGGACAAGGGCATGCTGATCAGCGGGGGAATCAACGTGTACCCCGAGGAGGTGTCGGCCGCCCTGCTGCGGCTGGAGGAGATCGCGGAGGTCGCGGTCGTGGGCCTGCCCGACGAACGCTGGGGCGACCTGGTGTGTGCCGTGGTGCGCTGGCGGGACGGGGCACGCCTCGGCCTGGCGGAGCTGCGGGACCGGGCGTCACGCCATGTCTCGCGGCAGAAGTGCCCCCGCCGGCTCTTCGAGACGGAAGATCTGCCCTACACATCGAGCGGAAAGATCGACCACCGGAGGGTGCGCGGCATGCTCCTGGAGAGTCGGCACGGCATGCGGGAGGTTCTGTGAACGGGCAGCGGCCCATCGTCGTGGCGGCGCGGCGCACTCCGATCGGCAGGATCGGCGGGGCGTTCGCCACGACACCGATCCATGAGCTGCTGCGGCCGGTGCTCGCGGCTCTCCTGGACGACCTGGGAGTCAGCGGCGCCGACGTGGACGACGTGATCGTGGGCAACGCGGGCGGCTGCGGCGGCAACCCCGCCCGGTACGCCTCGCTGTTCGCGGGCCTCGGGATCGAGGTTCCGGGCATGACCGTGGACCGGCAGTGCGCCAGTGGCCTGGAGGCGGTCAACCTGGCGGCCCGGCTGGTCGCGGCGGGCGCCGCGGACGTGGTGCTGGCCGGAGGCGCGGAGAGCGCCAGTACCGCGCCGTGGCGGGTGGAGCGCCCGCCCGTCCTGCACGGCATGCCCCGCTTCACCGCGCGACCGCACTTCGTGCCCGCCGAGTTCGGCGACCCGGACATGGGGATGGCCGGGGAGAACGTGGCCCGGCTGGGCGGGATCGGCCGGGAACGGCAGGACCGGTACGCGCTGGGCAGCCACCGCAAGGCCGTCGCCGCGGCCGAGGCCGGACGGTACGACGCCGAGCTCGTGCCGGTCGAGGTGCGCGTCGGCAGGGCGGGCACCGTGACGGTGACGGCGGACGAGTGTCCGCGCCCGGACACCAGCCTCGAGAAACTCGCCCGGCTCAGGCCGGTGTTCGCCGAGGACGGCACGGTCACCGCGGGCAACGCGTGCCCGGTGAACGACGGCGCCGCCATGGTCGCGGTCGTGTCGGAGCGGAAGTCGCGCGAGCTGGGGTTGTCGCCGGGGCTGCGGTTCGTCGACGCCACGGTGACGGGAGTGGACCCGAAGATCCTCGGCTGGGGCCCGGTGCCCGCTGTGCGGCGGCTGCTGAAGCGCAACCCCGGGCTGGGCCTCCCCGACGTGGGGCTGGTGGAGTTCACGGAGGCGTTCGCCGGCCAGGTCCTGGCCTGCCTGGACGAGCTGGGCATCCCCGAGGAGAGGGTCAACCGGGGCGGTGGCGCCATCGCCCTCGGCCACCCGTGGGGTGCGTCGGGCGCGGTCCTTGTGACCCGGCTGTTCTCCGACATGTCCGGCACCTGCGACTATGTCGCCGCCGAGGCCCGGTACGGCCTGGCCACCCTGGGCGCGGCCGGCGGTCTCGGCGTCGCGACGCTGTTCGAGCGCCACACGGAGCGCTGAGCGGTGTGATCGGCCTCTACCACCCCGCGCGCACGCCGGTGCACTCGACACCGGCAGGCCTGAAGCTGCTGGGGCTGTTCGCCACCGGCACCGGAATGTTCTTCGTACGGTCGCCACTCGCGCTTGGCGGGGCGGTGGCCGCGGTGGCGCTGTGCTACGCGCTCGCCAAGATCCCCGTACGGCTCGCCCTACGGCAACTGCTGATGATCCTGCCGTTCGCCGCGCTGCTGGTGCTCGCTCAGGGACTGCTGAGCGACTGGACGAAGGCGCTGTTGATCGGTGAACGCATCGTCGTACTGGTGACGCTGGCGAACCTGGTCACCCTGACCACCCGCACGTCCGACATGATCACGGCCGTCGAGTACGTACTCAAACCGCTGGCGCCGTTGGGGGTGCGGCCGGAGCGGGTCGGGCTGATGGTGGCCATGACGATCCGCTTCGTACCGGTCATCAAGGAGCAGGCGGATCTGGTGCGGGCCGCCCAGCGGGCGCGAGGCGTGGAGCGCAGTACGGCCTTCCTCACCCCGCTGCTGGTACGAACCCTGCGCCTGGCCGACGGACTCGGCGAGGCGCTGGAGGCGCGCGGCCTGGACGCGCCCGCCGATGAGCGGCCGACCCGGCGGTCCGGTGCGGCCCGGCGCGAGGGCTGACGGCTCAGCCGCGCACGACCGGGACCCGGAGCGGGGCGCGGAAGGACAACAGCGCGAGCATCGGCGGCGTGGCGGGGTCGGCGAGCCGGAGGTCCGGGAACCGGGCGGTGATCATGCGCATCACCACGTCGGCCTCCATCCGGGCCAGTTCCGCGCCGGAGCAGCGGTGCACGCCGAGGCCGAAGGAGAGGTGCTGGCGCACGTTGCCCCGGTGCGGGCAGATCCGCTCGGGCTCGTCGAAGACGCGGGGGTCGGAGCCGGTGGAGGCGAGCATCAGCAGGAGCGGCGCCCCCGCGGGCAGGTCCGCACCGGCCACCGTGACGGGCCGGGCCGTGATCCGCCGCCAGGTGGTGATGGGCGGCTCGCGCCGCAGCATCTCCTCGGTCCACGGCTCGACGGTCTCCGGCTCCTCGGCGAACCGCCGCCACAGGCCGTCCTGTTCGAGGGCCCGTCGGAACATGGTGCTGAGCATCTGGGTCGTGGTCATCTGCCCAGCGATGATCATGAAGTAGACGACGGCGGCGGCCTGAGCCGGGCTCAGTGGCCCCCCGTCCGGCAGGCGGTGCGCCGCGAGCGCGCCGAGCAGCGTGCCGGGATCGGGGTCCGGCTGCCGCACCAGTTCGATGAGCCAGGCGTAGAAGTCAGCGGCTTCCCGGGCGAGTTCGACCTCCCGGTCGCCCTGCGGCCGGCCCCAGAACAGTTCCAGGGATGCCTCGCTCCACCGGGCGAGGGTGTCGATGCCGACGTCGACGGCCTCGTCCAGGCCGAGGATCCGCAGCATCACCCGGAACGGCACGTTGCGTGCCGGCCCGGTGGCGAGGTCGCACACGCCGTCGGCCGCGAGTCGCTCCTCGAGGTCGTCGAGGCACTCGGCCACGACCTGCTCGACCATCGGGACGGCGCGGTTCACGGCGTGGGCGTTGAGCAGCCTGGTCATGATGCGCCGGTAGCCGCTGTGGCTGTCACTGCCGTTGTTCGCGAGGGTTTTCGGCAGATCGAATTTGACCTTGGCCAGCGTTCGCAGCGTTCGCACGGAGAAACGGCTGACGGCGTCGATCGCGTTGTCCGGAAGGAAATTCTCCGGATCCAGCAGAATCGCCCGGACGTCGTCGTAACGGCTCACCAGCCACAGGCCCGTATGCTCGTCGTACTTCACGGGTTCGCGTTCGCGGAGTGCTGCCATCACCGGAAACGGATCCAGCGCGTACCGCTGGTCGAACAGATCGACATGGTCCATCGGCATCGCCGCCATAATGTCACCCTCACCTTCCGGAAAACGCTATCAATCCTCGGGAGTACGACGAATACTCCGAGGCGTCGGACGTGTGTGAGCCGTATCTCGTGGAAGTGCGGGGCGTGTGACGGAGGTGCGGCCTAGGATGAGCCGAGTGTCCGCGGTCCACACCGTTTCAGGGGGAGTGAGGTGCGTACGAAGGACATCGCCCAGATCGCGCTGTTCGCCGCGATCATGGTCGTACTCGGCCTGTTCCCGCTGATCGAGGTGCCGATCGTGCCGGCTCCGATCACCTCGCAGACGCTCGGCATCGCACTGGCGGGCTCCATCATCGGTGCGCGCAGAGGCGGGCTGTCGATGCTGTTGTTCGTCGTGCTGGTGGCCGTCGGGCTGCCCGTCCTGGCCGGCGGGCGCGGCGGCCTCGGGGTCATCCTCGGACCGACCGGCGGGTTCATCCTCGCCTATCCCCTCGGCGCTTTCGTCGCAGGCTTGTTGACCGAGCGGATGTGGCACCGGTACACGCTCCGGCGCGCGATCCTGTGCAACTTCACCGGAGCCGCCCTGGTGCTGTACGTCATCGGCATCCCCTGGATGTCCGTCGTCTCCGGCATGCCGCTGGGCAAGGCTTTCGTGGTCTCGGCGGTCTTCCTGCCGGGCGACACGCTCAAGGTGGTCCTCGCCTCGCTGGCCGCCGTGGCGGTGCGCCGCGCGTACCCGCTGATCGAGCCCGGCCGTCCTGCCGACGCGCGCGCATGATCGAGATCAGCGGGGTCAGCCACTGGTTCGGCGAGCGGCGGGTGCTGGACGACATCACCCTCACGCTCGACACCCGCCGCGTCGGCGTCGTCGGGTCGAACGGCTCGGGCAAGAGCACCTTCGCCCGGCTGCTCAACGGCCTGCTGGTGCCCGGCAAGGGCCAGGTCCGGGTGAACGGCTTGGACACGGCCCGCAAAGGCCGGGAGGTGCGCCGCCAGGTCGGTTTCGTCTTCCAGGACCCGGACGTGCAGATCGTGATGCCCACGGTCGCCGAGGACCTCGCGTTCGGGCTGAAGCACCACGGCCTGGACAGGGCGCAGATCGCCCGGCGGGTGGACGAGGCGCTGGAGCAGTACGGGCTCGACGAGTTCCGCGACCACCCCGCGCACCTGCTGAGCGGCGGACAGAAGCAGATGCTGGCCATCGCCGCGGTGTTGGCGGTGCAGCCGCGGTACGTCGTCTTCGACGAGCCGACGACGCTGCTCGACCTGCGCAACCGCCGCCGGATCACCAAGCTCATCAGGGAGTTGGAGCAGAACGTCGTGGTGATCTCCCACGACCTGGAGCTGCTGGCCGAGTTCGACCGGGTGATCGTGCTCGACCGGGGCCGGGTCGTCGCGGACGGCCCGCCACCCGAGACGATCGAGGCGTACGTCGCGATGTATCCCCCGCTGTAGCGGGTAGCCGTGCGCGGGACGCCGCGCGGGTGGGGCGACGGCTGTGCGAGACCGGCACGAGGGCGGGGCGCCCCAAGGGAATCCAGTCCCTTGGGGCGCCCCGTGGTGGTCCTCCGGGTGGCTCAGCGCGTCACTTCTGGGCGAAGGGCACGCCGCTGTTCACACCGGCCTTGCGAGCCGCGGCGATGGAGGCGGCCGACGGCTTGGTCTTGGTGAACACGTCGTGGCCGACCAGCGTGGACTTCCACTCGTTCGCGGTGGTGGTACCCGAGGTCAGCAGCCACTGGGTGGCGATCCGCTCGGTGCTGCCACCGAAGTACTGGCCGCTCCACGACGTCGCGGAGTGGGCGTTGCGGTAACTGTTGCGCCAGGCGACGGTCCAGCCCAGAGCCGTACCACTGCCGTCCGTGGCGGCCGCGGAGTCGTACCGGCCGGTGATCACGTAGCGGTTCTCGGCGTTGCCGACGGTCGACTCGTAGGTGCCGGTGAGCCCGCCGTCCGAGGTGGCGGTGACGGTGAAGGTCGAGCCGAGCTGGTTGTACCAGGTGCCGGTGATTCCGGCGGCCGCAGCGGACTTCGTCTCCGCCACGGTGGCCTTGCCCGAGTCGGCCGAGGCGCTCGCGGTGACCGTGACACAGGTCAGCGATATGGCGGTAGCCGCAATGACGATCTTGCGCATGTGAGACACGAAATTCTCCCCTGATTGTGTCCGCGAAACCGGCGGCCGCGCATGTTTCGCGCGCCGACGCCGGCAGCTCAATCCGTTGTGGCGGAAAAGGACAGGATGGTCGAGGTCCCGTCGATAGTGCCAACGACACATGATCGATGGAGATCGTACTCGTGCTCGCCCCGTTTGCATCAACAGACTGAGAAATCAGGCCTTTTCGGCCAATCCATGGCCGACTTTCGAGCAGGTGGAGTTTCGGACAGATAAGAGAGCCACTTCATCTGGGCGACAGATCTTGGCTCGGAACGGCCGTTGGTCCGTAACTTGATGGTGTGGGAGGGTGGTTGACGGCGCCGCGTCGGGTGCGCTCTGACGACGCGTTCCATGACCACGTCCGACCTTGACCATCGGGGCGCGCAGGGGGTTCCTTTCGTGTTGGGCAGGATCTCTACACTCGCGCTCGGGGCGTTCGCGGTGGGGACGAGCGGATACATCGTCACCGGTGTGCTTCCCGAGCTGAGTTCGGAGCTTTCCGTCTCCTTGTCCACGGCCGGGCTGCTGACCACGTTCTTCGCCGTTGCATACGCGGCGGGTTCGCCGCTGCTCGCCGTGGCGCTGGGCGGGTGGCGCCGACGGCGGCTCATCGTCGCCGCGCTGATCGTGTCCGCGGTCGGCAACGCGCTGGCGGCCGAGGCCCCCGGCTTCGGCGTGCTGCTGGTCGCACGGATCGTCACGGCCGTGGGCGCCGCGGTGTTCACCCCGGCCGCCACCGCGGCCGCCGCCGAGCTGAGCGGGCCCGAGCGCAGGGCGCGCGCCGCGGCGTGGGTGTTCGGAGGGCTGGTGACGGCGACGATCGTCGGAGTGCCCGCCGGGTCGCTCCTGGCGGGGCCGCTCGGCTACCGGGGTGTCTTCTGGCTGGTCGCCGCGGTCTGCGTGCTCGCCGCGGTGGCCGTGGCCCTGGCGGTACCCGAGGTCGCGGCGCCACCGAGGGTGACGCTGCGGGAGCGGGTCGCGGTCGCGGCGGACACGCGGGTGGTGGCCGTGCTGGGGATCACGCTGGCCGCCAGCCTCGGGGTGTTCACCGTCTACACCTACGCGGCGCCAGTGCTCGCCGACCGTGTCGGTGCGCACGGCACCGGCTTGAGCCTGCTGCTGTTCGGGTACGGCATCGGCGGCGCGCTCGGCAATGTGGTCGGCGGTGTCGCGGCCGACCGGTTCGGCTACCGGGTGCCCCTGCTGGTCGCGGTCTGCGGGAGTGTCGTGGCGCTGGCAAGCCTGTCGGTGGCGCGGAGCACGGCGTTCGCGGCGGCGCTGCTCTTCGCGTGGGGCGTGTCCAGTTGGGCGTTCAACCCGCCGGTGCAGCGGCGGCTGCTCGAACTGTCGCCGGAGGCGGGTGGTCTGCTGCTGGCGCTCAACGCGTCGGCCCTGTACCTGGGCATCGGGCTGTCCGGGGTCGTCGGCGGCGCGGTGATCGACCACGCGGGGGTGGGCGACGTGCCGTTGACCGGGGCGGCGCTGTGCGCCGCGGCGGTCGTGATCCAGGTCCTCTGCGGCCGTCGCGCCGCCAGGCCCGAGGCGACGCGGGCGACCCGGACGACGACGCGGGCGTCCGGACGGTGACCGTCGTGACAGCGGGGAGGCTACCGGTCTCCGCAGCGTCTCGTGAGGGAGAGGCGCGTGCGTGAACTGAAGGGTGCCGTGGGGATCGTCACCGGGGCCTCGCGCGGCGTCGGCCCGTACATCGCCCGCCATCTGGCGGCGGCCGGGGTACGGCTGGCGCTCGTCGCCCGGTCCGAGGAGGACCTGCGGGCGACCGCCCGGGACCTCGGGCGGCGAGAGGGACCTCAGCCGCTGGTGGTGCCGGCCGACGTGTCCGACGAGGACGCGCAAAAAAGTGTCGTCGAGAGAGTCCGCCAAGAGCTGGGACCGCCGGCACTGCTGGTGAACAACGCCGCCGTCGAACATGTCAGCCGGTTCCAGGACGTGCCCGTCGAGACCCTCAGGAAGATCCTGCTGGTGAACCTGTTCGGCGCGGAGGCCATGACCCGCCTCGTCCTGCCCGACATGCTGGCCGCCGGCCGCGGACACATCGTCAACATCGGCTCGGTCGGCGGGCGTACGGCCTACCCGTACGCCACCGTCAACTCCTCCGCCAAGCACGGCCTGGTCGGTTTCACCTGGTCCCTGCGCGAGGAGTTGCGCGGAACCGGCGTGAGCGTGTCCGCGGTGTACCCCACGCTCATCGCGGACGTGGGCATCTCGGCGGGCTGGCAGGGGGGCCGGCGCCCGCCGCTCCTCGGCCGGGTGACCCCGGACGACGTGGCGCGCGCCGTGCTGACCTGCGTACGGAAGGACAAGGTCGAGATCACCGTGGCTCCGGTCCTGGAGCGGATCGCGGACGTGGTGAGCGCCGTCTCTCCCCGGCTGACCTCATGGATCGCCCGCACCGGGGGCGTCCACGCCTATCTGCGCAGGGTTGCCGACGCGCAGGCACATCCACGCCAGCGACCAGGCGCAAGCGACCACGAGCACGAACGCGATTGACGTCAGCGCGATCCGCCGGACCGACCAGCCGGAGACCACGGGGGTACTGTGATGTCCGAGAATTCCGTTTCCGCCACTACCGTTCTTCCCGACCGGGACGAGATCCTGACCCGGGCACGCGACCTGCTCACCGCGATCGACCCCGGGTACGACCGGACGCTGGATCCGGGGGAGCCGCTGTTCCTCGACTCGCTCGGGGCCGTCGCCCTGAAGTCCGCGCTCGACGCGGCGTACGGAGCCGACGTGCCGCTGGAGATCTTCTTCGGCCGGTGCACGCTGGAGACGGTCGCCGAGGCCGTACGCAACCACCGCACCGGCACGTCCCCCTTGCCACCGCTCGTCCCGGCCCCGGAGCGTGCCCACGAGCCCTTTCCGCTCACCGAGATCCAGCAGGCGTACTGGCTGGGCAGCCGCGACTTCGAGCTGGGTGGCCGCTCCGCGCACTTCTACGTCGAAGTGGACCTTTTCGCGGCCGAACACGACCGCGTCGAGGAGGCGTTCAACCTGCTCGTCGTCCGCCACGGCATGCTGCGGGCCACGCTTCTCCCGGACGGCCGGCAGCGGATGGCGCCCGAAGTCCCGTACTACCGCGTCCGCCACGGGGACCGCAGCGGTCTCACGGACGACGAGTTGCTATGTCGGCTGCGGGAGACCCGCGACGAGATGAGCGGCCAGGTGTTCGACCCGCACACCTGGCCGCTGTACGACATACGCACGCACCGCCTGCCCGGCGGACGCCTTCGCCTCCATGTGAGCATCGACCTGCTGTTCGCCGACGCCGGCAGTATCCAGATCCTGATGGCCGAGTGGATTCGGCTGATCCTCGACCCCGCCTCCGCCGGGTCCGCCCCCGAACTGACCTTCCGCGACCACGTCGAAGCCCTCACCGCGTACCGCCGCGAGCCCGGCCACGACCGGGCCCGCGGCTACTGGCTCGACCGGCTCGACACCCTGCCCCCGGCGCCCGAACTGCCCGTGCGGGCCGTCACCGACGACGGGCCGCCGGTGTTCGTCCGCAGGGAGCGGCGGCTGTCCGGCCGCGTGTGGCGCCGGCTCCGGGAGCGCGCGAACGCCCTGGGCGTCACGCCGTCGGTGCTCCTGTGCGCCGCCTACGCGCAGGTGCTGCGCACCTGGAGCCGCAGCTCCCGCTTCACCCTCAACCTGACCCTGGCCGACCGCCCCCGCGTCCATCCCGACATCGACCGGATCATCGGCGACTTCACCAGCACCGTCCTGCTGGACTGCGACCTGACCGGCGCCCCCGACCTGGCGGCGGCCGCCGCCAGGCTCCAGAGCCGGCTGCTGCAGGACCTGCCCCATGCCCGGTTCAGCGGTGTCGAGGTGCAGCGGGAGCTCGCCCGCCGTGGCGACCCGGCGCAGGCCCGGATGCCCGTGGTGTTCACCGCGCTGCTGCGCGAGCAGGACGGCCTCGGCTCGCTGGAGGGCATCCTCTTCGAAACCGGCTACGCCCTGTCGCAGACCCCGCAGGTGTACCTCGACAACCAGGTCGTGACGCGCGGCGACGACCTGGTGATCAGCTGGGACGCGGTGGAGGCGATGTTTCCCGAGGGCCTGCTCGACGACATGTTCGCCGCCTACCTGGAGCTCGTCGAGGCCGCCGCGGAGCGCGAGGAGCCGTCGCCCGTGCTGCTTCCGCCGGACCAGGCCGCCGTGCGGGCGGCGGTGAACGACACCGTGGGATGGCTGCCGGACGAGCTGCTCCACGCGGCGTTCGACCGGCGTGCCGACGAGGACCCCGGCGCTCCGGCCGTGATCACCGCCGAGAGGACACTGACCTTCGGCGAACTGGACCACCGCGCCCACCAGGTGGCCCGGCGCCTGCGCGAGCTGGGCGCGGGCCGGCCGGGCACCCTGGTCGCCGTCCTGATGCACAAGGGCTGGGAACAGGTCGTCGCCGTGCTGGGCGTGCTCCGCGCCGGGGCGGCCTATCTGCCGGTCGACGCGGGCCTGCCGTTCGAGCGCGTGACGCAGCTCGTCGAGGCGGGCCGGGCGGACATCGTGCTCACCCAGCCCGGGCTGACGGTGCCGCCGGGCGTCACGGCGCTGGTGGTGGAGGGCGAGCCGTGGCCCGAGGTACCGGACACGCCGGTGGAACCGGCCGCCACCGGGCCGGACGACCTCGCGTACGTCATCTTCACCTCGGGGTCGACCGGGCGGCCCAAAGGCGTGATGATCAGTCACCGCAGCGCGGTGAACACCCTGCAGGACGTCAACGAGCGGTTCGCCGTCGGTCCTCAGGACCGGGTCCTCGGCCTGTCCTCGCTGAGCTTCGACCTGTCCGTGTACGACGTGTTCGGCGTCCTGGGCGCCGGCGGCGCCCTGGTGCTGCCGGCACCGCAGGAGTCCCGCGACCCGGGCCGCTGGCTGCGGCTGGCGAACGAGCACCGGGTGACGCTGTGGAACAGCGTCCCGCCGCTGCTGGAGCTGCTGGTCGAGTACTGCGAACGGCAGGGCGCGACGCTCCCGCCGACCCTGCGCACGGCGCTGCTGAGCGGCGACTGGATCCCCCTCACCCTGCCCGGCCGGGTCCGCGCCGTCTCTGCGAAGGCGCCGCGGCTGGTCAGCCTCGGCGGTGCCACCGAGGCGGCGATCTGGTCGATCTGGCACCCGATCGACCGCATCGACCCGCAGTGGCGGAGCATCCCGTACGGCACCCCGCTGCGGAACCAGACCTTCCACGTACTGGACGCGGACCTGACCGACAAGCCCGACCACGTCACCGGTGAGCTGTTCATCGGCGGCGCCGGCGTCGCCCAGGGCTACTGGGCCGACCCGGACCGCACCGCGGAGCGGTTCCTCACCCACCCGACCACCGGGGAGCGGCTGTACCGGACGGGCGACCTCGGCCGCTACCTGCCCGACGGCACCATCGAACTGCTCGGCCGGGACGACTTCCAGGTGAAGATCGGCGGCCACCGCATCGAGCTCGGCGAGATCGAAGCCGTGCTGGGTGGCCATCCCGGCGTGCGGGCCGCCGTGGTCGTGGCGCAGGACCGCAGGAGGCTCGTCGCCTACGCCGTGCCCGAGGAGGGCGCCACCGTGGCGGAGGACGAGCTGCGGGGCCACCTCGCCGCGAAACTCCCCGCCTACATGGTCCCCTCGGTCGTGGTCCTCCTCGACCGGCTGCCGATGGGACCGAACGGAAAGCTGGACCGGCGCGCGCTGCCGGCCGTCGACCAGGCCACCGCGGGCACCGGCACGGACCACGAACCGCCGGCGGAGCCCACGGAGGCGGCACTCGCCCGCGCCTGGGCGGCGGTGCTGCCGGTCGACCGGATCGGCCGCCACGACAACTTCTTCGCCCTCGGCGGCGACTCCCTCCTCGTCGTCCGGGCCGTCGCCAAGGCTGCCGAGGAGGGACTGCGGCTGACCGTCACCGACTTCTACGACCACCGGACCCTCGCCGAACAGGCGGCGCACGCGACGGCACTGCCCGCCGCCGCACCGCAGGAGCAGGCCGAGGTCACGGGCCGGGCCGGACTGGCCCCGAGCCAGCTGTGGTTCTTCGAGCAGGACTTCGCCGACGCCCACCACTGGAACGGCATGTGGCCGGTGTTCGAACTGAACCGGCCGATGGACCCCGGCCCGCTCCGCGCCGCCCTCCACGCGGTGCTCGCCCACCACGACGGCCTGCGCGCCCGGTTCGCTCGGGACGACGACGGCTGGTACGCGGAGCTGCCCGGCGCCGAACCGGTGGAGGACTCCCGGGTGACGGTCGTCGACCTCGCTGCCCTGCCGGACGACCGGATCGAGGCGGAGATCGCCCGCCACGCCGCGATCCGCAACGGCGGACTCGACCTCCGGACGGGGCGCACCGTCCAGCTCACCCAGTTCGACCTCGGCCCGCACCGCCCGCCCCGGCTTCTCGTCAGCGCCCACTGGCTCGTCATGGACTACTACTCCTCCCGGGTGTTCCACGAGGACCTGCGTACCGCGTACCTGGCGCTCGAACAGGGCGAACAGCCGGTCCTGCCCGCCAAGACCGCCTCGCTGCCGCAGTGCGCCGAGCAGCTGCGGATTCACGCGGCGAGCGCGGAACTCGCCGCGGAGATCCCGTACTGGACCCGGCTCGCCGGCCACGCTCCGGCCCCGCTGCCGGTCGACCACCGCCTCGGCCCCAACACGCAGGCCTCGGCCGTACGGCACTTCGTCGAGGTCACCGGGGACACGGCCGCCGCCGTGACGGCCGGGCTGCCACGCACCCACGGCGTCGAGATCCGCGAGGTGCTGCTGACCGCCCTGGTACGGGCCGTGTCGGCGTGGACGCGCCGGCCCGAGACGCTGGTGGAGGTCGAGGGCCACGGCCGGCGGCGGGCCTTCGGCTCGCTCGACGTCACCCGCACCATCGCCCGGTTCTCCACACTGTCGCCGCTGCTGCTGCGCCCCGGCGGCCTGGCGTCGGTCCGCGACCAGATCCGGGAGGCGCCCCACCAGGGCGACGGCTACGGCCTGCTGCGGTACCTGCATCCGGACCCGGAGGTGCGGGACCGACTGACGGCGGCACCGGCGCCCGAGATCGGGTTCAACTACTGGGGCGACGTCAGCGAGTACTTCACCGGCGACGCCCGGCCGATCGTGGAGTCGTTCGGCCACCACCGCAGCGACGCGGGCCACCGCAGCCGGACGCTGGACCTGATGGCCATGGTGTCGGACGGCACGCTGAGGCTGGTGTGGACCTACAGCCGGCACCTCCACACCGAGGCGACGATCCGCGCCCTGGCCGACCGCTTCACCGCGGAACTGCACACGCTGGCGCGGAGCGCCACATGACGAACAGGGGAGAACACATCGTGGACCACCCGCGGCCCTTGGCGGACCACCCGCGACCCGAAGACATGTTCGGAGCGGTGACCGTTCCCGAGGCGCTGGAGCTGGCCGCCGCCACGCCGCGCGGCATCACCGTGGTGGACCGCCGGCTCACCGCCGTGCCGCTGCCGTACGCCGTGGTGGCGTCCGGCGCGCGGCGGGTGGCCGCCGGACTGGTGGAGGTGGGTGTGGGACGCCAGGACCGGGTGGCCATCCTGTCGTCCACCTCGCCGGGCTTCCTGCTCAGCCTGTTCGGAGTGTGGCGAGCGGGCGCCGTACCGGTGATCCTGCCGCTGCCGCACCGCCTGGCCGATCTGCCGGACTTCGTCTCCGAGGTGGACCGGCGCCTCGACCATGTCGACGCGCGCTGCGTGGTGGTCGCCGACGCGTTCGGCGACTTCGTGACGGGCCGCGTCGGCGGCGGCCGGCCCCTTCTGACGTGCGCCGAACTCGCCGCGGGCCGAACGGAGATCGAGGGCCCCGCGCCGGCAGGTCCGGACGACCTGGCGTACCTGCAGTTCACCTCGGGCACCACCGGCCTGCCCCGGGCGGTCGCCCTCACCCACCGGCAGATGCTCACCAACGCCGCAGTGTGCTGCGAGCGGCTCCGGCTGGAGCGGGACCGCAGCGTCCATGTGAGCTGGCTGCCGCTTTACCACGACATGGGCCTCATCTCCGTGCTGTCCGCGATGGCGTACCGGATCAAGCTGGTACTCCAGGCTCCCGAGGACTTCCTCGCCCGGCCCGACTCGTGGGTGGACGCGCTGTCCGCGTACCGGGCAACCAGCACGGTTGCGCCCAACTTCGCGTACGGGCTCGCCGCGCAGAGCATGACCGAACGGCCCCGGGACCTCGACCTGTCCGCGCTGGAGGTGTGCGGGGACGGCGCGGAGCCGATCCGTGCCGCGCCCCTGGAGCGGTTCACGCAGGCAGGTGCCCGCTACGGGCTCAGGCCTGAGGCCGTCACCCCCATGTACGGCCTCGCCGAGGCTACCCTGGCCGTCGCCATCGGCGAGGTCGGCGTGCCGATGGCCTGGGAGCACGTGTCCCGGGAGGGGCTGCAGCGGGACCGGGTCGCCCGCCCCGTCCCGGTCGGCGACCCCGCTGCGAGGTCCCTCGCGGTGTGCGGCCCGCCCGTGCCGGGCGTGGAGGTGGAGATCAGGGACGAGGACGGCAAACCCCTCGACGACCGCCGGGTCGGCGAGATCTGGGTCCGTGGCCCGGCCCTGATGCGCGGGTACTGGAAGGATCCGCAGGCGACCGCGGACGTCCTGCGTGACGGCTGGCTGCGCACCGGCGACCTCGGCTACCGCACCGACGAGGGCCTGGTGGTGTGCGGCCGCCTCAAGGACTTGATCATCGTGGGGGGCCGCAACCTCCATCCGGAGGAGTACGAGCACGTCGCGGCCGGCGTGCAGGGCGTACGGCCCGCGTGCGCCGCCTTCCCGGTCCCGGACACCGAGCGGATGATCGTCGCTGTGGAGCCCGCGAAGGACTTCGACGGCGACCCCGGGGACCTCGCCGGCCGGGTCATGCGGCGGCTGCGCGAGCAGCTCGGACATGCCCCGGACTCGGTGGCCGTCCTGGAGCGCGGCGCGATCCCGCGCACCTCGTCCGGCAAGGTCCAGCGCGGCCGCTGCCGGGAGCGGTACCTCGCGGGACGGCTGAAGGTGCTGGCGGAAGCCGCGCGCTGACCCCCGGCCCGGGGCGGACACCTGTGGCCGCCCCGGGCCGGGGGTCAGCGGCGCCGGGTCACCACGACACGCGCGCCCCGCGAGGGAATCAGCGTGACGTGGTGGGCCTTCTGTTTCTCCGGTTCGGGCCGGTCGGGCCGGATGTCGTACCGCAGGAGCATCTCGCGCAGCGCCACGCCCGCCTCTAGCAGCGCGAACCCGGCGCCGAGGCAGCGGCGTGCGCCGCCGCCGAACGGTATCCAGGTGTGGGCGGGCGGCTGCCCGTCGAGGAACCGCTCGGGGCGGAAGACGTCCGGCTCGTCGTGGTGCGCGGGGTCCGACTGGACCAGGCCGATGGCGGGCATCACCGTGGCGCCCGCGGCAATGCGGTAGCCGCCGACGGTGAGCGGCCGGGTCAGCTGCCGGGCCACTTCGTAGACGACGGGTTTCAGACGCAGCCCCTCCTTGGCGACCGCCGTCAGATACGCCTCGTCGCCGTCGTCGGCGGCGCGCCGCGCCTTGCGTATCTGCTCGGGACTCCTGACGAGTTCGTGCACCGCCCAGGCCAGGCCGGTGGCGGTCGTCTCGTGCCCGGCGAGGAGCAGGGTGATGAGCTGGTCGCGCAGCTCGGCGTCGGTGAAGGCGCCGCCCTCCTCGTTGTGTGCCACCTGGAGGAGGCGCGACAGCACGTCGGTGCGGCTGTGCAGGTCGGGGGAGCGGCGCCGCTCGGCGATCTCCTCGTACAGCAGCGCGTCGAGGCGGCGCTGCATGGTGATGTGCCGACGCCACGGCCCGACGCGCTGCAGCAGCGGGTACGGCAGCCCGAGCAGGGTGACCGGGCCGATGTCGGCGATGCCGCGCACCAGCGGACGCAGCCTGGCCAGCCGGGCCTCGTCGGTCACCCCGAACACCACCTGGAGGATGACCTCCAGGGTGAGTGCCTGCATCCTGTGGTGAACACTGAACACGACACCCTCGGGCCAGCGTTCCACCTCCGCCTTGGTCAGGGTGGTCACCATCTCCTGGTAGCCGGCCAGCGCCGCGCCGGTGAAGGCCGGCATCAAAAGGCGGCGGGCCCGTCGGTGTTCGGCCTCGTCCAAAAGGAGGACCGAGTGGTCGCCGAGGGCGGGCCCCATTATGGCGTTGCCCTTTCCCGCGTGCAGGGTCTCCACCGGACCGCCGAAGACGGTCTTGATGTCCTCCTGCCGGCTGAGGATCACCAGGTGCCGGGTCGGCGTGGTGAGCCGCAGGGTGAAGACGTCCCCGTACCGGCGGCGCATCACCGGGAACAGGTGGTGCCGGTACTGGGCGAAAAGCAGGGTCTGCACCACCGCGGGCAGCCGGAGGCCGGGCGGCCGCTCCACCCGTCCCGCCGACGGCGTGGTACTGCCTCGTAACGCTGACACGTCGTCAATGCCGCTGGACATCGCCGGATCCCCCTCGGTGAGCGATGCTTCGCGGTCCGCGTGGTCTCCGCGAAGCCGGTCGTGGTTCACGCTAGCAGCCGTACGGACAGGACGAGCAGTCCCTTCCGGCCGGGACCGGGCCACTGACTGAGACACGCTTCTAGTCTGCGGAAGTGACAGAGATGACGATCACCCAACTCCAGTCCGTGCCCGGCGACTGCCGACGGGTCCTGCCGTCGTTGCGCACCCGGACGACCTCGAGTACGGCTGTTCGGCGGCGATCGTGGCCTGGACCGACGCGGGCCGCGAGGTCGCCTATGTCCGGGCGACCCGGGGCGAGGCGGGCATCGACACGCCGGAGCCGGAGAGGTGCGGCCCGCTGCGGGAGCGGGAGCAGCGGGCCAGTGCGGCGGTCGTCGGCGTGTCGGTGGTGGAATTCCTCGACCTCAGGGACGGCGTCATCGAGTTGGATGAGGGGACCCCCACAGGGCCGGAAACTCGGATCGTGGCAGAAGGTGGCGTTCGCCCCAAGGGGGTGTTCATATGATGGGCGCGGCTATCTCGCTCTTTGGGAGGCTTGGCTGATGGCCCAGCGTGTCAGGGGTTTACCCAGGCTTTCGGGGCGTCGGTCAGCGCGGCTACGTCGGCGGGCAGTTGGGCCGATGCGACGTCGGCGAGCGACACGCCCTCAAGGATCTCGCGCACGTTGGACCGCAGGGCGATCCACAGCGGGAGCAGTGACTCGGCCGGGCCGGTGTAGGACAGCTCGGGCGGGCGGACCCCGCGTACCGAGACCAGGGGGCCCTCCACGACGCGGATGACGTCGGCGATGCTGATCGACTCGGCGGGTTTGGCCAGCCGGTAGCCGCCGTTGCCACCGCGCTGGCTGAGCACGAGGCCGCCCCGGCGCATGTCGTTCAGGATGCTCTCGAGGAACTTGTGCGGGATGTCCTGGGCCTCGGCGATGGCCTCGGCTTTCAGTGGCCCGTCATCCCGTGACGCGGCGAGCTGCAGCGCGGCACGTACCGCGTAGTCCGCTCTGGCTGAGATCCGCATGCGTCCATTATCCCGTAAGGCTTCGGCCGGTATCCACCACCGGCGGGCCGCCGGGCGGGAGCGGAGCCCCCTGCCCGGCGGCCACGCGTGGCGGGCGCGGTGCTCAGGCCGCGGCCGGGGTGTAGTGAGCGGCGTCGTCGCCCTCGATGACGTGGCTGAGAGTGCCGTCGACACCGGCCGGGACGTCGCCCGCGACGGTCACCCGGTGCAGCAGGCGCGGCAGGTCGCCGTAGTCGTCGGGGGCGTAGTGCTGGGTGATGCGGTTGTCGAACAGGACGAGGTCGCCGGGCGTCCAGGCCACGCGCACGATGTTCTCGGGACGCGTGATGTACGACTGGAAGATGCGCAGCAGGTCGCGGGAGTCGGACGGGCCGAGGCCCACGATGCTCTGGGCGAAGCCGCCGACGAACAGCCCACGCTCCCCGGTCTCCGGATGGACACGGACGACCGGGTGCGCGGTGCGGTACTTCCGGGAGACGAACCGCCTGCGGTGCTCGGCCGCCTTCTCGCTCTTCGGGGCGGCGTAGTCGTAGTCGTTGGTGTGCACCGCCCACAGTTTGTCCGCCAGCTCGCGCAGCGGTTCGGGCAGGTCCCGGTAGGCGGCGGCCGAGTTGGCGATGAGGGTGTTGCCGCCGTAGGGCGGGACCACGATGCTGCGCAGCGTGGACGCCTTCGGGGGTGTCCGGACGAAGGTGACGTCCGTGTGCCACTGGTTGGCGCGGATCCCCTCGTCACCGTCGACCGGCAGGATGTTCGGCTGGCCATCGACGGAGGGGACTGTCGGGTGTGCGGTGGTCAGCTCACCGAAGAGGGAGGCGAAGCGGAGCTGGCCCGCGTCGTCCAGGTCCTGGTCGCGGAAGACGAGCGCCTTGTGTTCCAGGAGTGCGGAGTTGATCTCGGTGACGACGGCGGGGTCGAGGTCGGTGGAAAGATCCACGCCGAGGATTTCGGCGCCGATACGGCCGCCGATCTTGCGGATGTCGAAGCCGGTGCTGGTGGTCATGCGCGGGTGTCCTTTCGAGTGGTGATCAGTCGGGAGGTCGTCAGGAGGTGAGGGGCGGGGAGCTTCCCTGGGACCCCGGCGGGCTGAGGGGAGGGCCGATGGCCCGCAGCGCGCCGGGTGTGCGGCCCCGTCCCCAGCCGATGTGCCGGCGGTAGCTGCCGAGCAGCCCCGTACGGTCCAGGTGGTCCTCGTCCCGGGCGGTGGGGTCGTCGGGCAGCGGGTGGGTCAGGGGCGCGACGAACAGGGCGTCGGCCGGGCAGTTCGCCTCGCACTGGAAGCAGGTTTGGCAGTCGTCGCGGCGGGCGAGCACCGGGATGCCGTCCTCGCCTCGGTCGAAGACGTCGGTCGGGCAGACCTTGATGCACTTGTCGCAGGTGATGCAGCGTTCCGCCGAGACCAGTTTCGGCGGTGTGGAAGGGCTCGTTGAAGGTGGTGGAGACGGTGGCGATCAGGCCCACGTGCTCGGTGACCGCCGCCAGGGCCGACAGCAGGGTGAGCGGTTCGAGGCCGCCGAGGGCGTTGTGGCGGACCTTGCCCCACAGGGCGAGTCCGTCGGCGAGGAAGACGGAGTCGAGCAGACCGCGCTCGGCGGTGCGCGCGAGGTGCTGGAAGTAGCGCAGGTCGGTGACGCGTTCGGGCTGGGTGCGCGGGTGCCGCCAGGCGGCGTCGTGGTGGCCCGCGTTCATCAGGAAGGCGTTGAGACGCAGCTGACGGGGTCTGGGCGCGGTCATGGGGTTCCTCGATCAGGGGGACCTGGGTGAGCGGGGGAGGGAGAGAGAACGAGAGGGCGGGTGCGGGTCAGCCGCCCGCGGGTACGCGCCAGGAGCTGAGCCGCCGTTCCACGGCCACCAGGAACTGGTTGAAGACCACGCCGATGGCGGAGATCGTGATGATGCCCGCGTACATCTGCGGGATCGCGAAGTTGTACTGCGAGGCATTGATCAGATAGCCGAGGCCCGCCTTGGCACCGATCATCTCGGCGGCGACCAGCACCAGGATCGACACCGCTCCGGCCAGCCGGATACCGGTGAACATCACCGGCACCGAGGTCGGCAGGATGACCCTCTGGAACAGCCGGGGCGCGGACGGGTCCATCGACTTCGCCAGCTTCAGCAGGGTCGGATCGACGTGGCGGACCGCGCTGATGGTGTTGAGCAGGATCGGCCAGGTGCACGCGTACAGTCGGCGGACCGTCCGCAGCGCCGTACGGCGGACACGGGCCGTGAGGGAGGGAGACCGGCGCGCGTCCGGGGATGATGAGGCGCCGGGCGTGGGCGCGGTGGATGTGCCGGCCTCAGGGGACGTGGCGGACTCGGCGGACTTGGTGAGGGAAGGTGCCTGGACGCTCTCTGTCGTGTTCACCGCGTCGGTCATGGTGGTCCCGTGGGTCGCGTCGGTCTTCTCTGGCCCGGCCGGCCCCGTCGACCATGTCACGGCAGGCCTCCGGGTCCCCGCCTCCCGATCAGGCGGGCAGGACGAACGGAGGGTGGGCGCCGTTGAGGAAGTACTCCCCGACATCGCGGAGCCGGTGGGTCACGGGCTCGTACAGGGTGTGGGTTCGGGCGTTGCGCCAGAACCGGTCGAAGCCCAGCCGCGCGGAGATGGAACGGGCGCCGACGATATCGAGGGCGCGGGTGGTGGACTCCTGCGCTGCCCTGGCCGCGGCGGTTTCGGCCATGGCCACGAGGGCGGAGATGTCCGCGGACTCGTCATAGGTGAGGTCCTCGCCGCGCTCAAGGCCGCCCCGCACGGCTTCCAGTGCCTGATCGGTGAGTGCCGACGCGGAGCGGGTGAGGACGGTGAGTTCTCCGTAGGCGGTCTGCACCTGCGGGTCGTGCGGGGTACCGGCAGGCCAGGCGGGGTGCCAGGCTGCGTGGCCCGTCCTGCTGTACTCCCGGGCTTCGGCGAGCACTCCCTCGGCCATGCCGAGAAGGAGCTGGGCGGAGAACAGACGCCCGACCGGGCTTGCCAGGGTGGCCAGGGGCGACAGCAAGTCCTCGTCCGCGGACAGGGAGCCGAGCACGTCCTCGGTACCCACCAGTACGTCGTCGAACTCCACGCTGCCGCCGGCCGCGAGCCGCTGGCCGAACGTGTCGGCGTCACCGTCGATCGCCACACCGCGACGGGCGGGATCCACCACGACGGCGAGTGGTTCACCCGTGTCCTCCCGCACGGCGCGCACGGCGAGGCGATCGGCGACCAGGACCCCGGTGGTGTAGCTCTGCCGACCGTCGAGCACCAGTCCCTTGGAGGTCCTGGCCAGCTTCAGAGACGGCTCCTGACGCGCGAAACCGCCGCCCCAGCACCACTGTTCGGCTGCGGACCGCTCGTCTATCCGCGCGGCGAGAGCGGGCCCTGCGAAGAACCGTGCGCTCCCCGACAGGAAGTAGTGACAGCCGAGCAGTTGACCGATCGCGCCGTCGGCCGCGGCGATCTCCCGGACGACGGCGTAGGCCATGGGCCAGTCCGCGCCGCCTCCCTGAGATTCGGCCGGCGCCAGGAGCGTCAGCAGTCCCGCCTCACGCAGCCGCGACACCTCGTCGATCGGGGCCTTGCCCGCCTGCTCCCTGGCGACGGTGTCCGTGGCCAGGTCGTCCGCCGCCTCGCGGGCCACGCGCAGCCAGTGCGCATGACCCGGCCCGGTTCGGTCGGACGGCGAGGCGGGGCGGGACGGCGCGGAGGCAGGGCCCATGGAAGTCGTCTCCTCAAGGTCGGCCGCAGCGTGCGGCGTTGGGGCTCTCCTGCTGCGCGGGCACGTACTTGTAGCCCACGCGCCGGACGGTGACGATCCGGTCCCGGTGAGCCTCGCCCAGCTTGCGGCGCAGGCGGGCGATGTGGACATCCACGGTGCGGCCGTCGCCGACGTGGTCGTAGCCCCATACGGCGGCCACCAGCCGATCACGCGTCTGCACGTGGTGGGGATGCTGAACGAGATGCGCCAGGAGCTCGAACTCCAGGTAGGTGAGGTCGAGTTCACGTCCGTCGACCTCGGCGACATGTCGCGCCGGATCGATGCGGACGACGTCGTCTGCCGTCCGCCGGACAGGGGCCGAGCCTGCGGCGGCGACCGGTCGGATCTCGGGCCGTGGCCGGTCCTTGGCGAAGAGCTCGGCGGGATCGGTGCCCTCGGGGACGAGCACGAGGTAGCCGACGAGCGGCGCGGAAGTGTGTCCCTGGGCGTCTCTCTGAGCGGTATCGCCCACCAGGCGAAGACGGGGTGTGTCGGAGAGGGGCGGATCGTGTGGGGTGGCCTGGGCTGGAAGTGCCGTGGTCATGGCGGTTGTCCCTCAGAAGTGTGTGGGGCGATCGGGCGCAGTGGGTGAACTCGCCTGATCGCCCGGGAAGGGGGGAGCGGAGCGGCACGGGCGAAGGTGCGAGTCGCGTGCCTTACGCGCGGCAGCAGGCGGCACTGACGACGTGACCAAAGTCGACATGCCGACGACGAACGAGTCGTTGCTGCTTACGGGACATGTTCATCATCCTGTGCGCCCCCGGCGGACACAGTCAAGGCTTCCCTAGTAATTCCATAGGAAAAGTAGGGAAGGTCTCACACTGTGAGAGGTCGGCCGTCCACCGGAGACGTTGCCGTCTTGGCCTCGGTGGCGCTCAGGGCGCGCAGCAGCGCGCGGGCGACCGCGTCGTTCTGGCGGAAGGCCGGCGCGTTGGTGCGGGGGCGGGCGAAGGCGGCGACGGCCCGGCTGTTGGTGGGGGCGCCGAGGGCGATGCGGCGGGAATGGGGGCTGTCGAGGGACGGGTCGATGACGTGGCCGTCTGTGGGGGAGACCGCGAGCAGGCCGGAGCGGTGGGTGTGCGTGGGGTCGGCGATGACCTCCTCGGCGAGTGCGCCTTCCCGATACAGGTCCCGCAGGAGTGGGTCCTCGGTGTGGGCCAGGGAGGGACCCGGCAGGTACGCCTCGATCAGGGCCGTGGCGTGGGTGGTGTGGCCGGAGACGGTGGGGCTGGTCGCGGTGAAGGTGCCGCTCGTCTCGTCGGTGGCGATGCGGATACGCGCCCCCAGGAAGTGGACGATGCCGGCCCGGGACAGCGCGAGGAGTTGGCGCAGGCGGAAGCCGGGCGGACCGGAGGCGAGGAAGCTGAAGAAGCCGTGCCACCAGCCATCGAGGTCGTCGGCGGCAGAGCGGGCGGTGAGACGACCGGAGGCGACGAGGCGGGGCAGTTGGCCGTAGACGGAGAGCAGGGCGAGGAACGCGCCGAGGTCGGCGCTGAACTCCGGGTTCTCGCGGCGGGTGACGTCCTGAGCGATGTGGTCGCGCAGGTGGTCCTGGAAGGCGTCCGATGTGGGGAAGGCGAGGCCGTCCAGCGGACGGTCCAGGGCTTCGAAGTCGAGCCTGTCCGCTGGGTCGGGTACGGCTCCGGCGACGAGGGCGGCCATGTCGTCGCCGTGCCACTCCAGGCCGTCGTACGCGGCGATGAAGTCCGGCCAGGGCAGGGTGGTGCGCTCGGGGTGGGCGTGGAAGAGCTCGTGGTAGTGGCCGAAGCCGATCTCCTTGGCCATCAGCGGCCACACGTCGCGCCGCAGGTCCAGCGGGCGTCCCTCGTCGAGCAGCGCGTCGACGGCCTCGGGGCCGAAGTGGCGCGGCAGCGGGGGCCGCGGGCCCTGGAGGCGGTAGCGGGTCTTGGAGTGGTACGGCACTCCGCGCCGCGATCCGACGTGGAGGACGGGCTCCTGGCCGGACGGGAGGTAGGTGAGGGTGCCGTCGGGCTCGGTGCGGTAGGTGCCGCCGCGGCCCTCGGTGAGCAGGGTCATCAGGTCGATGAAGGCAAGCCCGAAGCCGCGCAGGATGACGTGTTCGCCGGGGCGCAGTGCGGACAGGTCGGCGTCGGCGGAGAACTCGGGCGGGAGGTGGAAGCGGCCGTGCCGGCGGGCGAAGGCGGCGTGGTCACGGTACTCGGCGGCGGGAGTGGAGCCGAGGTGTCCCTGGGCCAGGACC
Source organism: Streptomyces sp. NPDC045955 (assembly GCF_056430805.1). Lineage (NCBI taxonomy): Bacteria > Bacillati > Actinomycetota > Actinomycetes > Kitasatosporales > Streptomycetaceae > Streptomyces > Streptomyces sp. NPDC045955. The sequence continues at coordinate 81,938 of NZ_JBWKKY010000003.1, forward strand.
ACCAGGTCGGCGGTGAGCGGAGTGGCACCATCGGCGAGATGCACCTGCTGCGGGCCGTCCGGGGGGCCGGTGACGGCGGTCGCGGTGGTGGGGTGCCACTCGACTGTGACGGTGGGCGGCAGCTGGGCCAGCGTCCTGCGGAACACCCAGTCCAGGTAGGCGCTCTGGGCGCGGCGGGTGGGAAAGTCCGTCCCGGCGAGGGTGCGCAGCTCGGCGAGCACCTCCGGGTCGGCGGGCTCGGTGTACGGGGCGTGACGCGGGCTCCGGCCGGAGAACTGGGCGGCCCATTCGGCCAGCGAGGGGCCGGGCCGTACCGGGCCGTCGATGGTGGACGACTCGTCGGTGAACATGGTGACGTCCTCGGCCATGGAGTTCATCCGCAGCAGCGCGGACTGCTCGTGCCGCCAGACACGTCCCGGGCCGGGCGGGTGCGGGTCGACCAAGTGGATGCGCAACTGCCGCGATCTGTCCCACAGTTCGGGCGCGTTCGCGGCGATCCGCTCCAGCAGGCCTGTGGCGCGCGGCCCCGCGCCGACGACGACCAGGACGGCCGGCGAAGGGGTGCTGCTCACCGGTCACCGCCGATCACCGGGCGGGCATCGGCAGCGGTCGCCGCACTCAGTCGCTGGCGCACGGCGGTCAGTTGGCCGCGCAGCCGTTGCAGCGGGGTCGGCGGCAGGGCGCGGGAGTCCCCGCGCGCGTAGTACCGCTCGACGTGGAACTGGCCCGCGCTCAGCACCGTGGTGACCGCGATGTACCACAGCGTGGCGACCATCAGCAGCGGGATGACCTGGTAGGTCTGGTTGTAGATCAGCTGCACCGAGTACAGCAGGTCGTGCACGGCCAGCACGCTGACGATGCTGGTGCCCTTGAGGGTGCCGATCAGCATGTTCCCGGCCGTGGGCACGATGGAGCGCATCGCCTGGGGGACGACGATCCGGCGCAGGGTGCGGCGTCTGCTCAGGCCGAGCGCCTGGGCGGCTTCCGTCTGCCCGGCGTCCACGGAGAGGATGCCGCCGCGCACCACCTCGGCGGCGTACGCGGTCTCGTGCAGGGTCAGGCCGATGACTGCGGTCAGGGTGGGGCCGAGGAGGTTGACCGTCTTGACGGTGAGGAACTGCGGACCGAACGGGATGCCGATGCCCAGCGTCGGATACAGGGCGCCGATGTTGAACCAGAACAGCAGCTGCACCAGCAGCGGTGTGGACCGGAAGATCCACACATAGCCCCAACTCAGCGTACGCAGCACAGGGTTGGCCGACAGCCGCATCACCGCGAGCACGGTGCCCAGCAGGAAGCCGAGCACCATCACCACGGCGGTCAGCCACAGGGAGAGCAGCAGTCCGTCGAGTACGGCGGCGGTGGTGAAGTACCGGCCGACCACGGCCCATTGGAAGGCGTCGTTGCGGACGACGGAGTTGAGCACCATCGCGAACAGCAGCAGCGCGACGGCCGCGGTCGCCCACCGGCCGACGTGCCGGCGCGGAACGATCCGCGGCGGGCCCGCGCCGAGGGCGGCGGGAGGTTCCGGAGTCTTCGTGGCAGGGGTCGAGGTGACATCGGGCGGCGTGACCATGGGGAGGCTCTCCGGGGAGGGAATCGCAGGCGTGGGTGAACCCGGTGTCGTCACGCTCGCCGCGCCCCTCAACGCGGCCGGAGAGGCTGCCGCACCACGCGGAGCCGGTCCGCCGTCGATCGTATGTGCCCCTGACACCGATGTGTCAACAACGCCTCGGCAGGCGCCGGTCGAGGCGGTCCGGCATCCGGGCGCGGCTTGACGCGCGCGACGATGTACTGCTCAAGTAGTCGCATGACTGCCCAGCAGCGCTTGGTCTCGCGCGATCACATCGACTTCGGTCGGGTGTGGTCTGCCGCGTGTTGCGCCTGACTCGGCAGCGGGCCCTCTGACCGGCCCTTCCCTCCCTCGGTGACCCCGTCGCGGGCCGAGTTCTCTCTTCAGGCGCGCTGCCGCACCACCGCCTTCACCGACGCCCGGCGTCGTCACGCCCGTACGCACTCGTCGTTCTGACGAGCCATCACTCATTTTCCGCGTGCCCGGCAGTTTCGTCATGCCCGCGTGCCGCATCCCAGAAAGGCCATGCCCATGCCCGTGGAGTTCCTCGGCATCGCCGCCACCAACGATGGTTCCGAAACCACGCCGCGCTCCGGCGCCGCCTTCGACAGGGAGTACACACTCCGGCTCGCCCGGGCCCACGAGGACCACGGCTGGGACCGGGTGCTGTTCGCCTACGGCTCCGGATCGCCCGACCCCGCACCGGCCGCCGCGTACATCGCGAGCAGGCTGGAGCGCCTGCAGATCCTGCTCGCCCACCGGCCCAACGTGTCCTACCCCACCTTCGCCGCCAAGACCTTCGCCACCCTCGACCAGATCAGCGAGGGCCGGCTGACCGTGCACTTCATCACCGGCGGCAACGACCACGAGCAGGGCCGCGAGGGCGACATCCTCACCAAGGACAAGCGTTACACCCGCACCCGCGAATACATCCGGATCGTCAAGAAGATCTGGACCACCCACGAGCCCTTCGACCACGAGGGCGAGCACTACCGCTTCCACGACTTCGTCAGCGACGTCTTCCCGGTCCAGCAGCCCCGCCCGAACGTGTCGTTCGGCGGCTCGTCCCCTGCCGCGTACGCCGCGGGCGGCGCGGAGGCCGACATCTACTGCCTGTGGGGCGAACCCCTGGCGAAGACCGCCGAGCAGATCGAGAACGTGAAGGCCGCCGCGAAGGCCGCGGGCCGCACCGACGTCCCCCGCATCCAGGTCGCCTTCCGCCCCATCATCGCCCCGACCGAGGAACTGGCCTGGGAGAAGGCCCACCGCACGGTCGGCGCGATCAAGGCGCGCAAGGAACGCGGCGAGGCGATCACCAAGCGCCACAACGGACACGCGGAGCCTCAAAACACCGGCTCGCAGCGGCTGCTCGCCATCGCCGAGGCGGGGGAGCGCTACGACCGGGCCCTGTGGACGCCGACCGCCGCAGCGACCGGCGGCGCGGGCAACTCCAACGCCCTGGTCGGCACGCCCGAGACCGTGGCCCAGGCGCTACTCGACTACTACGACCTCGGCGTCGACATCCTCTCCGCGCGCGGCTACGACCTGCTGGGCGACGCCATCGACTTCGGCCGGTATGTGATCCCGATCGTCCGCGAGGAGGTCGCCAAGCGCGACGCCGAGCGGGCGGCACGCGGGACGCAAACCCTTGCGGCGGTGGGCGAATGACCTCCGTAGCCCAACCACCATCGTCAGCGGTGGACGTGACAGTGCTCCATGTCCCTGTCTCCGATCCGCGCGTGAGACCCCTGCTGCGCGAACTCGGGCACGAGTACTCCACGCGCTACGGCAAGGACGCCCACGCCGAGATCTCCCGCTACCCCGACGAGGAGTTCACCGAACCTTACGGCGGCCTGCTTCTGCTGATGCTGGAGCGCGGCGAGCCCGTCGCGGGCGGCGCCTTCCGCCGGTTCGACGCGACCACAGCCGAGCTGAAGCGGATCTGGACCCACTCCGCCCACCGGCGGCGTGGCCTCGCCCGCCGTGTCATCGCCGAGCTGGAACGCGAGGCGGGCGCACGCGGCTACCGGCGGATCTACCTGACCACCGGGCCACGCCAGCCCGAGGCCCGCGGCTTGTACCTGGCCACCGGCTACACACCGCTGTTCGACACCGAGGCCGACCCGGAGACCATCGGCCCGCTGCCCTTCGAGAAGCACCTGCCGGCCGAAGCACGCACAGCACGCACGGGAAAGGCAGCCGACCTGTGAACCTTCACCCGTGCAGAACCCGCCTGCGCCTCGCCGCGACCATCGCTCTGCTGCCCGTACTGACGCTGACCGCCTGTGGCTCCGGCGACACCTCCGGCACCACACCGGCGGGCGCTCAGGCATCCCCCGCGCCGACCGACGACCCGGTGGCCGCGGTACGCAAGGTGGACTCCGTCGCGGCCCTGCTTCCCGCCGACGTCCGCAGGGCGGGCACGCTCCGCGTCGGCAGCTCGATCGGGTCCCCGCCCGGGGCGTACTACCCATGGGGGTCCCCCCGCTCGAGCGAAGTCGAGAGTGGGGGAGGGCAGGACAAGCCGCCCGCGGGCCAGGACATCGACCTCGCCGACGCGGTGGCCAAGGTCCTCGGCGTGAAGCTGGAGCGGCAGGACGCCTCCTTCGAGACGATCCTGCCCGCCCTGGGCAGCGGCAAGTACGACTTCGGGACCGGCAACTTCGGCGTCACCACCGAACGCTTGAAGACCATCGACTTCGTCACCTACATCAACGACGGCCAGGGCTTCGCGGTGAAGACGGGCAACACCGCCCTCGGCAAGAAGATCACCGACCTCGCCCAGCTGTGCGGTCTGACCATCGGCACCGGCGCCGGCACCACCTTCGAAGCGACCCTCACCGCGCAGAAGGGGGTGTGCGCCAAGGCGGGCAAGACGCCGTACGACGTGAAGGTCTACTCGGAGAACGCGGCGACCCTCACCGCGCTCCAGCAGGGCCGTATCGACGTGATCATGTCGACCATCAACGGCCTGCGTCACCAGGCGGCCCAGCCCGCGTCGCAGACCACCTTCCTCGGCGAGTTCCACCGCCTCGACGTCGGCTTCGCCTTCAAGAAGGGCTCCCCACTCACCAAGGCCTTCCAGGCCGCCGTCAACGAGCTGATCAAGGACGGCACGTACGCCCGGATCCTCAAGAAGTGGGGCACTACCGCCTCCGCGATCGACACGTCGCGGATCAACCCGCCCGAGCACACCTGAGAGTTGAGCAGGAACACCACGATGGCATCCACCACCGACACCACCGCGCCGCCCGGCGCGGCCACCCCGGGCACCGGCCCACAAGCCCCGCCCGCCCCGGACCATCCGGCCTTCCTCAAGGTCGTACCCGCCCGCCACTACGCCCGCTGGGTGTCGGCCGTCGCCGTGATCGTGCTGGTCGCCCAGTTCGTGCACGGTCTGGCCACCAACCCCGTATGGGAGTGGGGCGTCTTCAGCGACTACGTGCTGTCCGAGGCGATCGTGCGGGCGGTGTACGTGACCCTTCAGCTCACCGCGTACGCCACCGTGCTGGGCTTCCTCCTGGGCACCGTCCTGGCCTTCATGCGGCTGTCGCGCAGTCCGGTGCTGCAGACCGTCGCCTGGACCTACATCTGGATCTTCCGGTCCATCCCGATGATCGTCCAGCTGGTGTTCTGGTTCAACCTGAGCGCGCTGTACGAGGAGTTGGGCTTCGGTGTCCCCTTCGGCCCGGTGTTCTGGTCCGTCGACAGCAACAGCATCATCGGCACCATGGGCGCCGCCGTCATCGGGCTGACGCTGCACCAGGCCGCCTATGCCGCCGAGATCGTGCGCGGTGGTGTCATCGCCGTCGACCACGGGCAGCTGGAGGCGGCCGCCGCGCTGGGCATTCCCCGGCTGCGGCAGATCCGCCGGATCGTGCTGCCGCAGGCCATGCGCGCCATCCTGCCCACGGCCGGCAACGAGATCATCGGCCTGCTCAAGGGCACCTCAGTGGTCTACGTGATGTCCATCGGCGAGCTCTTCTACCAGGTGCAGGTGATCTACGGCCGCAACGGCCGGGTGATCCCGCTGCTGCTGGTCGCCACCGCCTGGTACGTGGTGCTGACCTCCCTGCTGTCGGTCGCGCAGTACTACGTGGAGCGCCGCTACGCCCGGGGCGCCAACCGCACCCCGCCGCCCACCCCGCTCCAGCGCGCCCGGCGCTTCGTCCGCACCCTGCGCGCGGCCGCCGCCCAGCGCAACCAGCCCGTCGTACCCCTGAAGCCCTTGGGAGACAGCCGATGAGCGACGTGACGGTGGCCGTCGAGGACGCGACGCCGACGGTCGAGGACGTGATGGTGGACGTCCACGGCGTCCACAAGAGCTTCGGCCCCCTGGAGGTGCTGCGCGGCGTCGACCTTCAGGTTCGCGCCGGCGAGGTCACCGTGATCCTCGGCCCGTCCGGCTCCGGCAAGTCCACGCTGCTGCGCACCATCAACCACCTGGAGAAGGTCAACCGCGGCTGGATCAGCATCGACGGCGAACTCATCGGCTACCGCCGCTCCGGGAGCAAGCTGCACGAACTGAAGGAGAAGGACGTTCTGAAGCAGCGCACCCACATCGGGTTCGTCTTCCAGAACTTCAACCTCTTCCCCCATCTGACCGTGCTGGAGAACCTGATCGAGGCCCCCGTCTCCGCACTGCGCCGCCCGCGCAGGGCAGCGGAGGAGAAGGCCCGCCGGCTCCTCGACAGGGTCGGCCTCGCCGACAAGGCCGACGCCTACCCCCGGCAGCTCTCCGGCGGCCAGCAGCAGCGCGTGGCCATCGCCCGCGCACTCGCCCTCGAACCCAAGGTGCTGCTCTTCGACGAGCCCACCTCGGCGCTCGACCCGGAACTGGTCGGCGAAGTCCTCGACGTCATCAAGGACCTGGCCGGTACCGGAACCACCATGATCGTCGTGACCCACGAGATCGGCTTCGCCCGCGAGGTCGCCGACACCGTGGTGTTCATGGACGGCGGTGTCGTCGTGGAGCAGGGCCCGCCCGCGGCCGTCCTGGACGACCCGCAGCACGAGCGAACCCGCGCCTTCCTCTCCAAGGTCCTCTGACCGACCCTCACCCCTTTTCCCTAGCAAGGAGCACGACCATGTCCACCTCGATCACCCGCCGCCGCACCGCCGCAGCCGCGCTCGGACTCGCCACCACCCTCGTCCTCGCCGCGTGCAGCAACCCCGACGACGGCGGCACGACCGAGGTCGCGGCCACGTCGGACGGCAAGACGAAGATCAACATCAGTCCCGACCAGAACCGCATCACCACCGACAAGGTCGACTCCATAGCCGCCGAGGTCCCGGAGAAGATCCGCAAGAGAGGCACCCTGGAGATCGTCGACTCGTCGGGCTCCGCGGCGCCCCTGACCTTCTTCGCCACCGACAACAAGACCGTCATCGGCGTCGAGCCCGACATCGCCTCTCTGGTCGCCGACGTGCTCGGCCTCAAGCCGCACATCAACACGGTCTCCTGGGAGAACATCTTCGTCGGCCTCGACAGCGCCAAGTACGACGTCGGCTTCAGCAACATCACCGTCACCGAGGAACGCAAGGAGAAGTACGACTTCGCCACCTACCGCGAGGACAACCTGGGCTTCGAGGCGAAGAAGGGCAGCGGACTGAAGGTCACCGGACCCGAAGACGTGGCGGGCAAGACGGTCGCGGTGGGCAGCGGCACCAACCAGGAGAAGCTGCTCATCGAGTGGAGCAAGGAGAACGAGAAGGCCGGCCGCAAGCCGGTGAACATCAAGTACTACCAGAACGACAGCGACACCTATCTCGCCCTCCAGTCCGGCCGCATCGACCTCTTCCTCGGCCCCAACCCGACCGCCGCCTACCACGCGGCCACCACCGGCCGCACCGAGGTCGTCGGCACCTATTCCGGTGCCGGCGCCACCCTCCAGGGCCTCATCGCGGCCACGACCAAGAAGGACAGCGGCCTGGTCAAGCCGCTCGCCGACGCCCTCAATCACGTCATCGAGAACGGGACGTACGCGAAGGTGCTGAAGCGCTGGGGCCTGTCCGACGAGGCGGTGAACAAGTCGGAGATCAACCCGCCCGGCCTGCCCAAGACCAACAAGTAGCCGGTCCACGGCGCGGAGACGCACGGCCTCCGCGCCCTCGACCGGGCCCGTGCCAGGCGCGACCGCCCCGGACCGTCTTCGACCCTTAAGGATTTGCGTGTGGCCGGCGCGCTCTGTTGTTCCTGACCCGTTCCTTCACCGCCGTGCCCAACCCTGCGTGAGGGCCGGCGCTCTCGTCACGGACCTCCAGGAAGGCACTCCACTCGTGTCCTCAACACCTGCTTCTTCGCTGCACCTTGCCGTCGCCCTGGACGGCACCGGCTGGCATCCCGCCTCCTGGTGCGAGCCGGTGGCCCGGCCACGGGATCTGTTCACCGCCACGTACTGAGCCGATCTGGTCGCGGAGGCCGAGCGCGGGCTCCTCGACTTCGTGACCATCGAGGACGGCCTCCGCCTCAAGTCGTCCCACTTCCTGGACCCGGACGAGCGCACAGACCAGGTGCGCGGTCGTCTGGACGCCGTCCTCATCGCTTCCCGCGTGGCACCGCTGACCCGGCACATAGGCCGGGTGCCGACGGTGGTCGCCACCCACACGGAGCCGTTCCACATCTCCAAAGGCGATCGCCACCCGCGACTACGTCAGCACCGGCCGAGCCGGCCTGCGCGTCCAGATCACCGCCCGCCCGAACGAGGCCGCCCACTTCGGCCGCCGTACGTCCCGCGTATTCAGGCCTACGACCACCCGGACACACGGGAGTCGGTTACCGACCTCTTCGACGAGGCCGCCGATTACGTGGAGGTGGTGCGCCGCCTCTGGGACGGCTGGGAGGGCGACGCCGAGATCCGGGACGCCGCCACCGGCCGCTTCATCGACCGCGACAAGCTGCACTACATCGACTTCGAGGGCAGGCACTTCAGCGTCAAGGGCCCCTCCCTCACACCCCGCCCGCCGCAGGGCCAGCCGATCGTCAGCGCGCTGGCCCACGACACCGTCCCGTACCGGCTCGTGGCCCGCGCCGCCGACATCGGCTACGTCACCCCGTACGACGCCGACGAGGCCCGCGCGATCGTCGCCCGGATCCGTGCCGAGCAGAACGCGGCGGGGCGAGCCGGCGAACCGCTCCACGTCTTCGGTGACCTGGTGGTCTTCCTCGACGCCGACCCGGCCGCCGCGACCGCCCGCCGGGAACGGCTCGACGCGCTCGCGGGACAGGCGTATTCGAGTGACACCCTGGTCCTCACCGGCACGCCCGACCAACTCGCCGATCTGCTTCAGGAGTTGCAGAGCGCCGGGCTCACCGGCTTCCGGCTAGGGCCCGCCGTCGCCGACCACGACCTCCCGGCGATCACCCGCGGTCTGGTCCCCGAACTCCAGCGCCGGGGCGCCTTCCGCCACGCCTACGAGGCCGACACCCTGCGCGGCCTGCTGGGCCTGACCCGCCCCGCCAACCGCTACACAGCCGCAGCCGATCTCACCGCCTGAGCCGAGGGACGTCACGACCATGAGCAAGCCGCAGCGCCCGCGCCGCATAGGCCCTGACGTCCGCGTCCGAGTCCGTCGTCGCGGCGGCCAGGGCCACTCGGGCGTCCTCGGTGGCACGGTGGCGGGTCAGGGCCAGTACGGCGGACTTGCGGACGTCGGCGTTGGTGTCGGCCAGGGCCTTGGCGAGTGCGGGGACGGCGACGTCGGGATTCGTGGCGGACAGGGCGGTGGCGGCGCCGGCGCGCACCTGCCATGCCGGGTCTGCCAGGGCGGCCTCGGCGCGGGCGGCCAGGGCGGCCGGGCAGCCGGCCGTGCCCAGTGCCTCGTAGGCGGCCCCACGGACCAGGGCGTCGGGATCGTCCACGAGTTCCGCGAGGGCCGAGTGTGCCATGGCCGAGTCCTGGCCCGCGGTGGCCAGGGCCTTGGCGATGGTGACGCGGACCTCGCGTGACGGATCGACGGCCGCCGAGCGGGCCAGTTCTCCGACGGCGTCGACCGACACGAGCGCTCGCACGGCCGCGATGCGGACGGCGCTGTCGGAGTCCGACAACGAGTCCGCGAACAGCTCCACATCACCCAGGCACAAGGCGCGCAGGACATCCAGTGCGGTGGCACGGACCACGGGGTCGGCCTCGGACAGGGCGGCGGCGAGGCCGTCGCGCAGAGCCGGTTCGGGGGCCAGCGTCTCGACAAGTTCGCGCAGGGAGGCGGCCGCGGCGGCGCGGACGCCGGTGTCGGTGTCCGTCAGCGCGGCGGCCAGTGCCGGTCCGGTGCCTGGCGGCACGGTCTCCGTCAGGACCGTGACGGCCGTACGACGCACGGTGGGCTCTGGGTCGGTCAAGTAGGGAGTGAGAGCGGACAGTTCGGGCTCGCCCTCCGTGAGGGCGAGGAGGTCGAGCAGGCGAGGCGTGGCCGGCGTGTCCGCGTCGGCGCCGGCGTGGGCGGGTGTGCCGGTCGCGGTGGGTTCCTGCAGCAACGCCACCGGCGCCGCTTCCCGGCCCCCCGCGGTCGCCACCTGTTCCGGGTGGACCTCGCCGAGGTGACGGGAGGGGCCGCCGGCGGGGGTGAAACCGTCGACCGGGACCAGGAAGGGGGCCACGGGGCGGGCCGTGAACTCCATCACGCCCGTGGGGGACTTGCGCAGATCGAGGTGGTGGAACCAGGACGCGTCGTCGCGCTGCGGGTGGTCGAGGCGGTCGTGGTAGAGGCCCCAGCGGGACTCCGTGCGGGCCAGGGAGGCGCGCGCGGCCATCTCCGCGCAGTCGCGGATGAAGGTGACCTCGGCGCACCGCATCAGCTCGTGCGGGCTGCGGGCGCCCATCGCGGCGATGTCGTCCCGCATCCGCTCGAACGCCTCCAGGGCGAGGGAGAGCCGGGCGCCGGACTTCGGTGGGGCCACGTAGTCGTTCACGAAGCGGCGCAGCTTGTACTCGACCTGGGGCTGCGGCGGGCCGTCGGGGTTGCGCAGCGGGCGGTAGATCAGTTCGTGCGCGTCGCGGAGCTGGTCCAGGGGCAACTGTCCTTCGTATCGCGTGTACTGGGCCGCGTCCGCGCCCGCCAGGTCCCCGAAGACGAACGCGCCGATCATGTAGTTGTGCGGCACACAGGCCAGGTCCCCGGCGGCGTACAGCTGGGGAACGGTCGTACGAGCGTGGTCGTCGACCCGTACACCCGAGGCCGAATGGCCACCGCACAGCCCGATCTCCGAGATGTGCATCTCCACGTCATGGGTGCGGTAGTCGTGGCCACGGCCCGCGTGGAAGGTGCCGCGCGTCGGGCGCTCCGTCGAGTGCAGGATCGACTCCAGCGCCGAGACCGACTCCTCCGGGAGGTGACTCAGCTTCAGGTACACGGGGCCCCGGTCGCTCGCCACCTCCGCCGCGAACTCGGCCATCATCTGCCCCGACCAGTAGTCGGAGTCGACGAAGCGTTCGCCGTGCCGGTTGACCTGGTAGCCCCCGAAGGGGTTGGCGACGTAGGCGCAGGCGGGGCCGTTGTAGTCCTTGATCAGCGGGTTGATCTGGAAGCACTCGATGCCGGTGAGCTCCGCGCCCGCGTGGTAGGCCATGGCGTAGCCGTCGCCCGCGTTGGTGGGGTTCTCGTAGGTGCCGTAGAGGTAGCCGGAGGCGGGCAGACCGAGGCGGCCGCAGGCGCCGGTCGCGAGGATCACCGCGCCCGCTCGGACCGTGACGAACTGCCCCGTACGGGTGTTGAAGCCGGCCGCCCCCACGGCCCGCCCGTCCTCGGGAGCGGTCAGCACGCGCACCGGCATCACCCGGTTCTCGATGCGGATCCGCTCCCGCATCTCGCGCCGCCGCAGCTGCCGGTACAGGACCTTCTTGACGTCCTTGCCCTCCGGCATCGGCAGGACGTAGGAGCCGGAGCGGTGGACCTGGCGGACCGCGTACTCGTTGTGCTCGTCCTTCTCGAACTTCACGCCGTACGACTCCAGGCGCTGCACCATGGCGAAGCCGCGGGTGGCGGTCTGGCGGACGGTGGACTGGTCGACGATGCCGTCGTTGGCGCGGGTGATCTCGGCGACGTAGTCGTCGGGCTCGGCGCGGCCGGGGATGACCGCGTTGTTGACGCCGTCCATGCCCATGGCGAGCGCGCCGGAGTGGCGGACGTGCGCCTTTTCCAGGAGCAGGACGTGCGCGCCGTGCTCGGCGGCGGTCAGGGCGGCCATGGTGCCGGCGGTGCCGCCGCCGATGACGAGGACGTCGCAGGTCAGTTCCTCGGCGTCGCTGAGGGCGGGGATCTCCAGGGAGGTGTGCACGGGGTGGTCACCGGGGCCTTTCAGGTACCGAGCGAGGTGAGGATGTCGCGCCGCAGGGCTACGCGCGCCGGGTCGTCATGGGCGGCGCGCTCGCGCGGGCGGGGCACGTCCCGTACGGCGATCAGCCGGCCGGAGCCGAGGAGGGCCACGCGGTCGCCGAGGAACAGGGCCTCGTCCACGTCGTGGGTGACGAAGACGACGGTCGCGCCCGTGCCGTGCAGCACCTCCACCAGCAGGCCCTGCATGCCGGCGCGGGTCTGGGCGTCGAGGGCACCGAAGGGTTCGTCCATGAGGACGGCGCGCGGGCGTCCGGCGAGGGCGCGGGCCAGTTGGGCGCGCTGGCGTTGCCCGCCGGAGACGCGGTGCGGCAACTGCCGTGCCTGGTCTGTGAGTCCGACCCGCTCCAGCCAGGCATCGGCCTGTTCCCGGCGCTGGGCGCGCGGCACGCCTTGGACGGCGAGGGGCAGTTCCACGTTGGCGCGCAGGGTGCGCCAGGGCAGCAGGGCGTCCTCCTGGAAGACCAGCGCCCGTTCCGCTCCTGGGCCGGTCACCGGCCGGCCGTCCTGTTCCACCGCCCCGTCCAGCGTGGGCAGCAGCCCGGCGAAGGTGCGCAGCAGGGTCGACTTGCCGCAGCCGGAGGGGCCGACGACGGTGAGGATCTCGCCGGGGGAGACGTCCAGGTCGATGTCGGCCACGGCCGGGGCGTCCGATCGGCCGAGCGTGGCGCCGCGGAGGGTGAGGCGGGTGCCGCGCGGTGCCGCCGACGCGGTTCTGGCGTCGGCCGGCCTGGTCTCAGACGAGGTGCTCATCGCGTGCCTCCTCGGCCTTGCCGGGTTCGATGGTGGACGCCGGGGTCCGTGCGGGCCGGGGCCGGGCGCCGGGGACGTACGACGTGCGCGGCAGCCAGTGGGTCAGACGGCGGCCGACCAGCTCTACGGCGGTGGAGGTGAGCCAGCCGAGCAGGCCGATGGTGACCATGCCGACGAAGACACCCGGGTAGTTGACGATCGTGTAGTCCTGCCAGGTGCGGTAGCCGACGCCGTACTGGCCGGAGATCATCTCGGCGGAGATCACACAGATCCAGGACACGCCGATGCCGACGGACAGGCCGCCGAAGATGCCGGGCAGCGCGCCCGGCAGGACGACCGAGCCGAGGATCCGCCACCGGCCGCCGCCCATGGTGAGAACTGCCTCCTCCCACACGGGAGTCAGGGCGCGGACCGCGTGCCGGGTGGAGACCAGCACCGGGAAGAAGGCGGCCGTGAAGGTGATGAAGACGATGCCCTGTTCGTTGGAGGGGAACAGGAGGATCGCGACGGGGACCATGGCGATGGCCGGGACGGGCCGCACGACTTCGAGGAGCGGGCCGAGCAGGTCCTCGGCGAGCCGCGAGCGTGCCACGAGCACGCCGGTGGCCACGCCCAGGACGGAGGCGAGCAGGAAGCCGGTCACGATCCGGGTGAGGCTGTCGGTGAGGTCGGTCCAGTAGTCGGGGCCGGCGAGCCGGTCGGCGAAGGCCCGGGCCACGTCGGTCACCGTCGGGAACTGCGAGAAGCGCACCCACAGGTTCACGTCGAGGGTGGTCAGCAGCTGCCAGAGGCCGAGGGCGGCGGCCAGTGAGCCGGCCCGCAGCACGAGCCGGCCCGTCCGCCGGGGGTACCGGCTCACGAGGCCCGACCCAGGGCGTCCGCGTACGTGATGACCCGGGCGCCGCTGTGACCCGCCTCGTAGGCCCGCGCGGTCTCGGGGGCGACGAAGGGCAGCAGCTGCTTGCTGTCCGCCACCCAGACGGCCTTGTCGGCGAACCAGAGGGTGCCGGTGGTGGCGTCGGGGACGTAGGCGGCGCGGATGTCGTCCTTGTGCTCGGCGACGTGGGCGAGGAGCTGGGCGGGGGAGGTGAAGCTCCGGGTCTTCGTGGCGCCCTTGGGCCAGACCTCGCTCGCGGCGGCGGGCGGGGTGGCGGCGAGCTGCTTGGCGTAACCGGCGCCGAGGGCCTTCCTGACGTACTGGTCGTCGACGAAGGAGTCCACGTCGATGTCGCCGGTCAGCTTGGCCGCCTTCAGGACCGCCACGTCCTGCTTCAGCGCGGAGACGAGCTGCGGCTTGACGGCCGGGTCGAAGGTGGAGATGCCGTGGGCGCCGTTGTAGAGGTAGACGACCTCGGCGGGCAGGCCGGTGGCCTTCGCGACCTTCTCGGCGGCCTGAACCGGATGGGTGTTGAGGTAGCCGGTCGCCTCTGCCTGGGCCTTCAGAAACGCCTTCAGCACGGCCGGGCGCTGCCGGGCGAAGTCCTCGCGGGCGGTGACGCCGTGGAAGGTGGGCAGATCCAGCTGGGCGCCGTCGTACAGCGCCTTCGCCTTGCCCTGGTAGGCGAGCAGGCCCGGCCAGGCCACGAACTGCGACAGTGCGTCCGTGCTGCCCGCCGCCAGGGCCGAGGCGCCCACCGCGGGCTGCTGGTTCAGCTTCTCGATGCCCTTGTCCGGGTCGATGCCGGCGCGCTGAAGGGCTCGTACGAGGGTGCCGTCGGCGGCCGAGCCGACACTCGTGGAGACCTTCTTGCCCTTGAGGTCTTTCAAGGAGCTGAGCCTGGACTCCGGTGGGACGACGACCGTGTTCAGGCCGCCCTTGAGGTTGTAGCCGGTGACCGAGACCAGGTGGGTGGGCTTGCCCAGCTGCTTGCCGCGGGCCGCGTTGATGAGCAGCGGGAAGTCCCCCATCGAGCCGATGTCGATCTTTCCGGCGGTCATCTGCGCGGTGATGGGGGCACCGGTGGCGTAGTCCTGCCAGCTGACCTTGTACGTCTTTCCGTCATGGAGGGCGTTCAACTGCTTCTCGAAGTAGCCGAGGGAGCGCAGGAGGGTGCCGGCCGTGACCGTGTTGATGGTCTTGGACTGGTATCCGACGGTGACGGTCACCGTGGAGCCGCTGCCCGCCTCGGCGCTGCCGCCGCAGGCGGACAGGGGGAACAGGAGAGCGGATGCGGCGAGTGCGACTGCCGTGCGTTTCATGGGAGTTGGGGCCTCTCAGCGGAGCAGATAGGGCATGTTGACCGTGACGGCTCCGGTGGGACAGCGGGCCGCACACGGGCCGCAGTACCAGCACTCGTCGACGTGCATGTACGCCTTGCCGCTGCTGTCGTCGATGGCGAGGGAGTCCAGCGGGCACATGTCCACGCAGAGCGTGCAGCCGTCGATGCACTTCGACTCGTCGATGGTCACGGGCACGTCGGCCCGCTGGGGCACCAAGGGCATGGCTGTCTCCGGGAAGGTCGTGCTGTGGGGAGCGGGTGGTGACTACTGGGAGCGGTGCAGCAGGCCGCTCATGGTGATGCGGTCGCCGCGGAAGCGGATGAACTCCAGGTCGACCGGGCGGCCGTCCGCGAGGTGGGTGAGCCGTTCCAGCATCAGGACGGCCGCACCGCGGGGGGCTTCGAGGACGGTGGCCGAGTGGGCGTCCGCGTTCACCGCCTCCAGGGTGATGTCGGCGTGGCCGAGCTGCCGGCCGGTGATGGCTTCCAGGAGGCGGAAGACGTCGGTGTTCTCCAGGTCGGCGCCGAGCAGGGCGGTGCCGATGTCGAGGGGGATGTAGGTGAGGTCGAGGGAGAGGGGGAGGCCGTTCAGGCGGCGCAGGCGTTCGATGTAGAGGACGTCGGCCCCGGGTGGGATGTGGAGGCGTTCGGCGACGGGGGCGGGTGCGGGGGCGGGGCCCATGGCGCGGACCTCGTTGGTGACGTGGCCGTGTTCGCGCAGGGTTTCCGCGAGGCCCATCAGACGGTCGAGCCCGTGGGGGTACTTCTGGGCGACGACCACGGTGCCGACGCCGGGGAGGCGGTCCACGAGGCCTTCGGCGCGCAGGAGGTCGAGGGCCTGGCGGACGGTGTTGCGCGAGGCCCGGTAGTCGGTGGCCAGGGTCGACTCGTGCGGGAGGGTGCCGGCCGGGAAGCCCCCGGTGAGGAGCTGGTGGCGCAGGAGGTCGGCGAGCTGGCGTGCCCGGTCCGCGCGCAGCCGACGCCGCGTGCGCTGGGCGGCGACGGTGGGCGCGCCCTGGCCGGCGTGGTCTCGGATGCGGTCGGTGGGCGGCATGGCCGGAACCATACCTATCCGGTAGGGATAGTGGTGTTGCGGAAGTGTTGCGCCACCTGGCGCATCGCCGGATGCGTTGCTGACCTGGGCTTTCGGCAGGCGGGAGGGAAGATCTGCCAGGGCCCGCCGGCACGGGGAGCGGGATACCGGGCGGGGGCCCGGCGCAGTTGTCCGGGGGAGGAACTGCGCCTGTCCTGTCCGCTGTGCCACGTGGTCGCGCAGTCGTCTCAGGCCACCGGTCTCGGCGCACCGACGCTGATCCCTGATGTGCGTGTCAGAGGCGAGGCGGCTGCCGCTTGCTGGTGCCTGTGCGGGGAGATGCGGCCGTACGGCCCGCGCGACCCTCGCTCACGCCGCCGCCCTCAGCGGCCGACGTTGGCTGAGGGCGGCGGAGAACTGGTCGGTGACCAGGTCCAGTGCCTCCCGCGTGCCCGGTTCGACGACGTTGCCGCCGTCCTGCCGTACCTCGATGAGCTAGGGGTACGATCACGCCCCCGTCCGCCCGCTCGAACAGGGCGGTGGCCTCGGCGATGGCTGGGTGGCCGAAGTCGGCGTGCAGCAGGGCCTCGGGCGGGAGCGAGCGGACGTCCAGAGGGATCACCTCGTGTCCCTGCGCGGTGAGCCGGGCGACGAGGTCGCGCAGGAGACGGGCGGTGCGGGAGGTGGCGGAGGGGCTTCGGCGAACTTCAGCAGGGCCTCCTCCCGATTCCAGCCCGTCGCCCCCACGCGCAGCGTGACGCCATCCCTGCTGTCCTCCGCGCCCGCGGGGCCGCCGCATGCGCTGAGGACGCCGATGAGCAGCCCGGCGAGGGCGAGCGCACCCCCGGCCCGCCTCACCCGGCCGCTCCCGAGGCGGCGCGGTGCGCCAGCTCCTGGCGGACCAGCGGGAGGACGTGACGGGCGTAATCGATCGCATCGACCTGGCCCTCTACATCACCGAGGCGACCGCCGCGGCGGGTGAAGGCCGGGGGCACCCGGGCGGGTGGCGCGTATTCTCCTGTCCTGACAGCGAGTGCGAGGAGTCGAGCGCCACGACGGAGGCCGGACTGCAGTGCGCGACGCGTCGTCCGGCGGGCGTGCCCGGCGGGCTGCTCGTAGGTTGGAGTTGCAGCGGTCGCGCCTGTAAAGATCGGCAGGTCACGCGTGACAACAGCGAAGATCGATTTCGAGGAGCTGTTCGACGCCGCACCGAACCCGTACCTGGTGCTGGACGCCGACCTGGTGGTCCGCCATGCCAACCGCGCCTACCTCCGGGTCACCGGCAGGAGCCGCGAAGAACTGCTCGGGCGGCACATCCTGGAGGCGTTTCCGGACACCGCCGGCGCGCCGGAGGCGGCGCGTGACTTCGGCGCCTCGCTCCAGCGCGTCCTGGACTCCCACGCGCCCGACCTGGTGGCACCGCGGCGATTCGACATTCCCGTCGACGGCAACCCGGGCGAGGTGGAGGAGCGATGGTGGTGCGGGATGTCCAGCCCCGTCCTGGGGACGGACGGCGACGTGAAATGGATCATCGCCCGGGCCGACGACGTCACCGAGTTGATGCAGTCCCCGGCCGTCCGGAAGCTCACCCAGCCGCTGAGCAACCAGATGACGGGGATCGCGGCCCAGGTGTACGCCCGTTCCCACGATCTGGAACAGCTGAACGAGCAGCTGCGCCAGGCACACGCCCGCGAACGTGAGATCGCCGCCACCCTCCAGGAGGTCATGCTCCGCTCGCCCGACCTGGACAGGCACCAGGACATCGCCGTGCGCTACCTGCCGGCCACCGGGTCACTCAATGTGTGCGGTGACTGGTACGACGTGGTCGATCTGCCGCCCGACCGGTACTCCGTCGCCATCGGGGACGTCGTCGGCCACGGCCTGGAGGCCGCCGCGATCATGGGCATGCTGCGCAGCGCCCTGAGCGCCGCCATCCGGGCCGTGCCCAGCCCCGCACAGGCCCTGGAGGTGCTGGGCCTGTACGCCAGGGCGGTCGAGGGCGCGCTGGCCACCACCGTGGCCAAGGTGCTCATCGACCCGCGCAGCCGGCTGATCGTCTACAGCAACGCCGGCCACCCACCGCCGATCCTGCTCAGCCCGGACGGCAGCTGCCAGCTGCTGGACCAGGCCACCGATCCGCCGCTGGGCGCCCGGCCGGAACACGTCCCCCGCCCCCAGGCCGGTCTGTCCTACCTCCGCGGGGACACCCTCGTGCTCTACACCGACGGCCTCATCGAACGCCGCGACGAGGACATCGACATCGGCCTGGCCCGGCTGATCGACGCTCTGGCCCGGTGCGGCACTCTCCCGGTGGAGGAACTCGCCGACAGACTGCTGGCCCGGATGGGCGTCTCCGGCGGTGGTCAGGTCGACGACATCGCCCTGGTCGTCGTCCGCCTGTGAGCAGATTTCCAGGGAAGTCTTTTCCGCATCAAAAATGAAATCTCTACCAGTGAAGCGTGGCGACACCCTCGGTAAGATCGCGGCTATGCACCGCGACGGGCTGCTCGGCGTACGCCGACGGGCCCGACTCGCAGTGGAGCGCCAGGACGCTGACGGCACGCCGGGCCGGAAGTCGTGGGCGACGCTGCGCGTGCCCGCCGTCTACGAGTGACCGGCACGGCTCCGCGCCGACCACCGCGGACCGCCTGGCGCGCCCGGGCGAAAACCCGGACCGCCTCTCTCGAAGCACAGCTGGAACGCGAGAGTGTCAGGCCCTGCCCCGAAGACCGCAGGACGCTCGTCGAGGGAATGCGGGCCCATCTGGACAAGGCCGGCTCGGCCGCCGAGGAGAATTTCGGATGGCGGCGATCCGGCTGGTCGACGACCGTGCCCAGATGACACCGGCGGAGGCGGCAGGACGACCGACGCCGTGATCGACCCCGGGAGGACCGCCGTCCGGGAGAGCGACGTGCTGGGAGAGACGACCGGGGCGTCCGGAGCCCCGACCGCCTTCGAGAACGGCGCGGGACCGCACGAAGGGCCACAGGCCAGGGCGCGCGAGGGAGCGCACCGGGACGACGAGGCGGAGGGGGCTCGACCGCGAGCCGGGCCCTGACGGGCCGCCGCACCGGCGCCCGTTCACCGCCGGAGAGGTGAGTGAGCCGTCTCGGGCAGCCGCAGGTACACCAGCGACGACAGCAGGCAGAGCACCGCGACGTACCAGGGGAACAACCCGGCGTGGCCCACCTCCTTGAACAGCGTGCCCACGTACGGAGCCGTGCCGCCGAAGAGGGCGACCGTCAGCGAATAGGGGAAGCCGATACCGGCCGCGCGAACCCGGGGCGGGAAGATCTCCGCGTTCACGGCGGCGCTGATCGAGGTGAACCCCGTCAGCAGCACCATTCCGGCGCACTGCACGAGCAGCAGTACCGCGAACGAGTCGCGCAGGGCGTGCAGCAGGGGCACCGTGAGCAGGGCGAAGCCCAGGCCGAAGAAGAGGAGCAGCGGGCGGCGGCCGAAGCGGTCCGACAGGAGGCCGCCGAGCGGTTGCAGCAGGGCGAAGAAGGCCAGTGAGATCGTGCCCGCGAGCAGCGCGTCCGACTTCTCCAGTCCCGCGTTGAGTTCGGCGTACGTCGGGAGGTACGACGTCCACGTGTAGTAGGCGATGGTGCCGCCCGCCGTGATGCCGCCGATGAGGAGCGACTCGCGCGGGTGCCGGCGCAGCGCCTCGAACAGACCGGGGCGCGGGGCCTGCTGCTGCTCGGTGCTGCGGGTCTCCTGCGCGCCCTGCCGGATCCAGAAGCCGACCAGGCTCAGCACCGCCCCGAGCACGAAGGGCACCCGCCAGCCCCAGCCGTTCATCTGCCCGTCGTTCAGCGTGTCCACGAGCAGCGTGGCGATGCCTGAAGCGACGAGCTGTCCCACGGTCGTCGACACGTACTGGAAGCTGGAGAACAGCCCGCGCCTGCCGGGGCCCGCCGACTCGACCAGGAAGGTCGTCGAGGCCGCGAACTCGCCGCCCACGGACAGGCCTTGCAGCAGCCGGGCCAGGACGAGGATCACGGGCGCCAGTACGCCCACCGCCGCGTACGTCGGGGTCAGCCCGACCAGCAGGCTGCTGCCGCCCATCAGCAGGATGGTGACCGTCAGCGCGGCCCGCCGCCCGTGCCGGTCCGCGACCGCGCCCATCAGCAGCCCGCCGACCGGCCGCATGAAGAAGCCCACCGCGAACACCGCGAACGTGGACAGCAGCGGCACCAGCGAGTTGTCCGCGCTCCTGGGGAAGACCTGGGCGGCGATGTACGTGGCCAGAAACGTGTAGGCGTACCAGTCGTACCACTCCACGGCGTTGCCCACGGAGGCGGCGAGGAGCTGGCGAACGGGCCGTTTCGTCGGCGGTGAGGCCGTCTGCGTCTCTGTCACGTCCATGACCCTCCCCTGACAATGCCCCGGCACACCTCACGTACCGGCGACTTTCACACGAGTGTCACCGGCCCCTTCCTCGGCGTTTGGTGTCCCTGAAACACTCCTTGCGCGCAGATTCCGTCACGTTCCGGCCATCCCGTACCTCTGGATGAGAGGTCTGTCCTTCATGTCCGAAGTCAACCGGCGCCGCTTTCTCCAACTCGCGGGTGCCACCACGGTGTTCAGCGCGCTGTCCGCCAGCATCCAGCGCGCCGCCGCGCTCCCGGCCAACCACCGCACCGGGTCGATCGAGGACGTCGAGCACATCGTCGTCCTGATGCAGGAGAACCGTTCGTTCGACCACTACTTCGGCACCCTGAGAGGCGTGCGCGGCTTCGGCGACCCGCGTCCGGTCACCCTCGACAACGGCAAACCCGTCTGGCACCAGGAGAAGGACGGCAAGGAGATCCGGCCGTTCCACCCGGACGCCGACGACCTCGGCATGCAGTTCCTGGAGGGCCTGCCGCACTCCTGGCCCGACGGCCACCAGGCCTACAACGGCGGGAAGTACGACCGGTGGGTGCCCGCCAAGGGCACCACGACCATGGCGTACCTCACCCGCGAGGACATCCCCTTCCACTACGCCCTCGCCGACGCCTTCACCGTCTGCGACGCCTACCACTGCTCGTTCATCGGCTCCACCGACCCGAACCGCTACTACATGTGGTCCGGGTACACGGGCAACGACGGCACCGGCGGCGGCCCGGTCCTCGGCAACGACGAACTCGGCTACGGCTGGACGACCTACCCCGAGCGCCTGGAGCGGGCCGGCATCTCCTGGAAGATCTACCAGGACATCGGCGACGGCCTCGACGCGCGGGGCTCCTGGGGCTGGATCGAGGACGCCTACCGCGGCAACTACGGCGACAACTCCCTGCTCTATTTCGACAAGTACCGGGACGCCAAGCCCGGCGACCCCTGGTACGACAAGGCCCGCACCGGCACGAACGCCAAGGCCGGCGACGGCTACTTCGACGTGCTGAAGGCCGAGGTCAAGGCCGGCAAGCTGCCGCAGATCTCCTGGATCGCCGCCCCCGAGGCCTTCTCCGAGCACTCCAACTGGCCGTCGAACTACGGCGCCTGGTACATCGCCCAGGTCCTGGACGCCCTCACCGCCAACCCGGAGGTCTGGGCGAAGACGGCCCTGTTCATCACCTACGACGAGAACGACGGCTTCTTCGACCACGTCGTACCGCCCCTGCCGCCGAAGGACGCCTCCCGCGGCAAGTCCACCGTCGACGTCTCCCTCGACCTCTTCCCGGGCGACGGCAAGAACACGGCAGGCCCCTACGGCCTCGGACCCCGGGTGCCGATGCTGGTCGTCTCGCCGTGGAGCAAGGGCGGGTACGTCTGCTCGGAGACGTTCGACCACACCTCCATCCTGCGGTTCATGGAGCGCCGCTTCGGCGTGCGCGAGAGCAACATCTCGCCCTGGCGGCGGGCGATCTGCGGTGACCTGACCTCCGCGTTCGACTTCTCCCGCAAGGACACGCGGCCCGCCCCGCTGCCCGGCACCGACGCCTACGAGCCGCAGGATCGCGAACGCCACCCCGACTACAAGCCCGCCCCGCCCGCCGACCCGCGCATGCCCCGGCAGGAACGCGGGCTGCGCCGCGCCCGGCCGCTGAAGTACGCCCCGCACGTGGACGCCTCGGTCGACGCGGCGGCCGGGAAGCTCACCCTCGCCTTCGCCTCCGGGCCGAAGGCCGGCGCCGCCTTCCACGTCACCTCGGGCAACCGCACCGACGGCCCCTGGATGTACACGACCGAGGCCGGCAAGACGCTCTCCGACACCTGGAACTCGGCCTACTCGGCGGGCGCTTACGACCTCACCGTGCACGGTCCGAACGGCTTCGTACGGGTCTTCAAGGGGGCGAACACCACGGCCGGCTGCGAGGTCACCGCACGCCACGCCGGTGACGACATCGAGCTGACCTTCACCAACAAGGGCTCCGGCACGGCACGGCTGAAGCTCTCCGACGCGTACGGCGGCCGGGCCTCGACCGTCACCGTCCGCCCCGGCGCGAAGGTGCGGCGGACCGTCGGACTCGCCGCCGGCCGCCGCTGGTACGACCTGACCGTCACCGCCGAGGGCGACAGGGCGTTCCTGCGGCGGTTCGCGGGACACGTCGAGAACGGGCAGCCGGGCGTGAGCGACCCGGCGATCCTCACCGCGTAGCCGTGGTGAGGTGCCCCGGATCGTGCGGCCGGGGCACCAACGCCGGTTCGGCCGCGGCCGAACCGGGTTCCAGTGCCAGGACGGCGGCCACCGGATGGTCGTCGTCCGCCGGGACGGCAGCGGGCGTCGTCCGGCTGAGCAGCACCACGCCCCAGGACGCCAGGCCGGCTCCGGCGAGCGCGAGCAGCATGCCCGCCGGGCCGCCCTGGAGGCGTTCGCCCAGCAGCGCCAGGCCGATCACCGCGGCGGCCAGCGGGTTGGCCAGGGTCACCATCGCGAGCGGGCCGCCGAGACCGCCCCGGTAGGCCGTCTGTGACAGCAGCAGCCCGCCGGCCGCGAACGCCGCCACGAGCAGCGCCACTCCGACCACCTGGACACTCAGCAGGGGACCGGACCGGTCCGTCGCGGCCATCGTCACGGTCTGCGTGAGGGCCGAGGCGACCCCGGAGGCCACGCCGGACGCGCTCGCGTGCCGCAGGCCGGGGCGGGCGCCCGGCCGGGACAGCACCCCGATGAGGGCCGCGGTCGCGCCCGCCACCGTCAGCGCCTCGGGCACGCTCAGCACGCGGTCGGGCGCCGGTCCGGACGCCGTGACCAGGATCGCGGCCAGGCCGAGCAGCGTCAGCGCGGTGCCCCGCCACTCGATGGCGCTCACCCGCCGCCCGGCGAGCCGCGCACCCATCGGCACCGCCGCGACCAGGGTGAGCGCCCCGAGGGGCTGGACCACGGTCAGCGGACCGTACTTCAGAGCCACGACGTGCAGCAGCGCGGCAGCCGCGTTCAGCCCGACCGAGCACCACCAGGCGCCACTGCCGAGCATCCGCAGCGTGCCCGAGCCGGGCGAGCGGGAGGCGAGCCGCTCCTGGGCGACCGCCGCGGCCGCGTAGGCGACGGCGGAGACGAGGGACAGGACCACGGCGACGAGAACGGCGTTCATCGGCCCGCCCTCGCCAGCACCTGCTCCTCGGCCCGGGCCTGAGCCTGGGCCGGCACGAGCCTGCCCTGCGCCCGGCCCGCCGTCGTCACCGTGCGGTGCGGCAGGTGGATCGCGGCCAGGGCCGACCCCAGCAGCCCCGCGGCCACCATCGCGTCGAGCCAGTAGTGGTTCGCGGTGCCGACGATCACCAGCAGCGTCAGCAGGGGGTGCAGCAGCCACAGCCAGCGCCAGCGCGAGCGGGTCGCCACGATCAGGCCGACCGCCACCATCAGCGCCCAGCCGAAGTGCAGCGACGGCATCGCCGCGAACTGGTTCGACAGGGAGTCCGTCGCGGGAGTGCCGTACACCGACGGGCCGTACACCCGCGCCGTGTCCACCAGGCCGGACGCGGCCAGCATGCGCGGCGGGGCGAGCGGGAGCAGCAGGTGCAGCACCAGGGCGGCGGCGGTGACGGCGGCCAGCACCCGGCGGGCCCACACGTAGTGGGCCGGGCGGCGCAGGTAGAGCCAGACCAGGAAGGCGGCGGTGGCCGGGAAGTGGACGGCCGCGTAGTAGGTGTTCGCGACGTGCACCAGGCCGCCGCCGTGCAGCAGCAGGGACTGCACCGCCCCCTCGCCGGGCAGGTGGACCGCTCGTTCGAGGTCCCACACCCGGTGCGCGTTGTGGAAGGCCTCGCCGGTGTGGCCCGTGGCCAGCTGCCGACCGAGCTTGTAGACGAGGAAGAGCCCTGCGACGAGCAGGAGCTCCCGGACGAGCGGAGGTCGCGGTAGGCCGTGTCCGCAAAGTCCCGCCTGCCCCGCGGCGCCTGGCACGCTCCCCCACTGCCTCAAGGGTGTGGGAGGTGCCTCCACTCGCCGCACCGGACGAGGCCCCGAGTACATCCAGTAGGAGGGACTCCGCCCGGCGCGCCGAGAGCACGCACCAGGCGCCGCGGGGCCCGCCCTCCGGGCGGACGACGGGACTTTGCGGACACGACCTAGCGGGTCGGACCCCTCTGGCGCAGGCTCGGTGCGGGCATTCATTCCCCCGGCCCCTTCGGTGACGGTGGTGCTGTTATCGGTACGAGTGCGTACCGATACGCCAGTGTACCGATACGGCCGCGTACCGGTACACTGGCGTATCGATAGACGAACGACACACCGCCGGCCGGGAATTTTCCGGCCGCCCTACGAAAGCCAGGAGCACAACCCATGACGTCGCAGGCTGCGGACCGACCCGAGCCGGTCGGTTCCTCGCGCCGCTCCAAGATCACGCCGGAGCGTGAGCAGGAGTTCTACGACGCCGTACTGGAGCAGCTCCGCGAGTGCGGATACGACTCCGTCACCATGGAGGGCATCGCGGCCAGCACCCGGTGCAGCAAGTCCACGCTCTACCGGCAGTGGAAGACCAAGCCCCAGTTCGTGGCGGCGGCGCTGCGCTCCCACCGGCGGACGCGCTGCATCGACACCGGCTCGCTCGCGGACGACCTGCGCGAGGCCGCCCGGGCGGCGGGCGAGCTGTCGGGCCGGGACACCAAACTCCTCCAGGCGCTCGCCCACGCCGCGCCCCAGGATCCCGAGCTGAAGCGTGCGCTGCGCGAGGCGCTGGTCGAACCGGAGATCGCCGCGCTGAAGGAGATCATCCGGCGCGGGGTCGAACGGGGCGAGGTGCCCGCCGATCACCCGGCGCTGGAGTACATCCCGGCGCAGATGTTCGGCGTCCTGCGCATCCGGCCCGTGCTGGAGGGCGAGGACGCGGACCCGGACTACCTGGTCCGGTTCGTGGAGGCGGCCGTGCTGCCGGCTCTCGGCCTCACGTGAGACCCGGGCCGCCGTCCACGGGATGACCGGACGGCGATCCGACCGCGCCGACCCGTGGGGACGGGGGCGGCGCGCACCCCCCGGCCGGGTGGGGTGCCCCTGTAGGCGGCGGGGGCGCCCCATCCGGCCGACGGTGTCCGGACCCCCTTTCCGTCCGGTGTTTTCCGGCCGGTGCAGGGGTGGTCAGACGGTCTGGCCGTTGCCGCCGCCCGTCGACACCTTGATGCCCTTGGTGATCTCGTCCAGGACGGCCTGCTTCTGGTCGGCGTCGATGCCGAAGCGCACGACGACCATCTGCTTGGCGTTCGCGGGGGAGGGGAACGCGAGCGACTCCACGATGCCGTCGGCGCCCTTGCTCGTGACGGCCTTCCAGCGGACCAGATAGCCCTTCTGCCCGGCCACGGTCACGGCCTTGGAGTCCAGCACGTCGTGGGAGGTGATCCCGCCGTAGGACTTGCCGCCGTAGGACTCCTCGGCGTTCGCCGCGATGTCCGCCTTGGCGATCTCCTCGGCGGTGCTGCCCTTGCTGCCGAGGGCCAGGGCCGGGGCCGAGTAGGCTCCGCCCTTCGTGCAGGTCGAGGAGGTGTCGCCGGGGCACTTGTAGGAGTCGTCGGACGTCACCTGCGCGCCGACCGTGACCTCCTGGCCGTACCAGCCCTGGGGAATCGGCAGGCTGATACCGCTGACCGCGTCGGTCACCGACCCGCTCCTGATCTTCGGCGACTCGGACCGCTCGGGCGCGGGACTCAGCCCACCGGAGCCGCCGTCCCCGCCGGAACCTCCGGAGCCGCCGTCGCCGCCGGAACCTCCGTGTCCGCCCGGTCCGCCGAACGGCCCGCCCTGGCCCCCGGTTCCGCCCGGGCCCCCCGGTCCCTGCGAGGTGGCGGAACCGCCGCCCGAGCCGCCGTTGTCGGTCAGCGCGTACACGCCGACACCGATGCTGGCGAGGACGACGACGGCTGCCGCCACGGCTATCCCGATCCGCAACCCTCGCCCTCGGCCGGCGGCCGGAGGCGCGGCGGGGTAGCCGGGATACCCGGGGGCTGCCGGATACCCGGAGCCGGGCGGATATCCAGGACCGCCTGGATAGGGCGCGGCGGTCGGTTGCCCGGAACCACCCGGATACCCGGGGGCTCCTGGGGCTCCGGCGGCGGCCCGATCCCCGGCGGCTCCCGGTTGTCCGGCACTCGCCGGATACCCGGAGGCTCCCGCCGTCCCGGCTCCGGTCGGCTGTTCGGCACCGGCCGGACTCCCGGCGGCATCGCCCCCGGCATCGGCCGGCTGCCCCGTTTCCGGATGTCCCACGCCGGTCGGCTGTTCGGCGCCAGGCGGCTTCCCGGCGTCGGCCGGATGCCCGGCACCATCTGGATTCCCGGGGGCGCCCGGCACCCCGGCATCGGCGGGCTGCCCCGCTTCCGGCTGCCCCGCGGCACCCCGCTGCTCCGCGGGCGCCGTATCGCCTGAGGGGGCCGGATCTCCCGAGGGAGCCTCGCCAGGGGCCGGCTCCTGCGGAGGGGGACCCCAGGTCGCGGTCGGCTGGGCCGGGCGGATGCGGTCCGTCCAGGTCTTGCCGTCCCACCAGCGCTCGGTGGCGGGCCCGTCACTTTTCTGTCCGGGGTCGGGGTACCACCCGGGAGGAGTCTCCTGCGTCATGCCCCCACCGTATGAGGCGTCGGTGAAAGTGGGATGAGAGGAGCCGAACGGACCGCGTCAGTCCAGCAGCAGGCGCGTCGGTCTCCGGTCGGCCGGCGGGGCAGCCGCAGCCCGTCCCGGCCCGGCGTCAGCGAGCCGAGCACGCTCGGATGCCGCGCACCCGTGCTCGCGGGCTCGGTGCCGGGCAGGCCGTGCAGGGTCAGGAAGCCCAGGACCGCGAAGGTAGGCCTCCTTCGCGCCGGACGGCAGCCCCAGTTCGTCCGAGGTGCGCACCACCCCCGGCAGGCGACCGGGCTGCCCCTGGTCGCCGACCCCGGTCGCCCAAGTGGCCGAAAGTGCCGCGCCGACAGGGCGGAAGAAGAACGCCGGCGCGAACGAGGCGTACGTCTTCACCAGCCCCTCGATCTCACTGCCGCCCCCCGGCGTGAAGAACCGTGCCGCGGTGATCGTCGCGAAGTAGCCGTAGACGCCGAACTCGTACCACTCGATGAGATTGCCCACCGACCCGGCGACCAGCGCCCGCCGGCCCCGCCGTGTCTCCCCCGGTGTGGTGAAGGGACGTCACCTCCCTTGCAATTGCACGCCGTTGACGCGAGGACGGGCTGGTGACGGCCCGGGTGCGTCGTCCGGCCGCACCCGGTGTCACCCGTCACGGCAACAGGTGCCCCGTCCATCCTCCACTCAGGCAATCGGACGGCTACGCTCGACGTCTGTACGTCGTTCGGGCGGACTTCGGGAGGTAGCGGGATGACGGAGGTTCGGCCCACGGCCGCCGCCTCGGCTTCCCTGTGGGAGCGCGACGAGGAAGTCGCCGCCGTCGCGCGGGCGGTCGACCGCCTGTGCGCGGACCGCTCCTCGTCCGGCGGGCTGCTGGTCTTCCGCGGCGAGGCCGGACTCGGCAAGACCGCGCTGCTGGCCGAAACCCGCCGCATCGCCGAGGCCCGCGGCTGCCAGGTCTGGTCGGCCCGCGGGGGCGAGACCCTCAGGTCTGTCCCCTTCAACGTCGTACGGCAGTTACTGCAACCCGCGCTGATGTCGATGCTGCCGGAGGAAGCCCGCGAGTACCTCGGCGACTGGTACGACATCGCCGGGCCGGCCCTCGGCATCGCCGACCCCGGCGACCGGCAGGCCGACCCGCAGGGCGTGTGCGACGGCCTGGTCGCCGCCGTGCGCCGGCTCTCCCGCCGGGAGTGGCCGCTGGTGCTGCTGATCGACGACGCCCACTGGGCCGACCAGGAGACTCTGCACTGGCTCGCGGGGCTCGCCGAGCGACTCGACGAGATGTCCGTCCTGGTCGTGGTCACCCGCCGCCCGGGCGAGGTCTCCGGCGCGAGCGCCCGGCACCTCGACACCGTCGCCGCCGCTGCGGACGGCCCCGTCACGACCCTGAACGCCCTCACCCCGGACGCCGCGGCCGGACTCACCCGCGCCACCCTGGGCGAGCAGGCCGACGCCGCGTTCTGCCGCGAGGTCTGGGCCGTCACGGCCGGCAACCCCTACGAGACCGTCGAACTCCTCGCCAAGGTGCGGGACAGCGAACTCGAACCGGTCGAGGCCCGGGCCGGGGAACTGCGCGAGCTGAACCGCTCGGCACGCGGCGGCGGCCTCGTCGCCCGCCTTGAGGAACTCGGCATCGACGCCACCAGGTTCGCCTGGGCCGCCGCCATCCTCGGCACCGGCATCTCCATCGACCTGGTCGCCAAGCTCGCCACCCTGCGGCCCGACAACGCCCGCCGCTGCGCCGAACTGTTGCGCACCGCCCGCATTCTCACCGCCCCCGACCCGACGACCGGCCGCATCGGCGAAGGCGACCTGGAGTTCGTCCACCCGCTGATCGCCACCGCCGTCTACAACTCCATCCCCGACGCCCTGCGCACCGCCATGCACGGCATCGCCGCCCGCATCGTCACCGACGAGGGACACGGCGCCGCAGCCGCCGCCCGCCACCTCCTCGAGGTCCACCCGGACGACGACGAGGAACTCGTCGGACAACTGCGCGAGGCCGCCCGTGAGCACCTGGCCGTCGGCGCCCCCGACGCCGCCCGCCGCTGCCTGGAGCGCGCCCTGGAAGAACCGCCCCGGCCCGACGTCCAGGCGCAGGTCCTCTGCGAACTGGGCTTCGCCACCCTCCTGACGGCGCCCGGCAGGACGATCGGCCACCTGCGGACGGCGCTCGGCATGCCCGGCCTCGAGGGCGACGACCGGGTGGACGCCGTCGTCCGCCTCTCGCAGGCGCTCGTTCACCACGACGAACTCGAGGAGGCCGTCCGCACGGTCGAGGCGGAGATGGCCCGGCTCGAACCCGGGCCCGCCCGGATACGGCTGGAGGCCGTGCGCCTCATGTGGGAGGGCATCCACGCCGGCGAGGTCGCCTCACCGGGCCGCTCCGAGCGCCTGGCCGAGCTCGCGCGGACCTGCACCGGCCGCGACAACTCCGAACGCGCGCTGCTCATCCTGCGCGGCTTCGACGCCCTGATGCAGGGTGAGAACGCCGAGGAGGTCGTTGAGCTGTGCGACCGTACCCTCGTCAATGGCCGCCTCGCTGCCGGGCTCGGCTGGACCGGCACCGAGTGGGGCATCGAACTGCTGCTGATGCTGGCCAACGCGTACGCCTACACCGACCGCCTCGACCGGGCCGAGAACCTCTTCAACGACGCCGTGCGCGCCTACGAGATCGCCGGCTGGACCGGTGGGCACCTCGCCCTCGCACACGCCTATGTCGGCGTCGCACACCGCAGGCGCGGCCGCCTCGCGGACGCGGAACAGTCCCTGCGCGAGGCGCTGCCCCTCGCCGAGCGCGTCGGCCGCGGACTGCCCCTGTACTGGACCGTCATCTGCAACCTCGTCGAAACGCTGCTCGCCCGCGGTCATGTCGACGAGGCCTGGGACGCCGCCGAGCGGTACGGCTTCGCCCCGCCCTACCCGTCGACCATAGTGCTTCCGGATCCGCGGGCGGTGCGCGGCAGGCTGCTGCTGGCCGTCGGCCGCACCAAGGACGGCGTCAACGAACTGGAGGCCGCCGAGAAGGCGGCGGCGGCGCGCGGGCACCACAACCCCGTGCTCGTCCCCTGGGCGGCCGACCTCGCCCGGGCCCTGGCCACCGAGGACCCGGCGCGTGCCGCCCGGCTCGCCGTGGACGTCCGGCGCCAGGCCGAGCGCTTCGGCACGGACACCGCCATAGGGGAGGCCCTGCGCTGAGCCGCCGCCCTGGAGACCGGCCAGCGCGCGGTCCGCCTCGCCGCCCAGGCGGTCACCTTCCTGGAGACCTCGCCCTGCCGGTACGAGCACGCGGCGGCCCGCATCGAGTACGGCATCGCCGCCCGCTCGGCGACCGAGCTCGAACGGGGCCTCGGCCTGGCGGTCTCCTGCGGAGCGGACGGACTGGCGGCACGGGCGCGGGCGGCGCTGAAGGCCGGCGCCGGAGCCGGGTAGCTCAGGCGCCGAGCAGCTGCTCGGTCACCGCGGCGAGCCGCCTGCGCACCCCGGGGTCGTACGCCGCCTCATGGGCGCGCGCCGGGCTCGTCCCGTCGTAGTAGCGGCCGCTGCCCAGGTCGTGCGTGGCCAGGGCCAGCACACCGGCCGCCCCGTCGGCGACCGTGTTCCACGGCGTGACGTCCGCCTCGCGGACCATCGCCGTGTCCATGTAGGTCGCCGGGTGCAGCACGTTCACCGAGACGCCGGTGCCCGCCAGTTCCCCGGCGAGCGCGAAGGTGTGCGCGGCGAGCGCGAACTTGCTGCGGCAGTACGCCGACACGCCGTCGTAGCCGCGGGTGAACTCGGGGTCCTCGAAGACGAGGGGTTCCTGACCGGCCGAACCGACGTTGACGATCCGCGCCGGCGCGTTCGCCCGCAGCACCGGCAGCAGGGCCCGGGTCAGCACGACCGGCGCCAGATAGTTCACCGCCAGGCGCAACTCGTGCCCGTCGGCGCTCAGCTCACGGCCCGCACCGGGCGCCCCGAACCCCACGCCCGCGTTGTTGACCAGAACGTCGAGCTCGGGATGCGCGGCGGCGACGTGACCGGCCAGCTCGCGCACCTGCGCCAGCGACGCCAGGTCGGCGACGAACGCCTCGGCGTCCCCCTCGGCGCGCAGTTCCCCGGCCAGCCGTTCGGTGCGGCCCGCGTCCCGGCCGTGGACGAGGACGACGTGCCCGGAGCGGACGAGTTCGAAGGCGACGTACCGGCCGAGCCCCGAGGTGGCGCCGGTGATCAGGATGGTGGACATGCCCCCACCGTAGGCACGCCGGGCGGGCCGCAGCGAGCTGCCGCCGAGCCTACGACCAGCAGGATCACCCTGGCGTGCCGTCCTCCTCCGCCAGCACCCGCTGGGCCGTCGCGAACGCCGAGTTCGCCGCCGGCACCCCGCAGTAGACGGCGCACTGGAGCAGCACCGCGCCGATCTCCTCCGGCGTGAGCCCGTTGTGGCGCGCCGCCCGGACGTGCATGGCCAGTTCGTCGTAGTGGCCGTGCGCCACCAGCGCGGTGAGGGTGATCACGCTGCGCTCGCGGCGCGACAGCGTCGGGTCGGTCCAGATCTCGCCCCAGGCGTAGCGCGAGATGAAGTCCTGGAAGCGCGCCGTGAACGGGGTCTGCCGGGCCTGCGCCCGGTCGACGTGCGCGTCGCCGAGCACCTCGCGCCGTACCTCCATACCGCGTCCGGCCATCCCGCCGAAGTGTGCCCGCAGCGCCGTCAGCACCGCCTCCGGGCACTGCGCGGGTGCCAGGTGTGAGGCGCCCGGGAGCTCCACGAGCGCAGCGCCGGGCACCGCGTCCGCGATCTCCCTCAGATGCGCGGGCGGCGTCGCCGGATCGTCCCGGCCGGCGATGAGCAGCGTCGGCACGGCGATCTCGGGCAGCCGGTCCCGCAGATCGAACGCGGCGAGCGCGTCACAGCAGGCGGCGTACGCCTCCGGGTCGGTGCGACGGTGGTCCTCCACCAGCTCCGGCACGGTGAAACCGGAGGTGAACCAGCGCGCGTCCGCACTGTCCGCCAGCCCGGCCAGCCCTTCCCGCCGCACCAGCGCGGCCCGCTCCTCCCAGGGCTTCGCCCCGCTGAAGTGCGCGGAGGAACAGATCACGGCAAGCGACGACAGCCGCTCCGGACGGTGTACGGCCAGGTGCAGCCCGACGGCCCCGCCCAGCGACACACCCGCGTACGCGAACCGCTGGATGCCGAGAGAGTCGGCGAGCGCCAGCACCAGGTCGGCGAGGTCACCGACCGTCGCGCCCGCGCTGATGAGACCGGCCGCCGAGCCGCCGTGTCCCGGCAGGTCCCAGCGGACGACCCGGTGGGTGATCGACAGCTCGGGCGCCACCTCGTCCCACAGGGCGTTCGACGTGCCGAGGGAGGGGCCGAGCAGCAGCGGGGGTGCGGAAGGGGGCCCTTCGGCACGGTGGGCGAGGAGTGTCAACGTCGCTCCAGGGCACGGTCGGTGAGGGCTCCGGCGGAGCCGGTGTAGTGGGTGGGATCGAGGTCGACGTCCGCCAGCTCCGGCGCCTGGGCCAGTGGGCGCCCCTCGGCGGCGAGCCGGGTGAGGAGTTCCTTGGCGCGGGCGCGGCCCAGCACCGGGGCCAGCTCGGCGGACAGCCGCTCGGAGACGATCAATCCGCCGGTGAGATCCAGGTGTTCGCGCATGGCCTCGGGTCTGACCCGCAGTCCTTCCGCCAGCTCGGCGGCGTCCCGGGCGGCCCCGCCGGCCAGCCGCAGCAGGTCCCGCAGGGGCTCCCACTCCGCGTGCCAGGCCCCGGCCGGCCGTTCGTCCTCCGCTGCCAGCGACCCGTACAGCGTGGCCGCGAGGTGCGGCGCCCGCCGTGCGGCGGAGGCGATGAGGGTGGACCGTACGGGATTGGACTTGTGCGGCATGGCCGACGAGCCGCCGCCGCTGCCTTCCGCGACCTCGCCGATCTCGGTGCGCGAGAGGGTCAGCACATCCGCGGCGAGCTTGCCGAGCGCGCCCGCCGTGAAGGCGAGGCAGCCGGCCAGGTCGGCGACGGGTGTCCGCAGGGTGTGCCAGGGCAGATCCGGAGCGCACAGGCCGACTTCACGGGCGTAGGCCACCGGCAGTGCGGCCGGATCGCTCGCCCCGTACGCTCCGAAAGCCGCCAACGTGCCTGCGGCGCCGCCGAGTTGGGCGGGAAGCGAATCTTTCACGGCCGTCACCCGGTCCCGCGCGTCGAGGACGAGCGCCCGCCATCCGGCCGCCTTCAGCCCGAACGTCGTCGGTACGGCGTGCTGGGTGAGCGTCCGTCCCGGCATGGCCGTGTCACGGTGCCGGACGGCCAGCCGCGCCAGCGCACGTTCCGTGCGGCCGAGATCGGCGAGGACCAGGCCCAGGGTGCGCACGGCGACCAGCATCGTCGCGGTGTCCATGATGTCCTGGCTGGTCGCGCCCCGGTGGACGTAGGGGCCGTACTCCTCGCCGACGGCCTTCGTCAGCTCCGCGACCAGGGGAATGACGGGGTTGCCGCCCGCGCGGGCCCGCTCGGCGAGGGACCGGACGTCGAAGGCGCCGGCGCCGGCCGCCTCGGTCACCGCCGTCGCCGCCTCGGCGGGGGCCAGCCCCAGCTCCGCCTGGGCCCGGGTCAGCGCGGCCTCCGCGTCGAGCAGCGCCCGCAGATAGGCGTGGTCGCTCGTGGCGGACGCCGCCGCCGAGGCGGCCCACCCGGGGGCGAGCAGGCCGGTGTCACCTTGAGCAGCTGTCACTGGAACTCCAGGAAGACCGTCTCGCCTTCGCCTTGAAGGCGGATGTCGAAACGGTACGTGCCGGCCGCCTCCGCCACGGCGATCAGCGTGTCGCGGCGCCCGTCCTCCAGCCCGGACAGCAGGGGGTCGGCGGCGAGCACCGCCGCGTCGTCCGGCAGGTAGATGCGGGTGTACAGGTGCACGAGGAGCCCGCGTGCGAAGACGCAGACACTGATGTACGGGGCGCTCCGCCCGCGCGCACCGGGCCGCAGCGTGCGCGCGTACCAGTGGCCGTTCGCGTCGGTCTGGATACGTCCCCAGCCCGTGAACTCCACGCCGTTGCGCCCCAGGAAGCCGCCCGACGCCGGGTCGCGGCGCATCGACCCGTCCGCCGTCGGCACGTTGCCGTCCGGGTCCGCGCCCCACAGCTCGATCAGTGCGTCCGGCAGCGGATCGCCCGCGCCGTCGGTGACGTACCCGTGCAGGGTGACCGTGTCCGGATGCCCGAGGGGCGCGATGTCCTCGCCGCCGCGGAACGGCAGGGCGTGGCCGTAGAACGGGCCGACGGTGTGCGACGGGGTGGGCAGCACACTGTCCGGCCTGTTGGTGTCGATCTTCGTCATGGCAGGTCAGCGCCCTTCTTCGATCCAGGTGGCCCGGGGGCCGTCCAGCACGATGTCCCAGTGGTAGCCCATCGAGAACTCCGGCACCGACAGGCTGTGGTCGTACGTCGCGACCAGCCGCTGCCGGGCCGCGTCGTCGGTCACCGACTGGATGATCGGGTCGTAGGGGAACAGCGGGTCGCTCGGGAAGTACATCTGCGTCACGAGCCGCTGGGTGAACGCCGTGCCGAAGAGCGAGAAGTGGATGTGCGCCGGCCGCCAGGCGTTGAGGTGCTGGCGCCACGGGTACGGGCCCGGCTGGATGGTGGTGAAGTGGTACCGGCCCTCGTCGTCGGTGAGGGTGCGGCCCACGCCGGTGAAGTTGGGGTCCAGCGGGGCGTCGTGCTGCTCGCGCTGATGGGCGTAGCGGCCCGCCGAGTTGGCCTGCCAGATCTCCACGAGCTGGCCGCGCACCGGGCGGCCGTCACGGTCCAGCAGCCGCCCGGAGACGGTGATGCGCTCACCGATCGGCTCGCCCTCGTGCTGCCGGGTGAGGTCGTTGTCGATCTCGGTGATGTCCCGCTCCCCGAAGGCCGGGGAGGCCAGCTCCACCAGCTCCGGATCCTTGCCGACGTCGATCGTGACCGGCGGCTGCTTGGGATGCCGGAGCACCGAGGACCGGTACGGGGCGTAGTCACGCCGCGGCTGGTGCTCGACGGGCCCGCCGTCGGCGAGCCGCTTCTCGTATGCGGCACGCTCGGCCGCGATCTCCTGGTCGATGTCGTGCTGGGTGAGAGTCATGGGAGTCCTAGAGGTTCCTGAGGGTCTCGCCCCGAAAGGGGCGCGGGGCTGTTGTCGATGTGCGGCTCCGCCGCGCGGGCGCGACCAGCCACATCCGGCCGGCAGCCGAACGTCTACCGTTCCAGAACGAGCGCAAGCCCCTGTCCCACCCCGATACACAGCGTGGCGACACCAACGCCACCGCCAAGGCGGGCCAGCTGATGGGCAACAGTGCCGGCAAGCCGAGCCCCCGACGCACCGAGCGGATGCCCGAGAGAGATGGCACCACCCTGCGGATTGAGAATCGCCGGGTCGAACTCGGGCCACTCGGCCACACACCCCAGCACCTGCGCCGCGAAGGCCTCGTTCAGCTCCAGCACGGACAGGTCGCCAAACCCCCTGCCCGCCTTGGCCAAAGCCCGGTTCACCGCCTCGACAGGGGCAAGCCCGAAGTAGTGCGGGTCGATCGCGGAGACACCGGTGGCGGACACCCGGGCCAGCGGCTCACGCCCCGTCGCCCTCAACCCTTCCTCGTCGACCAGCAGCAGCGCCGCCGCACCGTCGTTGAGGGGTGACGCGTTGCCCGCCGTCACCGTCCCGCCGTCCGTACGGAACGACGGCTTCAGCCTGGCCATCGCCGCAAGGGACGCATCCGGACGGACACACTCGTCGGCGGCGAAGACCACCGGGTCACCCTTGCGCTGCGGAATCTCCACCGGCGACAACTCGGCGTCGAAGAACCCGGCCTGCTGAGCCCGCGCGGCCTTCTCATGGGAGGCCAGCGCGAACTCGTCCTGCCGCTCCCGGCCGATCTTGTGCTTGTCGGCGATGAGTTCCGCGCTCTCGCCCAGCGGAATCGTCCACCGCGGCTCCATGCGCGGATTGACCATGCGCCAGCCGAGGGTCGTGGAGCACAGCTCGGTGTGCCCGGCCGGGAAGGGCCTGTCGCTCTTGGGCAGGACGTACGGCGCCCGGGTCATCGACTCGACCCCTCCGGCCAGCGCGATCGAGGCGTCGCCGACGGCGATCGCACGGGCCGCCTGGATCACGGCCTCCAGGCCGGACGCGCACAGCCGGTTGACGGTCACGCCCGGCACGGAGGTGGGCAGGCCCGCGAGCAGGGCGGCCATCCGGCCGACGTTGCGGTTCTCCTCACCGGCGCCGTTGGCGTTGCCGAAGTACACGTCCTGGATCCGCGCCGGATCCAACCGCGGCGTGCGGGCGAGGAGTTCGCGGACGACGTGCGCGGCCAGGTCGTCCGGACGCACGCCGGCCAGTGCGCCGTTGTAGCGGCCGATCGGTGTGCGGACCGCGTCGACGATGTAGACGTCCTTCACTTCAGGCCCTCCGGCACGGTCAGTTCGGCGTCGGTCCTGGCGGCGATCTCGGCCGCGGTCACGCCGGGCGCGGTCTCGACCAGGACGAGTCCGTCGTCGGTGACGTCCAGGACGCCGAGGTCGGTGATGATCCGGTTCACGCACCCCTTGCCGGTCAGCGGGAGGGCGCACTCGGTGAGGATCTTCGGGGAGCCGTCCTTGGCGGTGTGCGTCATGACGACGACGACCGTACGGGCGCCGTGCACCAGGTCCATCGCCCCGCCGATCCCGGTGATCAGCTTGCCCGGGATCGCCCAGTTGGCCAGGTCGCCCCGCTCGGACACCTGCATGGCACCGAGCACGGCGACGTCGATGTGCCCGCCCCGGATCATCGAGAACGACAGCGCCGAGTCGAAGAACGACGCGCCCGGCAGGACCGTCACCGTCTCCTTCCCCGCGTTGATCAGGTCCGGGTCGACGGCGTCCTCGGTGGGGTACGGACCCGTGCCCAGGATGCCGTTCTCGGATTCGAGGACGACCTCGACGCCCTCGGGCAGATAGTTGGGGATGAGGGTGGGCAGGCCGATGCCGAGATTGACGTACTGGCCGTCCCTCAGCTCCCGCGCCGCCCGCGCGGCCATCTCTTCGCGACTCCAGGCCATCAGGACCTCACCGTCCGCTGCTCGATCTTCTTGTCCGCCGCCTGCTCGGGGGTGAGCGCGAGCACCCGCTGCACGAAGATGCCGGGCAGATGCACCGCGTCCGGGTCGATCTCGCCGGGCTCCACCAGCTCCTCCACCTCGGCGACCGTGACCCGCCCGGCCATCGCGGCCAGCGGGTTGAAGTTCCGGGCGGACTTGCCGAAGACCAGGTTGCCGTGCCGGTCGCCCTTCGCGGCCCGGACCAGGGCGAAGTCGGTGCGGATGCCCCGCTCCAGCACGTACTCCGTGCCGTCGAACTCCCGGACCTCCTTCGCGGGGGAGGCGATCGCGACCCCACCCTGTCCGTCGTAGCGCCACGGCAGTCCGCCCTCGGCGACCTGTGTGCCCACCCCGGCCGGGGTGTAGAAGGCGGGGATCCCGGCGCCGCCGGCCCGCAGCCGCTCGGCCAGCGTGCCCTGAGGGATCAGCTCGACCTCCAGCTCACCGGCCAGGTACTGCCGGGCGAACTCCTTGTTGGCGCCGATGTAGGAGCCCGTCACCCGGGCGATCCGGCCGGCCGCCAGCAGGACCGCCAGGCCCGACTCCATCGCCCCGCAGTTGTTGGAGACCACCGACAGCCCGGTCACCCCGCGCTCGTACAGCGCCCCGATCAGCACGTTCGGCACACCGCTGAGCCCGAAACCGCCCACCGCGAGCGACGCGCCGTCCGGGACGTCGGCCACCGCCTCCAGGGCTGTGGCGACCACCTTGTCCATCCGAGAAGCCCATCTCTTCCGAGCGACCCGACCGCTATTTAGTCAGGGCACTGAGTATTTTCATGAAGCTGCTCTCACGCTGCCATCGGGACGGAAGGGCGTCAAGACCTCGGTTGATCGGCCCATGATCCCTTGTGCGGGCGGCAGACAGGCCGGGAGCAGCCGGGTATTGTTCAGTGCACCGACGAATACGTGCGGGACGAATGCGAGCGAGGGGTGCACATGGCGGCGGCGGACCTCACCACCCACCCCGGGCACCTGGCCCGGCGGCTCCAGCAGGCGCACTACCTGCTGTGGAACACGATGGTCTCCGAGGAGATCACCTCGCCCCAGTACGCGGTCCTCAACACGCTCGTCGACGAGCCCGGGCTGGACCAGCGCACGGTGGGGGAGCGGGTGGGCCTGGACCGGTCGACCGTCGCCGAGGTGATCAGCAGGCTCAGCCGGCGCGGACTCCTCGACAAGGTCCGCGACCCGGAGGACGGCCGCCGTTCCCTGCTGCGTCTCACGGACGAGGGCGAGCGCACCCACCGCAAGCTGACCGTGCGCACCGCCCGGATGAACCAGGTGTTCCTCGCCCCGCTGTCCGCCGAGGAGCGGACGGTGTTCTTCGACCTCATCCGGCGCGTCGCGGACGCGGCCGAGGGGCTGCGCAACCCGGGCGAGCCCCTGGTGGCGCCCGGCTGACGGGCGCGGCCCGCGGGTCAGGACGCCTTGGCGTACACCACCCACACCTGGCCCTTGGCGAAGTTCACCGGTGTGCCGTCGCCGGTGGTGAACGCCGTGCCGTCCGAGGCGTCCTCACGCTTCCAGTTCACCTCGTAGGCCCGCCCGTCGCGCAGCACCCTGGCCTTTCCGGAGCCCACCGTCTCGGTGTACGGCGTGTTGTTGCCGAGGAAGTCGTGGAAGGCGGAATCGCGGACCTTCACGTACTGCACGACGACCGTCGCGGCCGCAAGCCGCTTCCCGTCGGCGGTCGTGGCGGGCGCGCCGTCCATGCCGACCAGCCAGCGGTCCCGGGAGCCCGACCAGGTGAAGGTGAAGCGGGCCGCCGGGTAGCGCACCGTCTGCGAGGCCGCCGACGTGCCGCCGGCCGGGGCTGAGCCGTAACGGAAACCGGTGGTCAGGGCGGCCGGTCCCGGGACCTCGGGCACGATCCGCTCGGGCCGCAGATACAGGTTGTGCGGGGCCGGCTTGCCCGAGCCGCGGAAGTACGCGCCCGGGGCGCTGCCCGGCGTCTCGGCCCGCAGCGGTGCCTTGTCGATCAGCGGCAGGAGTTTCTTCTGCGCGCCCGAGAAGGCGAGCGTGGGCCGGTCGAACTGGCGCAGCAGCTCCAGGTCCGACTCGCGCGCGCTGCGCACCGGGCCGACCGTCTTCGGCAGCCGCGTCGCGTACACCGCCATCAGCCGGCTCAGCCCGCCCTCGACCTGTTCCGCGTACACCACGTCCGCCGCGTCGACGCCGGTGTGCGGGCGGGCCGCGACGGCGTTGTCGAGCTTGACGGCGAGCACGGAGGAGCCGGTCGCCGACGTGCCTTGCTCCGACTGTCTGGAGGCGCCCCGTCCGTCGTCGCCGGGACCGCTCCCGCCGGTGGTGCAGCCCGCAGCCAGGGCGGCCGTCGCAGTGGCGGCCAGCAGCGCCGCCGTCGTCGCGACGCGCCGTCCGCGTGCCCCTCGTTCCCTGCCCACCCTCGCCACCGGCCCCATGTCATTGATTTGTCTTGATTGTGCTCTTATATGTCCACCGATGGCCATACCCGATCAATTCTGACGGAGGGTCTTCGCTTCGTCCGCCGATCGGCTCAAGGTTCAGCGCGGATGCGCCCGGGTACCCGGGCCTCGCCGACTGACCGACCGGCCGACCGACGCGCACGCTGACGGAGGGAGCGCGAGGCGATGAGGGCTGTGACCTGGCAGGGCAAGCGGGACGTCCGGGTGGAGAACGTGCCCGATCCGCAGATCCAGGAACCGACGGACGCGGTCATCCGCGTGACGTCCACCGGGCTGTGCGGTTCCGACCTGCACCTGTACGAAGTGCTCACGCCGTTCATGACCCCAGGGGACATCCTCGGTCACGAACCCATCGGCATCATCGAGGAGGTCGGCGCCGGCGTCCCGGACCTCCAGGCCGGGGACCGGGTCGTGGTGCCGTTCCAGATCGCCTGCGGCAACTGCTGGATGTGCCTGACCGGCCTGCCCACCCAGTGCGAGACCACCCAGGTCCACGGCGAGGGCATGGGCGCCGCCCTGTTCGGCTACACCCGCCTGTACGGCTCCGTGCCGGGCGCCCAGGCCGAGTATCTGCGTGTCCCGCAGGCGCAGTACGGCCCGATCAAGGTGCCGGAAGGCCCGCCCGACGACCGTTTCGTCTACCTCTCCGACGTCCTGCCCACCGCCTGGCAGGCCGTCGCCTACGCCGAGGTGCCGCAGGGCGGCAGCATCGCCGTGCTCGGCCTCGGCCCCATCGGCGACATGGCCTGCCGCGTCGCCCAGGTCAAGGGCGCGGGGCGGGTGTTCGGCGTGGACCTGGTCCCGGAGCGGCTGCGCCGGGCACGCTCGCGCGGTGTGGAGACATACGACCTCAGGTCCTTCGACGACGAGAAGGAACTCATCGAGGCGATCCGCGACGAGACCGACGGCCGCGGGCCCGACGCCGTGATCGACGCGGTCGGCACCGAGGCCCACGGCAGCGCGGCCGCCAAGCTCGCCCAGCAGGCCACGGCGATCATGCCCCGCAAGCTGAGCGGTCCGCTCGCCGAACGCTTCAGCATCGACCGCCTCGCCGCCCTCTACACCGCCATCGACCTGGTCCGCCGCGGCGGCACCATCTCGCTGTCCGGCGTGTACGGCGGCATGGCCGACCCGATGCCGATGCTCACCCTGTTCGACAAGCAGATCCAGATGCGGATGGGCCAGGCCAACGTCCGCCGCTGGAGCGACGACATCATCCCGTACCTGACCGACGAGGACCCGCTCGGCGTCGAGGACTTCGCCACCCACCGGGTGCCGCTGTCGCAGGCCCCGCACGCGTACGAGATGTTCCAGCGCAAGCAGGACGGCGCGGTCAAGGTGCTGATGCAGCCCTGACGGGTCCGGGTGCGTTCTACGCGCCGAGAATCTCCGCAAGGTCGTAGCGGAGCGGCTCCTGAAGCTGTGCGTACGTGCAGCTCTCCGGGGTCCGGTCCGGGCGCCAGCGGCGGAACCGGGCGGTGTGCCGGAAGCGCTGCCCGTTCTCCATGTGGTCGTACGCCACCTCCGCCACCCGCTCCGGCCGCAGCGGCACCCACGACAGGTCCTTGCGGCCCGACCAGCGGCTCGGCGCCCCGGGCAGCCTGGCCTTCTCGTGCGCGGCCTCGTCGGACCAGGCCGCCCACGGATGCCCCTGGACATCGTCCATGCGCAGCGGCTCCAGCTCCTCGACCAGCTCGGCCCGCCGCTTCATCGGGAACGCGGCGGACACGCCCACATGCTGGAGGATGCCCCGGTCGTCGTACAGGCCGAGCAGCAGCGAGCCCACCACGGGGCCGCTCTTGTGCAGGCGGTACCCGGCGACGACCACGTCCGCCGTCCGCTCGTGCTTGACCTTGAACATGGCACGCTCGTCCGGCCGGTAGCGCACGGTCAGCGGCTTGGCGATGACCCCGTCCAGACCCGCCCCCTCGTACTGCTCGAACCAGCTGCGCGCCACCTCGATGTCGGTGGTCGCCGGAGCCAGGTGCACCGGCGCGGTCACCCCCGACAGCTCCCGGTCCAGCAGCTCCCGCCGCTCGGTCAGCGGCGCGTCCATCAGCGACTCGTCCCCCAGTGCCAGCAGATCGAAGGCGACGAACGAGGCCGGTGTCCGCTCGGCCAGCATCCGCACCCGCGAGTCCGCCGGGTGGATCCGCTCCGTCAGCGCGTCGAAGTCCAGATGCCCCTCCCGCGCGATCACGATCTCCCCGTCCACCACCGAGCGCTCCGGCAACCGCTCCCGCACGGCCGTCACCAGCTCGGGAAAGTACCTGGTCAGAGGCTTGCCGGTACGACTTCCGAGCTCGACCTCGGCCCCGTCGCGGAAGACGATCGCCCGGAAACCGTCCCACTTCGCCTCGTACTGCATGCCCGACGGGATCGTCGCCACCGACTTGGCGAGCATCGGCAGGACAGGGGGCATCACCGGCAGATCCATGGTCCGATTCTGCGCCCATACGCCGGGTCACGCCCGATGTGCGAGGTATGCGGGGTGCGCCTACCGTGGCTCGCATGGGTGACGCGGTGGAGCTGGAGGCGGGCGGCCGGACCGTACGGCTGTCCAGCCCGGACAAGGTGTTCTTCCCGGAGCGGGGCTTCACCAAGCTGGACCTCGCCCGCTACTACCTGGCCGTCGGCCCCGGCATCCTGCGCGCCCTGCGCGACCGCCCCACCACCCTGGAGCGCTACCCCGAGGGCGTGACCGGCGAGAACTTCTTCCAGAAGCGGGCGCCGAAGAACATGCCCGACTGGATCCCGACCGCGCACATCACCTTCCCCAGCGGCCGCAGCGCCGACGAGATGTGCCCCACCGAGGTCGGTGCCGTGGTGTGGGCCGCCCAGTTCGGCACCCTCACCTTCCACCCCTGGCCGGTCCGCCGCGACGACGTCGACCGCCCGGACGAACTCCGCATCGACCTCGACCCGCAGCCCGGCACCGAATACGAGGACGCCGTCCGCGCCGCCCACGAACTACGGGCCGTCCTCGACGAGTTCGGCGGACTGCGCGGCTTCCCCAAGACCTCCGGCGGCCGGGGCCTGCACGTCTTCGTGCCCATCGAACCCCGCTGGACCTTCACCCAGGTCCGGCGCGCCGCCATCGCCGTCGGCCGGGAGATGGAGCGGCGGATGCCGGAGCAGGTCACCATCAAGTGGTGGAAGGAGGAGCGGGGCAAGCGCATCTTCATCGACTACAACCAGACGGCACGCGACCGCACGATCGCCTCCGCCTACTCCGTACGCCCACGCCCGCACGCCCCCGTCTCGGCGCCCCTGCGCTGGGACGAGGTGGGAGTCGCGCACCCTCAGGACTTCGACCTCGCGACGATGCCCGCGCGCTTCGCCGAACTCGGCGACGTGCACGCGGACATGGACGACCACCGCTACTCACTGGAGGCCCTGCTCGACCTCGCCCGCCGCGACGAACACGACCACGGCCTGGGAGACCTGCCGTACCCGCCCGAGTATCCCAAGATGCCGGGGGAACCCAGGCGGGTACAGCCGAGCAGGGCCAGGAAGGCGCCCTGAGGGCCCTGAAACGCGTCTACAACTCCTTGATCCGGATGTCCCGGTACGACACCACGTCCGTCGTGCCGTGCACCTGGAGCCCGATGTAGCCGGAGGCGAACCGCCGCCCGTCCGTGCCCGGGTCGTCCGAGCGGGGCGGGGTGAAATCCTGGCCGCCGGTGTTGTCGAACTCGTTGATCAGCACACCGTTGCGGAACACCGAGTAGTGCTGGCCCTCCACACGGATCTCGTAGTCGTTCCAGGTGCCCTTCTGCGTCACGCCGGCACCGGCCAGGCCCACGCGGTCGAAGCCGTAGACCGAGCCGGTCTTGTACATGTCGCCGTCGGGCCGGTCGAGCACCTGCACCTCGTGCCCGTACTTGATGGCGACCCACTCCGGCCGGGACTCCTCCGGGTGGTCGTGGACCCACGGGAAGCGTACGAAGACGCCCGAATTGGCGTTGCCCTTGCCGGGAGCGTCGTCACGCCACTGGAGTCGCAGCGAGAAGTCACCGTACTTCCGCTGAGGGAACCACAGCATGCCCATGCCGGGCGTCGTGGTGCTGGAGGTGATCGTCTTGTCGGGGTTCAGCGCGAACGAACCACCGCCCACCTGCTGCCACTTGGCCAGCGACTCGGCACTGCCGTCGAAGAGCGCCCGGTAGCCCTCGGTCTGTCCCGGCTTGCCGATGCCGGACTGGCGGGCGGCCTTGCGGATGGCGGTGTACTCGCGCTGGTCGATCACGCCCTCCTTCAGCAGCGCGTCGAGGACGGACGTCACGTGCTTGAGGAACAGCGCGTGGGACGTCCACTCCTTCTCGTCCTCGATCAGTTCGCCGATCCGGCAGCGGTTGTCGGTGACCCGGTTGCGCACGCCGGAGTCGACCTCGCCGACGATCACCGTCAGCCGCTCGTCGTACTCCGGGCAGTTCGGCGCCGGGACCTGCCCGGAGACGACCGTGAAGGTCACCGTACGCGCCGCCGAGGTGTTGCCGGCCTTGTCGGTCGCCCGGTACGCCACGGTGTGCGCGCCCGCCCGGTCGACCACCACCGGGGCCGTGTAGGCCAGGTACGGGCCGCCGTCCAGCGAGTACTCGGTCCTCTCGACGCCCGAGCCGTGCTCGTCGGTCGCCGTGACGGTCACCCGGGCGCTGTTGACGTACGCCCCGTCGGAGTTCTTCGTGCCCTCCACGGTCACGCCCGCCACCGGCGGCGTGGTGTCCTGCGGCGGCGCCGCGACGACCGTGAACCGCACGCTCTTCTCGGCCGCCACGTTGCCCGCCTTGTCGGTGGCGCGGTAGCGGACGGTGTGCTCGCCCACCTGGTGCACCATCACGGGCGCGGTGTACGGCTGCCAGGCGCCGGAGCCGATCGCGTACTCGATCGTGTTGACCCCGGAGCCGATGTCGGACGCGGAGACGGTGACCGTCGCCATGTCGATGTACGCCCCGTCCGGGTTGCGCTCGCCGCTCACCGTCGCCGAGGTCTCCGGCGCGGTCGTGTCGTCCGACTGCGGCGCCACGACCGTGAACGCGGTGCTCTTCTCGGCGGAGACGTTGCCCGCCTTGT
Organism: Streptomyces sp. NPDC045955; assembly: GCF_056430805.1. Lineage (NCBI taxonomy): Bacteria > Bacillati > Actinomycetota > Actinomycetes > Kitasatosporales > Streptomycetaceae > Streptomyces > Streptomyces sp. NPDC045955. The sequence goes on from NZ_JBWKKY010000003.1 coordinate 126,420, forward strand.
CGAAGGCGCGGTAGCGGACCTTGTGGGCGCCGACCTGGTCGACGACGACCGGCGCGGTGTACGGCTGCCAGGCGCCCGCGTCGCCGATCGCGTACTCGATCCTCTCGACGCCGGAACCGCCCTCGTCGGTGGCGTGGATGGCCACGCTCGCCGAACCGACGTACTCGCCCTGCGTGTTCTGCGTCCCGCTCACGTGCGCCGACGCCTCGGGCGCGGTGGTGTCCTCGCCGGTGCCCTCGGTCACCACCAGGATGCCCTGCATCTGGCCGTGGCCGGGGATCGTGCAGTGGTAGAAGTACCGGCCGGGTGTGAGCGTGACCTGGGCGGTGTGCTTGCCGCCCTGGGCGTCGTTCGGATTGGCCAGGATGTTGAGCTGCACGTCGTTGTTGAACTCGGGATCGCTGGTCACGAACGTCAGCGTGTGCGGCATGCCCGTGGTGTTGCCGGTGGCCACACTGTTCTCGAACACGATCGTCGCGCTGCCGGCGACCGCCGTCCTCGGCGCCGAGAGGTACTTGTCGATGTCGTTGCCGGCCGTCCAGGTGAGGACCTGTTCGGCGGCCGGTGCCTGCGTCTGCCCGGCGGCGGGCATCGTCTGCACGCCGAGCATCACGAGCAGGGCGGCCAGCAGGGCGGCCCAGATTCTTCGTTGCCGGATCACTCGGTCCCCCTCGCCAGCTGACCGGCGGCCGGGGTCGGCCCGCCGCCCTTGTAGGTGACCCGCCACAGGGCCGACTTGGAGTCCGAGGTGAAGAAGCCGCGGCCGTAGTCGAGCACGTACAGCGCACCGTCCGGACCGAACTTCCAGTCCATGAGGTTCTTGATGCCGTCGTTGCCGATCGGCACGATCTTCTTCAGCGACTCCGAGTGCACCGGCAGACCGCCGTCGCCTTGCGTCTTCGGGTCCATGAGCACCGCGTTGCGCGGCTGGTCGGCGTCGTAGAAGTCACCGACGAACCACTTGCCGTCCCAGTACGCGGGCCACTTGACGGCACTGTCCGCCGCGGCCGTGTCGTACCGGTAGACCGGACCGTTCATCGCGGCCTGCCCGCCGCCCTTCAGCCAGGGCAGCCGGTACGTGGCCTCCTCCGGCTTGTACGACGGGACACCGCTGGCGTCCCGCGGGTAGTCCGGCGCGCCGCCCTGCGGCGAGTACCAGATGTTGTTGCCGGTGACCGGCGGCAGGTTGACCAGGCCGTCGTTGTTCGGCGACTCGTTCTTCGGGTGGTCGCAGTCGTACCAGCCGAGCGGCTGGGACGGATCGGGCAGATTGCGGTCCCGGTAGGGCTGCTTGTTGCCCATGCAGTACGGCCAGCCCCGGTTGCTCGCCTTGGTGATGGCGGCGAACGTGTCGTACTTGGCCGGGCCCCAGGTCGTCGAGGGCGCGCTCGCGTCCGGGCCGACCCAGCCCGCGTAGAGCACGTCGGTCGACTTGTCGACGAAGATGCGGGCGGGGTTCCTGACGCCCATGACATAGATCTCGCCGCGCGTCTTGCCGCCGCCCTCGTCGGTCTCCTTCCCGGTGAAGAGGTTGCCCTCGGGGAGCGTGTACGTCCCGTCCGGCTCCGGGTGGACGCGCAGGATCTTGCCGTTGAGGTTGTTGGTGTTGCCGGCCGTGCGGCGCGCGTCCGCGAAGGAGACGCCCTTGTAGTTCGGCTGCGGGTTGTTGCCCGAGTAACCGCCGCTGAACCCGCTGGAGTTGTTGTCACCGGTGGCGATGTACAGGTTGCCCTTGGAGTCCCAGGCCATCCCGCCGCCCGAGTGGCAGCAACTGTGGATCTGCACCGGCCACTTCAGCAGCACCTTCTCGCTGCCCAGGTCCAGTGTGTTCGTGGCTTGGTCGAGCGTGAAGCGGGAGACCCGCCGCTCGGCCATCCGCGTGTCCCGGTTGATCCGGGAGTGCGGCGTGTAGTGCAGGTACACCCAGCCGTTCTGCGCGAACCTCGGGTCCAGCTCGATCCCGAGCAGCCCCTCCTCGACCTTGACCAGTTCGTCGCCGCCGCCCTTGTTGCCGAAGACGGTGAGCGCTCCGGCGAGCGTGACCTGCTTGGTCTTCGGGTCGTAGACGTGGATCTCGCCCTTGCCCTTGCCGATGTCGGGGTTGTTCCAGTCGGTGACCACGGGCTGCGTGGAGTCGGCGCCGCCCCGGCCGATGTAGAACACCCGTCCGTCGGGCGCGGTGACCAGCCCGTGCGGCTCGCCGATCTGGTCGTTCTGCCCCGGCAGGTTGGGCCTGGTCAGCCGCTCCGCCGCGTAGTTGGCGTTGATGGTCGCCTTGCAGTCGGCCTGCTCCAGGCGCGTCGTCCACATCAGCGCGCCGCGCAGATGGGCCCGGAAGTCGGCCTCGTCGTACGACGACACCGTGCCGCCCATGCCGGTGTAGAAGGAGCGTCCGCCGTCGTAGTCACGGCACCAACTCACGGGGTGGTCCCAGCCGTTGGCACCCGCCCCAGGCTGATAGCTCGACTCCCGGACCCGGGCCACCGTATGGACCGCACCCGACGGGTTCTTCACCCAGTTCAGCCACTTGTCGGGGCGCTTCCACTGCACCGGCAGGTCCTTGGCGGCCGGATGCCGGCGGTCGCCGACCTCCACGGTCGCCCGCTGGGCGGACGCCGGGTTCGACGCGGTCGGTCGGGCGCCCACCAGCCCGGTGAACCAGTCCGAGTACGGCTCCGCGCGCGCCGCGTCATGGATGCCGACGAACCCGCCGCCGGCCTCCATGTAGGCCTCCAGGCCCGCCTCCTGCTCGGCGTCGAGGACATCGCCCCCGCCGGTCAGGAACACGATCGCGTTGAAGCGGCCGAGTTTCTTCTCGTTGATGAACACCGAGGCGTCGTCGGTGGCCTGCACCGTGAAGCGGCGGTTCGCCGGTCCGGACAGACCGATGTCCTCGATGGCCTCGATCCCGGCGTTCACGACCGGCGACTCCTCCCCGGCCGCCGCGGAACCGTGGAAGATCAGCACCCGTACATTCGCGCCGCCCGGCGGCGACTTGATCGACATCGTTGTCAGCGGGGGTTCTGGATACGGGCCCGCGTGGGCGGGCCCCGCCAGCAGTCCGGCGGTCACGACCCCGGCGGCCACGGAGGCCGCCCAGACGCGTCTTCCCTTGCTCAACCCTCGTAAGTGCATGGGCACCTCCACGGTCACAGCAACACCGCCAAGGAAGCTAAACCTCTTTGCACGGCTCGCCAATACCTATGACCGTGATGGCCCCAACTTTGTCTTGAGTGTGGATAAACGGGAGCGCGGCCGGTACCGTCTCACAGGTTCATCACAGGTACGCCTCCGTAAAAGCCTTACCAGGGTGGGGAGTTCCGCATGGACAGACGCAGCTTCAACCGGCGGGTCCTGCTGGGGAGCGCGGCCGTCGCGACATCGTTGTCCGTGGCGCCGGAGGCCGTCAGTGCCGCCGGACCGGCGAAGACGGCACCGGCCGGGGGCGAGGTGAGACGCATCAAGTTCTACGCCGAGAAGCTCGCCGACGGACAGATGGGCTACGGCCTGGAGAAGGGCAAGGCGACCGTCCCCGGCCCGCTCATCGAGCTCAACGAGGGCGACACGCTGCACATCGAGTTCGAGAACACCATGGACGTGGCGGTGAGTCTGCACGTCCACGGCCTGGACTACGAGATCACCAGCGACGGCACCAAACTGAACCGCAGCCATGTCGAGCCGGGCGGCACCCGCACCTACACCTGGCGCACCCACGCCCCCGGCCGCCGCAAGGACGGCACCTGGCGGGCGGGCAGCGCGGGTTACTGGCACTACCACGATCACGTCGTCGGCACGGACCACGGCACGCGGGGGCTCCAGAAGGGCCTGTTCGGTCCGGTCATCGTCCGCCGCAAGGGCGATGTCCTGCCGGACCGCACGCACACGGTCGTCTTCAACGACATGCTCATCAACAACAGGCCGCCGCACTCCGGGCCCGACTTCGAGGCCACGGTGGGTGACCGCGTCGAGTTCATCGTGATCACGCACGGCGAGTTCTACCACACGTTCCACATGCACGGTCACCGCTGGGCGGACAATCGCACCGGCATGCTGACCGGCCCCGACGACCCCAGCCCCGTCATCGACAACAAGATCACGGGCCCGGCCGACTCGTTCGGCTTCCAGGTCATCGCGGGGGAGGGGGTCGGCGCCGGCGCCTGGATGTACCACTGCCATGTCCAGAGCCACTCCGACATGGGGATGGTGGGTCTGTTTCTGGTGAAGAAGCCGGACGGCACGATTCCCGGCTACGACCCGCACGAGCACGGGGGTGATCACCCGCAGCGGGATCGGCCGGAGCGCGACCAGCGGGAGCGCGGGCACTGACGGTCGCGCGGGCACTGGCGTTCGCGCGGGCACTGACGGTCGCGCGGGCACTGGCGTTCGCGCGGGCACTGGCGTTCGCGCGGGCACTGGCGTTCGCGCGGGAGCGAGAGCGCTCTCACCGTCCGCGCGAGCGGGGCTATCCTGATCCGCACCCGCAGGTGAGGAGCCCCGAAGTGACCGACACAGCGCCGCGTCCCACGCTGGAGGCCGTGGCAGCCCGGGCCGGTGTCTCGCGGGCCACCGTCTCGCGCGTGGTCAACGGCGGGGACGGGGTCAGGGACATCCTCGTCGAGCGGGTCCGCAAGGCGGTGGAGGAGCTCGGGTACGTGCCCAATCAGGCGGCCCGCAGCCTGGTGACCCGGCGGCACGACGCGATCGCGGTCGTCGTCGCCGAACCGGAGACCCGCGTCTTCGCCGACCCCTTCTTCGCGCTCCAGCTGCGCGGCATCAGCAAGGAACTCACGGCCCACGACAACCAGCTCGTCCTGCTGCTCACGGAGGGCCGGGACGACCACGCCCGGGTCGGCCGGTACCTCGCCGGCGGGCATGTCGACGGGGCCCTCGTCTTCTCCCTGCACCTCGACGACCCGCTGCCGGAGTTGATCCAGCGGGCCGGCGTCCCCACCGTCTTCGGCGGGCGGCCCGGCTGGAGCGGAGACCGGCGCGGCGTGGTGTACGTCGACAGCGACAACCGCGGCGGCGCCCGCGACGCCGTCCGCCACCTGGCCGGCCTCGGCCGCACCCGGATCGCCCACATCACCGGCGCCCTCGACCAGACGTCCGCCGTGGACCGGCTCGACGGCTACCGGGACGTCATGGCGGACGCCGATCCCCGGCTGATCGCCGAGGCCGACTTCACCCCGGCCGGGGGCGAGCGAGCGATGCGCGAACTCCTCGGCCGCTGCCCGGACCTGGACGCGGTGTTCGCCGCCAACGACCTCACCGCCTCGGGGGCGCTGCGGGTCCTGCGCGAGGCCGGGCGGCGCGTCCCCGACGACGTCGCCGTGATCGGCTTCGACGACATGCTGCCCGTCGCGGAACAGACCGACCCGCCCCTCACGACGGTCCGTCAGGACATCGAGAAGATGGGCCGCCTGATGGCCCGCCTGCTGCTGCGGGGGTTCGACCGCGGCACTCCTCAGGAGGGCGTGGGCGACACACCCTCCGGTGTCGTCCTGCCGACGACCCTGGTCCGGCGGGCGTCAGCGTAGTCCCGCGCAGGTGCCTCAGGCGGGCTGCGGCTCGCTGCGGATCACCGCGAACCGCGCCCCGTACGGGTCCGTGAGCTTGGCGAGGCGCCCGACGCCCGGCAGGTCCGTGGCGGGCACGCGGACCGTGCCGCCCAGTTCCCGGGCCCGGGCGACGGTGGAGTCCGGGTCGGTGACCTCGAAGTACGGCAGCCAGTGGGCCTCCCCCTCGGCCGCGTCGGCCAGGGGGACGAGGCCGCCGAACATGGCGTCCTCGCTCTCCCCGGCCGGGGTGAGGGCGGTGTAGGTGCCGCCGGGGAAGTCGACGCCGACGGTCTCCAGGCCGAGCACGGAGTGGTAGAAGGCGGCGGCGGCCGGGACGTCCGCCGTGTACAGCTCCAGCCAGCACAGCGAGCCGGGCTCCCGGACGACGTCCAGGCCCTTGTTGCGGCCCGGCTGCCACAGGCCGAAGGTCACCCCGGCCTGGTCGGCGAGGATCGCCATGCGGCCCAGGTCCTGCACGTCCATGGGCTGCATCAGCACCGAGCCGTGCGCCCGCCCGGCCGCCCGCGCCATGGCGTCCGCATCCGGGGCCTGGAAGTACACCGTCCAGGAGGGCGGGCCCTGCTCCGGGGTGGTCTGCATGCCACCGGCCGTGGTCCTGCCGCCGAGCTGGAAGAGGCCGTACCCGCCGACCTCGGGCCCACCCGGCTGGAACCGCCAGCCGAACAGGCCGCCGTAGAAGGCGGCGGCGCCGTCGATGTCGGGGGTGCCGAGATCGATCCAGTTCGGAGCGCCGGTCACATAACGGGTGGTGAGCATCGCGGTCTCCTCGCACAGGTTCCGTCGTCCGCTCTGCCGAGTCTGGCACCGGCCACTGACGAGCGCCGCCGGAGCGCCGCGGGGGCGTGATGCCGGGTTTCCGCGCGCCGCCGTGCGTCGGCGGGTCCGGGGGGCGACCATCGAGGTGGCCGGAGGCCCGTCCACGCGGTGTTGATCCCGCGTTGATCGAACGTTTTTCGCCCTCCGGAACGCTTCTGGACATGCACATCGACACCATGATCTCGCCCGAACTCGCCTGGCAGCAGGAGGCGTTGTGCGCGCAGACCGGGGCCGACTTCTTCTTCCCCGAGCCCGGCAGTTCGGTACGGGAGGCCAAGCGGATCTGCGGCCTGTGCCCGATCCGTGACGCCTGCCTCGAATACGCGATGGACAACGACGAACGGTTCGGTGTCTGGGGCGGTCTGTCGGAGAAGGAGCGGCTGGAGCTGCGGCGTACGTCGCGGTAGCCGGGTGCGCGCGCCCCCGGCGGGGGAGGGGCGGGCGCAACGCCGAGGCCCCGGCCGCTCGTGGCGGCCGGGGCCTCGCAGTCGTGGGGCCGTACGGGCCGGGCGGTCAGGCGCCGGTGGCGGCGGCCCGGGCCGCCATGCGGGCCTTGCGCGCGGCCAGCTTCTCGTCGAACTTCGTCGCCTCGCTGTCCAGGCCGCCCATGTACAGGCCCAGTTCCTCCTGCGCCTTGCGGCCCTCGGCGCCCAGGCCGTCGATCTCCATGATCTTCAGGAAGCGCAGTACGGGCTGGAGCACGTCGTCGTGGTGGATGCGCAGGTTGTAGACCTCGCCGATCGCCATCTGCGCGGCGGCGCGCTCGAAGCCGGGGATGCCGTGGCCGGGCATCCGGAAGTTCACGACCACGTCCCGCACGGCCTGCATGGTCAGGTCGGGGGCGAGTTCGAACGCGGACTTGAGGAGGTTGCGGTAGAAAACCATGTGCAGGTTCTCGTCGGTCGCGATGCGGGACAGCATGCGGTCGCAGACCGGGTCGCCGGACTGGTGGCCGGTGTTGCGGTGCGAGATGCGGGTGGCCAGTTCCTGGAAGGCGACGTAGGCGATCGAGTGGAGCATCGAGTGCCGGTTGTCCGACTCGAAGCCCTCACTCATGTGCGACATGCGGAACTGCTCCAGCTTGTCCGGGTCGACCGCGCGCGAGGCGAGCAGATAGTCCCGCATCACGATGCCGTGCCGGCCCTCCTCGGCCGTCCAGCGGTGCACCCAGGTGCCCCAGGCGCCGTCGCGGCCGAAGAGCGAGGCGATCTCGTGGTGGTAGCTGGGCAGGTTGTCCTCGGTCAGCAGGTTTACGACGAGCGCGATGCGGCCGATCTCGGTGACCTTCGACTGCTCCTTGTCCCAGGCCTCGCCGTCCTCGAAGAGGCCGGGAAAGTTGCGCGCGTCGCTCCAGGGCACGTACTCGTGCGGCATCCAGTCCTTGGCGACCTGCAGATGCCGGTTGAGTTCCTTCTCGACCACTTCCTCCAGGGCGTACAGCAGCTGAGCGTCGGTCCAGGCGCCGGCGGGGCTGCCGAGGTGGGGAGTGGTGATCGTCATGGACTCTCCAGGGGGACATGCGTACGAGCGGTGAGCAGTAACCTACGGCATCGTAGGCTACGTTCCCGTAGGTTACGATGCCGTAGGTTAAGAGTCCCGTAAAGGCCGCTGATCAGCGGTGTCGCTCGTCAACGCGTCCACCGCCCCCGGAGTCGCAGGTCGAGAGGCTGGACCGGGGGCGTGGCGCCTCCTCAGGCGTACAACCCCCGCAGCCGCACCGAGAGGCACGTCACACATCCCTCGAGCTTCTCGAACTCGCTGATGTCCACGACGACCGGTTCGTACCCCAGGTCCGCGAACAGCTCCGCGGTCTTCGGCGCGCTGGCCGCCATCAGCAGTTTGGCACCGCCGAGCAGCACGACGTGCGCACCGGCCTCCTCCGGCACCGGCAGGAAGCGCGCGAACAGCGACGGCGCGTCCATCTTCGGGATGTGCCCGATGACCGTCCCGTCCGGCAGCGCCGTGACCGCCGACTTCAGATGCAGCACCTTGGACACCGGTACGGCGACGACCCGCGCGCCCAGCGGTTCGAACGCGGCCCGCAGCTGCTGGACGCCGGCGGCGTTGGTGCGCCCGCCCCGGCCCACGTACACCGTGTCGCCGATCTTCAGTACGTCGCCGCCCTCCAGCGTGCCCGGCTCCCAGATCCAGTTCACCGAGCAGCCCAGACCGGCCACGGCCTCCTCGACCCCGGCGGTCTCGTCACGCCGGGACTCGGCGCCCGGGCGGGCGATCAGCGCCACGTTCTTGTACATCACGACCGTGTCCTCGACGAACACCGAGTCCGGGCAGTCGTCGGCCGGGTCCACCTCGATGGTCTCCCAGCCGTGCGTGCGCAGGGCCGCCACGTACGCCTCCCACTGCTCGACGGCGAGGTCGGCGTCGACCCTCTCCCGCTCGATGTGCGTCACCAGCCCTTCGGCGAGACGCGGGCTGGGGCGGCGGACGAGGGCCTTCTTGCTGGGCACGAGCGTGACTCCGTATCGGATGGGACATGTCTGGACGGCACCGACGGAACCCATCGGGCGTCGGCCGACCATCATGCAGGGCGATCCCGGAAGACGACACCCCTGGGGGAGCCCGGCACCTTGGCGGTCCGCAGGGGTGAGTACCCGCCTCCGGGCCCGGCCAGCTCCTGGCGCGGCACCTCGGCGGATCGGGGGCCTGGCGGCAGCGGGCCGGGTCGGCTTCCCTCTCGAGCCGCGACGAGGGGGCGGGCGGTGGCTGTCCAACCTCTCCGGCAGGAACTCCTCCGGAGCCCCGGCCACCCCTACCGCTCCGGCCTGGGCGGCACCACCTGCGCCGAACTCGCCCACGCCTGCCGGCAGGACACCGGTGCAGGCTGGCTCCAGCCCCTCGGCCTCGCCCACGCCCTGGTGGAGACCGCCCACCACGCCCTCACCGTCGCGGCCGATCCCACCGACCGGACGTCCGCCGCGCAGGCCCTCGCCGGCACGACCCTCCACACCATCGCCGGCACCCCGACCGGACCCGCGGACCGGCGCCCGACATCGCCCTGCTGCCGCTGGCCGGCGGGCAGTGGCAGCACGGCCGAGGCGGCCCGCGCCTCGCCGCCGTCGGCAACACGGCGCTCCCGGACGTCCCGCTCACCGGGGAGTTCACACCGGCTCGCTGACGGCCGATGCCGCGACGGCCCGCCGCAGGTGCTCCCCGGTGAACGATCCCGGCGCGTCCAGGAGCTGTCGCGGTGTCCCCTCGAAGACGACCTCGCCGCCGTCCCGGCCGCCGTCCGGGCCGAGGTCGATCACCCAGTCGGCCCGGGCGACCACGTCCAGGTTGTGCTCCACGACGACGACCGTGTTGCCCGTGTCGACCAGCCGGTCCAGCAGGGCGACGAGCCCCTCCACGTCCGCCATGTGCAGCCCCGTCGTCGGCTCGTCGAGCACGTAGACCACGCCCGTCCGGTGCAGCCGCGTGGCCAGCTTGATGCGCTGCCGCTCGCCGCCGGAGAGCGTGGAGAGGGGCTGGCCGAGCGTCAGATACGTCAGTCCTACGTCCCGCAGGGCGCGCAGCCGGCGCCGTACGCCCGTGTCGTCGAAGAAGGCGAGCGCCTGCTCGGCCGTCATCTGCAGGACGTCGGCGATGGAGCTGCCCTTCACGGTCAGCCGCAGCACCTCCTCCTTGAAGCGCCGCCCCTCGCAGTCGTGGCAGGTCGTCGTCACCGGGTCCATGAAGGCGAGGTCGGTGTAGATGATGCCCCGGCCCTCGCAGGTGCCGCAGGCACCGCTGGAGTTGAAGCTGAAGAGGCCGGCCTCGGCCCCCGTCTCGCGGGCGAAGATCTTCCGTACCGTGTCCATGATCCCCAGGTAGGTCGCCGGAGTGGACCGGCCCGAGATCCCGATCGACGACTGGTCGACGACCACGGCGCCGGGGTGCGCGGCGGTGAACTCCCCGACCAGGGTGCTCTTCCCCGACCCCGCCACCCCGGTCACGGCCGTGAGCACACCGGCCGGGAACCGCACGGTCACGTCGCGCAGGTTGTGCCGGTCGGCGCACTTGACCCACAGCTCGCCGCCGGCCTGCCGCACCTGTTCCTTGACCGCCGTTCGGCGGCGCAGACAGCGCCCGGTGAGCGTGTCCGAGGCGGCCAGTGAGGCCGGTGTGCCCTCGAAGACCACGCGACCGCCCTCGGCGCCCGCGCCCGGCCCCATGTCGACGACGTGGTCGGCCAGCGCGATGACGTCCGGGTCGTGCTCGACGACCAGCACGGTGTTGCCCTTGTCGCGCAGCCGCAGCAGCAGATCTCCGAGACGGCCCACGTCGCGCGGGTGCAGGCCGACACTCGGCTCGTCGAAGATGTACGTCATTCCGCTCAGGCTGGAGCCGAGGTGCCGCACCGTCTTCAGCCGCTGCCCCTCCCCGCCGCTGAGGGTCGACGTCTCCCGGTCGAGGCTGAGATAGCCGAGGCCGATCGCCTCGACGCGCTCCAGCGCGGCCACGGCCGCTCCCGCGATCGGCCCGGCCACCGGGTCGTCGATCTCCTTCAGCACGGTGATCAGGTCCGTGATCTGCATCCGTGCGCAGTCGGCGATGTTCCGGCCGCCGATCCGGGTGGCGAGCGCCGCCGCGTTGAGCCGGGCCCCGTGACAGACCGGGCAGGTGCCCTCCACCAGGAACTCCCGGACCAGGTCCCGGGTCTTCTGGCTCATCGCCGACAGGTCCCGCTTCAGGTACAGCCGCTCGAAACGGTCGGCCAACCCCTCGTAGTCGGTGGTCCACGTGCCGCCGCTGCCGTTGACGGTGACCTTGCTGCCGGGCCGTCCGCGCATCAGGAACGCGCGCTCGGCGGCGGTGAACCGCCCCACCGGCTTGTCCGGGTCCAGGTCGGGGCTGTTCGTGTAGGCCTGGCCCTGCCAGGTGCCCGCGGCGAACGGCGGGAAGCGGACCGCCCCGTCCGCGAGGGAGCGCTCGGGATCCAGGATGCGGTCCCAGTCGGGCCGTACCGTGCGGCCGAGGCCGTCGCACTCGGGGCACATGCCCGACGGGTCGTTGAACGAGTACGCGGTCGCCGGCCCGGCGCTCGGGGTGCCGTGCCGGGAGAACAGCACCCGGATCACCGAGTAGATGTCCGTCATGGTGCCGACGGTCGACCGGGAGTGGCCACCGACCGGCCGCTGATCGACGACGATCGCGGGGGAGAGGTCCTCCAGTCCGTCCGCGTGCGGCCGCTCGTACTTGGGCAGCCGGTTGCGGACGAACCACGGGTACGTCTCGTTCAGCTGGCGCTGCGACTCCACCGCGATCGTGTCGAAGACGACGGACGACTTCCCCGACCCCGAAACGCCGGTGAACACGGTCAGCCGGCCTTTCGGGATGCGGAGGGTGACGTCCTTGAGGTTGTTCTCGCGTGCTCCCGTCAGGGTGATGACATCGTGCGTGGTGACATCGCGGGTCGTTTCCCCATGCGTGAAGTCGGTCATGCCCTCGACGCTAGGCGGGAAACCCGACAGCTTCTGGCGTGATTTCCTTCAGTTCCCCGTCCTCCATCAGCAGCCAGCGCGTGATGCCGACCGACTCCAGGAACGGCACGTCGTGACTGGCCACGATCAGCGCCCCCTCGTACGACTCCAGGGCCGTGGTCAGCTGCCGCACACTGGCCATGTCGAGGTTGTTGGTCGGCTCGTCCAGCATGAGCAGCTGCGGCGCCGGCTCGGCCAGCATCAGCGCGGCCAGCGCCGCCCGGAAGCGTTCGCCGCCGGAGAGCGTCGCCGCCTTCTGGTCGGCCCGGGCGCCCCGGAACAGGAAGCGGGCCAGCCGCGCCCGCACCCGGTTGTTGGTGGCGCCCGGCGCGAACCGGGCCACGTTCTCGGCGACGGTCAGCTCCCCGTCGAGGACGTCCAGCCGCTGCGGCAGGAACCGCAGCGGGACATGTGCCGTCACCTCGCCCGACTCCGGAGCGAGCTCCCCGCTGATCGTGCGCAGCAGCGTCGTCTTGCCCGCGCCGTTGCGCCCGATCAGTGCGACCCGCTCGGGTCCGCGCAGGTCGAAACCGCCGTCCACACGGGCGCCGTACCGGAGCCGGAGATCCATGAGGGTCAGGACGTCACGGCCCGGCGGCACGGCCGTGCAGGGCAGGTCGACACGGATCTCGTCGTCGTCCCGTACGGCGTCCACCGCCTCGTCCAGCCGCTCCCTGGCCTCGGCGAGCTTCTCCTCGTGCATGATCCGGTGCTTTCCCGCGGACTCCTGCGCCGCGCGCTTGCGCGCCCCCATGACGATCTTCGGCTCGCGTTTCTGGTCCCACATCTTCTGCCCGTACCGCTTGCGGCGGGCCAGCTTCATCTGGGCGTCGGCCAGTTCGCGCTTCTGCTTGCGGAAGTCGGACTCCGCGACGCGCACCATGCGTTCGGCCGCCTCCTGTTCGATGGCCAGGGCCTCCTCGTAGGCGGAGTAGTTGCCGCCGTACCAGGTGATCTCCCCGGAGCGCAGGTCCGCGATCTGGTCGACGACGTCCAGCAGTTCCCGGTCGTGGCTGACCACGACCAGCACGCCCGGCCAGGACTCGACGGCCGCGTACAGCCGCCTGCGCGCGTACAGGTCGAGGTTGTTGGTCGGCTCGTCCAGCAGCAGGACGTCGGGCCGGCGCAACAGCAGCGCGGCCAGCCGCAGCAGCACCGACTCGCCGCCCGACACCTCGCCGATGGTGCGGTCCAACTCGACGTGCCCGAGGCCGAGTTCGCCGAGGGTCGCCAGGGCGCGCTCCTCGACGTCCCAGTCGTCGCCGACCGTCTCGAAGTGCGCCTCGGACACATCGCCCGCCTCGATGGCGTGCAGGGCTGCCCGCTTGTCGGCGATGCCGAGCGCCTCGTCGACGCGCAGGGTGGTGTCGAGCGTGACGTTCTGCGGGAGGTACCCGACCTCGCCGGCCACGCGGACGGTGCCGTCGGCCGGGGCGAGTTCGCCGGCGATCAGCTTCAACAGGGTGGACTTTCCCGACCCGTTGACGCCGACCAGGCCGGTCCGGCCCGGGCCGAAGGCCACGTCGAGGCCCTCGAAGACGGGGGTGCCGTCGGGCCAGGTGAAGGCGAGGGAGGTGACGGTGATGGAAGTAGGCATGCGGGCCTCTTTCGCGATTGCTTGATGCGGTCAGGGGCAAACGCGTATCGAGACACCTGCGACCAGGGAGGAGGGCTCCAAGGGCATGAGAAAAGCCCTGCACCGGAGGACGGCTCGAACGCCGAGGTCGCACGCAGCGCACACACCAGAGGCGGGTGACGCGGTGTCTCAGGACCTCAGACGAGCAACGTCCTTCTCCAATCGGCGGCAACAGGACGCTGAACAACGTACGAGGGGGCGTCGGGCCTGTCAACGGAATAACGTGAGACCCGATCTCCCGCCCCGAGGAGGCCTCCGTGCCCGACGGCCCGCTCTCGCTGCCGGACCGGCTCTGCCTGCTGGCCTGGGACCCCGCGCGGCCGGCGGACGCCGGCACCGCCCACCTGTCCGGCCCGGTACGGGCCGGTGCCCTCACCGAGCTGGCTCAGCACGGCCTGCTCGTCGACGAGGACGGCATCGCCACGCCGGTCGACCTGGACTCCGGCACGGGTGACGCGGTCCTCGACGGGCTGCTGGAACTCGTCCGCGAGTCGTGCCCGCACCCCTGGCGGACCTGGGTGACGCTGCGCTCTCGGGTGACCCTGGACGCGGTGCGGGAGCAGCTGGCGGCCCAGGGGTATCTGCGGGCGGAGAAGAAACGGGTCCTCGGGGTGTTCCCGTCCGTGGAGTACGCGCTGGAACGCGTCGCCGCCGTGGAGGCGCTGCGGGAGGAGACACGCCAGGTCCTGCGGGGGCCGCGGCCGGTCGCCGGGATCTCCGAGCGGGACGCGGCGCTCGTGACGCTGGCCGCCTCGGCGGAACTGCTCCCCGGCGAGGATGTCGGCGCCCACGCGCAGCGCGTGGGGGAGCTGGCGGAGCGTGCCGTGGCGTCGGTGCCCGGGCTCGGGGAGATCGTCGGCGAGATCCGCACGGCCCTGGCCACGACGGCGACGGCTCCGCCCTGACTCACGGCCACGCCGGATTTCTGGCCGGGGCCGTCGACCCGGGGATCACTCAGCGCGCGTCAGCTCAGCACGCGTCCCGCATCAGCTCCGCCAGGTCGTGGTCCAGATCCAGCTGGAGGTGCTCCAGACCGACCGGCACCAGCTCGCTCGTCGCCTCCAGGAACCGGCGCACCTCGCCGGACCGGACGTGCACGACGGCCGTGCCCTCGGGGGCGTGGAACTCCAGCACCGTGCGGTCGTACCCGTACGGCCGCACCCGCACGTCGCCGTGACCCTCGGCGTTCTTCAGGCCCGCGGCGAGCAGCTCGCGGGAGAAGGTCCAGCAGACCTCGACGCCCTCCAGCGTGGCCGGGGCGGGGAAGGTCATACGGACGGCGAACGGATCACGTCGGTCGTAGTGGAGCGTCGCGGGAATGCTCGGCATACGCGGCGCGGCGGCGACGAGGCGGGCCTCCACGGGCTGCTCGATGACGATGGACAACGCCTTGCTCCCTTGTGACGGCTGGACGGGACACTTCCGGGCGGATGAGGCCGGGCATGGGAAGAGACGACGGAATCAGCCAATCCGTGCACACGAAGTGCGAGTGACCTCTGTCACCGCGTTCATGCACCGGAGTGACGTGGCTCTCCTCCTGTTTCCCGCAGGGCACTTGTGGCGCCTACCGGAACGCCCCGGGGCACGGGTGAGGCCATCTGGACGGCACCGTGGGGGTGGACTAGCTTCGCCGGCCATGAGGCGCTTGGGGAGCACGCGAGGGACGGGACGGACACGGAGCAGGGCGACCGCGGTGGCGGCGGGCGTGGCGGCACTGGTCGCGCTCGCGGCCATGACAGCCGTACCGGCGCAGGCGCACGAGCCTCAGCGCCGGGTGCCGCACTGGGAACTCAAGGACACCGGCACTCCGGACGTACGGTTCCGCGGTCTGGCCGCCGTCAGCCGGAACACCGCCTGGCTCGCCGGGACCGGCGGCACCGTCCTGAGCACCACCGACGGCGGCACCACCTGGCGGAACGTCTCGCCCCCGGGCGCGGCGGAGTTGCAGTTCCGGGACGTCGAGGCGTTCGACGCGCGCCGGGCCGTGGTCCTGGCCATCGGCGAGGGCGAGGCGTCCCGCGTGTACCGCACCGACGACGGCGGGGCGACCTGGACGGAGTCCTTCCGCAACACCGACCCGAAGGCCTTCTACGACTGCCTGACCTTCTTCGACCACCGCCACGGCCTCGCGATGAGCGACCCGGTGGACGGGAAGTTCCGCATCCTGTCGACCCGCGACGGCGGCCGCACCTGGACGGTGCTGCCGGACGAGGGCATGCCGGCGGCGCAGGAGGGCGAGGCCGGATTCGCCGCGAGCGGCCATTGCCTGGTCAGCTCCGGGCCGAAGGACGTCTGGCTCGCCACCGGCGGAGCCGCGCACGCGCGCGTGCTGCACTCCGCCGACCGGGGACACACCTGGACGGCCACCACCACGCCCCTCCCGGCGGGCGACCCGGCCCGCGGCGTCTTCGCGCTGGCCTTCCGCGACCGCACCCACGGCCTCGCCGTCGGCGGCGACTTCACCCCCGGCCGGCCCTCGCCGGACGCCGCCGCGCACACCGGCGACCGCGGCCGCACCTGGCGCCCCGCCGCCGCACCCCCGCCCGCCTACCGCTCCGGTGTCGCCTGGCTCCCGCACAGCCGCACCGCCGCCCTCGCCGTCGGCCCCACCGGCACCGACCTCACCACGGACGGCGGCCGCACTTGGCGCACGGTCGACACCGGCTCCTACGACACCGTCGACTGCACCCCGGACCAAGGGTGCTGGGCAGCCGGCGAAAAGGGGCGGGTTGCCCGCCTGGAGCATTGAGCGCGCGGTATGCCCTGATTGTTGGCAGTGTGGGTACTCGTTCACTGAAGGCGAAAGGAAGTGAGCGGTCATGCCACGCGGTTCGAGCTCCAAGCGGGAGCGCCAGTACGAGCACATCAAGAAGAGCGCGCAGGACCGGGGCGAGAGCACCGGCCGCGCCAAGGAGATCGCTTCGCGGACGGTCAACAAGGAACGCGCCCGCTCCGGCGAGTCGAAGACGGCCAGCCGCACCTCGACGAAGGACATGTCGTCCGGCAAGCGCGGCGGCCAGCGGTCGGGCCAGGGCTCCCAGGGCCCCACCTACGACCAGCTGTACCAGGAGGCCAAGCGCCGCGGCGTCGAAGGCCGTTCCAACATGAACAAGAGCCAGCTCCAGCGCGCGCTGGGCAAGTAAGCAGCACACCCCGAGACCGGCGGTGACTCAAGGGGCCCGCCGGCCTCGCGCTGCCCACGGGTCGGCGGCCGAAAAGATCAGCCCATAGGCTCAGGGGCATCATGACGACCGTACGCATCCCAGAGGACTGGCCCGCCACCGAGCAACAGGCCCGCGCCGTCCAGGACGAACTGCGCGAGCGCGTGACCCTCGACGAACCGGGGCCGCCGCCCGGGACGGGCCATGTGACGGGGGTCGACGTCGCCTACGACGACGAGCGTGATGTCGTCGCGGCGGCCGCGGTCGTCCTGGACGCGTCGGGCCTCGACGTCGTCGCCGAGGCCACGGCGGTGGGCCGGGTCTCCTTCCCCTACGTGCCCGGACTGCTCGCCTTCCGCGAGATCCCCGCGGTGCTCGCCGCCCTCGACGCCCTGCCGTGCCCGCCCGGCCTGGTCGTCTGCGACGGCTACGGCCTCGCCCACCCGCGCCGCTTCGGCCTCGCCAGCCACCTCGGCGTCCTGACCGGCCTGCCCACGATCGGCGTCGCCAAGAACCCCTTCACCTTTACCTACGACGACCCGGACACCCCGCGCGGCAGCACCTCCGCACTGTTCGCCGGCTCCGAGGAGGTCGGCCGCGCCCTGCGCACGCGCGACGGCGTGAAGCCGGTCTTCGTCTCCGTCGGCCACCGCGTGACCCTGGCGAACGCCTGCGCCCACACCCTCGCGCTGACCCCCGAGTACCGCCTCCCGGAGACCACGCGCAGGGCGGACGCGCTCTGCCGGAACGCGCTGCGGGAGACCTATTCGGCCTGATCGGCCACACTCCAGCGACCCACCTCGCGGTACTCCGAGTCGTAGATGACCGCCCCGTCCCCGGGCCGGAGTGCGTAGTGACGCAGATTGCCGCCCCAGTACCTGAGGATCCGGCCCAGCTCACCCGCGGGGTCCTCGGTCAACGCCGCGTCGTCCATGGTGACTTCGAGAAGAAACTTCATGCCTTCAATGGTTTCATTGAACTCCTTTATGGCACTTTTCGAGCTGTCACCAGGAGCGGAAGGCGGAAAGTCTCAAACCGGCCGAGGGGCCGGGGGACGGGCTTGCCCACGGCGGGGCGGCAGATCTGAGTACCGGCGCTGAGTACCTGTACGGATGCCCGGCCCCCACCCCCGTCGGCAGGCTGGGGCGCATGACAACGCACCGCGCCCCCAAGCCTGTTGCCGGCCCGACCCAGACGGTCGAGCGGGCCGTCACCATAGGGCTGATCCTCGCCGTGCTGGCGGGGCTCGGCTGGATCGCCGGGATGATCTACACCATCGCCGAGTGGCCGCTGTAGGCCCTTCAGCGGGCCCTGCAGCCGACCCTTCGGCAGGACCTTCAGCAGGACCTTCAGCGGGTCGACGCGACGCGGAAGCGGATGCCCGCCGCGCGCAGCCGGCCGATCAGCGCGTCGCCCATCGCCACCGCCGTGGTGACCTGCCCGGCGGTCTTCGGAAGGTCGTCGAAGGCCAGGCACAGCGCCGACTCGGCGAGCATCTTCGCCGTCTCGTCGTAGCCCGGATCGCCGCCCGAGACCTCCGTGTACACCCGCCGGCCGCCGCCCTCGCCCACGAAGCGCAGGGAGAACCAGCTCTTCGCCCGCTTCTCGGGGCTCGGCCCGTCCCCGGGCCTGAGCCGGCCCGACAACCAGCGCCGCGCCGACGGCACCTGGGCCGCCGCCACCAGCGCGCCGACGGCCGCGACACCGCCCACCGCGACGGGCAGATGCCGGACGGCCGCGTACTGCCGGTAGCGGAAGTCCGGGCCGTACCGGTCGAGGGCCGAGGCCGACCGCCGCACGATCTGCGGGTCGATCGTCGGCATCGGCAGCGCCCACGCGCCCACCTCCTTGGCGAACCGCGGCGCACCCGCGGGCGCCGACGCCCGCCGGCCCACCAGTCGCGGCTCGTGCCGCCGCCGGTCCCGCGCGGCCGCCGCCATCTCCCGCTGTCGCGCGAACTGGTTGAGGGCGGAGGCGAAGGTCCCGCCCGAGAACGCCGCGTCGGCGGTCACGAAGCCCTCCACGGTCAGCGGCACGTCCTCCGGGAGCTGCTGCACGGTGAAGTACACGCCCAGGTCGTGCGGGATCGAGTCGAAGCCGGCGGCGTGCACCAGCCGTGCCCCGGTCTCCCGCGCGCGGGCGTCGTGCTTCACGTACATCAGGTCCACGAACTCGGGCTCGCCGCAGAGGTCGAGGTAGTCGGTCCCGGTGTCCGCGCAGGCGGCGACGAGTTCCTCGCCGTACGTCACGTACGGGCCGACCGTCGTGGCCACCACGCGCGCGTGCTCGGCGAGGGCGCGCACCGAGACCGGGTCGGAGACGTCCGCCCGCAGCACTCCGACCTCCGCGCCGCCGGGCAGCCGCTCCCGCAGCCGCTCCAGCTTCTCCGCGCTGCGGCCCGCGATCGCCCACCGCAGCCCCTCGGGCGCGTGGGCCGCGAGGTACTCCGCGGTGAGCGCTCCGGCGAAACTCGTGGCTCCGAAGAGCACGATGTCGTACGGACGGTCAGCCCTGTTCAGCCTGCTCATGACACCCCTCGGTCGTGCAGCCCGTGCCGCTGTCGGTGGCCGAGGCTAGCGTGAGGAGTGCGGAGCGCGACGACGAGCCCGGAGGACGACGATGGCCGTGCCCAGGAATGCCCTGAAGAAGTGGGAGAAAGTGCGCGCGTTCGCACTGGGGCTGCCGGGCGCCGCCGAGGAGTTCCCCTGGGGCGAGTCCGTCGCGAAGGTCAACAAGAAGGTGTTCGTCTTCCTCGGCGTCGAGGACGGCAGCTACCCCCTGGGTGTGACGGTGAAGCTCAAGGACGAGACGGCCCACGCGCACGCCCTGGCGTGCCCCGGAGCCGAGCCCGCCGGATACGGCCTGGGCAAGGCGGGCTGGGTGAGCATCCCCCTGGAGCGGCAGGGCGCCCCGGCCGCGGAGGTGCTCTGCGACTGGGTGGAGGAGAGTTACCGGGTGATCGCGCCGAAGCGGCTGATAGCGGAGCTGGACGGGAGCTGACACGTCGGGCAGATTGCTAAGCGCTTGCTCGTTCGGCTCTTGTGCCGAGTGGAACGTGTTCTTAGCATCACTGGTGTTACATCATTTGTGTCACAGCACTGGGGGCTGGATGGCCACGGCAAGGACGCCAGAACAGGGCCCGCTCACCGGCGTGCGCGTCGTCGAGCTGGCCGGTATCGGGCCCGGCCCGTTCGCCGCCATGCTCCTGGCCGACCTCGGCGCCGACGTCGTGCGCGTGGACCGCCCCGGCGGCCCCGGCCTCGCGATCGACCCGGCCTACGACGTCACCAACCGCAACAAGCGCTCGGTGCTCGTCGACCTGAAGGCCCCGGACGGTCCGGACCAGGTGCTCGACCTGGCCGCTCGCGCCGACATCCTGGTCGAGGGCTACCGCCCCGGCGTCGCCGAGCGCCTCGGCGTCGGCCCCGAGGCCTGCCACGCCCGCAACCCGGCCCTCGTCTACGGCAGGATGACCGGCTGGGGCCAGGCCGGCCCGCTCGCCGACCGCGCCGGGCACGACATCGCCTACATCGCCCCCACCGGCACGCTCGGCATGATCGGCCGCCCGGACGAGCCGCCGGCGGTCCCGGCCAACCTGCTCGGCGACTACGCGGGCGGCTCCCTCTACCTCGTCGTCGGCGTCCTCGCCGCCCTGCACCACGCGCGCGCGACCGGCGCAGGCCAGGTCGTCGACGCCGCCATCGTCGACGGCGTCTCCCACCTCGGCACGATGATCCACGGCATGCTCGCCGCCGGCGGCTGGCAGGACCGCCGCGGCGCCAACCTCCTGGACGGCGGCTGCCCGTACTACGGGACGTACGAGACGGCCGACGGCCGGTACATGGCCGTCGGCGCCCTGGAGCCGCAGTTCTACGAGGAGTTCCTCGCCCTGCTCGGCATCGAGGACCAGGCCGCCGCCCGCAAGGACGTCACCCGGTGGGGCGAACTGCGCGAACAGGTCGCCGCCCGCTTCAAGAGCCGCACCCGGGACGAGTGGACGGCCGTCTTCGACGGCACCGACGCGTGCGTGGCGCCCGTGCTGTCGCTGCGCGAGGCCCCGCACCACCCGCACCTGGCCGCCCGCGGCACCTTCACCGACCACGGCGGCATCACCCAGCCCGCCCCGGCCCCCCGCTTCTCCGCGACCCCGACCTCCGTCCGCACCGGCCCGGCCCGGCCGGGCGCCGACACGGCGGACGTCGCCCGGGACTGGGACGTCCCCGGGCTTGCGCCGTCGTCCCGCACCCCAAAGTGAAAGGCCTCCTCGTGAGCACCGAAGCGTATGTGTACGACGCGATCCGCACCCCGCGCGGGCGCGGCAAGGCAGGCGGCGCCCTGCACGGCACCAAGCCCATCGACCTGGTCGTCGGACTCATCCACGAGATCCGCGCCCGCTTCCCGGACCTGGACCCGGCCGCCGTCGACGACATCGTGCTCGGCGTCGTCGGCCCCGTCGGCGACCAGGGCTCCGACATCGCCCGGATCGCGGCCATCGCCGCGGGGCTGCCCGACACGGTGGCCGGTGTGCAGGAGAACCGCTTCTGTGCCTCGGGTCTGGAGGCCGTCAACCTGGCCGCCGCCAAGGTCCGTTCCGGCTGGGAGGACCTCGTCCTCGCGGGCGGTGTCGAGTCGATGTCCCGGGTGCCGATGGCCTCCGACGGCGGCGCCTGGTTCAACGACCCGATGACCAACCTCCAGGTCAACTTCGTACCGCAGGGCATCGGCGCCGACCTGATCGCCACCATCGAGGGCTTCTCCCGGCGCGACGTCGACGAGTACGCGGCCCTCTCCCAGGAGCGGGCGGCCACCGCCTGGAAGGAGGGCCGCTTCGACAGGTCCGTCGTCCCGGTGAAGGACCGCAGCGGCCTGGTCGTCCTCGACCACGACGAGCACATGCGCCCCGGCACCACCGCCGACTCCCTCGCCAAGCTGAAGCCGTCCTTCGCGGACATCGGCGAACTCGGCGGCTTCGACGCGGTCGCGCTCCAGCAGTACCACTGGGTGGAGAAGATCGACCACGTCCACCACGCGGGCAACTCCTCGGGCATCGTCGACGGCGCCTCGCTCGTCGCCATCGGCTCGAAGGAGGTCGGCGAGCGCTACGGCCTCACGCCCCGCGCGCGGATCGTCTCCGCCGCCGTCTCCGGCTCCGAGCCCACCATCATGCTCACCGGCCCCGCCCCCGCCACCCGCAAGGCCCTCGCCAAGGCCGGACTCACCATCGACGACATCGACCTCGTCGAGATCAACGAGGCGTTCGCGGCGGTCGTGCTGCGGTTCGTGAAGGACATGGGCCTGTCCCTGGACAAGGTCAACGTCAACGGCGGCGCGATCGCGCTCGGCCACCCCCTCGGCGCCACCGGCGCGATGATCCTCGGCACCCTCGTCGACGAACTCGAGCGCCAGGACAAGCGCTACGGCCTCGCCACGCTGTGCGTCGGCGGCGGCATGGGCGTCGCGACCATCGTCGAGCGCATCTGACCCCCTCCCGACGGATCACACGGAGCACCTCCACATGAGCACTGAGCCCACCACCATCCGCTGGGAACAGGACCGCACCGGCCTCGTCACCCTCGTCATCGACGACCCGAACCAGTCCGCGAACACCATGAACCAGGCGTTCCGCGACTCGCTCGCCACCGTCACCGACCGCCTGGAGGCCGAGAAGGACTCCATCCGGGGCGTCATCATCACCTCCGCCAAGAAGACCTTCTTCGCGGGCGGCGACCTGCGCGACCTCATCCGCGTCACGCCCGAGACGGCCCAGGAGCTGTTCGACGGCGGCATGGCGATCAAGCGGAACCTGCGCCGCATCGAGACCCTCGGCAAGCCCGTCGTCGCCGCCCTCAACGGCGCGGCTCTCGGCGGCGGTTACGAGATCGCCCTGGCCTGCCACCACCGCGTCGCCCTCGACGCGCCCGGCTCCAAGATCGGCTGCCCCGAGGTCACTCTCGGCCTGCTCCCCGGAGGCGGCGGCGTCGTCCGCACCGTCCGCATGCTGGGCATCGCCGACGCCCTGCTGAAGGTCCTCCTCCAGGGCACCCAGTACAGCCCGCGCCGCGCCCTGGAGAACGGCCTCGTCGACGACGTGGCCGCCACCCACGAGGAACTCCTCGAAAAGGCCCGCGCCTTCATCGACGCCAACCCGGAGTCGCAGCAGCCCTGGGACAAGCCCGGCTACCGCATCCCGGGCGGCACCCCGGCCAACCCCAAGTTCGCCGCGAACCTGCCCGCCTTCCCGGCCGGCCTGCGCAAGCAGACGGGCGGCGCCCCCTACCCGGCGCCGCGCAACATCCTCGCCGCCGCCGTCGAGGGCTCCCAGGTCGACTTCGAGACCGCCCAGGTCATCGAGGCCCGCTACTTCGTGGACCTCGCGGCCGGTCAGACGTCGAAGAACATGATCCAGGCCTTCTTCTTCGACCTCCAGGCCGTCAACTCCGGCGCCAACCGCCCCAAGGGCATCGAGCCCCGCCAGGTCCGCAAGGTCGCCGTCCTCGGCGCCGGCATGATGGGCGCCGGCATCGCCTACTCCTGCGCCCGCGCCGGTATCGACGTCGTCCTGAAGGACGTCTCCCTGGAGGCGGCCCTCAAGGGCAAGGGCTACTCCGAGAAGCTGTGCGTCAAGGCCGTCGCCAAGGGCCGCACGACCCAGGAGAAGGCAGACGCGCTGCTCGCCCGCATCACGCCCACCGCCGAGCTGCGGGACCTGGCCGGCTGCGACGCCGTCATCGAGGCCGTCTTCGAGGACACGTCCCTCAAGCACAAGGTGTTCCAGGAGATCCAGCACGTCGTCGCGCCCGACGCGCTGCTGTGCTCCAACACCTCCACGCTGCCCATCACCGCCCTCGCCGAGGGCGTCGAGCGTCAGGCCGACTTCATCGGACTGCATTTCTTCTCGCCGGTCGACAAGATGCCGCTCGTCGAGATCATCAAGGGCCGGCGCACGGGGCAGGAGGCCCTGGCCCGCGCCTTCGACCTGGTCCGGCAGATCAACAAGACGCCGATCGTCGTCAACGACTCGCGCGGCTTCTTCACCTCCCGCGTCATCGGGCACTTCATCAACGAGGGCGTCGCCATGGTCGGCGAGGGCATCGAACCCGCGTCGGTCGAGCAGGCGGCGGCCCAGGCCGGCTACCCGGCCAAGGTGCTGTCCCTGATGGACGAGCTGACGCTGACGCTGCCACGCAAGATCCGGGCCGAGACGAAGCGGGCCGTGGAGGAGGCGGGCGGCACCTGGACGGCCCATCCCGCCGAGGCCGTCATCGACCGCATGGTCGACGAGTTCGGCCGCACGGGCCGCAGCGGCGGCGCCGGCTTCTACGACTACGGGGACGACGGCAAGCGCACCGCACTCTGGCCGGGACTGCGCGAGCACTTCACCAAGCCCGGACACCGGATCCCGTTCCAGGACATGCAGGAGCGCATGCTGTTCTCGGAGGCGCTGGACACCGTCCGGCTCCTGGAGGAAGGCGTGCTGACCTCCGTCGCCGACGCCAACATCGGCTCCATCTTCGGCATCGGCTTCCCGGGCTGGACCGGCGGCGTGCTCCAGTACATCAACGGCTACGAGGGCGGCCTGCCCGGATTCGTGGCACGTGCGCGTGAACTCGCCGAGCGCTACGGCGACCGGTTCACGCCGCCCGCGCTGCTGGTGGAGAAGGCGGCGAAGGGGGAGCGGTTCAGCGACTCAGCGTGACTCTTCCGAGGGCTCGGTGAGCCACTCGCCCAGCTCTTCCTTCAGCGACCGCTGAAAGGCGGTGAGGAGCGCCTGCACCACCAAGGGGTGCATGTGCGCCGACAGGGACCGCACGTCCCGCGCGTCACGCTCGGCCACCTCGCCGCGGAAGAGCTGGGAGAGTTCACGGGCCGCGGCGCGCGCGTGCTCGACGAGGACCGTGCGCGCCGTGAAGATCGCCTCCGGCGAGAGTGGCACGTCCAGCAGCCCGACACCCAGCCGGAGCAGACCGAGATCGGCCTCGTACCCGCCGTCCGCGGGCCGGAGCACGCCCATCGCGACCAGCCGCTCGACGTCCTCGTCGCCGAGCGGCCGCCCGGCCCGCCGCTGAAGCTCCTCCCGCGTGACCGTCTCCACCGTGTCCGGCGCCCAGGAGGCCACCACCGCCCGGTGAACGGCGAGGTCGCGCGCGCTCAGGTCCGGCGGCAACCGGTGCAGGTACCGCTCGATGCCCGACAGCGTCATGCCCTGCTGCTGCAACTCCTCGATCAGCGCCAGCCGGGCCAGATGCTCCCGCCCGTAGTGCCCCACCCGCCGGGGACCGAGCACCGGCGGCGGCAGCAGCCCCTTCGTGCCGTAGAAACGGACCGTGCGCACCGTGACACCGGCCCGGGCGGCCAGTTCGTCGATCGTGAGGGTCGGTTCCTCGGTGTCGGTCGTCATGTGCAGCAGTATCGCTGTCTCACCAGTGCTGTGAAACCTCGTCCGCATCCCCTGATGACCCTGACGTGAACGACAGGTGGCGGCGGTGCCGCTCCCTGGTGGACCTTGTGAAAAGTCACGCTTTGTGACGTCGGCCACCGTGTGCGAGTGGATCGGTATGGGAAGGTGCTGCCTCGGTCTGTGCCGCGTCACAAGGGTGGTACGGGCCACTGCACTGTACGGACCCCGGGCCCACGACGTCCGGGCGCACCAGAGAGTGGAACCACCCGTGAGCAAGGACGCCGTGAACACGGCTGCGGCCACGCCGCGTACCGATACGGCCCAGGTGCCGGCGGACGCGGGCGACGCCGGCTACAGCAAGGACCTCAAGGCCCGCCACGTCAACATGATCGCCATCGGCGGCGCCATCGGCACCGGCCTCTTCCTCGGCGCCGGCGGCCGCCTCCACGACGCGGGCCCGGCGCTGGCGATCGCCTACCTGGTCTGCGGCATCTTCGCCTTCTTCGTGGTCAGGGCCCTCGGCGAGCTGGTCCTCTACCGCCCCTCCTCGGGCTCCTTCGTGTCGTACGCGCGCGAGTTCCTCGGCGAGAAAGGCGCCTACGTCGCCGGCTGGATGTACTTCCTGAACTGGTCGACCACCGGCATCGCCGACATCACCGCGATCGCGCTCTACACGCACTACTGGAGCCTGTTCACCGACATTCCGCAGTGGGTGCTCGCGCTGATCGCCCTCGCGGTGGTGCTCGCGGTGAACCTGATCTCGGTGAAGATCTTCGGCGAGATGGAGTTCTGGTTCGCGATCATCAAGGTCGCGACGCTCGTCGGCTTCATGCTCATCGGCATCTTCCTGCTCGCCACGCAAGCCGAGGTGGGCGGCCAGACCCCGGGACCGAGCGTCATCACCGACAACGGCGGCGTCTTCCCGCACGGCATGATGCCCGTCGTCCTCGTCATGCAGGGCGTGATCTTCGCGTACGCAGCGCTGGAGCTGGTGGGTGTCGCCGCGGGCGAGACCGCCGAGCCGGAGAAGGTCGTCCCGCGCGCGGTGAACTCGATCATGTGGCGGGTCGGTCTCTTCTACGTCGGCTCGGTCGTCCTGCTCGCTCTCCTGCTCCCCGGCTCGGTCTACTCGGCCGGCCAGAGCCCCTTCGTCACGGTCCTGTCGAAGATCGGCGTCCCGGCGGCGGGCGACGTGATGAACCTGGTGGTCCTGACGGCGGCGATGTCCTCGCTGAACTCGGGCCTGTACTCCACGGGGCGCATCCTGCGCTCGATGGCGATGGCCGGCTCCGCGCCGAAGTTCACCGCCCGCATGAACCGCAGACAGGTTCCCTACGGCGGCATCCTGCTGACCTGCGCGGTGTGCGTCCTCGGCGTCGGCCTGAACTTCCTCGTGCCGGCCCAGGCCTTCGAGATCGTGCTGAACGTCGCCTCGCTCGGCGTCATCAGCACCTGGGTGATCATCATGATCTGCCACCTGGTCTTCGTCCGCCGCGCCAGGGCGGGCCTGGTCGAGCGGCCCTCCTTCCGGCTCCCCGGCAGCCCGGTCACGGAGATCACCACGGTCGCCTTCCTGCTGGCCTGCCTCGGCATGATGTGGAACGACCCGGTGGTCGGCCGCAAGACGCTGCTGCTCATCCCGCTGATCGCGGCCGCGCTGGTCGCGGGCTGGTTCGGCATCCGCCGCCGGGTGTCCCAGACGGCCGACGAGGAGCTGTCACAGCTGACGAAGTAGCAGGCCGGGGCCACTGTCAGTGGGAGGGCCTACGGTGGCGTCATGTCGGGGATCAGGTATGTCCGGGGTGACGCCACCGTTCCGTCGGTGAAGGGCGTCAAGGTCATCGCCCATGTCTGCAACGACATCGGGGGCTGGGGCAAGGGCTTCGTCCTGGCCGTATCGCGCCGCTGGCCCGAGCCGGAGGCGGCGTACCGGGCCTGGCACCGGGGCCGCGCGGGGAACGACTTCGGGCTGGGCGCTGTGCAGTTCGTGCAGGTCGAGCGGCACGTGTGGGTGGCCAACCTGATCGGCCAGCGCGGCACCAGGACCGGCAGCAAGGGCGTCCCCGTCCGCTACGAGGCGATCGACACGGCACTGGAGGCCCTGGCCGCGAAGGCCGGTGAACTGGGCGCGACCGTCCACATGCCCCGCATCGGCTGCGGCCTCGCCGGCGGCAAGTGGCCCCGGATCGAGCCGCTGATCGAGGAGCGGCTGATACGGCGGGGGATAGCGGTGACGGTGTACGACCACGGCGACTGACCGGCCCCCGCTCAGCCCTGGCCGTCCCTGTCGAACGCCCGCACCAGACAGTCGCCGAGGCGCTGCGCGATCGCCCCGTCGGGATCCAGACGGGGGTTGAAGATCGTGACGGTGAGACCGGCGGCGGTGCCGCCGGACAGGGCCGTGCGCAGGACGGTCTCCAGCTCCTGCCAGGTCAGCCCGTCCGGGAGCCGGTGGTCGACGGCGGGCATCACGGCATCGTCCAGCACGTCGACATCGAGGTGGATCCAGTACCCGGCGCCCGCGCCGTCGCCGGTCAGCAGCCGGGCCGCGCGCCGGGCCGCCTCGCCCGCACCCAGGGCGCGCACGGTGTCCAGCTCCAGCGCGTAAAGCCCGGACGGCAGCGGCTGCATCCCGTACGCCGCCGATTCCTCCGCGTCCCGGAAGCCCAGCGCGACGACGTCCTCGTCCCGCACCAGCGGGCCCCGGCCGTCCAGGTCGGCCAGCACGCGCGGGCCGCGCCCGGTGGCGAGGGCGAGTTCCATGGAGGCCACCTCACCGGCCGGTTCCGCCGACGGCTGGTAGAAGTCGGTGTGTCCGTCGAGGAACAGCAGACCGTGCCGGCCCCGGCGTCGCAGCGCGAGCAGACTGCCGAGCAGCACGCTGCAATCGCCGCCGAGCACGACGGGGAACCGGCCGTCGTCGAGGGCATCGCCTACGGTGTCGGCGAGCGCGGTGGAGTACGCGGCGATGCCGCCGGGGTTCAGGAGGCCGGTCTCCGGGTCCCGCTGCGGGTTGTACGGGGGCGGCTCGACGCGGCCCGCACGCACCGCGCCCAGCCCTTCGGCCAGCCCGGCGCCGAGGAGTGCGTCCGGCAGTTCCTCGACGCCGGTCGGACGCAGCCCGAGTACGAACGGTGCCTCGATGATCGCCACGTTCCGCACGCCGGGCTCCTTCGTGTCAGCCGTCGGCTCCTCGGCTCAGCCGTCGGTCCACGCCGGGCCGGGCCCACGCACCCGGCGCGCATGGGCCCACCGTAGACCGCAGGGCGGGAGGCGGCGCGTCAGCGCCCGTGCTCCCCGTGGTGCCCGTGCTCCGCATGGTTCGCACCCGCGTGCTCATGCACACCGTTCGTCGCCGCGATCTTCTTCCACGACTTCGGCTGCGTCACCGCCGCACCGGCCTTCGCGACCGCAGTGGTCCGAGCGGCCGGCAGCCCCGGCTTCGACGGCTGGTACAGCCACGTGTCGAACAGGGCGGACAGCGGCTTGCCCGACACCTCCTCGGCGTACCGCTGGAAGTCGGCGACCGACGCGTTGCCGTGGGCGTACTTCTGCGGCCAGCCCTTGAGGATCGCGAAGAACGACTCGTCACCGATCTCGTTGCGCAGCGCCTGGACGGCCAGCGCGCCCCGGTCGTACACCGCGATGTCGAACTGTTTCTCGGGACCAGGGTCCCCGGGCTTCACCGTCCAGAACGGGTCGTCGGCGGGGTGCGATGCGTACACGTAGTCGGCGAGTTCCTGCGCCGTGCCCTCGCCCTCGTGCTCGGACCACAGCCACTGCGCGTAGCGCGCGAAGCCCTCGTTGATCCAGATGTCCTTCCAGCGCTTGAGCGAGACGTCGTCGCCGTACCACTGGTGTGCCAGTTCATGGACGACGAGGGAGACGTTCGACCCGTTCGCGAACTGCCGCGGGCTGTAGTACGGCCGCGTCTGGGTCTCCAGCGCGTACCCGGTGGTCGTGTTCGGCACGTATCCGCCGAGCGCGTCGTAGGGGTACGGCCCGAAGTAGCCCGTCAGCCAGTCGGCGATCTCCCCGGTTCGTTCGATGCTCGCCCGCGCGGCGCCGGCGTGGCCGCCCAGATCCTTGCTGTAGGCGTTGAGGACCGGGATGCCGCTCTCGGTCGTGCCGGTCGTGATGTCGAACTTCCCGACCGCGAGCGTGGCGAGGTACGTGGCCTGCGGCTTGTCGGAGCGCCAGTTCCAGCGGGTCCAGCCGAGACGTGAACTCGTCGACTGGAGCGTGCCGTTGGAGATGGCCTGCGTGCCGTCGGGGACCTGCACGGACACGTCGTAGGTGGCCTTGTCGAGCGGGTGGTCGTTGCTCGGGAACCACCATGCCGCCGCCTCGGGCTCGTTCGCCGCGACGCCCCCGTCCGGGGTGCGGTGCCAGCTCGTGAAGCCGTACGCCTTCTTCGACGACGGCACGCCGCGGTAGCGCACGACGACCGTGAGGGGTGTGCCCTTGGCCGGCGGGGTCTTCGGCGTGATCTCCAGCTCGTGCTCGCCCGACGTCCGGAACGACGCCTTCGCGCCGTTGACGCGCACCTCGCCGACGTCCAGCAGGAAGTCCAGGTTGAAGCTGGACAGGTCCTGAGTGGTGCGGGCCACGAGGGTCGCCGTGCCCTCGAGCTCGTCCGTGGCCGGCTGGTACTTCAGCCTCAGGTCGTAGTGGGAGACGTCGTATCCGCCGTTGCCGTAGGCCGGGTAGTAGGGGTCACCGACACCCGGCGCGCCGGGGGAGTGGGGCGCGGCCGATGCCGGGATCGCCAGCAGGAGAACGGCCGCGACCAGGGCTCCCGGCGCGATGATTCTGCGGTGCACGCAACACTCCAAGTCGTAGGGTCCCGAAGTCTGTCCGGAGCTTATTGACTCCCTGTGCCTCTGATCATGTCCATGGCCCCTGCTGTCACACGATCGCCATTCGGCCGACATGAGACACCGGACCCAGAGGGCCGCCCCGGACACGCCGGTCCATCAGCTGCCCTCTTCTGAACGGGAGTTCACCGATGTAGCGTCCGCCGCATGCCGAAACGCACGCGCTTCACGACCTGGAGACCGCTCGCGACGGCGGCCACGGCCGCCCTGATGGCCACCCTGCTCACCCCGGCCGCGGCAGAAGCCGCCCCGCGTGAGAGCCGGCCCGTCCACTCGTACGAGAACGCCATCCGCGAGGCCGTCTGGGTGGACACCGGACTCGACGGCGACCGCGACGGCAAGGCCGACCGGGTCGCCGTGGACATCGTCCGCCCCCGCGAACCCGCCCGGCAGGGCCGCAAGGTCCCCGTCATCATGGACGCCAGCCCGTACTACTCCTGCTGCGGGCGCGGCAACGAGAGCCAGAAGAAGACGTACGACGCGAACGGCGACGTCAACCAGATGCCGCTGTACTACGACAACTACTTCGTGCCCCGCGGCTACGCCTTCGTCGGTGTCGACCTGGCCGGAACCAATCGCTCCGACGGGTGCGTCGACGTCGGCGGCCGCTCCGACATCCAGTCCGCGAAGGCCGTCGTCGACTGGCTCAACGGCCGCGCCAAGGCCTACACGACCCGCACCGGTACCACCCGCGCCAAGGCTGCCTGGAGCAACGGCAGGACCGGCATGATCGGCAAGAGCTGGGACGGCACCATCGCCAACGGCGTCGCCGCGACCGGCGTCGAGGGCCTGAAGACCATCGTCCCGATCAGTGCCATCTCCTCCTGGTACGACTACTACTTCCAGCAGGGCGCCCCGCTCTACGACTCCGGCCCCGAATGGCTGTCCGACTACGTCAACAGCCCGGGCGCCCGGGCCAAGTGCGCCGCGGTCCAGCGCAAGCTCGTCGACGGGGCCCCGCGCACCGGCGACTGGACCCCGCTGTGGACCGAGCGCGACTACGTCAGGGCCGCGCGGAAGGTCAAGGCCAGCGTCTTCCTCGTGCACGGCACACAGGACCTCAACGTGCGGATGAAGCACGTCGGGCAGTGGTGGAACGCCCTCGCGAAGAACGGCGTCGAGCGCAAGATCTGGCTCTCCCGGACGGGCCACGTCGACCCCTTCGACTTCCGCCGCGCGAGCTGGGTCGAGACCCTCCACCGCTGGTTCGACCACGAACTCATGGGCTACGACAACGGCATCGACCGCGAGCCCATGGCCGACATCGAACGCGCGCCCGACCAGTGGACCACCTCCCGGACCTGGCCGCCGAGCGGCACCCGCGCCGCCACCCTGCGCCCCGGCCGGGGTACCCAGGCCGGCGTCGGCAGCCTCGGCCTGCACCGCGGCCACGGGAACGAGACCTTCGCCGACGACCCGGCGCTGAGTGAGACCGACTGGGCCGCGCGGATCGACAAGCCGACACCGGAGAAGGCCGGTTTCGTCACCCGGCCGCTCAGCCGCGACCTGCGCCTGTCCGGCTCCTCCGAGGTCACCGTCACCACGACGCCCTCCACCCCGACGGCCCATCTCTCCGCCGTCCTCGTGGACATCGGCCCGGCCACCATCCGCGACTACGCCGACCGGGGCGAGGGCATCACCACCCTCACCGACCGCACCTGCTGGGGCGCGAGCACCGCCGGCGACAGCTCCTGCTTCAAGGAGACGAAGGCGAAGACCGCCGACGTCGGCTACACGATCGTCAGCCGCGGCTGGGCCGATCTCGGCAACCACGCCTCCGACCTGACGGGCGCCCCGCTCACCCCGGGCAAGCGGTACACCATCACCCTCGACCTGGCGGCGACCGACCACGTCGTCCCCGAGGGGCACCGCCTGGCGCTGATCGTCGCGGGCACCGACAAGGGCCTCATCGACCCTCCCGCGGACAAGCCCAGGCTGACCGTCGACCTGTCCCGCACCTCGGCGCGCGTCCCGTTCGTCGGCGGAGCCACCGCCTTCGCCCGCGCCACCGCGGGCGCCGCGACCGCCATCCCCGACGCCACGCTCCTGGACGGTGTCCGGGAGCCGCGCACCGCTCACCGCGTCCCGGAGGGAAGCCGGTGATCCGCCCCACGACCCGAGCCGGAGCCCTGATCCTGACCGCCGCGGCCGTCGCCACGTCCCTGGCCGCCGTCCCCGCCCAGGCCGCCGCCGACTCACCGCCCCGCACGGGATTCGAGCAGACGAACGGCGCCCGCTGGACCAGCCAGCCCGAGGAGCAGGACTTCCTCAAGGCCGTCGACCGGTCGAGCAACAGGGTCTCCCTGACCCGCTTCGGTACCACGAAGCAGGGCCGCCCGCTCCAGCTGGTCCGCATCGGCACCCACCCGACGCCCAACAGGGTGCTGCTCGTGTGCAGCCAGCACGGCGACGAGCCCTCCGGCCGCGAGGCCTGTCTGACCACTGTCCGCGACCTCGCGTACGCCCGTGACAGCCGCACCCGGCGCTTCCTGGACCGCACCACGGTCCTCGTCGTGCCCACCGCCAACCCCGACGGCCGGGCCGCCGGCACCCGGGGCAACAGCGACGGCGTGGACATCAACCGCGACCACCTGGCGCTCCGGACCGCCGAAGGCCGTGCGCTGGCGAAGCTCCTGCGCGACCAGCGTCCCGACCTCGTCTACGACCTGCACGAGTACGGCGCCACACCGCCGTACTACGACAAGGACCTCTTCGACCTGTGGCCGCGCAACCTCAACACCCACGAGGCGGTCCACGACGAGGCGAAGATCCTCTCCGAGAAGTACGTCCGCCCCGCGGCGCAGCGGGCCGGCCACTCGACCGGCACCTACGGCATCTGGACCGACCCCGAGACCGGCGAGCCGGTCAAACAGGTCGCCGGAGACGGCCAGGAGCGCATCATGCGCAATATGTCCGGCATCAAACACGGCATCGGCCTGCTCATCGAGAGCCGTGTCGATCCGCTCACCGAGGCCGAGAAGGCGGACGAGGCGCTGAACAACCGCCGCCGTGTCACCTCCCAACTGGGCGCACTGGGTGGCCTGTTCGGATATACCGACCAGCGGCGCGGTGCGGTCGAGGCGGCGACGGGCAGGGCCCGGCTCGCGGGCTACGCCACCCACGGCCCGGTCTACGTCGGCGGCGCCGACAACGACACGCCCGAACCGGCCGAGGTGATCCAGAACCCGCCCTGCGGCTACCGGCTCACGGCCGAGCAGTTCGCCGAGGTGGGAGACGAACTCGCGCTGCACGGCGTGCGCGTACGCCAGGACGCGGAGGGTGTGCTCGTGCCCCTGCGCCAGTCTCTGCGGGCGCTCGTGCCGCTGCTGCTCGACGAGCGCGCAACGTACCACCTGACGGCAGGGAATCCGGAAACGCCATGTTGAGGGGGGTGAAATTGCGCCACACGTGGTAGGGGCGTTACGGAGGACTTACGTTCCTCCTACGTCCCGATGAAAGGTGCCGCCTGTGACGCACGACCGACCAAGTGAGAGCGACCACCAAGTGGGGGCCGCGCTTCCGGGTTCGGAAGCGGGCCTCCCCGGTCAGGAACGTCCTAAAACCGACCGAATTGTCTTCGGGGTCACGGCCGTGCTCACCCTCGCCTTCGTGGTCTGGGGAGCGGCGGCGACCGACTCGCTCGAAGACGTCTCCACCAGCATGCTCAGCGGGCTGATGCACAACGGCGGCTGGGCGTTCATGCTCGCGGCCTCCGGCTTCGTCGTGTTCGCCCTGTGGCTCGCGATCAGCCGCTACGGCCGTATCCACCTCGGTGCGGAGGGCGAGGAACCCGAGTTCCGCACGGTGTCCTGGGTCGCGATGATGTTCAGCGCCGGCATGGGCATCGGCCTGATGTTCTACGGCGTGAGCGAGCCGTTGTCGCACTACTCGACGGCCCCGCCGGGCACCGACCCGGCCGACTCCGGTGAGCGCATGGAGACGGCCATGGCCACCACCCTGTTCCACTGGACGCTCCACCCATGGGCGATCTACGCGGTGGTCGGCCTCGCCATCGCCTACAGCACCTTCCGCCGGCGGCGCCGCCAGACCATCAGCGCCGTCTTCACCCCGCTCATCGGCACGAAGAACGCCAACGGCGGCATCGGCCGGGCCATCGACATCCTCGCGATCATCGCGACCGTCTTCGGCTCCGCCGCCTCGCTGGGCCTCGGCGCGCTCCAGATCGGCTCCGGTGTGCAGGAGCTGAAGTGGATGGACAAGGTGAGCACCGGGCTGCTCGTCACGATCATCGCGGTGCTCACCCTGGCCTTCGTCGCGTCCGCGATCTCCGGTGTGGAGAAGGGCATCCAGTGGCTGTCCAACACCAACATGGTGCTGGCGCTGGTGCTCGCCCTGTTCGTGTTCGTGGCCGGCCCGACCATCATCGTCCTCGACCTGCTGCCCACCTCCGTCTTCGCCTACCTCGGCGACCTGCCCCAGCTGGCCGGCCGGACCGAGGCGAGCGGTGGCGAGGGCGTCGCCGACTGGCTGGGCAGCTGGACGGTCTTCTACTGGGCGTGGTGGATCTCCTGGACGCCCTTCGTCGGCATGTTCATCGCCCGCATCAGCCGGGGCCGCACGATCCGCCAGTTCGTCGGCGGTGTCATCCTCGTGCCCAGCACGGTCAGCCTGATCTGGTTCGCGATCTTCGGTGGCTCGGCGATGAAGATGCAGGAGCAGGGACAGCTCGGCAAGGAGACCACCCCGGAGGGGCAGCTCTTCGGCGTGCTCCAGCAGTTCCCCATCGCGACCGTCACGAGCCTGCTCGTGATGGTCCTCGTCGGCATCTTCTTCGTCTCGGGCGCCGACGCGGCCTCGATCGTCATGGGCACCCTGTCGCAGAAGGGCGCGCTCGAACCGGGCCGGTTCGTGGTGGTGTTCTGGGGCGTGGTCACCGGTGCGGTGGCCGCGATCATGCTCCTGGTCGGCAGCGGCCAGGGCGACGCGCTGACCGGTCTGCAGAACCTCACGATCCTCGCGGCGGCGCCGTTCGTCATCGTGATGATCTTCATGTGTGTCGCCCTGATGCGCGACCTTCGCCGCGACCCGGTGATCGTGCGTGAGCAGATGGGATCCGAGGCCGTCGAAATGGCCGTCATGGAAGGCCACAAGAAGTACGACGGCGAGTTCGAGTTCCGCGTCGGCCCGGGCCGCGGCCCGGACGTGGAGGGAGACCCGATCGGCAAGCACTGACCCGACCGCCCCAGCCGCTTGACCTCGACGCCCCCGGCCGCCACCGGCCGGGGGCGTCGAGGTCCAGCGGCCCAGGCTCAGCGGCCCAGGCTCAGCGGCCCAGGTCAAGCAGCCCAGTTCCGGCAGCTCACGGCAGGCGGTCGGCAGGCGGTCCTAGCCGACCAGCCGCGCGGCCTCCTCCGCGCACCCCCAGGCCACCGTCACGCCCGCACCGCCGTGGCCGTAGTTGTGGATCAGCAGACGGCCGTCCGGCAGGGTGTCGCGCTCCAGGCGCACGGCCGGGCGGGTCGGGCGCAGCCCTACCCGGTGTTCCAGTACCCGCGCCCCGGCGATCTCCGGCCGCAGCGCCGCACAGCGGCGGATGATCGCCTCGGCCGTCGCGGGGTCGGGCTCCAGCGACCACGCGTCCTCCTCCGCCGTACCGCCGAGGACGAGCCCGCCCGGCTGCGGGAACATGTACGCGTACGCGCCGGCCGCGTCGGTGGAGACCAGCCAGGTGTCGATCCCCGGGTTCTCCACGACGACCAACTGCCCGCGCACGGGCCGCACGGACGGATCTGGCACCAGCTCCCGCGCGGCGAGCCCCGTGCAGTTGACCACGACCGGCGCGTCGGCATCCGCGAACCCGGACACCGCACGAGCCTCGACCACACCGCCCGCCGCCGCCAACCGCTCCCGCAGCCACGGCAGATGAACCGGCATGTCGAGGAGCGGCAACCGCGCCCGGAGCCCCGACCCCGCGTACTCCGCGGGCGTGGTCGCCCGCAGCTCCGGCACCCGCCCCGTCAGCCACCCGTCGACCTCGTCGAGACGCGTCTCGCCCAGTACCCCTTCGACCAGGCGCACGCCGCTCGCCCCGGACCCCGCGGCCAGCTCCTCGTACACCTCCAGCGACCGCAGCGCCCAGTCCCGCGCCAGCGCGAGAGGCTCGATCCGGTACGGCCACCACAGCGCTCCCGCGACCGCCGACGTCGTCGCCTCGACGGGGTCCCGCGTCCACACCCGTACCCGCCGCCCCCGCTCGGCGAGAACCACCGCGGTCGTCAGCCCGACCACCCCGCCACCGACCACCACGATCTCGCCACCGCGCTCAGCAACCATGCCCGGACCGTAGCGGAATGTGTCATGCCGTGCTCACATCACCCGCGGTGTGGGGATACTCACCGTATGTGTGCCGCGTACACGACCTTCGGCCTGGCACCCGCGATGCGGGCCGGCTCAGTCCTCACCGACGGTGGTTACCAGGTCCACCGGGACTTCGTGGACTTCATCGTCGACGGGCGCCCGCTGCTGTTCCGGCTCTCGGACCTCGACGCGGTCTCCCCGCTCGCCTCCGACGTACCCCCCGCGATCTTCACCGCGCAGGTCCGCAGCCTGCTCCTGGAAAGCCCGGCACCGCTGCCCGGCGGCCGGTACGTGGTCTACGGCTGTCCCGAGTGCGAGGACCTGGCCTGCGGCGCCGTCACCGCCGTCATCCAGCGGGACGGCGAGGACGTCATCTGGCGGGACTTCGCCTGGCAGACCGACGAACACGCCGACCTGGAGCTCAACGGCTACCACGGCATCGGCCCGTTCCGCTTCCGCGGTGCCGAGTACCGCGCGGCGCTGAGCGCCCTGCTGAACGGCTCCCTCCCGGGCACCCGCCGCCGCGTCCTGCTGATCGGCGCCCGCGTCGCCGTCCTCG
Source organism: Streptomyces sp. NPDC045955 (assembly GCF_056430805.1). Lineage (NCBI taxonomy): Bacteria > Bacillati > Actinomycetota > Actinomycetes > Kitasatosporales > Streptomycetaceae > Streptomyces > Streptomyces sp. NPDC045955. The sequence goes on from NZ_JBWKKY010000003.1 coordinate 163,244, forward strand.
CCAGGCTCGCCGCGGCGCTGCGCACCATCGGAGTGGGCGCCGACATCGCCCACGACGCCGACCACGTGCCCGCCGACGAACTGCGCGGCTACGGCGCCGTCGCCTTCGGCCGCGGGACCGACGAGCGCGAACGTGCCGCCGTCCGCCGCGCCTTCGAACGCGCCGCAATCCCCGTCGCGTACGTCGACGGCCTCGCCCCGATCATCCCCCTCCTCGTCGCCCAGATCGAACACGCCTTGGACCGCAGCCCCGTGGAGCAGCGCCGCCTCGCCGGCCTGACCGCCACCGACGGAGAGGCCGACGTCGAGGTCACCTCCGCCTGCCGGGTCACCCTCACCGCGTACCGCCTCGACCGGTTCTCCCGCACCCACACCCACGAGATCTTCGACGGCGTCCTGGAACCGGGCCGCCACCGCATCGCCCTGGACACCAAGGCGGTGAAGGGACAGTCCTTCCTGGTGGCGCGCACCGCCACCAGCGTGCTGGCGACGGCCGTGACCCCCTGAAACCCGGCCGCGGAACGCCCGGGACGGCCGTTAGGATCGCGGTCTGATGACTGCCACCCTCGTCGCCAAGAACCTCGCCGCCGGCCACGGCGACCGCTCCCTGTTCGCCGGACTCGACCTCGTCGTCGCGCCCGGCGACGTGATCGGCCTGGTCGGAGCCAACGGCGCCGGCAAGTCCACCCTGCTCAGGATGCTCGCCGGACTCACCGCCCCCGAGCAGGGCGAGCTGCGCCTGTCCCCGCCCACCGCCACCGTCGGCCACCTGCCACAGGAGCCGGACCGCCGCCCCGGCGAGACCGTACGGGCGTTCCTGGCCCGCCGCACCGGCGTCGCCGAGGCCCAGCGGACCATGGACGAGGCGACCCAGGCCCTGGTCGACGGGGCGCCCGGCGCCGACGACGCCTACGCCACGAGCCTGGAGCGCTGGCTCGGACTCGGCGGCGCCGACCTCGACGAACGCGCCGAGGAGGTCGCCGACTCCCTGGGCCTCGCGGTCGATCTCGACCAGCTGATGACGTCGCTGTCCGGCGGCCAGGCCGCCCGTGCCGGCCTTGCCTCCCTGCTGCTGTCCCGCTACGACGTCTTCCTCCTCGACGAGCCCACCAACGACCTCGACCTGGACGGCCTGGAGCGCCTCGAACGCTTCGTGAGCGGCCTGCGCGCCGGGACGGTGGTCGTCAGCCACGACCGCGAGTTCCTCACCCGCACGGTCACCAAGGTCCTCGAACTCGACCTCGCCCAGCGGCAGATCAACCTCTACGGCGGTGGTTACGAGGCCTATCTGGAGGAGCGGGAGGTCGCGCGCAGGCACGCCCGCGACGAGTTCGAGGAGTACGCCGACAAGAGGGCGGCCCTCCAGGACCGCGCGCAGATGCAGCGCTCCTGGATGGACAAGGGCGTGAAGAACGCGCGCCGCAAGGCGGGCAACGACAACGACAAGATCGGCCGCAAGTTCCGCAGCGAGGCCAGCGAGAAGCAGGCCGCGAAGGCCCGGCAGACCCAGCGCATGATCGAACGGCTGGACGTCGTCGAGGAGCCCCGCAAGGAGTGGGAACTGCGCATGGAGATCGCGTCGGCCCCGCGCTCGGGCGCCGTCGTGGCGACCCTGCGGGACGCCGAGGTGCGCCGCGGCGGCTTCGTCCTCGGCCCGGTGTCCCTCCAGATCGACTGGGCGGACCGGGTCGCGGTGACGGGCGCGAACGGCGCCGGCAAGTCCACCCTGCTCGCCGCCCTGCTCGGCCGCGTCCCGCTCGACGCCGGGCACGCGGCGCTCGGCTCGGGCGTCCTGCTCGGCGAGGTCGACCAGGCCCGCAAGCTGTTCCACGGCCAGGAGCCCTTGATGGACGCCTTCCGCGCGGCCGTCCCGGACACCGAACCGGCCGAGGTCCGCACCCTCCTGGCCAAGTTCGGCCTCAAGTCGGACCACGTCCTGCGCCCCGCGGCGACCCTCTCCCCGGGCGAGCGCACCAGAGCCGCCCTCGCGCTGCTCCAGGGCCGCGGCGTCAACCTCCTGGTCCTCGACGAGCCGACCAACCACCTCGACCTGCCCGCCATCGAGCAGCTGGAGTCCGCGCTCGACTCCTACGAGGGCACCCTCCTGCTGGTCACCCACGACCGCCGCATGCTCGACGCCGTACACGTCACGCGCCGCCTCGAGGTGGCCGACGGCAAGGTGACCGAGCGCTGACGGGCCGTCAGCCGACTGGCCAGGTGGGTACTCCACGACTGCGGCACGAGAGTGAAGGGCGCGAAGCGCCCCTTCACGAGGGGCGCGGGGAACTGCGCGACCAGCCGCAACGGCCCCGCAGCCCCCCCACAACCACAAGTCGGAGCCGTCAGGGGCGACCCTTCCCCGGGTCGACCAGTCCGGCCCGGCGCAACGCGTCGGCCATCGCCCCGTTGGCGGGCGGAGGCGCCTGGCGTGAACCGCCACCACGGCGTCCGGCGCCGCCGCCCTGGCGCTGCTGCGGCGGACGCCCGCCCCGCTGCCGGCGCTCGCCCGAGCCGCCCTGCCCCTGCGGGGCCGCCTCGTCGTCCAGGCGCAGCGTCAGCGAGATCCGCTTGCGCGGGATGTCGACGTCGAGGACCTTCACCTTGACGATGTCCCCGGGCTTCACCACGTCCCGCGGGTCCTTGACGAACGTCTTCGACATCGCGGAGACGTGCACCAGACCGTCCTGGTGGACCCCGACGTCCACGAACGCGCCGAACGCGGCGACGTTCGTCACGACGCCCTCCAGGATCATCCCGGACGACAGGTCTGAGATCTTCTCCACGCCCTCCTTGAAGGCGGCCGTCTTGAAGGCCGGACGCGGGTCGCGGCCGGGCTTCTCCAGCTCCTTGAGGATGTCGGTGACCGTCGGCAGACCGAACGTCTCGTCCACGAAGTCCTGCGGCTTCAGCGAGCGCAGCACCGCCGTGTTGCCGATGAGCCCCGCGACCTCCTGCCCGGCGGTCTTCACCATGCGCCGGACCACCGGGTACGCCTCCGGGTGCACGCTGGACGCGTCCAGCGGGTCGTCACCGCCGCGGATCCGCAGGAAGCCCGCGCACTGCTCGTAGGCCTTCGGGCCCAGCCGCGCCACCTTCTTCAGCTCACCGCGGGACTTGAACGGGCCGTTGGCGTCCCGGTGCGCCACGATGTTCTCGGCGAGCCCGGAGGTGATGCCGGAGACCCGGGCGAGCAGCGGGGCCGACGCCGTGTTGACGTCCACGCCCACGCCGTTCACACAGTCCTCCACCACCGCGTCCAGCGAACGCGACAGCTTCACCTCGGACAGGTCGTGCTGGTACTGGCCGACACCGATCGACTTCGGGTCGATCTTCACCAGCTCGGCCAGCGGGTCCTGGAGCCGCCGCGCGATCGACACGGCGCCGCGCAGCGACACGTCCATGTCGGGCAGCTCCTGCGAGGCGAAGGCGGACGCCGAGTACACGGACGCGCCGGCCTCGGACACCATCACCTTCGTGAGCTTCAGCTCCGGGTGCTTGGTGATCAGTTCCCCGGCGAGCTTGTCGGTCTCACGGGACGCCGTGCCGTTGCCGATGGCGATCAGCTCGACCGCGTGCTCCTTCGCGAGCCGGGCCAGCTTGGCGATGGCCTCGTCCCACCGGTTGGCCGGGACGTGCGGGTGGATGACGTCGGTGGCGACGACCTTGCCGGTCGCGTCGACGACGGCGACCTTCACACCCGTACGGAAACCCGGGTCGAGGCCGAGCGTCGCGCGCGTGCCCGCCGGGGCGGCGAGGAGCAGATCGCGCAGGTTGGCCGCGAAGACCCGCACCGCCTCGTCCTCGGCGGCCGTGCGCAGCCGCAGCCGGAGGTCGATGCCGAGGTGGACGAGGATGCGGGTGCGCCAGGCCCAGCGGACCGTGTCCAGCAGCCACTTGTCGCCGGGGCGGCCCCGGTCGGCGATCTGGAACCGGTGCGCGACCATCCCCTCGTACGACGACGGGCCGTCGGTCGGCTCCTCGGGCTCCAGGACGAGGTCGAGGACCTCCTCCTTCTCGCCGCGCAGCATCGCCAGGATGCGGTGCGAGGGGAGCTCCGTGAACGGCTCGGCGAAGTCGAAGTAGTCGGCGAACTTCGCGCCCGCCTCCTCCTTGCCCTCCCGCACCCTGGCGGCCAGCCGCCCGCGCACCCACATGCGCTCGCGCAGCTCGCCGATCAGGTCGGCGTCCTCCGAGAACCGCTCGGTGAGGATCGCCCGGGCGCCGTCGAGGGCCGCCTGCGGATCGGCCACGCCCTTGTCGGCGTCGACGAACGCGGCGGCCGCGGCGAGGGGCTCGACGGACGGATCGCCGAGCAGCCCCTCCGCCAGCGGCTCGAGACCGGCCTCACGCGCGATCTGCGCCTTGGTGCGCCGCTTGGGCTTGAACGGGAGGTAGATGTCCTCCAGGCGCGCCTTGGTCTCCGCGCCCCGGATCCGCGCCTCCAGCTCCTCGGTGAGCTTGCCCTGCTCGCGCACCGAGTCCAGGATCGCCGTCCGACGCTCCTCCAGCTCCCGCAGATAGCGCAGCCGCTCCTCGACGGTGCGCAGTTGCGCATCGTCGAGCATCTCGGTCGCTTCCTTGCGGTAGCGGGCGATGAAGGGCACCGTAGAACCGCTGTCGAGCAGCTCCACGGCAGCCCTGACCTGCCGCTCCCGTACGCCGAGCTCCTCGGCGATCCTGCCTTCGATGGACCCTGCTGCGAGGGTCCCGGGTGTCGTCACGATCCCGTACCGCCTTCTCCACTGAGGTTGCGCGGCAATTGTGGCAGGTGACACCGACAGTCGGGGTCAGGGCGGCACCGGGCAGGTCGGGACGGTTCTTGTCAGGACCCGCGGTCACACCCCGCGGCTCGGGCGCCGCCGCTCAGACCCTGCGGCTGCGGGTGGAGGACGAAGCGCCGCCGAAAAGCCGGGCCAGCGCCCGGAAGGGCAGCGTCACGACGGTGGCGATGGCGCCGCCGATCTGGCGCAGCACGTCTGCAATGGCACGGAACACGTGATTCCCCTTTCTCCTCTCCCGACCGCAGTGGCCGGGAGAGACCGGGTACCTCGCCAAGACCTCACCATGCGTCACGGCCGAACACCTGTACCGGGGGTCGCGGACAGCGCCCGGTCAGCGCTTGCCGAGCAGATTCGCCGGATACGCCCCGGCCTTGAGCGCGGCCTGCGCGAACGCCGCCCCCAACTCGGTCAGCCGGGCCACCCCCTCCGCGCCCAGGTGCTCGTACGGGGCCCGGTCCAGGCGGTCCGTCTCCTGCTCGATCTCCTCGCGCAGGGCGACACCGCGCTCGGTGAGCTCGCCGGCGGCATCCAGCAGCCCGCGCTCACGCAGCCGGTCCGTCGCCGCGTCCCAGTCCTCCTGGCTCCAGCCGCGGGTGCCGAAGACCCACTTCGGTGTCATGCCCTTGCCCGTCGCCGTGTGGGTCACCATGGCCTCAAGCCCGTCCAGCCCCGCGGACATCAGCACGGCCAGATGCCCGTCGCCCCGGTGCTCGCGCAACAGGGTCGCGGCGTGCCAGTACGCGAGATGCGGCTCCTCGGGGACGGGCAGGTCGGCATGGGCGGCGTACAGGGGCCGCGCCCCGCGCGAACAGGCCTCGGCGGCGCGCAGTGCGAGCCGCGCGGCCTCGGCCATCTCGGCCGACGCCACGGCCTCTTCGCCCAGCAGACGGCGCAGCGTCGCGTCGACCGCACGCACGCGTGCCGCCAGCACCTGGCCGGGCGTCGCGGTCTCCCACACCGCCGGCACGTGCCGGGCCACGAGCTCGTACTTGTAGTTGTAGAAGGCCGCGGCCACCGCCCCGGCCCCGACCGGCCCGAGGGCGGCGGCGCGCACGGCGAAGTTCACGGCCCGGGGGTCGGTGACGCCGACAGCACCCAGTTCCCTGCCCACATCGGGCGAGAAGTAGTGCGTGGAGTGCAGGGAGTTGAGCACATTGTGGCAGCGTCGGCCGGCGCGCGGCTCAAGGGCGGCAGTCGTCATGCCCGGCAGGTTACCAACCGCTTGGTATGCCTTCCATGGCCGCGTCTCTCATGGCCGAAAAGGTGGGGAACTCGTCATTGCGGCCACCCTCTGGGCCGCCGAAGAATCGACGGCATGGCCCCGCGTACCGTTCTCGCCGTCCTCTTCGAGGGCGTGCAGAGTCTCGACGTCACCGGGCCCGTGGAGGTCTTCGCGGGCGCGGACCTGCTCTCACCGGGCGCGTACCGGATCCGCACGGCGTCCCTCGACGGCGCGCCCGTACGGACCACCAGCGGTCTGACCCTCGTGCCCGACGTGTCCCTGGTCACCGCGCCCGACCCGGACATCCTCCTCGTCCCCGGCGGAACGGGCTCCCTGTGCCCCGACCCGCGCCTGGTCGGCTGGGTACGCGAGCACGGGCCGCGCGCCGCCCGGCTCGTCTCCGTGTGCACCGGCGCGGCCGTGCTCGCCGCAGCGGGCCTGCTGGACGGCCGCCGGGCCACGACCCACTGGGCGTACTGCGACCGGCTCGCCCGTGACCACCCGGGCGTCGAGATCGACCCCGACCCCGTCTACGTACGCGACGGACACATCGCCACGTCGGCCGGTGTCACCGCCGGCATCGACCTCGCCCTCGCCCTGGTGGAGGAGGACCTGGGCCGGGACGCCGCCCTCACCATCGCGCGCCACCTTGTCGTGTTCCTGCGCCGGCCCGGGAACCAGGCCCAGTTCAGCGCCCAGCTCGCGGCCCAGACCGCACACCGCGAGCCCTTGAGGGACATCCAGCGCTTCATCACCGAACGCCCCGACGCCGACCTCTCCGTCGAGGCCCTCGCCGCCCGCGCCCGTCTGTCGCCCCGCCACTTCGCCCGCGCCTTCCGGTCCGAGACCGGTACGACGCCGGGCCGGTACGTGGACCGGGTCCGCCTCGAACACGCCCGCCGGCTGCTGGAGGACACCGCCGACGGCATCGAGGAGATCTCCCGCACCAGCGGCTACGGCACTCCCGAGGCCATGCGCCGGGCCTTCGTCAAGGCTCTGGGCACGCCCCCGGCCGAGTACCGCCGCCGCTTCCGCCCGGCGACCACCCCCTGAGCCCCGCCGAACCGACGAAAGGGACCCATGCAGATCGCCATCGCCCTCTACGACGGCTTCACCGCCCTCGACGCCATCGGCCCCTATGAGACCCTCGGCCGGCTCCCGGACGCGGAGACCGTCTTCGTCGCCGAGAAGACCGGCCCCGTACGGAACGACTCCCGGAACCTCGCGTTCCTCGCCGAACGGACCCTGGCCGACGTGCCGAATCCCGACATCATCGTGGTCCCCGGCGGCCCGGGCCCGCTCCCCTCGGCGGCGGACGGACCCCTGCTCGCCTGGCTGCGTACCGCCGACGCCACCAGCACCTGGACGACGTCCGTGTGCACCGGCTCCCTGCTGCTCGCCGCCGCCGGACTCCTCCAGGGGCGCCGCGCGACCTCTCACTGGCTGGCCCTGGAGGAGCTGAAGCGCCACGGCGCCGAGCCGACGGGGGAGCGGGTCGTCACCGACGGCAAGTACGTCACCGCCGCCGGCGTCTCCTCCGGCATCGACATGGGACTGACGCTGCTCGGCCGGATCGCCGGCGACGACCACGCGCAGATCGTCCAGCTCGCCACCGAGTACGACCCGCAGCCGCCCTACGACGCCGGATCACCCGAGAAGGCGCCCACGCACATCGTCGAACTGCTCCGGTCGCACGCCGACGTCATCCTGGCGTAGGCGCACTCCAGCCGAACCGCGGCTGCCTGCGCTCCAGGAACGCGGCGACGCCCTCCGCGGTGTCGCCGCTCTCGCGCGCCCGTGCGGCCCAGTGCGCGTCGCGGTCCGTGCGGCCGTTCGCGAACTCCTTGGCCGCGGCCTGCGTCAGCTGCGAACGGGACACCAGGATCCGGGTGAACTCGGCCACCCGCCGGCCCAGTTGGCCCTCGGGCAGCACCTCGTCGGCCAGGCCGGTGCGCAGCGCCCGCTCCGCGTCGATCAGTTCTCCCGAGAACAGCAGGTACTTGGCGGTGGCCGGGCCGACCAGGGACACCAGCCGCCTGGTCGACGACGCCGGATAGACGATGCCGAGCTTCGCGGGCGTCACGCCGAAGAGCGCCCCCTCCTCGGCGAACCGCAGATCACAGGCCGCCGCCAACTGCGCCCCGCCGCCCACACAGTGCCCGCGCACGGCCGCCAGCGTCGGCTTCGGGAACGCGGCGAGCGCCTCCTCCGCCTCCACGGCCAGCCGCTGCGCCTCCTCCGGCGAGCCCCGCAGCGTCGAGATGTCGGCCCCGGCGCAGAACGTCCCGCCCTCGCCGGTGAGCACCAGCGCCCGCACGACCGGATCGCCCGCGAGCCGCTCCAGCAGCGGCGGCAGGGAACGCCACATCGCGGCCGTCATGGCGTTGCGCTTCTCGGGATGGCGGATGACGACCGTCGCGACCGAGTCGGTCACGCTGTACAGCAACTGCGGCTCCATGCGCCGGATGCTATCCGGATGCCAAACCCGTACAACCCGAATAGTTCGCCGAGACGGCACAACAGGGACAGGACCAGTCCCACAACTGACCGTGTCATACGCCAACGGTCATAAGCGCTCGATAGTTGCTGACTTCTGTTCAGCTCTGGGGTAGGGAGCGCATCCTTACCAACACTCGGGGTGTGGCGACAATCGAGCGCGAGGGTGGCGACCGGACGATGGACAACGACGGGCGTGGGTTCGGCCCACGTCCAGAGGGCGGCGCGGCGCCCCTCGGCCCCGGGCCCGCGGATCCGCTGCCGTACGAAGGAGTCTGGCGGTTCACCGCACCGGCGGTCGACGCCTCGGTGCCGCAGGCGCGGCACGCCGTACGGGACCTGCTGACGCGTCAGGGGGTGCCCGTCTCGGACGATCTGGCCCAGGGGCTGCTGCTGATCGTCTCGGAGCTGGTGACGAACGCCGTGAAGCACGCGGCGGTGCTCTCACCGACCATCGCCGTCGAACTGGCCGTCGGTGCCGAATGGCTGCGCGTGGCCGTGGAGGACAACCACCCGTACCGGCCGACCGCACTGGAGACCGACCACGGCCGGACCGGCGGCCGCGGACTGCTGCTGGTGCGGGAGATCACCCGGGAGGCGGGCGGGGTGTGCGAGGTCGACCACACCGCGAGCGGCGGCAAGGTGATCTGGGCCACCCTGCCACTCAAACCCGTGCGTTTCCCCTAGAGGGCCCGAGGGTCGGTCGTCACCAGCCGGCCGACGTGCCGGTCAGCTCCCTGATCGCCGGCCGGGCCGCGTCCAGGACGGTCATGAACCAGGACGAGAAGGTGTCCTTGGCGTGCCGCTCCGCCAGCTCGGGCGGGGTCACGAACGCCGTCGACGCCACCTCCTGGGGATCCGGCCGCAGCACGGCCTGCACCATCCCGACGAAGAGGTGGTTGTACTCCTGCTCCACCAGACCGGACTCCGGGTCCGGGTGGTTGTAGCGGACCGTGCCCGCCTCGGCCAGCAGGGACGGGGAGGCGCCGAGTTCCTCGAAGGTCCGCCGCGCCGCCGCCGCGAAGGGCGCCTCACCGGGGTAGGGGTGGCCGCAGCAGGTGTTCGACCACACACCGGGGGAGTGGTACTTGCCCAGCGCCCGCTGCTGGAGCAGCAGCCGGCCGTACTCGTCGAAGAGGAACACGGAGAACGCGCGGTGCAACTGCCCGGGTGGCTGATGGGCGGCGAGCTTCTCCGCGGTGCCGATCGTCACGCCGTCCTCGTCGACCAGTTCCAGCAAAATCGCGTCTGCGGTGCCGCTCGACGGGCTGTGCGTCGCGGTGGCAGGTGTGATCGGCATACCCATCCTTCACATCGGTCTTCGCGCCCCAAGTCTGCCGTACGAATCCGGCACTCCCGGCACTTCGCGACGCGCCCGCATGTCCCGCGCGGTGGCGCGGAGCGCGGCGGCGCCGCTCGGACACCGGAAGAGGGACCCAGGAGGGGATCGTGCCCGGCGCGGTGGGCCGAAAATCGTCCCCGCGCATGCGGTGAGAGCCAGGGCGCGGGCGCGCGCCGGAGAGCTGCGTACCCCGGCGCACCCTCAGCACACTGCGCCCCACCAGCGACATCAGCCCCGGAAGTCTCAGGGGCGGCGCGTCAGTGACAGAGGCGCGCCTCGTGCTCCGCGTGCCCGCCCGGCTCCAGCTGGAAGGTGCAGTGCTCCACGTCGAAGTGGCCGCCGAGACAGTCCTGGAGCTCGTGGAGCATCTTCTCGTGGCCTATCGCGCTCAGCACGTCCGAGCTGACGACCACGTGCGCCGACAGCACCGGCATGCCGGAGGTGATCGTCCAGGCGTGCAGGTCGTGAACGTCCTCCACCCCGTCGGTCGCCAGGATGTGGGCCCGCACCTCCGCCATGTCGACACCCTTGGGCGCCGCCTCCAGCAGGACGTTCAGGGTCTCGCGCAGCAGCTTCACCGTGCGCGGCACGATCATCAGGGCGATGACGAGCGAGGCGATCGGGTCGGCGGCCTGCCAGCCGGTGAACATGATCACCAGGGCGGAGACGATCACCGTGACCGAACCCAGGGCGTCCGCCGCCACCTCCAGGAAGGCGCCGCGGACGTTCAGGCTCTCCTTCTGGCCGCGCATCAGCAGCGCCAGCGACACCATGTTGGCGACCAAGCCGATGACACCGAACACGACAGCCAGGTGGCCCTCGGTGTCCGCCGGAGTGACGAAGCGCTGGACCGACTCGTACAGGACGTACCCGCCGACCCCGAGCAGCAGCAGACAGTTGGCCAGGGCGGCGAGTATCTCGGCGCGGGCGTAGCCGAAGGTCGCCTGGTCGCTGGGCGGGCGGTTGGCGAAGTGGATCGCGAGCAGCGCCATGCCCAGGCCCAGCGCGTCCGTCGCCATGTGCGCCGAGTCCGCGACCAGCGCGAGGGAGTCGGCGAGCAGCCCGCCGACGATCTGGACGACCACGATGCCGAGCGTGATCGCCAGCGCGACCCGCAGCCTGCCGCGGTACGCCGAGGTCGCCGTACCGGCCGGCGCGCCGTGCGCGTGCCCGTGATCGTGCCCAGCCCCCATGAAAGCCGCCCTCCGGTGTTCACCCGATTGTCGCTCTGATCGTGATCGAGCACCCCAGTGAACTACGGGGAGGGGGTATGCGCAACGCGGCACTGAACACCGTTGTCATCTGCTCTGACCTGCGGAAACGATGCGCAGGTCAGAGCACCTCAGCGAGTCAGGAGGAGCCGTGGTGCAGGAGCCAGCCGCGCCAGGCCGACTCGGCCATCTCGCGCACTCCGCGCCGCGCGGTCCAGCCGAGTTCCTCCGCCGCCCGGGCCGCCGAGGCGACCGCCCGCGGCGCGTCGCCGGGCCGGCGGCCCTCGACCAGCGGTGGCCGGTGGTCACCGGTGACTTCGCCGATGACCGTGATGAGTTCGCGCACCGAGACGCCCTCGCCCCGGCCGATGTTGACCGTCAGATCGCCCGTGACGCCCCCGTCGGCGAGCCGCCGGGCCGCCGCGAGATGTGCCTCGGCCAGGTCGGCGACGTGAATGTAGTCACGGACGCAGGTGCCGTCCGGGGTCGGGTAGTCGTCACCGAAGATCCTGGGCGCCTCGTCGCGTGTGAGCCGGTCGAAGACCATCGGGACGATGTTGAAGACGCCCGTGTCGGCCAGTTCCGGCGCGGCAGCGCCCGCCACGTTGAAATAGCGCAGACATACGGTGGAGATCCCGTGCCCCCGGCCCGCCGCCCGCACCAGCCACTCCCCGGCGAGCTTGGTCTCGCCGTACGGGTTCACCGGCGCGCAGGGCGTGTCCTCCGTGATGAGGTCCACACCCGGGTCGCCGTACACCGCAGCCGACGACGAGAACACGAAGCGCTCGATCCCGGCCCCGGCGACCGCGTCCAGGAGGGTCACCAGACCACCGACGTTCTCCCGGTAGTACCGCGTCGGCTGCGCGACGGACTGGGCGACCTGCTTGCGCGCCGCGAGATGCACCACACCCGTCACACCGTACTCGGCGAACACCCGTTTCAGCAGGTCACCGTCGAGCGACGAGCCTTCGACGAGCGGTACGCCCGCGGGGAGCCGTGCGGGCACCCCGGCCGAGAGGTCGTCCAGGGCGAGGACGCGCTCCCCGGCCTCGTCCATGGCCCTGGCCACGTGGGCCCCGATGTAGCCGGCCCCGCCGGTGATCAGCCAAGTCATGGTCGCCCACCCTATGCGGCCACGGCCGGACCCGGCCCGATGTCCTCGATGTCCGGTCTGGGGGGCGCGGTTTGTGGGGCGGGCCCCGGATCCACGATGATGATCGCGGCAAAGGCCTGAGCGAACCGCGTCGATCGATCTGCCGAACAGGCGGTGAACGGGGCCCTCCGGGCATCCGATAGCCTCTGCCGAATGCCGCCCGGGAGCTTTCCGGCGCGGGCGCCCCCACCATGTACAGCACTGGCGCGGACGCGTCGGTACCCAGGGAGTGAATTCGGTTGTCGACCGCCATCCTCACCGGTCAGCCGGTCCCCGGATCGTCGATCGAGGGCGATCTGCGGTCCCTCGGCTTCGACGTGCGGGTCGCGGCCGACGTCGCCGAGGCCGAGACCCTGCTCGCCGGGGTGCCGGGCGAGCAGCGCGTGGCCCTGGTCGACGCCCGGTTCGTGGGGCATGTGCACGCGCTGCGCCTCGGCCTCACCGACCCCCGCTTCCCGCTCGCCGCGATCCCCGGCGCCGTCACGGCCCAGCCGGCCGGCCGCCAGGCCCTGACCCGGGCGATGGCCCGCGAGAACTCCGCGGGCGGCGGCACCACCCTGGTCGACAGCCTCGCCGACCGCATCGTCACCTCGCTGGACGCCGACGGCACCGAGGTGCACCGCCCCGAGCTGGGCAGCCTCGTCGCCACCGTCCCCGCCGACCCGCAGGCCCGCAACGAGGCACGGCAGGCCGTGACGGACGTCGACGACGAGGCCGTACGCCTGAAGTCGGCCGTGAAGTCCCGCGACGGCTTCTTCACCACCTACTGCATCAGCCCGTACTCCCGGTACATCGCCCGCTGGTGCGCCCGCCGCGGCCTGACCCCGAACCAGGTCACCACCGCCTCGCTGCTCACCGCCCTCATAGCGGCGGCCTGCGCGGCCACCGGCACCCGCGGCGGCTTCGTCGCGGCAGGCGTCCTGCTGATCGCGTCCTTCGTACTGGACTGCACCGACGGCCAGCTCGCCCGCTACTCCCTTCAGTACTCCACGCTCGGCGCCTGGCTCGACGCCACCTTCGACCGGGCCAAGGAGTACGCCTACTACGCCGGCCTCGCCCTGGGGGCGGCCCGCGGCGGCGACGACGTCTGGGCCCTCGCCCTCGGGGCCATGGTCCTGCAGACCTGCCGGCACGTCGTGGACTTCTCCTTCAACGAGGCCAACCACGACGCCACCGCCAACACCAGCCCCACCGCCGCCCTCTCCGACAAGCTCGACAGCGTCGGCTGGACGGTCTGGGTGCGGCGCATGATCGTCCTGCCCATCGGCGAGCGCTGGGCCATGATCGCCGTGCTCACGGCGGCCACCACTCCCCGCATCACCTTCTACGCGCTGCTCATCGGCTGCGCCTTCGCGGCGACGTACACGACAGCGGGCCGCGTGCTGCGCTCCCTGACGCGCAAGGCCAGCCGCACCGACCGGGCGGCCGGGGCGATCGCCGACCTCGCGGACAGCGGCCCGTTCGCCCAGGGCATCGCGGAGGCCTTCAAGAAGGCCGCGCGCAGGCTGCCGGGCTTCACCGCCCCCGCCGTCGCCCTCCTCGGCGGTCTCGCCGTGGTCCTCACGGCCGCGCTGACCGGCTTCGGCGGACCCTGGCCGCTGGTCGCGGCCCTCGTGTACGCCCTCACCTCCGGCCTCGCCGTCGCCCGCCCCCTCAAGGGCGCCCTCGACTGGCTGGTCCCGCCGTTCCTGCGCGCCGCCGAGTACGGCACCGTGCTCGTCCTGGCGGCCAAGGCGGACGTCAGCGGAGCCCTTCCTGCGGCTTTCGGGCTGGTGGGCGCGGTCGCCTACCATCACTACGACACGGTGTACCGCATCCGCGGCAACGCCGGAGCGCCCCCGGCCTGGCTGGTGCGTTCCATCGGGGGGCACGAAGGACGGACGCTGCTCGTCACCGTCCTCGCCGCGCTGCTCACCGCCTCGCAGTTCACAGTCGCGCTCACGGCTCTCGCCGTGGCCGTGGCCCTGGTGGTGCTCGTCGAGAGCATCCGCTTCTGGGTGTCCGCAGGGGCGCCCGCCGTACACGATGAAGGAGAACCCGCATGATCGGCCTCGTGCTGGCGGCCGGCGCCGGACGGCGTCTGCGCCCCTACACCGACAGCCTTCCCAAGGCGCTGGTGCCGGTGGGTCCTGCGGGCATAGAGGGCGAACCCACGGTCCTGGACCTGACACTCGGCAACTTCGCCGAGATCGGCCTGACCGAGGTCGCGGTCATCGTCGGCTACCGCAAGGAAGCCGTGTACGAGCGCAAGGAAGCGCTGGAGAAGAAGTACGGCCTCAAGCTCACCCTCATCGACAACGACAAGGCCGAGGAGTGGAACAACGCCTACTCCCTGTGGTGCGGGCGTGACGCCCTCAGGGACGGAGTGATCCTCGCCAACGGCGACACCGTCCACCCGGTCTCCGTCGAGAAGACGCTGCTCGCCGCCCGCGGCGACGGCAAGAAGATCATCCTCGCGCTGGACACCGTGAAGGACTTGGCCGACGAGGAGATGAAGGTCGTCGTCGACCCCGAGAAGGGCATGACGAAGATCACCAAGCTGATGGACCCCGCCGAGGCCACCGGCGAGTACATCGGCGTCACCCTCATCGAGGGCGACGCGGCCCCCGAGCTGGCCGACGCGCTCAAGACCGTGTGGGAGACCGACCCGCAGCAGTTCTACGAGCACGGCTACCAGGAGCTGGTGAACCGCGGCTTCCGTATCGACGTGGCGCCGATCGGCGACGTCAAGTGGGTGGAGATCGACAACCACGACGATCTCGCCCGTGGACGGGAGATCGCATGCCAGTACTGACCCGGCTCATCCCCTCGCCGCTGGTCGTGGACATCCGCCCGGGTGCCCTCGACGACTTGGCGTGCGTCCTCGCCGACGAGCGCATCTCGCACTCCGGCCGCCTCGCCGTCGCCGTCAGCGGCGGCTCCGGCGCCAGGCTGCGCGAGCGCATCTCGCCGAGCATGCCCGGCGCCACCTGGTACGAGGTCGGCGGCGGCACCCTCGACGACGCGGTCCGGCTGGCCAGTGACATAAAGGCCGGCCACTACGACGCGGTCGTCGGCCTCGGTGGCGGCAAGATCATCGACTGCGCGAAGTTCGCCGCGGCACGCGTCGGCCTGCCCCTGGTCGCCGTGCCCACGAACCTCGCGCACGACGGCCTGTGCTCGCCGGTCGCCACCCTCGACAACGACGCGGGCCGCGGCTCCTACGGTGTGCCGAACCCGATCGCGGTCGTCATCGACCTGGACGTCATCCGCGAGGCCCCGGTCCGTTTCGTCCGCGCCGGCATCGGCGACGCCGTCTCCAACATCTCGGCGATCGCCGACTGGGAGCTGGCGAACCGCGTCAAGGGGGAGCGGATCGACGGCCTCGCCGCGGCCATGGCCCGCCAGGCCGGCGAGGCCGTACTGCGGCACCCGGGCGGCGTCGGGGACAACGACTTCCTCCAGGTGCTCGCCGAGGCGCTGGTCCTCAGCGGCATCGCCATGTCGGTCTCGGGCGACTCGCGGCCGTCCTCCGGGGCGTGCCACGAGATCAACCACGCCTTCGACCTGCTCTACCCGAAGCGGGCCGCCGCCCACGGCGAGCAGTGCGGTCTCGGCGCGGCCTTCGCGATGTGGCTGCGCGGGGCGCACGAACAGTCGGCGTACATGGCCGAGGTACTGCGCCGGCACGGGCTGCCCGTGCTGCCGGACGAGATCGGCTTCACGACGGACGAGTTCGTCAAGGCCGTCGAGTTCGCCCCGGAGACCCGGCCCGGCCGCTACACCATCCTCGAACACCTCGACCTGAACACCGAACAGATCAAGGACACCTACACCGACTATGTCAAGGCCATCGGTAGCTGAACTACGCCCCGTCGTTCACCCCCCGGGGGTGAAGGACCGGCGCAGCGGTGAGCACTGGATGGGACGCCTCTACATGCGTGAGGTGTCCCTGCGGGTCGACCGTTACCTGGTCAACACCAGGGTCACACCCAACCAGCTCACCTACCTGATGACCGTCTTCGGTGTGCTCGCGGCCCCGGCACTTCTCGTGCCGGGGATCCCGGGCGCCGTGCTCGGCGTGGTGTGCGTCCAGATGTACCTCCTCCTGGACTGTGTCGACGGCGAGATCGCGCGCTGGAAGAAGCAGTACTCCCTCAACGGCGTCTACCTGGACCGCGTCGGCGCCTACCTCACCGACGCCGCCGTGCTCGCCGGCTTCGGCCTGCGCGCCGCCGACCTGTGGGGCAGCGGCCGGATCGACTGGCTGTGGGCCTTCCTCGGCACCCTGGCCGCCCTCGGCGCCATCCTGATCAAGGCCGAGACCGACCTCGTCGGCGTCGCCCGGCACCAGGCCGGGAAGCCGCCGGTCCAGGAGGCCGCCGCCGAGATCCGCTCCTCCGGCATGGCGCTGGCCCGCAAGGCCGCCGCCGCGCTCAAGTTCCACCGCCTGATCCTCGGCATCGAGGCGTCCCTGCTGATCCTCGTCCTGGCGATCGTCGACCAGGTCCGCGGCGACCTGTTCTTCTCCCGGCTCGGCGTGGCCGTGCTGGCCGGCATCGCGCTGGTGCAGACCCTGCTCCACCTGGTGTCCATCCTCGCTTCGAGCAGGCTGAAGTGAGCGGTATGAAGGTCGGCGCCGTCATCATCACCATGGGCAACCGCCCCGACGAGCTGCGCGCCCTGCTCGACTCGGTCGCGGGGCAGGACGGCGACCCGGTCGAGGTGGTCGTCGTCGGCAACGGCTCGCCCGTCCCGGACGTCCCCGAGGGCGTCCGCACGATCGAACTGCCCGAGAACCTCGGCATCCCCGGCGGCCGCAACGTCGGCATCGAGGCCTTCGGCCCGGCCGGCCGGGACGTCGACATCCTGCTGTTCCTCGACGACGACGGCTTGCTGGCCGGCCACGACACCGCCGAGCTGTGCCGCAAGGCCTTCGAGGCCGACCCGAAGCTCGGCATCATCAGCTTCCGCATAGCCGACCCGGACACCGGCGTCACCCAGCGCCGCCACGTCCCCCGGCTGCGCGCCTCCGACCCGATGCGCTCCTCCAGGGTCACCACCTTCCTCGGCGGCGCCAACGCCGTCCGCACCCGCGTCTTCGCCGAGGTCGGCGGACTCCCGGACGCTTTCTTCTACGCCCACGAGGAAACCGACCTGGCATGGCGGGCCCTCGACGCGGGCTGGATGATCGACTACCGGTCCGACATGGTGCTGTACCACCCGACGACCGCTCCCTCGCGGCACGCGGTCTACCACCGCATGGTCGCCCGCAACCGCGTCTGGCTCGCCCGCCGCAACCTCCCCGCACCGCTCGTCCCCGTCTACCTCGGCGTGTGGCTGCTGCTCACCCTCGTACGCCGTCCCTCCGGCCCCGCCCTGCGGGCCTGGTTCGGCGGATTCCGCGAGGGCTGGGCCACCCCGTGCGGGCCACGCCGTCCGATGAAGTGGCGTACGGTGTGGCGGCTGACCCGGCTGGGCCGGCCCCCCGTCATCTGACAAGCTCGTATCGGAGTATCCGGGAGCACCCGGGCCGTACCCTGGCCCCCGGCTCATGCAGGCCCGGACAGGCCGCGCATCTCGAAGACGAAAGTTTCCACTAGTGAGTGAGACAACGCACGACGCCACGGTCGCGGTCAGCGCGCCCGCGGCGCCCGACGAGGGACTCACGGCGAGGGAGCTCGCCGCCAAGTACGGGCTGAGCGTGAGCGGCGCCCGGCCGTCCCTCATCGAGTACGTCCGTCAGCTCTGGGACCGGCGGCACTTCATCCTCGCCTTCTCCCGCGCGAAGCTGACCGCCCAGTACAGCCAGGCCAAGCTCGGCCAGCTGTGGCAGGTGGCCACACCACTGCTGAACGCGGCCGTGTACTTCTTCATCTTCGGCCTGCTCCTGGAGGCCGACCGGGGCATGTCCCGCGAGGTGTACATCCCGTTCCTGGTCACGGGCGTGTTCGTGTTCACCTTCACGCAGAGCTCGGTGATGGCGGGCGTGCGCGCGATCTCCGGCAACCTAGGCCTGGTCCGCGCCCTGCACTTCCCGCGCGCCTCGCTGCCGATCTCCTTCGCGCTCCAGCAGCTCCAGCAGCTGCTGTTCTCGATGATCGTGCTGTTCGCCGTCGCGGTCGGCTTCGGTCATTACCCGGACCTGTCCTGGGTGCTGATCGTGCCGGTGCTCGTCCTGCAGTTCTGCTTCAACACCGGCCTCGCGCTGATCATGGCCCGGGCGGGCGCCAAGACCCCGGACCTCGCGCAGCTGATGCCGTTCGTGATGCGGACGTGGATGTACGCGTCCGGTGTGATGTTCTCCATCCCGATCTTCCTCGAGGACAAGCCGGACTGGATCGCGAACATCCTCCAGTGGAACCCGGCCGCGATCTACATGGACCTGATGCGGTTCGCCCTCATCGACGACTACGGCTCCGAGTACCTCCCCGACCACGTGTGGGCGGCCGCGGGCGGCTGGGCCGTGCTGTTCGCCCTGGGGGGCTTCGTGTACTTCTGGAAGGCGGAGGAGAGGTACGGCCGTGGCTGAGCAGAAGCAGGACGAGCGGATCCCCACCGTCATCGCGGACGACCTGCACATCGTCTACCGCGTCAACGGCGCCAAGAGCGGCAAGGGCAGCGCCACGGCCGCCCTCAGCCGCATCCTCAAGCGCGGCGAGGAGCGCGGCGTGCGCAAGGTGCACGCGGTGCGCGGTGTCTCCTTCGTCGCCTACCGCGGCGAGGCCATCGGCCTGATCGGCTCCAACGGCTCCGGCAAGTCGACGCTGCTGCGCGCCATCGCCGGGCTGCTCCCCGCCGAGCAGGGCAAGGTCTACACCGACGGCCAGCCCTCGCTGCTCGGCGTCAACGCGGCCCTGATGAACGACCTCACCGGCGAGCGGAACGTCATATTGGGCGGGCTCGCCATGGGCATGTCCCGGGAGGAGATCAAGGAGCGCTACCAGGACATCGTCGACTTCTCCGGCATCAACGAGAAGGGCGACTTCATCACCCTGCCCATGCGCACCTACTCCTCCGGCATGGCGGCCCGTCTCCGCTTCTCCATCGCCGCGGCCAAGGACCACGACGTCCTGATGATCGACGAGGCCCTGGCCACCGGTGACCGCAAGTTCCAGAAGCGCTCCGAGGACCGCATCCGGGAGCTGCGCAAGGAAGCCGGCACCGTGTTTCTGGTCAGTCACAACAACAAGTCCATCC
This sequence comes from Streptomyces sp. NPDC045955, assembly GCF_056430805.1. Taxonomy (NCBI): domain Bacteria; kingdom Bacillati; phylum Actinomycetota; class Actinomycetes; order Kitasatosporales; family Streptomycetaceae; genus Streptomyces; species Streptomyces sp. NPDC045955. Next base: position 182,627 of record NZ_JBWKKY010000003.1, read on the forward strand.
GCGACACCTGCAACCGCGTCCTGTGGCTGGAACGCGGCGAGCTGCGCATGGACGGCCCGACCGACGAGGTGCTCAAGGAGTACGAGAAGTTCACCGGCAAGTAGTCCGGTCCGGCCAGGGCCCCGCCGGAACTGCTCCGGCGGGGCCCCGCGTGTGCAAAAGAAGCGTCAACTCCGGGCCTGCTTAGGAATCTTGGGGCCAATCGGTGTGTTCTCGTGATGTGCCGGACACCCTGGCGATCATCGATGCGTTGTACAACGTAAGCTGTACCGGTCCCGAAACGCGGCAATCAGGGCGATAATGCGCGACATCGCTCGTCGCACCGCCGTGCGGACGGCTGGGCGGCGTGTCCGAAATAGTGTGTATTGGGTCGGCAGTGTAGAACGGGAGATGTGACGGCGATGGCTACGGAAACTCCCCAGCTCCACGCAGCACGTGCCGTCCTCGCGCCGGGCAGCCGGCGGTGACGGGAACCGGCACGGCGCGCGCCCTCGACCCGGAGCGCGGCACGCTGGACAAGGCCGCGGGCGAGAACTTCCCGGTGGCCCCGTTCTTCCTGCCCCGGGCCTGGCGCACCGACCTCATGGCCGTCTACGGCTTCGCCCGTCTCGTCGACGACATCGGCGACGGCGACCTGGCCCCCGGCGGCGCCGACGCCCGACTTCTCGGCGTGTCCCCGCAGGAGGCCGAGGACCGGCTGGTCCTGCTGGACGCTTTCGAGGCCGACCTGCGCAGGGTCTTCGACTCGACCCCGCGTCACCCCCTGCTGCGCCGCCTCCAGCCGGCCGTCCGCCGGTGCTCCCTGACCCCCGAGCCGTTCCTCGGCCTGATCGCCGCCAACCGCCAGGACCAGCTGGTCGGCCGGTACGAGACCTACGACGACCTCCTCGCCTACTGCGAGCTCTCCGCCAACCCCGTCGGCCGTCTAGTCCTCGCCGTCACCGGCACCTCGACGCCCGAGCGGATCCGCCGCTCCGACATGATCTGCACGGCCCTCCAGATCGTCGAGCACCTCCAGGACGTGGCCGAGGACCTCGGCCGCGACCGTATCTACCTGCCCGCCGCCGACATGAAGCGCTTTCACGTCGAGGAGGCGGACCTCGCCACGACATCCGCCGGAGCGTCGGTCCGTGCGCTGATTGCGTACGAAGCGCAAAGGGCCCGGGATCTCCTGAATGAAGGCGCCCCCCTGGTGGGTAGCGTCCACGGCAGGTTGAAGCTGCTGCTCGCAGGGTTCGTGGCGGGAGGAAGGGCGGCCGTCCACGCGATCGCCGCCGCCGATTACGACGTACTTCCCGGCCCGCCCAAGCCCGGCAAGGTCCGGTTGCTGCGTGAGGTGGGCGTGACTCTGCGAGGAGAGGGGTGATCCGGACCGTGGAGTCGGAACCACACGCGTCCCCACCGGTACTCGCCGCATACAGCTACTGCGAGGCCGTCACCGGGCGGCAGGCCCGTAACTTCGCCTACGGCATCCGGCTGCTGCCGACGCCCCAGCGACGTGCGATGTCGGCGCTGTACGCGTTCTCGCGGCGGGTCGACGACATCGGCGACGGTGCGCTCGCCGACGACGTCAAGGTGGCCAGGCTGGAGGAGACCCGGGCGCTGCTCACCCGGATCCGCGAGGGCGAGGTGGCGCAGGACGACACGGACCCGGTCGCCGTCGCCCTCACGCACGCCGCCGGGCACTTCCCGATCCCGCTCGGCGGCCTGGACGAGCTCATCGACGGCGTCCTGATGGACGTACGCGGCGAGACCTACGAGACCTGGGACGACCTGAAGGTGTACTGCCGCTGTGTGGCCGGGGCCATCGGGCGGCTCTCGCTCGGCGTGTTCGGCACCGAGCCGGGGGCGCGCGGCGTCGAGCGCGCGCCCGAGTATGCCGACACGCTGGGGCTCGCGCTCCAGCTCACCAACATCCTCAGGGACGTCCGTGAGGACGCCGTGGGCGGGCGCACCTATCTGCCCGCCGACGACCTCGCCAAATTCGGCTGCTCGGCCGGGTTCTCCGGGCCACGGCCACCGGAGGGCTCCGACTTCGCGGGCCTCGTGCACTTCGAAGTGCGACGGGCCCGCGCTCTTTTCGCCGAGGGCTACCGGCTGCTCCCCATGCTCGACCGGCGCAGCGGCGCCTGTGTCGCCGCCATGGCCGGCATCTACCGCCGCCTCCTCGACCGCATCGAGCGCGACCCGGAGGCCGTGCTGCGCGGCCGCGTCTCCCTGCCCGGGCGGGAGAAGGCCTACGTCGCCGTGCGCGGCCTGTCCGGCCTGGACGCCCGCCACGTGACCCGACGGACCGTCAGGAGGCGCGCGTGACGAACGAACCGGTCCAGTCAGCCGCCACCGACCCCCGCCCAGCGGTTGCGGGTCCCCGCTGCCAGGCGGCGCCGCACAGCCCGGCGCCGCACGCCCGGCGGGCCTGCCATGAGACCGAGGGGGTGTTCTCCCTGGTCCGCCGGCGAGGGAGTGTCGGGGTCGTCGGCGGCTGGCCGGGCGGTCTCGCCGGCGTGAGTCCGGTGGCCGAGCGCGCGTATGACGCCCCGCAGGCCCGCCATGAGACGGAACCGGTGCTCTCCCTGGCCCGCCGACGGGGGCGTGTTGGGGTCGTCGGTGGCGGGTCGGGTGGTTCCGCGCGCGTGGCCCTGGTGGCCGGGCTTGGGTACGACGTCCCGCAGGCCTGCCACGGGACCGAGCCGGTGTTCTCCCCGGTCCGCCGGCGCAGGAGCGTCGGAGTCGGGTCGCGGGGTCTCGCCGGCGTGGCCCTGGCGGCCGAGCCCGGGCACGGCGCCTCGTCCGGCCGCACCGTCGCAGACAAGCGGCGGGCAACCCTCCGGCGTGAGGTGGCGTCCCTGACGGAGACGGTCGGTCGTGCGTCGTTCGAGCAGTACGGCCGCCGCGCAGGGGAGGGTGCGCGATGACCCAAGGCAGGGGATCCCGGGGACCGGTCGCCGACGGGCGGCACACCGTCGTGGTGGGCGGTGGGCTCGCCGGCGTCACCGCCGCGCTCGCGCTCGCCGACGCCGGCGTGCGCGTCACCCTGCTGGAGGGCAGGCCGAGACTCGGCGGCCTGGCCTTCTCCTTCCAGCGCGGCGAGCTGACCGTCGACAACGGACAGCATGTGTACCTGCGCTGCTGCACCGCCTACCGCTGGTTCCTCGACCGCATCGAGGGCGCGGCGCTGGCCCCGCTCCAGGACCGGCTCGACGTGCCCGTCCTGGACGCCGCGCGGCCCGCGGGACGACGGCTCGGCAGGCTGCGGCGCGACGCGCTGCCCGTGCCCCTGCACCTGGGCCGCAGCCTCGCCACCTATCCGCACCTGTCGCTCGCCGACCGCGCCAAGGTGGGCCGGGCCGCACTCGCGCTCAAGGGGCTCGACCTCGCCGACCCGGCCTTGGACACGCAGGACTTCGGAAGCTGGCTCGCCGCGCACGGGCAGTCGAGGCGCGCCGTCGAGGCCCTGTGGGACCTGGTCGGGGTCGCCACCCTGAACGCCGTCGCGGGCGACGCCTCCCTGGGGCTCGCCGCGATGGTGTTCAAGACCGGTCTGCTGTCCGACCCGGGCGCGGCCGACATCGGCTGGGCGCGGGTCCCGCTCGGCGACCTGCACGACCGGCTGGCCCGCAAGGCGCTCGACTCCGCGGGGGTCCGTACCGAGGTCCGTACGCGCGTCTCCTCCGTCTGCGAGCATGTGAACGGAGGGTGGAGCGTCCAGGTCCCCGGCGCCACGCTTCAGGCCGACGCCGTCGTGCTCGCCGTACCGCAGCGCGAGGCGCACGACCTGCTGCCCGCGGGTGCCCTAGACGCGCCGGAGCGGCTCCTGGAGATCGGCACCGCGCCGATCCTCAACGTCCATGTGGTGTACGACCGCAAGGTGCTCACCCGGCCGTTCTTCGCCGCCCTCGGCACCCCGGTGCAGTGGGTGTTCGACCGGACCGGGGCGTCCGGACTGCGCGAGGGGCAGTACCTCGCGCTGTCGCAGTCGGTGGCCCAGGACGAGATCGACGAACCCGTGGCCGTGCTGCGCGAGCGGTACCTGCCCGAGCTGGAGCGGCTGCTGCCGCCGGCCCGCGGCGCCGAAGTGAAGGACTTCTTCGTCACCCGGGAGCGCACCGCGACGTTCGCTCCCACCCCCGGCGTCGGGCGCCTCAGGCCCGGCGCCCGCACCAAGGCATCCGGCCTCTACCTGGCCGGAGCGTGGACCGCCACCGGGTGGCCCGCGACCATGGAGAGTGCGGTCCGCAGTGGTGTGAGCGCGGCGGACGCCGTGCTGGGCGCCCTGGGCCGGCCCCGCCCGCGGCACCTCTTCGAGTTCGAGGAGGCGGCGTGATGCTCGCTCAGGACAGCGCGGCAGACGGCCCCCGCACCCCCGGTACCGCAACAAGAGGAGAGACTGTGCCCACTGTGCCCCCGGCCTCGAAGACTGCCGAGGCGGTGGACGTGACCGCGCTCCTGGAGCGCGGCCGGACCCTGGCCACTCCGGTACTGCGGGCGGCCATCGACCGCCTGGCACCTCCCATGGACACTGTTGCCGCCTACCACTTCGGATGGATCGACGCCCAGGGCAGGCCCGCGGAGGGGGACGGCGGCAAGGCCGTGCGCCCCGCCCTCGCGGTGCTGTCCGCCGAGGTCATGTCCACCGCTCCCGAGACCGGTATCCCCGGCGCCGTCGCCGTGGAACTCGTCCACAACTTCTCCCTCCTCCACGACGACCTGATGGACGGCGACGAGCAGCGCCGTCACCGCGACACGGTGTGGAAGGTGCACGGCCCCGCCCAGGCCATCCTGGTCGGCGACGCCCTGTTCGCCCTCGCGAACGAGGTGCTGCTCGAACTCGGCACCGCCGAGGCCGGCCGCGCCACCCGCCGCCTGACCACCGCCACGCGTGCCCTGATCGACGGTCAGGCCCAGGACATCTCCTACGAGCACCGCGACCGGGTCACCGTCGAGGAGTGCCTGGAGATGGAGGGCAACAAGACCGGTGCCCTGCTCGCCTGCGCCAGCTCCATCGGTGCGGTCCTCGGCGGCGCCGACGAGCGCACCGCAGACACGCTGGAGAAGTACGGCTACCACCTGGGCCTCGCCTTCCAGGCCGTCGACGACCTCCTCGGGATCTGGGGCGACCCGGTCGCCACCGGCAAGCAGACCTGGAGCGACCTGCGTCAGCGCAAGAAGTCACTGCCCGTCGTGGCCGCCCTCGCGGCCGGCGGCCCCGCCTCCGAGCGGCTCGGCGAGATCCTCGCCGCCGACGCCAAGACCAGCGACTTCGAGAACTTCTCCGAGGAGGAGTTCGCGGCCCGCGCCGCCCTCATCGAGGAGGCGGGCGGCCGCGAATGGACCGCCGACGAGGCACGCCGTCAGCACACCATCGCCATCGAAGCCCTCGACGCCGTCGACATGCCCGACCGGGTGCGGGAGCAGTTCACGGCCCTCGCGGACTTCGTCGTCGTACGAAAGAGATGATCACTATCGGTCGAATAGCCCTCGCGTAGTCGCCGGCCGGTGCCGCGAGACACCACGGAGCACCGGCCGACGGCGGACCCACAGCAGCTGCACACCTTGCACCACTGCACGAAGGGGAAGCCATGACAGCGACGACCGACGGAAGCACCGGGGCCCTGCCACCCCGCGCTGCCGCGGCCAGCGACACCGCCATCGACAACACCACCCCCGCGGCGGCCGGGGTACCGCAAGCCGCCGCCCGCGCCGCACAACGCGCCACCGACTTCCTGCTCTCCCTCCAGGACGCCCAGGGCTGGTGGAAGGGCGACCTCGAGACCAACGTCACGATGGACGCCGAGGACCTGATGCTCCGCCAGTTCCTCGGCATCCGCGACGAGAGGACCACCCAGGCCGCCGCGCTCTTCATCCGCGGCGAGCAGCGCGAGGACGGCACCTGGGCCACCTTCTACGGCGGCCCCGGCGAACTCTCCGCCACCATCGAGGCCTACGTCGCCCTCCGCCTGGCCGGCGACGAGCCCGGCGCACCGCACATGGCGAAGGCCTCAGCCTGGGTCCGCGAGCAGGGCGGCATCGCCGCCGCCCGGGTCTTCACCCGGATCTGGCTGGCCCTGTTCGGCTGGTGGAAGTGGGAGGACCTGCCCGAACTGCCCCCGGAGCTCATCTACTTCCCGAAGTGGGTGCCGCTCAACATCTACGACTTCGGCTGCTGGGCGCGGCAGACCATCGTCCCGCTGACGATCGTCTCCGCGAAGCGGCCGGTACGCCCCGCGCCCTTCCTGCTGGACGAGCTGCACACCGACCCGGACCATCCGAACCCGGCCAAGCCGCTCGCCCCGGTGTTCAGTTGGGACGGCGCCTTCCAGCGGATGGACAAGGGCCTGCACGCCCTGCGGAAGGTCGCGCCGCGCCGGCTGCGCAGAGCCGCGATGAACAGCGCAGCCCGCTGGATCATCGAGCGGCAGGAGAACGACGGCTGCTGGGGCGGCATCCAGCCCCCGGCCGTGTACTCCATCATCGCCCTGCACCTGCTCGGCTACGACCTGGAGCACCCGGTGATGCGGGAGGGGCTGGCGTCCCTGGACCGGTTCGCCGTGTGGCGCGAGGACGGGGCCCGGATGATCGAGGCCTGCCAGTCGCCGGTGTGGGACACCTGCCTGGCCGCGATCGCGCTCGCGGACGCCGGACTGCCCGCCGACCACCCGCAGTTGGTGAAGGCCGCGGACTGGATGCTGGGCGAGGAGATCGTCCGGCCCGGTGACTGGTCGGTGCAGCGGCCCGGACTGCCGCCAGGGGGCTGGGCATTCGAGTTCCACAACGACAACTACCCCGACATCGACGACACCGCCGAGGTGATCCTCGCGCTGCGCCGGATCGCCCACCACGACCCGGTGCGGGTCGACAAGGCCGTCGGGCGCGGGGTGCGCTGGACGCTCGGCATGCAGTCGAAGAACGGCGCGTGGGCCGCCTTCGACGTCGACAACACCAGCCCGTTCCCGAACCGGCTGCCCTTCTGCGACTTCGGCGAGGTCATCGACCCGCCCTCCGTCGACGTCACCGCGCACGTCGTCGAGATGCTCGCCGTGGAGGGCCTCGCCCACGACCCGCGCACCCGGCGCGGCATCGAGTGGCTGCTGGCCGAACAGGAGCCCGACGGCTCCTGGTTCGGGCGCTGGGGCGTCAACTACGTCTACGGCACCGGGTCCGTCGTACCCGCTCTGGTCGCCGCGGGCATCCCCGCCGCGCACCCGGCGATCCGCCGGGCCGTGACCTGGCTGGAGTCGGTCCAGAACGACGACGGCGGCTGGGGCGAGGACCTGCGCTCCTACAAGTACGTCAAGGAGTGGAGCGGCAGGGGCGCCTCGACCGCCTCCCAGACGGCATGGGCCCTGATGGCCCTGCTCGCGGCGGGGGAGCGGGACTCCAAGGCCGTCGAACGCGGCATCGAGTGGCTCGCCGCCACCCAGCGGGAGGACGGTTCCTGGGACGAGCCGCACTTCACGGGGACGGGCTTCCCGTGGGACTTCTCGATCAACTACCACCTCTACCGGCAGGTGTTCCCGCTCACCGCGCTCGGCCGGTATCTGCACGGCGATCCCTTCGCCGGCCGGCACCAGGAGAGCGGGGCGGCCGGGAAGCCGCTCGCCGCGGGCCAGGGGAGCGGGGAGACCGGGAAACCGCTCGCCGACGCCAAGGGGAGCGGATGAGCCCACAGTCCGCTCCGGCCCCGCTGCTGATCGCCTGCGCGCTCGGCATCGAGCAGTTCGCCCTGCGCGCGGGGGACCGTGGCGGCGCCGGCGGGCCGGTCACCGTGCTGCGGACCGGCATGGGGCCGGCGGCGGCCGAGCGGTCCGTCACCCGGATGCTCGCCGGCCCGTCCCTGCGCGGCGCCGCGGTCCTGGCCACCGGCTTCTGCGCGGGGCTCGCGCCCGGCATGCACCCCGGTGACCTGGTGGTCGCCGAGGAGACCCGCGACCCGCGCGGTACGACCGCCTGCGTCGGGACCGACCTGCTGGTCAAGGAGCTGGGCCGCACGGTGCCCGGGCGGACCGTGCACACCGGGCCGCTCACCGGCTCCGACCGCGTCGTGCGCGGTCACGAACGGTCGAGTTTGCTCGCGACCGGCGCGATCGCGGCCGATATGGAATCGGCGGCCACGCTCCTGAGCGCCGTGCGCGCGGGCGAGCGTCCGGTTGCGGCCGTCCGGGTGGTCGTGGACGCTCCAGAACATGAACTCGTCCGGATCGGCACGGTGCGCGGTGGAATATCAGCTTTCCGCGTTCTTCGTTCTGTCCTACCCGCTTTCTTCGAATGGCACCGTTCCTTGCTGCTCCCCAGGAGGTGAGCCAGATGGCCATGCCGCTCCGACAGTCCATCAAGGTCGCTACGTACTTGGCTGAACAGAAGCTCCGCCGGCGGGACAAGTTCCCGCTCATCGTCGAGCTGGAGCCGCTGTACGCCTGCAACCTCAAGTGCGAGGGGTGCGGCAAGATCCAGCACCCGGCCGGGGTGCTCAAGCAGCGGATGCCGGTCGCCCAGGCCGTGGGGGCCGTGCTGGAGTCCGGCGCCCCCATGGTGTCCATCGCCGGCGGCGAGCCGCTGATGCACCCGCAGATCGACGAGATCGTGCGTCAGCTGGTGGCCAGGCGGAAGTACGTTTTCCTGTGCACCAACGCCCTGCTGCTGCGCAAGAAGATGGACAAGTTCAAGCCCTCCCCCTACTTCGCGTTCGCGGTGCACATCGACGGGCTGCGCGAGCGGCACGACGAGTCGGTGGCGAAGGAGGGCGTGTTCGACGAGGCGGTCGAGGCCATCAAGGAGGCCAAGCGGCAGGGCTTCCGGGTGACCACCAACTCGACCTTCTTCAACACCGACACCCCGCAGACCATCATCGAGGTGCTGAACTTCCTCAACGACGACCTCAAGGTCGACGAGATGATGATCTCGCCCGCCTACGCCTACGAGAAGGCCCCCGACCAGGAGCACTTCCTCGGCGTGGAGCAGACCCGCGAGCTGTTCAAGAAGGCCTTCGCGGGCGGCAACCGGCGCCGCTGGCGGCTCAACCACTCCCCGCTCTTCCTGGACTTCCTGGAGGGCAAGGTCGACTTCCCGTGCACCGCTTGGGCTATCCCGAACTACTCGCTCTTCGGCTGGCAGCGCCCCTGCTACCTGATGAGCGACGGCTATGTGCCGACGTACCGGGAACTGGTCGAGGACACCGACTGGGACAAGTACGGCCGCGGCAAGGACCCGCGCTGCGCCAACTGCATGGCGCACTGCGGCTACGAACCCACCGCCGTTCTCGCGACCATGGGATCGCTGAAGGAGTCCCTGCGCGCCATGCGCGAGACGGTCTCCGGAAACCGGGAGTGAGGCCATGACCGCCATCCCGCTGGGCGTTCCTGAGGTACCGGTCCGGCCGATCGCCGAGCGGCGCGTCTCGCGCCGGATCCAGGTCGGTCCGGTGGCGGTCGGGGGCGGGGCCCCGGTGTCGGTGCAGTCGATGACGACGACCCGTACGTCGGACGTCGGCGCCACCTTGCAGCAGATCGCCGAACTCACCGCGTCCGGCTGCCAGATCGTCCGGGTCGCCTGCCCCACGCAGGACGACGCGGACGCGCTCGCGACCATCGCGCGCAAGTCGCAGATCCCGGTGATCGCGGACATCCACTTCCAGCCGAAGTACGTGTTCGCGGCCATCGAGGCGGGCTGCGCCGCGGTCCGCGTCAATCCCGGCAACATCAAGCAGTTCGACGACCGGGTCAAGGAGATCGCGCAGGCCGCCAAGGACCACGGCACCCCGATCCGGATCGGCGTCAACGCCGGGTCGCTGGACCGGCGGCTGCTCCAGAAGTACGGCAAGGCGACCCCGGAGGCGCTCGTCGAGAGCGCGCTGTGGGAGGCGTCCCTGTTCGAGGAGCACGACTTCCGGGACATCAAGATCTCCGTCAAGCACAACGACCCGGTCGTGATGATCGAGGCGTACCGGCAGCTCGCCGAGAGTTGCGACTACCCGCTGCACCTCGGGGTGACGGAGGCGGGCCCGGCGTTCCAGGGCACGATCAAGTCGGCGGTGGCCTTCGGCGCGCTGCTGTCGCGGGGCATCGGCGACACGATCCGGGTGTCGCTGTCCGCGCCGCCGGCCGAGGAGGTCAAGGTCGGCATCCAGATCCTGGAGTCCCTGGGGCTGCGGCAGCGCCGGCTGGAGATCGTCTCCTGCCCCTCCTGCGGACGCGCCCAGGTGGATGTCTACAAGCTCGCCGACGAGGTCACGGCGGGACTCGAGGGCATGGAAGTGCCGCTGCGGGTCGCCGTCATGGGGTGTGTGGTCAATGGCCCCGGCGAGGCACGGGAGGCCGATCTGGGGGTGGCCTCGGGCAACGGCAAGGGGCAGATCTTCGTCAAGGGCGAGGTCATCAAGACCGTCCCCGAGTCGAAGATCGTCGAGACGCTGATCGAAGAGGCGATGAAGCTCGCCGAGCAGATGGAGCAGGACGGCGTGGGGTCGGGGGAGCCGGCCGTCACCGTGAGCTGAAGAGCACGGAATTCGAAGGGGGCCCGAGCGTGACGATTCTGGAGAGCATCCGGGGACCACGTGACCTGAAGGCGCTGTCCGAGCCGGAACTCGGCCGACTGTCCGACGAGATCAGGGAGTTCCTGGTGCAGGCGGTCGCCAGGACCGGGGGCCACCTGGGACCCAACCTGGGGGTGGTGGAGCTCACCGTCGCCCTGCACCGGGTCTTCGAGTCGCCGGTCGACCGCATCCTGTGGGACACCGGCCACCAGAGCTACGTCCACAAACTGCTGACCGGACGCCAGGACTTCTCCAAGCTGCGCGGCAAGGGCGGCCTGTCCGGCTACCCCTCGCGCGAGGAGTCCGAGCACGACGTCATCGAGAACAGCCACGCCTCCACGGCGCTCGGCTGGGCCGACGGGCTCGCCAAGGCCCGCCAGGTACAGGGGGAGAAGGGCCACGTCGTCGCGGTCATCGGCGACGGCGCCCTGACCGGCGGCATGGCCTGGGAGGCGCTCAACAACATCGCGGCCGCCAAGCACCGCCCGCTGATCATCGTCGTCAACGACAACGAACGCTCCTACGCCCCGACCATCGGCGGCCTCGCCAACCACCTCGCGACGCTGCGCACGACCGATGGTTACGAGCGGGTCCTCGCCTGGGGCAAGGACGTGCTCCAGGCCACGCCCTTCGTCGGTACCACCCTTTACGAGGCCCTGCACGGCGCGAAGAAGGGCTTCAAGGACGCGTTCGCCCCGCAGGGCCTGTTCGAGGACCTGGGCCTGAAGTACGTGGGCCCGATCGACGGGCACGACATCGGGGCCGTGGAGTCCGCCCTGCGGCGCGCGAAACGCTTCCACGGACCGGTCCTCGTCCACTGCCTCACGGAGAAGGGCCGCGGTTACGAACCCGCCCTCGCCCACGAGGAGGACCACTTCCACACCGTCGGCGTCATGGACCCGCTGACCTGCGCGCCGCTCTCGCCGGCGGGCGGCCCCTCGTGGACCTCCGTGTTCGGTGACGAGATCGTCAGGATCGGCGAGGAACGGGACGACGTCGTCGCGATAACCGCCGCCATGCTGCATCCGGTCGGCCTGGGCAGGTTCGCCGAGCGGTTCCCGGACCGGGTGTGGGACGTCGGTATAGCCGAGCAGCACGCGGCCGTGTCCGCGGCGGGCCTGGCGACGGGCGGCCTGCACCCGGTCGTCGCCGTCTACGCCACGTTCCTCAACCGGGCCTTCGACCAGCTCCTGATGGACGTGGCCCTGCACCGGTGCGGGGTGACCTTCGTGCTGGACCGGGCCGGTGTCACCGGCGTCGACGGGCCCTCCCACAACGGCATGTGGGACATGTCGGTCCTCCAGGTCGTCCCCGGCCTCAGGATCGCCGCGCCGCGGGACGCCGACCAGCTGCGCGCCCAGCTGCGCGAGGCCGTCGCCGTCGACGACGCGCCGACGCTGCTGCGCTTCCCGAAGGAGTCCGTCGGCCCGTCGATCCCGGCCGTGGACCGGGTGGGCGGACTGGACGTGCTGCACCGTGCTCCCGAGCCGCAGGTTCTGCTGGTGGCCGTGGGCGTGATGGCGCCCGTCTGCCTCCAGGCCGCCGAGCTGCTCGAAGCCCGCGGCATCGGCTGCACCGTCGTCGACCCGCGCTGGGTCAAGCCCGTCGACCCGGCGCTGCCCGCTCTCGCCGCCGAACACCGCCTGGTCGCCGTCGTCGAGGACAACAGCCGGGCGGCCGGGGTGGGCTCGGCCGTGGCGCTGGCCCTGGGAGACGCCGAAGTCGACGTGCCCGTACGGCGCTTCGGGATCCCGGAGCAGTTCCTCGCGCACGCCAAGCGCGGCGAGGTGCTCGCCGACATCGGCCTGACACCCGTCGAGGTCGCCGGGCGGATCAGCGCGAGCCTGACCGTGAAGCAAGAGCTGTCCAAGGAGCCACAGGAATGACCACCGCCGAACCCGCGTCGGAGTCGTCGCAGGCCGGGGAGTTCGACCTCGGCGCAACTCTGGCCGAGCGCGGAGCCGAGCGCTACGAGCTGCACACCCGGTACCTCAACCACCAGCTCCCGCGCATGCTGCACACCATCGGCTTCGACAAGGTCTACGAGCGCGCCGAGGGTGCCTACTTCTACGACGCGGACGGCAACGACTACCTGGACATGCTCGCCGGGTTCGGGGTGATGGGCCTCGGCCGCCACCACCCCGTCGTGCGCAAGGCACTGCACGACGTCCTGGACGCCCAGCTCGCCGATCTCACCCGCTTCGACTGCCAGCCGCTCCCGGGCCTGCTGGCCGAGAAGCTGCTCGCGCACAGCCCGCACCTGGACCGGGTGTTCTTCGGCAACAGCGGCACGGAGGCCGTCGAGGGAGCGCTGAAGTTCGCCCGGTACGCCACCGGCAGGCCCAGGATCCTGTACTGCGCGCACGCCTTCCACGGCCTGACCACCGGCTCCCTCTCCGTCAACGGGGAGTCGGGTTTCCGCGACGGCTTCGCCCCGCTGCTGCCCGACACGGCCGTACCGCTCGGCGACCTCGACGCACTGGAAAGGGAGTTGCGCAAGGGCGACGTCGCCGCCCTGATCGTCGAGCCGATCCAGGGCAAGGGCGTGCTGGAGTCCCCGCCCGGTTACCTCTTGGCCGCCCAGGAACTGCTGCACCGGCACAAGGCGCTGCTGATCGCCGACGAGGTGCAGACGGGCCTCGGCCGCACCGGCGACTTCTACGCCTACCAGCACGAGGAGGGCGTGGAACCCGACCTGGTGTGCGTGGCCAAGGCACTCTCCGGCGGCTACGTACCGGTGGGAGCGACGCTCGGCAAGGACTGGATCTTCAAGAAGGTCTACTCGTCGATGGACCGGGTGCTGGTCCACTCGGCGAGCTTCGGGTCCAACGCGCAGGCCATGGCTGCGGGCCTGGCGGTGCTGTCGGTGATGGAGAACGAGCAGATCGTCGCGGGGGTCCGTGCCACCGGGGAACTGTTCAGATCCCGGCTCGCGGCGCTGACGGACAAGTACGAGATGCTCGCCGACGTCCGCGGGCGGGGCCTGATGATCGGCATCGAGTTCGGCCGGCCGAAGTCGCTGAAGCTGCGCAGCCGCTGGGCCATGCTCCAGGCCGCGCGCAAGGGGCTGTTCGCGCAGATGGTCGTCGTACCGCTGCTCCAGAAGCACCGGATCCTCACCCAGGTCTCCGGCGACCACATGGAGGTGATCAAGCTGATCCCGCCGCTGATCATCGGGGAGCGGGAGGTGGACCGGTTCGTCGACGCCTTCACGGCCGTGATGGACGACGCGCACGACGGCGGCCTGATGTGGGACTTCGGCAAGACGCTCGTCAAACAGGCGGTGGCGAACCGCTGACTTTGCCTCTGAGGCAACAAATTTGCCGCTCGGGCAAGACTGCGGCTGAATGGAGGCATGAGCTCCTCCGAGACCGAGCGGTCCTCCGGGGCCGCCCCGTCGCCCGACCAGGCGGCGGATGCGCTGCCCGCCGTCGCGCCGCAGCTGCGGTCGCTGCGACGCCAGGCCTCCCTGACCCTGGAGGCCGCGGCCCGCGCCGCCGGACTGTCGCCCGCCCACCTCTCCCGCCTCGAGACCGGGCAGCGCCAGCCCTCCCTGCCGATGCTGCTCGCGCTCGCCCGCATCTACGGTACGACCGTCGCCGAGCTGCTCGGCGAGACGGCCGCCGCCCGGGACGCCGTCATACGCGCCACCGGCATGGAACCGACCGAGGCGGGCGGCTGGACGTACTGGCAGGCCGGCGCGCCCGGGCGCGGGATGCAGGCCCTGCGCGTCCACGTCCCGTACGGGTCCCAGGGCGACATCGTGCGCGTCCATCCCGGCGAGGAGTGGCTCCATGTCCTCCGGGGACGGCTGCGACTGCGCCTCGGCGACACCACGCACCAGCTCGCGCCGGGCGACAGCGCCCACTTCGACTCGCTGACCCCGCACCGGATCGCCGCTCAGGACCCGGACGGTGTCGAACTGCTCTTCGTCCACACCCTCTTGCAGAGTCCCACGGCCGCCCTGTGCCTGGGCCCCACCCCGGGAGACAGGCCGTGAAGGACATGGAGGAGAAGTTCCCCCGCGCCCTGTGGGTGCGGCTGTTCATCTACCTCGTCGTGGGCCATGTCTTCGCGGCCTTCGTGTACCTGCTGTTCGAGGTGGGCGCCAAGTAGCCGCCGGGCCGGTGCCGTACGTCAGTCGAGCAGCCGCTCGCGCAGCCGCTCGCGGGTCTGCGGCGTGAGCCCGAGCCCCTTCTCCAGATACGTGTCGACGCCGCCCCAGGTCTCCTCGATGGTGTCGAAGGCCGCCGTCAGGTACTCGACCCGCGCGTCGAACAGGGGGCTGAGCAGCTCCATGACCTCGGGGGAGTAGGCCGAGGCGGCGGAACTGCTGCGGTGCACCTTGTAGCGCCGGTGCTTGGCGTTGGACTTCAGGTAGTCGTCGATGATCGCCTCGCGCTCGACACCCAGGGCGAGCAGCGTCACCGCGATGGACAGACCCGCCCGGTCCTTGCCCGCCGCGCAGTGCATCAGCGCGGGGACGCTGTCCTGCGCGAGCGCGTGCAGCACCCGCGAGTGCTCGCCCGTCCGCTCCTTGATGATCATGCGATACGAGGCGATCATCCGGTCCGCGCCCTTGCCGTCCGCGAGGATCGCGCGCAGCTGGTCCAGGTCGCCGTCGCGCACCAGCCTCCAGAACTCGGCGCCGTGGGCGGGGTCGCTCAGCGGCAGGTTCACATTGCGCACGCCCGGCAGCTCTACGTCCGGCCCTTCGAGCTTCTGGTCGGCCGCGTTGCGGAAGTCGAAGATCGTGTGCAGACCCAGGGTGGTCAGGAAGGCGGCGTCCTCCCCGGTCGCATGGGCGAGGTGGCCGCTGCGGAACAGCACTCCCTGCCGCACCCGCCGTCCGTCCACGGTCGGCAATCCGCCCACATCGCGGAAGTTGCGCACTCCGGCCAGTTCGGGCTCGGTCGACGGGACCTGCTGCGTCACGAGGGCTCCTCCCCTTCGGCGCCGCCGGCGCGGCTCGTCGACGGGCACCACTCGACGATACGACATGCCTGCCTAGGGCAATGAGTTGTCCACAGGCGTTGCCGGGAGCCCCCACTGCCCTTGATGATGTCGGAGCCTGATCGCACCTGGTTGGGCTTGTTCGAATCTGTGAGGCCCTGATGCTGGACATCTCCGAAGACGGTCGTACATGGGTGCTCTCCGGGCCGGCCAGCAGCTACGCCGTCCATGTCACCGGCCGGGACGAACTGCTGCACCTGCACTGGGGCGCCCGGATCGGCCTCGCCGACGCCGAGGCCCTCGCCGTCCGTCCGCTGCCGGACTACTGGCCCTTCGAGTCACCGCTCGACGGACGCGAGGAGTATCCGGTCGAGGGTGGCCCCCGTTTCACCCGGCCCGCCCTGTCCGTACGCACCGGTTTGCGGCGCGGCACGGAGTGGACCTACGAGGGGCACGACACCGAGGACGATGGGCTGCGGCTGCGCTTCCGTGACGGCGACCTGGCCATCACGCTGCACTACCGGATGCGCTCCGCCACGGACGTCGTCGAACGCTGGGTGACCCTCGACAACCACGGACCGGCCGTCGAGGTGCTGCGTGCCGACTCCGCCACCTGGACCCTGCCCGACCGCGACTCCTGGCGGCTGTCCCAGCTGCACGGCCGCTGGGGCGCCGAGTCCCGGCTGGAGCGCTCCGACCTCACCCACGGCGAGAAGGTCATCGGCAGCCGCCGCGGCCACACCGGTCACCAGCACCTGCCGTGGGTCGCGCTCGACACCGACGCGACCGAGGAGCACGGCGAGGTCTACGGATGCGCCCTGGGCTGGTCCGGGTCCTGGCGGATCGCCGTGGCCCAGCTCCCGGACGCACGCGTGCAGATCACCGGCGGGGCCGGCTACGACGACTCGGGGCTGCTGATGCTGGGCACGGGGGAGTCGTACACGACCCCCGTCTTCGCCGGGCTCTGGAGCGACGGCGGCCACGGCGGGGCCAGCCGCGCCTGGCACGCCTATCAGCGGGCGTACGTGATCCCGGGCGCCGACCACGACCGGCC
The DNA here is from genome assembly GCF_056430805.1 of Streptomyces sp. NPDC045955. NCBI lineage: Bacteria > Bacillati > Actinomycetota > Actinomycetes > Kitasatosporales > Streptomycetaceae > Streptomyces > Streptomyces sp. NPDC045955. The sequence goes on from NZ_JBWKKY010000003.1 coordinate 199,162, forward strand.
CGTGCTGTTCAACTCCTGGGAGGCCACCGAGTTCGACATCTCCGAGGAGCAGCAGCGGGCGCTCGCCGAGCGGGCCGCCGCCATGGGCGTCGAGCTGTTCGTGGTGGACGACGGCTGGTTCGGGACACGCACCAGTGACCGGGCCGGACTCGGCGACTGGACCCCCAACCCCGACCGCTTCCCGGGCGGCCTGAAGCCGCTCGCCGAGCACGTGCACGGCCTCGGTATGCAGTTCGGCATCTGGGTCGAGCCGGAGATGGTCAACCCGGACAGCGAGCTGTACCGCGCGCACCCCGACTGGGTGCAGTACCAACCAGGACGAAAGCGGACGGAGTTCCGCAATCAGCTCGTACTGAACCTCGCCCGCGAGGACGTCCAGGAGTACCTCTGGGAGCAGCTCGACGGGCTCCTGTCCAGCGCGCCGATCGACTACGTCAAGTGGGACTTCAACCGCTGCTTCACCGACGCCGGCTGGCCGGACGACCCCTACCCGCAGCGGCTGTGGGTCGACCACGTGCACGCCCTGTACGCCCTGCTGGACCGGCTGCGGGCCGCCCACCCCCGGGTGGCCTTCGAATCCTGCTCGGGCGGCGGCGGCCGGATCGACCTCGGTGTGCTCGGCCGCACGGACCAGGTGTGGACCTCGGACAACACCGACCCGCTCGACCGGCTCGCCATCCAGCACGGCTTCAGCCAGATCCATCCGGCCCGGGTCATGGCCGCCTGGGTGACTGACAGCCCGAACGCCATGCTCAACCAGCGGGCCAGCTCCCTGCGGTTCCGGTTCGTCAGCGCCATGGCCGGGGTGCTCGGGGTCGGCGGCGACCTCACGAAGTGGACGGATCGGGAACTCGCCGAGGCGCGGGACTGGGTGGGGCTCTACAAGGAGATCCGGCCCGTGGTGCAGCGCGGCGACCTGTATCGGCTGCGCCCGCCGGAGGGCGGCCTGAGCGCCGTGCAGTACGTCCTCGGTGACGAGACCGTGGTCCTCGCCTGGCTCCAGGCGCAGCGCTACGGCGAGCCCGTTCCGGCGCTCCGGATGCGGGGTCTCGACCCGGCGGCGTCGTACGAATGCCTCGAAACGGGCGAAGTTCACCGGGGGGCCGTGCTGCTCCAGCACGGGCTGCGGATCGGTCTGCGCGGGGATCTGGACGCCACTGTCGTCCGGCTTAAGCGCAAGTAGCCCTTCTGTCCGAATAGGGAGCGCTTCGGCTGTTTAGGTATAACGTGCCCCGGCTGTAAAGAAGATGAGGCCGGGGTGCGTGAGCATCGTCATATTCGTGACGATGTGTGGTTGCCATGTGCACGTAATTCCGGTGCTATTCAGGGGTATTGCGGGAGGTGGGAGATCGGTAACCCACGCTCCGTGACGGAATTAAGTGCCGGCGCGTCAAGAGAAACGCCGCCAAAGGCAACCGCGAGCTTGTCCCTTTGCGTCCTGGTCGCTTACGTTCCACACCCATCCGGACGGACGCCTAATCCTGCCGCCGCCCGGAGCCCGTACTCACTGACCCGACGTACGGCAGGAGCGGGGGACCCACAGGTAAGACGCCTGTTCCGGTTCCCGGAACGGCTTGGGGTTAAGCCGCGCCTCGGCGTGGCCGGGCATCTCCAGTCCGAACCCGACAGCTCACCTCGCAGGCGACGGAGAGGAATTCGCCATGCCCGCGAAGGGTAAGCATCGCCGCCCGAAGTCCCAGCGTTTCACCCGCTCCATCGCCGTCGCCGGAACCGGTGGGGCGGCTCTCGCCCTTCCGCTCATGGGGGCCGCCGGCGCCCACGCCGCCACCCCGCAGTCGGCTCCGGAAAAGGCCGTCCAGTCCGCGCCGGCCGCCGAGAAAAAGGCCGCCGAAAAGGCCACGGGCGTCCGCTCGTACACCGTGCGGGCCGGTGACTATCTCGCGAAGATCGCCGACGAGCAGAACGTCGACGGCGGCTGGAAGAAGCTCTACTCGGACAACCGTGACGCCGTCGGCGACGACCCGTCGCTGATCCACCCGGGACTTAAGCTGGCGATCGGCAAGAAGGCGGCGGCGAGCGGGTCCGAGTCCTCGGCCCCGAAGGCCTCGGCTTCCAAGCCCTCGAAGGCCCCGGCGTCGAAGTCGTCCGCCGCCGAGTCGCCCTCGAAGCCGGCCGCCGCCAAGCCGGCCGCCGCGACCTCCAGCGGTTACACCCTTCCGGTGGAGGGCGCCACCGTCGGCACCCCGTACCACATGTCCGGCAGCATGTGGTCCAGCGGCTACCACACCGGTGTCGACTTCGTCGTCCCGACCGGTACCTCGCTCAAGGCCGTCAGCGCGGGCACGGTCGTCTCCGCCGGCTGGGGCGGCGCGTACGGCAACCAGGTCGTCATCAGGCTGAACGACGGCAGCTACGCGCAGTACGCCCACCTGTCCTCGCTCTCCGTCTCGGCCGGCCAGACCGTCAGCGCCGGGCAGCAGATCGGCCTGTCCGGTGCCACCGGCAACGTGACCGGACCGCACCTGCACTTCGAGATCCGCACCACGCCGGACTACGGCTCGGACGTGGACCCGGTCGCCTTCCTGCGCTCGCACGGCGTCTCCGTCGGCTGACCGACCGCGTCACCACCTGCCTGACACGCGACCGAAGGCCGGACCCCGATCCCCGGGTCCGGCCTTCGGTGTGTGCGCGCACCATCCGAGCGTCCCAAGGGGTCGACAGCGGGCGGCAGTTGGGACACAGTGACCCCGTCCGGAGCGCAAGCGCTTTCTAGGGCCTTCCAGGCGGATCCCCCAAGGAGACCTGTCCCGTGCCGACCACTCGCAGAGCGTTCGCCACCCTGGCCGCCGGAGCCGCCGCGGTGGCCCTCGTCCCGACGGGCGCCGCGTATGCCGCGCCCCGGCACCGTCGCCTCATCGCCCGGGACGACTTCTGTCACGGTCTCGCCCAGTGGGCGACCGAACTCCAGGACGGCGGCACCGTCACCGCGTCCCGTGGCGTTCTGGAGATCGACGTGCCGAGCGGGGCGACCGTATGGTTCAGGCGGCGGCTCGAAGGGCCGTACGCCCTCGAATACACCGCCACGCCGGTCTCCGAGGGTGGAGCCAACGACCGTGTCTCGGACCTCAACAACTTCTGGAACGCGACCGACGTCCGCTCCCCGGGCGACCTCTTCGCCACGCCGCGCGGTGGGGCGCTGGAGGAGTACGACCATCTGACGACGTACTACGCCGGTTACGGTGCCAACTACAACACCACGACCCGGCTGCGGCGGTACGTCGGGCAGCCCGGTGTCCGGCCCCTGGTCTACGACTACACCGAGCCGCTGCTGGTGCCGGGTGAGCCGAACCGGGTGCGGATCGTCTCCGACGGCTCGACGGTGCGGTGGTGGAACAACGGCAGGCTCGTCTTCGACTACCGCGATCCGGAGCCGTACACGAGTGGGCATTTCGGTTTCCGGACCGTGTGGAGTCACTTCCGGATCACGGGATTCCGGGTGTGGCGACTGACCCCCCAACAGCGCTGACGGGTCTCCTATTCCGGAGTTGGTGAACACTTGGGGAGTGGCTTATCTCACCGCCCGTCAACCCTTTCCTACGGTCGCGTAAGTCACATTAGAAGGTGAATCATGTGCTGCTGTGGCAGACGATTCGAAGAGTGACAGCAGAGCAGTGATCGGGTCGTACGTGGCGGTGGGGGACAGCTTCACCGAGGGCGTCGGTGATCCCGGCCCCGACGGGGCGTTCGTCGGCTGGGCCGACCGGTTCGCCGTCCTGCTCGCCGACCGCCGGCCCGAAGGCGACTTCCAATACACCAACCTCGCCGTGCGCGGGAAGCTCCTCGACCAGATCGTGGCGGACCAGGTTCCGCGGGCCGTGGAAATGGCCCCGGACCTCGTTTCCTTCTGCGCCGGGGGCAACGACATCCTCCGGCCGGGTACCGACCCGGACGAGGTGGCCGAGCGCTTCGAGCGGGCCCTTGTGCGGCTCACCGCGGTGGCCGGCACGGTGATGGTGACGACCGGGTTCGACACGCGCGGGGTGCCCGTGCTCAAGCACCTGCGCGGCAAGATCGCGACGTACAACGGGCATGTGCGGGCCATCGCCGACCGGTACGGCTGCCCGGTGCTCGACCTGTGGTCCCTGCGCAGTGTCCAGGACCGCAGGGCCTGGGACGCCGACCGGCTGCACCTGTCACCGGAGGGGCACACGCGGGTGGCGCTCCGCGCGGGGCAGGTGCTCGGGCTGGAGGTTCCGGCGGACCCGGAGCAGCCGTGGCCGCCGCTGCCGGCTCGGGGGCCTCTTGAGGTCCGGCGGGACGACGTGCACTGGGCGCGGGAGTTTCTGGTGCCGTGGATCGGGCGGCGGCTGCGTGGGGAGTCGTCGGGGGATCATGTGACGGCGAAGGGTGCGTTGTCGCCGGAGGACATCAGGATGCGGATCGCTTCTGTGGCGTGAAGGTGCGGATGCGGTTGCGTGTGCGGGGCGGATGCCTGCGGCGGTCTGCGCGGGTGTCGTGGGAGTGCGCGTCGCGCCTGCGGCTGGCTTGTGGGTCGGGGCCGCGCCGGGGGGTGTCCGTCCTCGGAACGGCGCGATGGGGTCGGATACCGACTGACTGGCGTTGACGCGCCAACCGCTGCGGGCGGACACCCCCCGACACGTCCCCTTCCGTGCGTGCGCGGGTGCGGGCGCGTCTCGGCTGCTTCTCGATCCTTCTGGCTCAGTCCGTCGACGCGGTCCGCTCGGTCCGATGGCCGCCGAACACCTCCTTGACGAGCCTCTGTGTCGCCTTCTGGAACGGCCCGGCCAGGGACATCGCTGCGTCGTCCACGTAATTGAGCGCGGCGGTCAGCGTCTTGCTGCCGTCGGGCGTGCTGTACATCAGCGCCGCGTGGCCGGTGATGCCGCCGTTGTGGGTGATGATCGTGCCGTCGCCCTCCGTGTCCTGCACGAACACCCCCAGGCCGTAGCCCGCCTTGGGATGCGGCGTGCACATCTCGGCCAGTAGCGGAGCAGGCAGGAGCTTGCCGCCCAGGAGCCCGGAGATGAACGTGTGGAGGTCCCGGGTGGTCGAGATCATGTCACCGCCGCCGGAGATCCAGGAGGGGTTCTGCCGGGTGACGTCCACCGTCTTCTGCCGGCCGTCCTCCTCCTCGTACCGGTAGTAGGCGTGGGCATGCGGCTCAGGGACCTCAAGCTGGGTGTACGGCGCAACGGTGCCCGACAGCCCGAGCGGCTCGATGATTCGCCGCTGCATCTCCTCGGCCGGCGAGCGGCCGGTGACCTTCTCGATCAGCAGCCTGGCCAGCACGTAGTTGGTGTTGGAGTAATTCCAGTCCGTCCCCGGCTCGAACCGCGCCGGCTTGGACAACGCCAGCTGCACCAGTTCCTGCGGCCGGTAGGTCTTGAATCGGTTGTCCACCCACTCCTTGCCCCTGACGGGGATGCCCGGCGCGAACGTCCCGTCGTCGTAGAACTCGCCGGTGAAGTTGAACACCCCGCTGGTGTGCTGGAGCAGCATCCGCACCGTGATCCGGCGGTCCAGCCCGAACTCGGGCAGGTAGTCATCCGCCGGGGTGTCCAGCCCGATCCTGCCTTCGGCCACCAGACGCAGGACCAGGGCCGCGGTGAAGGTCTTGGTGTTGCTGCCGATCCGGCAGTGTCCGTCGGCCGGCGGCTCGGAGCTCTCGCCCAGCTCGCGTAAGCCGGCGCTGCCGACCCACTCGCCCCGCTCGTCGTGCACGCGCAGCTGCACCCCGGTGAAACCGGAATCGACGATCTCCTGCATGGCCTTCTCCAACTCCGGGCGACCGGTCACCGTGCTCTCCTTCGTTCGTTGTTTCGGACACCGGAAAAGCTACGTTGCGTTCAATGGAACTGCAACAGTGTTATTGCGTTCGATCGCAGTTTTTGCAGGTGAAAGCGAGGAGATCGTTGCGATGGCTTTGAATTCAATGCAACAACCGTTGTTCTGTCCGTTGCAATATGAGGACAGTGAACGCTATGCTCGCGGCACCTTGGAGCACGAAGGAGTTCGCGATGCCGGGAGGCAGGCTCACCCTGCAGGAGCGTCAGCAGATCGCGCAGGGGCTGGGTGATGGTCTCGCCTACGCGGAGATCGCCAGGCGTCTCGGTCGCCCCACCTCGACGGTCACGCGTGAGGTGATGCGCAACGGCGGCCCGACCGCCTACCGTGCCGACCTGGCCCACCGCGCCACCGAACGCCGGACCCACCGGCGCAGGCAGGCCGCACCCCGGGGCGCGCAGGCGCCTGCGCCGGACCACGGGCGTGACGTCGAGGCCGTGCGCGAGTACGAGGAGATGTTCACCACCCTCCTCATGGGGCAGGGCCTGCCCAAGATGATGTCCCGGGTGCTGACCTGCCTCTACACCACCGACGCGGGCAGCCTCACCGCGGCAGAACTCGTCCGGCACCTTCAGGTCAGCCCGGCCTCCGTGTCCAAGGCGGTCGCGTTCCTGGAGAGTCAGGGGCTCATCCGCCGGGAGCGGGGCGAGGGCCGCCGCGAGCGCTACGCCGTCGACGACGACGTCTTCTACCAGTCGATGATCGCCAGCGCCCGGTCCAGTACCCAACTGGCCGCGGCCGCACGGCAGGGCGTCGGCGTCCTCGGTCCGGACACCCCGGCCGCCATCCGCCTGGAGAACATCGCCCGCTTCGTCGACTTCGTCGCCGAGAACCTCATCCGCGCCGCTGAGCAGGCCCGCGAGGTGCTCCACAGCAGAGCCGAAACGACCTCGGGCGGCACCGACCCTGGATAGGCGGCTGCTTCGGGTCGCGCCCGGTCAGGCGTGGGTCAAGGCCGCCGGTTCCAGGCCCAGTTCGCGGGCCAGTGCTTCCTCGGCCCACTCCCGGGCCCGGGCCCGCGGTACCGCGCCCGGGTAGGAGGTCAGCTGGACGGCGAGGCCGTCGAGGAGGGCGGTGAGGCGCAGGGCCGTGCCGTGGGGGTCGGGGCAGTGGAACTCGCCGGCCGCCATGCCCTCCGCGATGACCTCGGCGAGCGCCGCCTTCCACTGCCGGTCGAGATCCTGGGTGACCTCCCGCAGCGCGGGCTCGCGCAGTGCCGCCGCCCAGCCCTCGATCCACAGCCGCCAGCCCTTGGCCTGGCCGGTCGGGGCGTACCACCGCACGGCCGACCGCAGCCGGCGCAGTGCCGACGTGCGGCGGCCGAGCAGCCGGCGCAGATGCGTGAGGTCGGCCTCGGCCGCGTGCCGGAACGCGGCGGCGACCAGCTTCTCCTTCGTCGAGAAGTGATAGAGCACCAGCGCGTTGCTCACACCGAGCGCCGAGGCCACGTCGGCGATCCTGACGGCTGCCACACCCCGGGCCTCGATCTGCTCGACGGCGGCCCGCAGCAGCTCCCCGCGCCGTTCCGCCACGCTCAACCGGACTCTCGTCACGCCGTCACCCTACACACGCGCACGCACCCTCCTGACCGGTGTATTCGGCCGGTACGGCAAGGGGCCCGGGGCTGCTGCGCCGTCTGTCAGCGGTAGCAGCCGAACCGTTCCGCCATGACCGGCAGCCGGTCCGCCACGAGCGCGTGGGCGGCGGCCCGCGGCGTCGCGCCGTCGGCCTCTGCGCGGGCCAGCATCCGCTCCACCAGGGACCGCATCGAGCGGCGCGTGTGCGCGAACGCCTCCTCGGCGTCGGGGCCGATGTCCCCGAACAGCGTCCACCACCACCAGGCGTTCGTCCCGGAGTTGACCACGACGTCGGGCAGCACGGTCACGCCGCGCGCGGCGAGCAGCAGCTCCGCCTCCGGTCGTACGGGCATGTTGGCCGCCTCGACGACCCAGCGGGCGGTGATCCGCTCCTGGTTCCCGGCGTCGATCGCGTACGAGACGGCCGCGGGGACCATGACGTCCGCGTCGGCCGACACCCAGGCGTCGCCCGGCAGTTCGCGGTCGCCGGGGCGCAGGGCGGAGCGGTCCACGGTGCCGTGCGCGTCCCGCGCGGCGAGCAGTGCCTCGACGTCGAGCCCCGCCGGGTTGGCGATCGTGCCCTTGACGTCGGCGACGGCCACGACCCTGAGTCCCGCGCGCGTGAGGAAGCGCGCGGTGGCCCCGCCCATGGTGCCCAGCCCCTGGAGGGCGACCCGCGTCCCCGCGTGGGGCACCCCGGCGTGGTCCAGTGCCGTGAGGGCCGCCTCGGCGACACCGCAGCCGCCGGCCAGTTCGTCCAGGCCGATGCCGTCCACCTCGACCGCGAAGGCGTCCCGCAGCCGCCGCCGGGCCTCGGCCTCGTCGTCCAGCAGCGGGTAGACGGCCTGGATGGAGGAGACCAGTCCGGCCTCGGCCGCGGCCCGGTCCACCAGGTCCTGGGTGAGCCCGAGGTCCTCGCCGGTCGTCCAGAAGCTCTCGATGCAGGGCCGCATGGCGCGCAGGTACCGCACCAGCAGCGGGTAGGCCTCCGGGTCGCGCGGGTCGCAGTCGATGCCGCCCTTGGCGCCGCCGAGCGGGACGTAGCGGGCGGCGGGGTCGTAGTGCAGCGCCTCCTTCATGGTCATGCCGCGGGCCAGGCCGGTGACCTCGTCCAGGGTGCAGCCCGCGCGCATCCGCAGGCCGCCGCTGGCGACACCGCGCACCAGCCGGTCGACGACCAGGAAGCCCTGGCGGCCGGTGATGTGGTCGGTCCAGGTGAGGGACAGCAGGGGGCTGGCCATACGGGCTCCTTCGCCGCGATTACTGAATACGCGTTCAGTATCACCGTCGTGGGACCCCTGGGTCCCGGTGTTCGTGGAGGGGCCGACCATAATGGAAAGCCTGACCGACTCCACCTGGAGGTACCGTGGCCGGTTTCCGTTCCCCGAGCTCCGGGCTCCGTGCGCTCCGGCCCGGGGCGTTCGGCGCGGATCCGAGCGGTGAGCGCATGGCGCGCATCCGCAGATCGCCCCACTTCAAGGACGGGGTCTTCCAGAACCCCGGAGGTCCCGCGCGGACCCGGCCCTCGGGCTCCACCCTCGAACTCGCCAAGGTCTTCTTCGACAAGGAGACCCGGCCCCGCCGTGCCCCGAAGGGCACCGTGCCGGTGCACGCCACCACCCTCGCCGACATCGCCCGGCCCCCGGCCACCGGGCTGCGCCTGACCTGGATGGGGCACTCCAGCGTGCTCGCCGAGATCGACGGCCGGCGCGTGCTGTTCGACCCCGTGTGGGGCGAGCGCTGCTCCCCGTTCCCGTTCGCCGGGCCGAAGCGGCTGCACCCGGTGCCCCTGCCGCTGGCCGCGCTCGGCCCGGTCGACGTCGTGGTCATCTCGCACGACCACTACGACCACCTGGACATGCCCACCATCAAGGCCCTGGCCGGCACGGACACGCTGTTCGCCGTGCCGCTCGGCGTCGGGGCGCACCTGGAGCACTGGGGCGTGTCCGCCGGCCGGCTGCGCGAACTGGACTGGCACGAGTCGACGCAGATCGGCGGCCTCACCCTGACCGCCACTCCGGCCCGGCACTTCTGCGGCCGGGGCCTGCGCAACACCCAGCACACCCTGTGGGCCTCCTGGGTCGTCGCCGGCGAGGAGCACCGGATCTACCACAGCGGCGACACCGGCTACTTCGACGGCTTCAAGGAGATCGGCGCCGACCATGGGCCGTTCGACGCCACGATGATCCAGATCGGCGCGTACTCCGACTTCTGGCCCGACATCCACATGACCCCCGAGGAGGGCATGCGCGCCCACCTCGACCTCCAGGGCGGACCGGAGCACGGCCCGATGCTGCCGATCCACTGGGCCACGTTCAACCTCGCGACCCACCCGTGGGCCGATCCCGGCGAGGGGACGGTCGCGGCCGCCCGCGCCGTGGGCGCCCGGATCGCCCTGCCCCACCCCGGCGAGCCCTTCGAGCCCACGGCCGAGACCGTCCCCTCCGAGCCGTGGTGGCGCGGGGTGGCGCTCGCCCCGGCGGGTGGCTTTCCGGCCGGCGAAGCCCTTGCCGACGCCGCGATCAAGACCACGTCGGGCGCGGCAGCCGTGGCCCAGGCCGATACGTTGAGTGACGATGACGGCAAGGCGGCGAAGGGTATGGAGGACCCGGAAACGCTTCCGGCGGGCTGAGCCCGGAGCGAGCGGAGGATCGACCATGAGGGCCGGGGAGCCACAGGCTCTCCGGCCCTCGCCGTGCCCGTGTGACCATTTCTGACCAGGTCGGATCGAACTGTTGCCGTTCGCGTTCGGAGGTGTGAGGGGGTTATCGGTCTGTCGTACGAGACCTCATACCAGAGCGGGACGCTCACCGTATGAGTTTGTCAACTGCCCACCGCACATGATGCGCTGACGACTACTGTCAGTGTCCGTCGGGGAACAGGCGGATCAGGGAGTGGGGACCGGTACGTGCAGGCGCATGGCGGACGAGGGAGCCGACGCGAGGGGGATCCCCGCTGCCCGCGCACCACCGACGCCGGGACGAGGGCCGCCGTGGTGGCCACCTCCGGGCCCGGGCGGCACACGGACTCCGGGCCCGGCGGTGCCGGGCGGGAGCTGGACGGGCCCGGGCGGGCAGCCCGGGGCGTGCGCAAGCGGCCGCGTGAGCCCGGCCGCACCACCGCAAGCCCCCCTGGCACCCAGGACCGACGGACCAGTACGAGGACACCGATGTCTCACCTCCGCGCCCCGGCCGCACGCGCAGACCGCCGTGAGGGCGGGCGGCACGGGCGGCCGGCCGGCCGCACCGCACCCGCGCTGCCCGAGACCCATATACGGCCCCAGCTGCTGCGTCTCGCCGTGCTGCCGCCCGTCGCCGTCGCCCTCAGCGGCTGTGCCGCCGTCCTCTTCACCGTCCGGTCCACCGGGGCGCGGCCGGGGCCGACGCTGTGGGCCGTGCTCTCCGGGGCGGTCTCGGTGACCCTCGTCGGCATCGTCGTCGCCGCGGTGGCCGCCAACCGGGCCGCCCGGTCCGTGCACGACCGCATCGGCGTCCTGCGCCGCACCACCGCGCGGCGCGAGGCCGACCTGCGCGCCCTGGTCGAGGCGCTGCGCCGCGGCGACGTTCCGCCGCAGCCCGGCCCGCAGAGCAGTCCACGCGGCGGCCCCGCCGAGGGCGCAGACGACTTCGAAATCCTCGCCTCCGACCTGACCCGCGCGCACGACGGCGCCGTCACCGCCGTCGTCCAGGCCTCACAGCTCTCCAGTCAGGCGGGCAGCGAACAGAAGCTCGAGGTGTTCGTCAACCTCGCCCGGCGCCTGCAGTCGCTCGTGCACCGCGAGATCTCCATCCTCGACGAGCTGGAGAACGAGATGGAGGACCCCGACCTGCTCAAGGGGCTCTTCCACGTCGACCACCTGGCCACCCGCATCCGCCGCCACGCCGAGAACCTCGCCGTGCTCGGCGGGGCCGTCTCCCGCCGTCAGTGGAGCAACCCGGTCTCCATGACCGAGGTGCTGCGCTCCGCCATCGCCGAGGTCGAGCACTACTCGCGGGTCAAGCTCGTGCCGCCGATCGACGGCACCCTGCGCGGACACGCCGTGGCCGACGTCATCCACCTGCTGGCCGAACTCGTCGAGAACGCCACGGTGTTCTCCGCCCCGCACACGCAGGTGCTGCTGCGCGCCAGCCTCGTCACCTCCGGGCTCGCCGTCGAGGTCGAGGACCGTGGACTGGGCATGCCGCTGGAGGAGCAGACGCGGATGAACGCCCTGCTCGCCGACCCGGACCAGGTGAACGTCGCCCGGCTCCTCGCGGACGGCCGCATCGGGTTGTTCGTCGTCTCGCAGCTGGCCCGGCGGCACGGCATCACCGTCCGCCTCCAGAGCAACATCTATGGCGGAGTGCAGGCGGTGCTCGTCGTGCCGCAGGCGCTGCTGGGGGCGGAAGCGGGCGCGCCCGGGGGCACCGGGCAGGCCGAAGGCGGGGCGGGAGATTCAGGCGGGAGCGGGCCCGAGTCCGGAGCCGGAGCGGTCTCCAGGAGGGGGTCGTCCCGAGCCGAGGGGGCTGTGTCAGGGGTCTCGGCGGTGTACGGGTTCTCCTCCGGGTCGGGTGCCGCGTCCGAAGCGTTGCCGTCGGTATCGCGGACCGCCGGCGGGTCCCGGGCGCACCAGCAGGAGGCCGAACGGGCCTCGGGCGGAAGCCGGCAGAGCGGTCGGCCCGCGCCGCCCCTGCCCGTGCGCGGGACCCATCGGGAGCGGCCCAACCCGGCCGAGGCGAGGCCCGGCATCGGCCCCGACGACCGGCGCATCATCGCCGACAACGTGACCGCGCCGCCCACCCTGCGCAACGGCATGGTGCGCGGCACCATGGACAAGCCCCAACTGCCCCGCCGCCGTGCCCAGGAACACATCGCCCCCCAGTTGCGCGACGGTCCCGCACCGCGCCAGGACTCCGAACTCCTCGTCGGCCACGATCCCGGCCTGATGGCGGCCTTCCAGCGCGGCATCAGCCTCGCCGAGGCCCAGCAGCACATGGAGGCCGGGAACATGGACTGGGGCGACACGGCCCCGTCGACGCACACGGAGTCGGCACACATGGAGTCGGCCCACGTGACGCCGCTCCACAGGGAGCCCGCACCAAGGGAGCCCGCACCAAGGGAGCCCGCACACCGGGGCCCGATCCCCATGGAGCCGGTGCACACCGAGTCCCTCCCCACCGTGGACGCGGCCCGCACCACCGAGGCGCGCGGCGCACGGGACGGTGTGACCGCGTCCCGCCCCGACCACACCACCACCCGGCACGACGGGAGCGCACCCGCCGGATGACCACCTCTCTTTCCACCCGCGTTTCCACCTCCACCCCCAGCGCTCCCGCAGACCTTCGTACCCCAAGGAGTCGATCCACCATGGCGAGCGATGCGCCGACCGCCCATGTATCCGATCTCGACTGGCTGATGAGCGGCCTCGTGCAGCGCGTACCGCACACGAGCGCCGCGGTGCTCCTGTCCTGCGACGGACTCGTGAAGTCCGTGCACGGCCTCGACCCGGACAGTGCCGACCACATGGCCGCCCTGGCCTCCGGCCTGTACTCCCTCGGCCGCAGCGCCGGCGTCCGCTTCGGTGACGGCGGCGACGTCCGGCAGGTCGTGGTCGAACTCGCCTCGACCCTGCTGTTCGTCACCACCGCCGGCTCCGGCACCTGCCTGGCCGTGCTCGCGGGCCGCGAGGCCGACGCGGCCGTCCTCGGCTACGAGATGGCGATGCTGGTCAAGAGCGTCCGCCCGTACCTGGTCACCGCTCCCCGCCAGCAGTCCGTCGAATCCCCGGCGATGAGGCCTTGAGCGTGACGGCGGCCGGTGACGGGCCCTGGCTCGACGACGCGGCCGGGCGGCTGGTGCGCCCGTTCACGGTCAGCAACGGCCGCACCCGTCCCACCGTCGCGCTCGACCTCGTGTCGCAGGTGATGGCCACCGGGGCGAGCCCTCTCGGCTACCTCGGCCCCGAGCACGCGCAGGCGCTCGAACGGTGCCGGGTACCCGTCGCCGTCGCCGAGGTCGCCGCCCATCTGAAGCTGCCGGTGGCCGTCACCAAGGTGCTGCTGGCGGACCTCGTCGACTGCGGGGCGCTGACCACCAAGCCCCCCGCGTTCCACCACAACCCGACGGACCGGGCCCTTCTGGAGGCAGTGCTCGATGGACTACGACGACAGCTCTGACTACGCCGACGCTTCCGGCCACGGCGGCGATCCGTTCCCCACCGCCCTCAAGATCCTGGTGGCGGGCGGGTTCGGCGTGGGCAAGACGACCTTCGTCGGCGCGGTCAGCGAGATCGCGCCGCTCAGCACGGAGGAACTGCTCACCACCGTCGGTGCCGCGACCGACAACCTCGACGGCATCGAGAACAAGGTCGAGACGACCGTGGCCATGGAACTTCGGCCGCATCACGCTCGACCCGAAACACGTGCTGTACCTGTTCGGCACCCCCGGGCAGGAGCGGTTCTGGTTCATGTGGGACGAGTTGTGCGCGGGGGCACTCGGGGCGGTCATCCTCGCCGACACCCGCCGTCTCGAGGAGTGTTTCGCGGCCGTCGACTTCTTCGAACAACGCGGCCTCGGCTTCATCGTCGCCGTCAACGAGTTCGACGGTGCCTACCGCTACGACCCGGGGGAGGTGCGCGCGGCCCTCGACCTGCCCGAGGAGATCCCCGTCGTGTGCTGTGACGCCCGGATCTCCAGCTCCGGGGTCCAGACCCTGCTGACCCTCGTACGCCACCTCATCGCCCATGCGCCGGCCTCCACGACCGGGTATGGCGCCCACATGTGATCCCCCAACACCAGTCAGGAAGCCCGTATATGACGCGTGCCCACAGTCCGGGAGGACGCCCATGAGCTACGACCCGCCGCGCCCGGCCGGTCGTCTGCTGCTCACACCCGAGGACAAGGAGGCCCCCGCCCGCGCCGGCCGACTGCGCCTGCTGGGTCTGGGGGAGCGCCCCGAACCCGCACTCGACGCCTTCGCGCACGGTCTCGCCGAGCTCACCGGGGCGCCGTACGCGATGGTCAACTTCCCGGACGAGCGGGGCCAGTTCTACGCGGGCCTGTACGTGCCGGCCGTCGCGCCGGTGGTGCGGAGCGACGGCACCAGCCCCCGGGTGGGCCGTACTCTGCCCCGCGACCATGGCTTCTGCCCCCATGTGGTGGCGCGACGCAAGGCCCTGGTCCTGGAGGACGTCCACGACTATCCGCGGTTCGCGGGCAATCCGGTGGTCGACGAGTTCGGTATCCGCTCCTATCTGGGAGCACCGCTCATCGACGGTACGGGCCTGGTGCTGGGCACGGTCAGCGTCGCCGACGTCGGGCCCCGGCCGTGGGGGAAGCCGGGCCTGACGGCCATCAAGGACCACGCCGCGCAGCTCGTCGCACAGCTGGAGGGCCGGGACGGCATGCTGCCCTACTGACGCGCCCGGCGTTGCGCAGGGCACGCAGGGGGCGTGAAGGAAAGCTGAGGCGGCGCTTAAGAAAACCTCGATGGACCGGTGCGGCCGGCGTACGGCAGATTGCGGTGCGATTCCACTCCTCTCCCGGCTCAGGGGCTCCTTCGGCGTGCCCGGAGCCGGGACTCACCCCCAGGAGCCGTAGCGGTGAAGGCGCTGGTCAAACAGAAGGCGGAACCCGGGCTGTGGCTCGCGGACGTCCCCGAGCCCGCCGTCGGGCCGGGCGACGTACTGATCAAGGTGCTGCGCACCGGCATCTGCGGCACCGACCTGCACATCAGGGCCTGGGACGGCTGGGCGCGGCAGGCGATCCGCACCCCGCTCGTGGTCGGGCACGAGTTCGTCGGCGAGGTCGTCGAGACCGGGCGGGACGTCATCGACACAGCCGTCGGCGACCGGGTGAGCGGCGAAGGCCACCTGGTGTGCGGCAAGTGCCGCAACTGTCAGGCCGGGCGTCGTCACCTGTGCCGGGCCACCATAGGGCTGGGCGTGGGCCGGGACGGGGCATTCGCGGAGTACGTCGTGCTGCCCGCCGCCAACGTCTGGGTGCACCGGGTGCCCGTCGACCTCGACGTGGCCGCGATCTTCGACCCGTTCGGCAACGCCGTGCACACCGCGCTGTCGTTCCCGCTCGTCGGCGAGGACGTGCTGATCACCGGCGCGGGCCCGATCGGTCTGATGGCCGCCGCCGTGGCCCGGCACGCGGGCGCCCGCAACGTCATGATCACCGACGTCAGCGAGGAGCGGCTGGACCTGGCCCGCAAGGTCGGGGCCAGCCTCGCGCTCAATGTCGCGGACGCCACCATCGCCGACGGGCAGCGCACGCTCGGCCTGCGCGAGGGCTTCGACATCGGCCTGGAGATGTCCGGCCGCCCCGAGGCCATGCGGGACATGATCGCCAACATGACGCACGGCGGCCGGATCGCGATGCTCGGCCTGCCCGCGCAGGAGTTCCCGGTCGACTGGGCCCGGATCGTCACCTCGATGATCACGATCAAGGGCATCTACGGCCGCGAGATGTTCGAGACCTGGTACGCGATGTCCGTGCTGCTGGAAGGCGGCCTCGACCTCGCGCCCGTGATCACCGGCCGGTACGGCTTCCGCGACTTCGAGGCGGCGTTCGCCGACGCGGCGAGCGGCCGCGGCGGCAAGGTCATCCTCGACTGGACCGCGTAACTCCCCCTCACCGCCAAGCACTTCAGGAGCCCTCATGTTCGACTCCGTGCGCGACGACCTGCGCGCCACCCTCGACGAGATCCGCGCCGCCGGACTGCACAAGCCCGAGCGCGTGATCGGCAGCCCGCAGTCCGCCACCGTGAACGTCACCGCGGGCGGCCGACCGGGCGAGGTCCTCAACTTCTGCGCCAACAACTACCTCGGCCTCGCCGACCACCCCGAGGTCGTCGCCGCCGCCCACGAGGCCCTGGACCGCTGGGGCTACGGCATGGCCTCCGTCCGCTTCATCTGCGGCACCCAGGAGGTGCACAAGGAACTGGAGGCGCGGCTGTCGGCGTTCCTCGGCCAGGAGGACACGATCCTGTACTCCTCCTGCTTCGACGCCAACGGCGGTGTGTTCGAGACGCTGCTCGGCCCGGAGGACGCGGTCATCTCCGACGCGCTCAACCACGCGTCGATCATCGACGGCATCCGGCTGTCCAAGGCCCGCCGCCTGCGCTACGCCAACCGCGACCTCGCCGAGCTGGAGGCCCGCCTCAAGGAGGCCTCCGACGCGCGCCGCCGCCTGATCGTCACCGACGGCGTCTTCTCCATGGACGGCTACGTGGCCCCGCTGCGCGAGATCTGCGACCTCGCCGACCGCTACGACGCGATGGTCATGGTCGACGACTCGCACGCCGTCGGCTTCGTCGGCCCCGGCGGCCGCGGCACGCCCGAGCTGCACGGCGTCATGGACCGCGTCGACATCATCACCGGCACCCTCGGCAAGGCGCTCGGCGGTGCCTCCGGCGGCTATGTCGCCGCGCGCGCCGAGATCGTCGCCCTGCTGCGCCAGCGCTCCCGTCCGTACCTCTTCTCGAACACGCTCGCCCCGGTGATCGCGGCGGCTTCGCTCAAGGTGCTCGACCTGCTGGAGTCGGCGGACGATCTGCGCGTCCGGCTCGCCGAGAACACGGCCCTCTTCCGCGGCCGGATGACCGGGGAGGGCTTCGACGTCCTCCCCGGTGACCACCCCATCGCCCCGGTGATGATCGGGGACGCGGCGGTCGCCGGGCGCATGGCGGAGCTGCTGCTGGAGCGCGGCGTGTACGTGATCGGCTTCTCGTACCCGGTGGTGCCGCAGGGCCAGGCCCGGATCCGCGTCCAGCTGTCGGCCGCGCACTCCACGGAGGACGTGAACCGGGCGGTGGACGCCTTCGTGGCGGCCCGGGCGGAGCTGGAGGGCTGAAAACCGCCGCCGACCTGAGAGAATCGATCGCATGATCGAAGCGCGGCGGCTCCACATCCTCCGTGCGGTGGCCGACCACCGTACGGTGACGGCGGCTGCCGCCGCGCTGTACCTGACCCCGTCGGCCGTGTCCCAGCAGCTCGCCGCGCTGGAACAGGAGACCGGGCACCGGCTCGTCGAGCGCGGCGCCAAGGGCGTACGCCTCACCCCCGCCGGCGAGATCCTGCTCAGCCACACCAACGCGGTCCTCGCCCAACTGGAGCGCGCGGAGGCCGAGTTGGCTGCCTACAGCTCGGGAGCGGCCGGCACCGTCACAGTCGCCTCCTTCGCGACCGGCATCGCGCTGGTCGTCGCGCCGGCGGTGGCCCGTCTCGCCGAGTCGGCGCCCGGGATCCACATCCGGGTCCAGGACGCCGAGGGCGACGCCAGCCTGCCGATGGTGCTGGACCGGCAGGTCGACGTCGCCGTCGCCGTCGAGTACCGGGGCGCCCCACCCGCCGACGACCCGCGGCTGACCCACGTACCGCTGTACGCCGAGCCCTTCGACGCGGTCGTCCCGGTCACCCACCGCCTGGCCGACACGGCGGAGGTCCCGCTCGCCGAACTGGCCAAGGACGCGTGGATCGGCCCGTACCCCGGCAACCCCTGCCACGACGTGGTGGTCCTGGCCTGCGAGAACGCCGGCTTCCAGCCCCGCATGGAGCACTCCTCGGACGACTTCCGCGCGGTCGTCGCTCTCGCCTCCGCAGACGCGGGCGTCGCCCTCGTGCCGCGCTCGGCGCTGCGCGGCATGGATCTCGCCGGGGTGGTCGTCCGTCCTGTCGACGGCACGGCGCCCACCCGGCGGGTCTTCGCCGCGGTGCGCCGGGGAGCCGAGGAGCACCCCCTGATCCGCCCGGTGCTGGACGCGCTCGGCGTGGCGGCCCAGGTGTGAGGACTCCTTAAGGCGGTTGTCTCATATTCGGGATATCGTCCCGCATATGAGAAGCGACGATACGCCCGCGATCGACACCCGGCTGGGCGCCCGCCTGGCCGAGCTGCGGACCGAACATCGCTACTCCCTGGGTGAGTTGGCAGACCGCAGCGGAGTGAGCCGGTCCACGCTGTCCCGGGCCGAGCGGGCGGAGATCAGCCCCACGGCCTCCCTCCTGAACCGCCTGTGTGCCGTCTACGGGCGGACCATGTCGCAACTGCTCAGCGAGGTCGAGGCCGAGCCGGCACCCGTGCTGCGGGCCGACGGCCAGCCCGTCTGGCAGGACCAGGCCTCCGGCTTCGTACGGCGGTCCGTGTCACCGCCGCATCCCGCCCTGCGCGGCGAACTCGTCGAGGCCCGCCTCGCACCCGGCGCCGACATCGCCTACGACCGTCCGCCCGTCACCGGCCTGGAGCAGCACATCTGGGTCCTGGAAGGGATCCTCGACGTGACCGTGCAGGAGACTGAGCACCACCTCGGCACCGGTGACTGTCTGCGCATGCGGGTGTGGGGACCGACCCGGTTCCGCTGTGCCGCTCCCGAGGGCGTCCGGTATCTGCTGGCGGTGGTGCGGCCGTGATCCGTCTGGACGAGGATGAACTGCTCCGATCCGCCGGGGCATTGGCGGACCTGCTGACCGACACCGTGAACGGCGGTGCGTCGGTCGGCTTCCTCGCCCCGCTCGACCGTGCCGAGGCCCTCGCCTGGTGGCAGGAACGGGCCGCGGACATGGCGGCGGGCCGGCTCGCCGTGTGGGCGGTGTACGACGCAGGCCGGGTGCTGGGCACCGTGAGCCTGGCCTTCCCCGCCAAGCCGAACAGCCGTCACCGTGCCGAGCTCGTCAAGCTCATGGTGCACCGCGACGCCCGCGGCCGTGGTCTCGGACGCAGGCTCCTGACCACGGCGGAGGGCGCCGCCGCCAAGGTCGGCGTCACGCTCCTGCACCTGGACACCGAGAGCGGCAGCCCCGCCGAGCGTCTGTACCGGTCCGCCGGCTGGACGGCGATCGGCGCGATCCCCGACTACGCGGCGAGCCCCGACGGGGAGCTGCGGCCGACGACGATCTACTACAAGCGCATACCGGCAACCGCTCTCACCAGGTGATTGTCAGTGGCAGCCGCTACCGTGCCTGCCATGCCGGATGCCGAAGACGTACGACGTATCGCCCTGTCCCTGCCGGACACGACGGAGAAGATCGCCTGGAGCATGCCCACGTTCCGGGTCGCGGGGAAGATGTTCGCCACGCTGCCGGAGGACGAGACGTCCATCGCCGTGCGCTGCCCCAAGGAGGAGCGGGACGAACTGGTGCTCGCCGAGCCGGGGAAGTTCTGGATCGCCGACCACGAGGCCCAGTTCGCCTGGGTGCGGGTCCGGCTCGACGCGCTGGAGGACGAGGGCGAACTGCGGGACATCCTGGCCGACTCCTGGCGCCAGGCGGCCCCGACCCGGCTCCTGGAGGCACATCCCCGGCTGGGCCTCCCCGCGGTGGAGTGATTCCCTCGCCCTGACGGACCGCTGCTCATCTCGGCCCCCGGAAACGGATGCGCGATCACCGGCGCGAGTGCGGTATTGTTTCCCTGCGCGTTCGGCCGGGGAATCCCCAGGTCAGATGGGCAACGGGACGTGGCGCAGCTTGGTAGCGCACTTGACTGGGGGTCAAGGGGTCGCAGGTTCAAATCCTGTCGTCCCGACTTGTGAGGTCGCAGGTCGAAGGTCATACCGTGCATGACGGTATGACCTTTTCGTTGTTTCCGTGACGGTCACATCATGATGCAGCCATTGGTGCTGACCGATGAGGACGAAGAGACGGTGCTGGCCAGCAGGTCGGGGCCCCGGTGGCTCGCCCGGACCTTGCGGAAACCTTGCAGGGGCCGCTCCGGGAGGCCGGAGCGGCTGTGTCAGCCGCCCCCGTCGAGGTCGTCGCGGCGGCGCAGCACCGTCAGTTCGTGACCGCTGAGCTCCATCTCGTAGAGCTTCCCACGCGCGTTCTCGAAGGGCCGGTGGAGGATCATCATCAGGCGGCCGTCGAAGGTGTGGAACAGCATGCCGTGGCCGCTGTCGTCGCGGACCAGCGGCCGGTGCTGCCGCCACGGGCCCTGGAGGTCCCCGGACCTCGACACGGCGTAGGTCTGCACGTAGCCGCCGCTGACCGTGCCGTCCGGCCCGGCCGTGTTCTTCTCGTACGTCGACCACAGCATCAGCAGGGACCCGTCAGGGGTGCGGTACAGCTGGGGGCCGTCGGTGATGTACGGCGGCAGCTGGTGCGGTACGCCCGCCGGGATCTGCTCGGCGGTCCAGGGCGCGTCCGAGGCCTTGAAGAGGTACACCGGGTCGCCGGCCGTCCGGGAGAGGTCGGGAGCCAGCCGTACCGCCTCCATCGTTCCGTCGATCGTCTGGAGCCACTCGTGCGCGTACACCATCCAGGGCTGCCCGGCCGGGTCGACGTACAGCGTGCCGTCGAGGGTCATGAGGTGCTCGGGCGGGACGGGGCGGGCCGGGTCGAGCACGGTGAACGGGCCGAGCAGTGAGTCGGAGACGGCCGTGATCGTGCCCCGCATATGGGTCGGGGTCCGGAACGGGACACCCCACGGGTTGGGTGGCGGGACCGGGAGCGGTCGCTTCTCGTCGTGCAGCGTGGTGAAGAGGTAGTACCTGCCCTCCCAGGCGTGCACCTCCGGGGCCCATGCGCCGTCCGTCGCCCAGATGCCCTCCTGCTCGGCCGTCAGGAACACCACGCGGGGGCGCGTCCAGTCGCGCAGGTCGTGGCTGCGGTAGACCATCGTGCCCGTGCCGTCCACGCCCGATACGGAGGGGTCGTTGGACGTGTAGAGGTGGTAGGTGCGCGTCGGTACGTCGGCGACGACGAACGGGTCGTGCAGCGGCATGTCGGGAAGCCGCATCAGCTCACCCCCCGGTGCCGGCCCGCCCTCGTCAGATCGCGCAGCCCGCATGGGCCAGCGCCTGCTTGAGCAGCACCCCGTGACCACCCGGCATCTCGCTCTGCACCGCCTCCGAGACGGCCTCCTGCGGGCTGAACCACACCAGGTCGAGAGCATCCTGCCGAGGCCGGCAGTCGCCCGTCACCGGCACGATGTAGGCGAGGGACACCGCGTGCTGGCGGGGGTCGTGGTACGGCGTGATGCCCTGCGTCGGGAAGTACTCCGCGACCGTGAACGGCTGGAGCGACGCCGGGACGCGGGGCAGCGCGACCGGGCCGAGGTCCTTCTCCAGGTGGCGCAGCAGGGCGTCCCGGACGCGTTCGTGGTGCAGCACGCGGCCGGACACCAGCGTCCGGCTGACCGTCCCGTCGGGGCCGATGCGCAGCAGCACGCCGACACTCGTGACTTCACCGCTGTCGTCGACACGGACCGGGACGGCGTCGACGTACAGGATCGGCATACGGGCGCGTGTCATCTCCAGTTCGTCGGAGGACAGCCAGCCGGGCGTGGTTTCGGTCATGTCAGACATCGCTTGATCATACTTTCAGCCGTTCGGACTTCCTGGATAGCCGCTCGGGAGGAACTGTGACCGGCCACACGCGGTTCAACCGTCCTCCGGGGTGGCATCCGGGAACCGGTAGACCCGCAGGGCGTTGTCCCGGCCCGCCCACCGGGCGATCCGCAGCGCGTCCGGCAGGGACAGCTCGTCGGCGTCCACCCGCTCCTGGAGCAGTTCCGCCAGGCCCTGCCGGAAGGCGAGCGCCCCGAGGTGGAAGAACTCCGGCGCACCATAGGCGTCGGAGCTGTACAGAAGTTTGCGGAACGGTGTGATCTCCAGGGCCTCCGCCAGCACCGCACCGGCCCTGGCCGGGCCGACGTGGTGGAGGGTGAGGCCGACGTCGAGATACACCCGCTCGAAGACCGCCGCGAGGTACGCGGCCTGCCGCTGGTACGGCCAGCAGTGCAGCAACAGGACCGGGATCGTCCCGGCCGTCAGACGCAGCCAGTCCGTGAGGCGGGCCGGGTCGGCCCGGTGCAGCCGGATGTCGTTGTCGCCGAACCCCGTGTGCAGCTGGAGCGGCAGGCCGAGGTCGACGGCGGTCCACAGCAGGTGCCGGATCAGGACCGGGTCGTCCAGCCGGCCGCCGCGGGCCGCCCAGTGCCGGGCGGCGCCGGTGACCTCCGCGTCCGAGGGGCGGGCCGGGTCCAGGCCGAAACCGGTGCGGTAGGCCGCCACCGACTTCACGGCCACCACGCCGGGTTTCCGTACGGCGTCCAGCGCCGCCGCGCGGAAGGCGTCGGCGTAGGCGTCCGGCTCGACCCCCGCGGCGCGGACCGACTCGGCGACGCTCTCCAGCCGCACCACCTCGTACGCCGTCCCGCCCGCGGCCTCGGCGACCTCGCCCGGGGTGGTGAGCCGTTCGGCGGCGAAGCCGGTGTCGACGCAGAAGACGCCCGTGCCCGAGGCGCGCAGGAAGCGCCGCTGCACCTCACGCCGGCCGAGCTGCGAACGCCGGGCCAGGTACTGCTCGACGGGGGCGTGCCGCGGCAGGTCCAGCAGGGGCGCGCAGTGGCGGCGCACGGCCACGCCCACGGGGCTGTCGAAGGGCGAGACACCCGGCCACGCGTCGCCCTCGGTGAGGAGCGGCTCGAAGGCCTCCCGGTCGAGATCGGCGGCCACCGTGCCATGGCAGTGGTGGTCGATCAGGCTCAGCGCGTCGAGCGCTTCGCGGACCGCGCCCACGTCAGTACTTCCACCGGTACGCCGCCGCCACCCGGTCGTCGTCGAACCCGGCGACGGACGCCAGCTCTCCCCGCCGTACGGCGATCACCGCGTCGGCCAGGACCGGGCCGAGAGCCGCCCGCAGCACACCGTCCTCGCGGAACTCCTCGACGGCCTGCTCCAGCGAGACCGGCAGCCGCCGTACGCCCCGGGCCGCCGCCTCCGCCTCGCCCAGCCGCGCCGGGTCCCCGGTGGTCTCCCCGGGCAGGGCGGCGGACGACGTCAGGCCGTCCAGCCCGGCGGCGATCAGGGAGCCGATCGCGAGGTAGGGGTTGGCGGCCAGGTCGACGGGTTTGATCTCCAGGTTGGCCGCCTGGTCGCGCAGGCCCGCGGTGCCCGTGACGACCCGCAGGGCGGTCTCCCGGGTCTCGCGGCCCCACGCGGTGAACACCCCGGCCCACTGGGAGGGCCTGAGCCGCAGATAGCTGGCGGGGCTCGGCGCGGTCACGGCCATGAGACCGGGCAGATGTGCGAGGAGGCCGGCGGTGAACGACTCCGCCCCGGCCGTCATGCCGTACGGGCCCTCGCCCCCGGAGTGCAGATTGACCCCGCCGCGCCAGGCGGAGAGATGGACGTGCCCGCCGTTGCCGACGCCCTGCCCCACGACGGCCGGGGCGAAGGAGACGCGCAGCCCGTGCCGCTGGGCCACCGCGCGGATCGTCTGCCGCACCAGCACGCTGCGGTCGGCAGCCGCCACCGGGTCGACGGCCCCCACCGAGATCTCGAACTGCCCGGCCGCGTACTCGGGATGGACCTGTTCCACGTCGAGCCCCTGGGACGCGCACGCCGCCAGCAGGTCGGCGGCGTAGTCGCTGAGCTCGACCTGCCGCGCCGCCCCGTACGCCGGGCCGGTCGTCGCGGGCACGAACGCGTCACCGGGCGCGTCCCCGCGGGCCAGGGTCCACTCGACCTCCACGGCGGCCTTGAACGTCAGGCCGTGCCGCTCGGCCGCCTCGGCGACGACCCGGCGCAGGAACGTACGCCCGCAGCCGGGATGCCGCTCCCCTTCCTGCGTGACCCGGTCGACCGGTGCCCATGCCCAGCCGGGCTGCGCGGCCAGCACCACGAGCTGGTCGAGGTCCGGGTAGAGACGCAGATCGCCGTCGGGGGAGCCGAGGACGTCGGTGGTGACGATGGAGTCGTTCCCCAGGAACGTGTCGAACACCGGGGACATGCCGATACCCCAGGCCGCGGCGGAGGCGAGCCGGGCCGTCGGGATCGTCTTCACCCTGCCGATGCCCGCGGTGTCGACGTAGGACAGCACGATGCCGTGCACCCCCCGCCCCGACAGCTCGCCGCTCAGCGCGGTGGCCCGCTCGACATCGCCGGGACGGCCGCCGGGCACCGGATCGGCCAGGGTCGTCATACGTCCTCCTCGATACGTCCTCCTCGACGGGACGGTCGCCGGGGGTCAGGCCTTGACGGCCACCGCGCCGTACTGCGGCACCAGCACGGCCGAGCCGGCGTCGGCACGCCACTGGCCGCACGACACCAGGCCCGGTTCGAGCAGCTCCAGACCGTCGAAGAACGCGGCGATGTCCGCGCCGCTGCGGGCGGTGATCGGGGGAGTGGCGTTCTCGTTCCAGAACTTCATGGCCGGGATCTGCCCCGCGCCGCCGAGCTCGTCGTCGTGGGTGGGGTGGGTGAGGACCAGGTAGCTGCCGGAGGGGACCGCGGCCATCACCCGGCGCACGATGTCCCGGGCCTTCTCGGTGTCCAGGACGAAGTTGAGGATGCCCAGCATCATGACGGCGACGGGCCGGGCGAGGTCGAGGGTGTGCCCGGCCTGTTCGAGGATGGCGTCCGGGTCGTGCACGTCGGCGTCGATGTAGGCGGTGGCGCCGTCGGAGGTGCCGGTCAGCAGGGTGCGGGCGTGCACCAGCACGATCGGGTCGTTGTCGACGTAGACGATCCGGGAGTCGGGCGCGAGCCGCTGGGCGATCTCGTGGGTGTTGGCCGCCGTCGGCAGCCCCGTGCCGATGTCGAGGAACTGCCGCACTCCGCGCTCGCCGGCCAGGAACGACACGGCCCGGCCCAGGAAGTCCCGGTCCGCGCGGGCGATGTCCCGGATGATCGGGAACATGCCGGCCACCTGCTCGCCGACCTGCTGGTCGACCTCGTAGTTGTCCTTGCCGCCGATCCAGTAGTTCCACACGCGCGCGTTGTGCGCCACACCGGTGTTCAGCCGCGCCGAGCCGCTCGGCGGTGTGTGGCTCTCACTCACGTCTCTTCCTCTCCTCGCACGAGCGACCGGTACCGGTCATCGCCGCCATTGTGCCGCTCCGATGATCACCTGTCCCCGGAATCGGCAGAAGCCCGGGGGCGTGGACACGCGGTGGGGAGAGCCGTGGAATGGGTTACTCGACCTCGCCGGGGTCCGGGGAGGGCGTCCTGCCGGCCAGCACGTCCTTCAGGCGCTGGGTACCGAGCCGCACCGCCTGCCCGACGGAGTCGCTCTCGCCCCCGTCCAGCCCGCCCGCCGTGACGGTGATCGCGTCGTCGCCGACGCGTACCGCGGCGACGTCCAGGGTCAGCGTGGCCTGCGTGCCGCCGGTGGTCCCCCGTACCGTCACACGCAGGCCCTCGCGGGCGTCGCCCACACCGGGCAGCGAGGTCTCGACGACCTGCACGGTGCGCTGTTCGCCCTCGTCGGTGACGGTGAACTGGTCGCACTTCTCCGGCAGGTTCGCCATCCAGTTCAAGGAGTCCTGCGGGCCGGCCGGTTCGTACGAGGCGACCTGGTACAGCAGGCGCGAGTCGCCCTGCTCGAAGCCGCGCAGTCCGGACGCTCCGGACGGCCTGCCCAGCAGATCGTCGTCGTAGAGGGAGTCGAGGAGCCGCTGACAGTCTGCGGCCTGGGCCTTGGCGGTGAGGAAGTCGGAGACGTCGACCCTGCCGATGAGCAGGCTGTCGTGCCAGTTCTCGGCCTCCGTGTCCTTGACCTGGGTCCAGTCGTCCTCGATGTCCGCCTCGGTGATCAGCGCGGTCCGTGCGCCGTCCGTGGTGAGGGTGGCGGTCGGTGAGGGGGTCTGCCGCTTCCCGGCGACCTGTGACGCGGCCACGTCCGAGACACGCGAGCCGTCCGTGTCGCCGTCGTCCGAGCAGGCGGCGGTGGCCAGCAGCGTGCCCGCCGCCAGGGCGGAGGAGAGAACACGGACGAGCCGGTTCGGACGACGGGTCATCGGGAGAGCCTCCTGAGAGCGTGACGCGTGCCCTCAGCGCACCACCGGCACCGACGGCCCACCACCGGCACCGGACTGTTCGGGTGAGCGCCGCCCGCGGCGCGGGCGCCTTCACGCTCCGGCCCGGGCGTGCCCGTTCTGCCAGGCCCAGGCCGCGTTCTCGGCGTTGGTCCGGCCGAGGGCGACCAGGCGGACCACGTCCGGCTCCCGCTGCGTCAGCGGCTCCCGGAGCGGCGGCGCGGGGGCCGGGGCAGCCGGTCGTGGCGCGGTGGCGGCGGCCGTCGGCGCGGTGACGTGCGTGAGCAGCCGGACCGTGACCGACGGGGAGACCAGCGAGTCGCCCGCGGCGGCGGCTTCGGCCTCGTCGGCCTGACGGAACGCGTGACGGCGCTGGGCGGCGGACTGCGTGCCGGGCCGCGGGCGGGGGAGGGCGAGGGGTGGCGGGTGACGGCGACGTTCCCGCCGGCGAGGAGCTGAGGGAAGCGGGGCGGCGGGCTCGCTCGCGTGTGCGCCGTCTCTGGCGTGGCGCACCCCACCGGCTGTTCAATGAGGCTGCACACCCGCTCACTGGGGAGAGGAGCCGCCCGTGTCCCCCGCCGTCGTGCCGCCCGTCGGTGCGCGCATCCGGCAGGCGCGTCTGGAGCGCGGGACGAGCCTGCGCGCGCTCGCCCGGGAGGCCGGCGTGTCGGCGAGCCTCGTGTCGCAGATCGAGACCGGCAAGAGCCAGCCCTCCGTCAGCACGCTGTACGCGATCACGACGGCCCTGGGCATCTCCGTCGAGTCCCTCTTCGACGCGCGGGAGAGCGCCGGACTCCCGCAGCACGGAGCGCCCCCGCCCATGGCGGCGGCCTCCGGCACCGTCCTGCACGCCCTGGCCGCCTTCGCCGCCGACCCGGGGCGGCGGATCGGCCCGCTGGTCGGCGCCGGTGAGCGCGAGACACTGGAGCTGGACTCGGGCGTCGTCTGGGAGCGCCTGGGCCGGGTGCCGGGCGTGGACGTCGACTTCCTGCTGGTGACCTACCGGCCCGGCGGCTCCTCCTCCGGCTCCGGCGCCCTGATGCGGCACTCCGGCACCGAATACGGCTATCTGACCTCCGGCGAACTGATCCTCACCCTCGGTTTCGACGAGTACACCGTGCGCCCGGGCGACGCCGTCTCCTTCGAGTCGACGACCCCCCACCGTTACCGCAACGATGGAGAGGTACCGGCTGTCGGTGTCTGGTTCGTGTCCGGCGATGTTCAGTGACACTTGACACCCGCAGGACCCGGGCGTTCACTCCGAAGTGGGGGTGGTCGCCATGGCGATCCGCACATACGGCCCCAACGCCGTCGACTGGGAAGAGCGCGTCGACCTGGACCGGCTGCGCGGACAGCGCCTGGCCCGGCTGCACGAGTCCCTGAACGGCTCCGAGCTCGGCGCGCTGCTCAGCTTCGACTTCGCCAACATCCGCTACATGACCGCCACGCACATCGGCACCTGGGCGATGGACAAGCTGATCCGCTTCGCCCTCCTGGTGCGCGACGGCGAACCCGTCGTCTGGGACTTCGGTTCCGCCGCCCGCCACCACCAGCTGTACAACCCGTGGCTCGACTACAGCGACGGCAAGGGCGGCCCGCCCACCGGGGCCCGCGCCGGCATCTCCACCCTGCGCGGCGCCTTCCACCCGGACGCGGGCATCGCGCAGGACGTGGCCGCCAAGATCGCCGCCGAGCTGCGCGACCACGGGCTGGCGAACGAACCGCTCGGCGTCGACGTCGCCGAGATGCCCGTCCTCGCCGCCCTGCGCGCCGAGGGCATCGACGTGGTCGACGGGCAGCAGGTCTTCCTGGAGGCCCGCCGGATCAAGACCGGCGACGAGATCGCGCTGCTCACCCAGGCCTGCGCCATGGTCGACGCGGCCTACGAGGAGCTGTACGGGTATCTGCGCCCGGGCGTGCGCGAGAACGAGTGCGTCGGGGTCGTGGCCAAGGTCCTGTACGACCTCGGCAGCGAGTACGTCGAGGGCGTCAACGCCATCTCGGGCGAGCGCTGTTCACCGCACCCGCACGTCTACAGCGACCGCCTGGTCCGCCCCGGCGACCCCGCCTTCTTCGACATCCTGCACAGCCACCTCGGCTATCGCACCTGCTACTACCGCACGTTCGCCGTGGGCAGCGCCTCCCGTGCGCAGCGGGACGCCTATGTGCGCTGCCGCGCCTACATGGACCAGGCGATCGCGCTCGTCCGGCCCGGCGCGAGCACCGCCGACATCGTGCGGGTGTGGCCGCGCGCGGAGGAGTTCGGCTTCGCCGACGAGACCGCCGCGTTCGCCCTCCAGTACGGGCACGGCGTCGGACTGTCGATCTGGGAGAAGCCGATCTTCAGCCGCCTGGTCTCCCTCGACCACCCCGAAGTCCTCGAAGAGGGCATGGTGTTCGCCCTGGAGACCTACTGGCCGGCCGCCGACGGCTGGTCCGCCGCCCGGATCGAGGAGGAGCTCGTCGTCACCGCCGACGGCTGCGAGGTCATCACCAAGTTCCCCGCCGAGGAACTGCTGGTGGCCGGGCGCAAGTACTGGACGGTGGGCGGTGAGCTGAACACCCGCCGGGAAGCGCAGTCCCATCTCAACACCTCTCGTGACGAGGGAGCGGACTGATGGACGCCGCCGGGCTCCTCGCCTGCTACGAGCGGATGGCCGTCATCCGCCGTACGGAGAAGGCCGCCCACGACCTGTTCCTCCAGGGCCTGGTGAAGGGCACCACCCATCTCGCCGCCGGGCAGGAGGCGATCGCCGTGGGTGCGAGCGCCGCCCTGCGCCCGGACGACTATGTGTTCGCCACCTACAGGGGCCACCACCACGCCCTCGCCCGGGGCGCCACGCCCGAGGAGTGCCTCGCCGAGCTGATGAGCCGGGCGACCGGGCTGTGCAGGGCCAAGGGCGGCTCCATGCACCTGACCAAGGCGGCCACCGGCATGCTCGGCTCGTACGCCATCGTCGGATCCCACCTCCCGATGGCGGTCGGCGCGGCCTGGTCGGCCCGGCTGCGCGGCACGGACCAGCTGGCGGTCGCCTTCTTCGGTGACGGCGCGACCAACATCGGCGCCTTCCACGAGTCGCTCAACCTGGCCGCCGTGTGGAAGCTGCCGGTGCTGTTCGTGTGCGAGAACAACCTGTACATGGAGTACACGCCGATCGCCGACGTCACGGCGGTGGCCCGGCCCGCCGCCGACCGGGCGCCCGCCCACGGCATCCCGGGCGAGGCCGTCGACGGCAACGACGTCGAGGCCGTCGAGGAGGCGGTGACGCGGCTCGCGCGGCGGGCCCGGGCGGGGGACGGGCCCGCCGTCCTGGAGGCCGAGACCTACCGGCACTTCGGGCACAGCCGCACCGACCCGGCCGCCTACCGTCCGGCCGAGGAGGTCGAACGGTGGCTCAAGCACGACCCGCTGGACCTCGCCCGGGGGCGGCTCGCCGAGCTGGGGGCCGGGGCGCGGGCGGTGGCGGAGGCCGACGAGCGTGCCAGGGCCGTCGTGGAGCGGGCCGTCGAGGCGGCGAAGGCCGGGCCGCCGCCCGATCCGCGGGAGGCGCTGACCGACGTGTGGGCGGACGGAGGTGCCGCATGGCGGACGTGATCACCTACCGGGAAGCGGTCGCCGAGGGCATCGCGCGCGAGATGCGCCGGGACACGTCGGTCGTGTGCCTCGGGGAGGACATCGCCGCGGCCGGCGGCGTGTTCAAGACGACCGTGGGCCTGCTGAAGGAGTTCGGGCCGGAGCGGGTGTGGGACACGCCCATATCCGAGCAGGCCATCGTGGGGGCGGCGATGGGCGCCGCGATGACCGGGATGCGGCCCGTCGTGGAGATCATGTTCTCCGACTTCCTGGCCTGCTGCTGGGACTACCTCGCCAACGAGATCCCCAAGGTCCGCTACATGACCGGCGGCCAGGTGACGGTGCCCCTGGTCGTGCGCACCGCCAACGGCGGCGGGCTCGGCTTCGGCGCCCAGCACTCCCAGGCCACCGAGAACTGGGCACTGACCGTCCCCGGCCTGAAGATCGCGGCACCGGCCACACCCGCCGACGTCATCGGCATGATGGCGGCGGCGATCCGCAGCGACGACCCCGTGGTCTTCTTCGAGCACAAGGCCCTCCTGGCCACCAAAGGGCCACCGCCACCTCCTGACCATGTCGCCGAGCTGGGCCGGGCCGCCGTCGTACGCGAGGGCGCCGACGTCACGCTCGTCGCGCTCGCCTCGACGGTGCCCCTGGCGCAGAAGGCCGCCGACGTGCTGTCGGGGGAGGGGATCGAGGCGGAGGTGATCGACCTGCGCTGCCTGGTCCCGCTGGACGCCGCGACCGTCCTCGCCTCACTGAGCAAGACCTCGCGGCTCGTCACCGTCGAGGAGAACCCGTACCAGGGCGGCTGGGGCGGCACCGTCGTCTCGATCGTCGCCGACGAGGGCTTCGGCCTGCTGGACGCGCCCGTGCGGCGGGTGGCGGGGGAGTGCGTCCCGCTGCCGTTCGCCGACGCGCTGGAGGATCAGGTCATCCCCACCGCCGACAAGGTCGTCACGGCGGTCCGCGCACTCGCCGCCTATTGAGCCGCCCGCCCACCCACGTACCGAAGACCCCATGGGAGGAAGCGCGATGACCACGAGAACACTTCTGCGCAATGGTCACGTGATCTCGATGGACCCCGCCATCGGGGATCTGCCCCAGGGGGACGTCCTCGTCGAGGACGGCCGGATCGCGGCCGTCGAGCCCGAGATCAGCGCCGACGCCGAAGTCCTGGACATGAGCGGCCACATCGTGATCCCCGGCTTCGTCGACACCCACCGCCACACCTGGGAGGCGCCGATCCGCGGAGTCGCCCCCGACGCCACCCTCGACGACTACTTCGTCGACATCCTCGACACCTTCGCACCCCTCTACACCCCGGAGGACGTCTACGCGGCCAACCTCGCGGGCGCGCTGGAATGCCTCGACGCCGGTATCACCACCCTCGTCGACTGGTCGCACATCAACAACACCCCGGACCACCCGGACGCCGCGATCCAGGGCCTGAAGGAGTCCGGCATCCGGGCGCAGTACGCGTACGGCAGCGCCAACACCTCCCTCGCCGACTACTGGTTCGAGAGCAAGATCGCGATACCGGCCGACGACGTCCGGCGGATCCGCACGACGTACTTCGCGTCCGACGACGGCCTGCTGACCATGGGCCTCGCCACCCGCGGACCCGGCTTCTGCGTAGGCGACGTCGTCGCCTCCGAGTGGGCCCTCGCCCGCGAACTCGGCATCCCGATCACCGTGCACGTGGCCATGGGGCGGCTGGCCGGCCGCTTCGGCATGGTCAAGCAGCTCCACGGCATGGGGCTCCTCGGCCCGGACACCACCTACGTCCACTGCTGCTACCTCAGCGAGGAGGAGTGGCGGATGGTCGCCGACAGCGGCGGCACGGTGTCCGTCGCGCCGCAGGTGGAGCTCCAGATGGGGCACGGCTGGCCGCCCGTGATGCAGGCGATCGAGCACGGGCTGCGGCCGTCGCTCAGCATCGACGTCGTCACCACCGTGCCCGGCGACATGTTCACCCAGATCCGCGCGGCCTTCGGCGCCGAACGCGCCCGCGTCAACGCCGACTGCTGGCAGGCCAACCTGCCCGTTCCCAGCAGCATGCTGACAGCACGTCAGATGCTGGAGATCGCCACCGTCAACGGCGCCCATGTCGCGGGCCTGGAGGACCGCACCGGTTCCCTGACCCCCGGCAAGCGCGCCGATGTCGTCGCGATCGACGCCACCGCGCTGAACGTCGCGCCCGTGCACGACGCGGCGGCCGCGGTGACCCTGTGCGCGGACGTGTCCAACGTGGGCACCGTCCTCGTCGACGGTGTGATCCACAAGCGCGACGGCACGCTGCTCGCCGACGCCGGGCGTGCCCTGCGGCTCGTCTCCGAGGCCCGCGACCGGCTCCTCGCGGTGAAGGAGATGAAGGCGCCGAAGGGGGAGAAGGCCCCGGCATGACGCATCATCTGATCCGCCGCGCGGCCGAGCTGCCGGCTCCGCCGTACGACGCCCTCGGATACCGGCGGCGGACGCTGGTCGGCGAGGGCGACGGCAGCGTGCACACCGGGTTCGGCCTGTGCGAACTGCGCCCGGACGGCCGTGTGCCGGCCCGGGTGCACTCGTACGAGGAGAGCTTCCACGTGCTCGGCGGGGCCGTGGTCCTCGACGTGCCCGAGGGCTCGTACCTGCTGGAGGAGGGTGACTACGGCCTGCTGCCGATCGGCGTCCCGCACGCCTGGCGCGGTGCCGGGGGCACCGGCGGCCGCTGGGCGGCCATGCTCGCCCCCGTGCCGCGGGCCCGCTACGGGTACGACACGCAGACCGTGCCGGACCTGCCCGTTCGCGACCCCGTCCGGGTCGACGTCCGCGACCCGCGCACCCGCTCCTTCGGCCACTTCGAGCCCGCCCAGATGGACCCCGGCCGGCAGTCCCAGGACCTGCTGGCCGTCACCGCGAGCATGCGTACCGCGCTGCTGGTCTACAGCGGCATCACCGTGAAGATGATGGTCGACAGCGACCTGGGCGCGGCCGGCTCGACGATGTTCATGGTGCAGTACGCCTCCGACGGCGTGATCGGCGCCCACGACCACCCCTTCGAGGAGACGTATCTGATCCTGGAGGGCGTCGCCGAGACCACCCTCGACGGTGAGCGGTACCGGCTGGAGCCCGGGGACCTCGCCTGGGCGGGCACCGGCTGCGTGCATGGGTTCGTCAATGCCGGGCAGGGGCCCCTGCGTTGGCTGGAGACGCAGGCGCCGCAGCCGCCGGCTCGGCACTCGTACCGGTTCACCAGGGACTGGGACTATCTGCGCCAGGTGCTTGAGGAGGGGTCATGAGCAGTGTCCTTGTCGTCGGCGGCACGTCGGGCATCGGCCTCGCGTTCGCCCGGGCCCGCGCCGAGCAGGGTGACGACGTGGTCCTCACCGGCCGCGACGCCCACCGCGCCGACCTGATCGCCAAGGAGTTCGGCGCCCGGGGCATCGCCCTCGATCTGGGGCGGCCGCTGGAGATCGCGGCGGCGCTGGCCGATGTGGGACGCGTCGACCATCTGGTGGTCGCGGGCGTCTCCCGCGACGACAACAAGGTGAGCGAGTACGACATCGACGCCGCCCTGCGGCTGGTCACCCTCAAACTCGTCGGCTACACCGAGGTCGTGCACACGCTGCGGACCCGGCTGCACGACGACAGCGCCATCGTGCTCTTCGGCGGACAGGCCAAGGAACGTCCCTACCCGGGGGCGACGACCGTGGCGACGGTCAACGCCGGCGTGCGGGGCCTGATGAACTCCCTCGCGGTCGAGCTCGCTCCCGTCCGGGTCAACGCGGTGCACCCAGGCGTCGTCGGCGACAGCCCGTACTGGCAGGCCAAGCCGGAGAAGGTACTCGACGTGCTGCGCACCGAGACACCCACCGGGCGGCTGGCCTCCCTGGCGGACGTGGTGGACGCGGTCGACTTCCTGCTGCGCAACCGGTCGGTCAACGCGGTGGAGCTGCCGGTGGACGGGGGCTGGTTGCTGGGATGAGTCGGTCGCCGGGATGACTGGGTTGCCGGGATGACTCGGTTGCCGGGATGAGTGATGAGTGCCGTTGAGTGGCGGGCCCGGGATGGTCAGGCCGCCCGCCGCAGTGTGCCGTCGGCCACGTCCTTGTCCACCGCCGCCCTCACCAGCGCCGCGGCGAGGACGGCCGGGTCCGTCCGCCCGGCCAGTTCGATGAGGCGGTCCGTGTCCTTCGGCAGCTTCAGCCGCTCGGCACCCTGAAGGGCCTTGGCATCGAGGTAGGGGGCGGCCTCCGGCCACACGCCCTGCACCTCGCGCAGGAAGATGTCGGCTCCGGCCGGGCCGATCCCGGGGAACTCCTGGAGCAGGTGGCGCAGCTCGGACACCTTGCCGTCCGCCTCCCGGCGCAGTCGCCGCAGATCCCCGCCCCACCGTTCGTTCAACAGCTCGGCGGCCTCACCGAGCTGGGTCGCCGTGCGCTCGTCGTAGCGCCGGTAGCCGCCCCGGCCGAGCGCGTCCACCCGCTCCTGCCAGTCGGCCTGTGCCATGCGGCGCGGGTCGCGCAGCCCCGCCTCGTGCAGGGCACGGGCGGTGGCCAGCGCGATCGAGCCGCGGATGCGGGCGCTGAGCAGATGGGCCAGCACCAGCAGCCGGTACAGCGGCTGCGGGGTGTCCTTCAGCGGGATGCCCGCCTCGTCCGCGTACGTCCGGCCGTGCGCGTCGAGAAGTTCGCGCACGACGCGCTCCTGCCGGTCCACGATCTACCCCTTGAGGGGATCGTGGCCGACCGTCATCAGGCGGCGCCGGCGGCGCGTGTCCTCGGCCGTCACCTCGGGCATCGGCTCGTTCTCCAGGTCCACCTGCGAGGTGACCCTGTCCACGACGTTCCGCATCACGCGCAGATCGTCCTCGGTCAGGTCGGTGCGCCGCTTCTGGAGGATCGCCAGGACGTGCTGTCCGGTCTCGGTCCCGGCCTGGTCGGGCAGCGGCTCCGCGTCCTCGTCGGCGTCCCGCATCCGCAACCAGGCCGCGAGCTCCTGCGAGGTCATGTTCACCACGCGGTGGAAGTCCTCCCACAGCGCGTCCAGTTCAAGGGCGTCGGTCATCTCATGCCCCTTCCGTACGTACGTGCGCGCTGGTCAGCCCTCGCGGGGGAAGTTCTCGGCGTCGAACATCCAGCGCTGCTTCTCCAGCTCGGCGGTGATACTGATCAGCAGATCCTGGGTGACCAGGTCGGCCTTCTCGGTCGCGTCGATGCGCTCGCGCAGCCGGCCGATGGCGTCCTGGAGGGACTCCACCATCACCTGCACGGCGTCCGAGTCGCGCACCCAGCCCTCCTCGGGGGCGGGCAGCGTGAAGGCCTTGGCGATCGTCTCGGGACGGCCGTCCGGCGGGACGCCGAGCGCCGCGGACCGCTCCGCCACCGTGTCGGCGAAGTTCCGCGCGGACGCGACCACCTCGTCGAGCTGGAGGTGGATCGACCGGAACCGCGGTCCGACGATGTTCCAGTGCGCCTGCTTCCCGATCAGCGAGAGCCCGAGCAGATCCACCAAGGTGTCTTGCAGTGCCTCGCACGAGACCCGGCGGGCTTCGTCGGGCAGTGTGCTCCGCACAGCCGTCATAGGGCGCTTCTCCTTCTCGCGTCGTTCCTCATGGTCCGGAGCAGTGCGTCGCGCTCCTCCTCGCAGGTTCCGCCCCACACGCCCGCGGCCTGGCCGCTGCTCAGCGCGAAGCTCAAGCACTGGTCGGTCACCGGGCAGCGCGCACAGATCCGCTTCGCGGCGTCGACGTCGCGCAGGGCCGGACCTGCCGTGCCCACGGGGAAGAACAGTTCGGGGTCCTCGTCCACACAGGCGGCGCTCCGCAACCACTCCATGGACGCGCGGGTGCCCAGGGCGCACGGGGGCAAACTCGATGCGGAAGCATGGAGACCGGTTGTTCCGACCTGCGATAACGCCCTCCGGGAGCACTTCTGCCCCCGGAATCTTCACAGGGAGCGAACCGAGGGTCTATAGTCCGAAACTAGCAGTGCTAATTATGCGGTGTGAGGAGTCCTCTCGTGCGTCCCGTCCACTTCGCGGCCGCCCGCCGCACGCCCATCGGCAAGCTGCGGGGTTCCCTTTCCTCCGTACGGCCCGACGACCTCGCCGCGACCGTCGTCCGCGCCCTGGTCGGCGACGTGCCCGCCCTCGACCCGGCCCGGATCGACGACGTCTACTGGGGTGCCGCCAACCAGGCCGGCGAGGACAACCGCAACGTCGCCCGCATGGCCGCGCTGCTCGCCGGTCTCCCCGAGTCCGTGCCCGGCGCCACCGTCAACCGTCTCTGCGCCTCCGGCCTGGAGGCCGTGACCACGGCGGCCCGCACCATCGCCGCCGGCGAGGCCGACATCGTGATCGCGGGCGGCTCCGAGTCGATGAGCCGCGCCCCCTTCGTCCTGCCCCGCCCCGACGAAGCCCTGCCGCACCGCATCGAGACCGCCGACACCCGCCTCGGCTGGCGCCTGGTCAACCCCGCGATGCGGGACCTGCACGGCCTGCTCTCCATGGGAGAGACGGCGGAGGAGGTCGCCGCGCGCTACGGCATCCCGCGCGGGCGCCAGGACGACTTCGCCCTGCGCAGCCACCAGCGCGCCGCCCTCGCCCGCAAGAACGGCCACTTCGACGACGAACTCCTGCCCGTGGAACGCCCCGACGGGGTGGTCGTCGACACCGACGAGTGCGTCCGCGAGGACACCTCGTACGAGAAGCTGTCCCGGCTGAAGCCGGTCTTCCGGGACGGCGGCACGGTCACCGCGGGCAACGCCTCCCCGATGAACGACGGCGCCGCCGGCCTCCTCCTGGTCAGCGAGGACGCCCTGCGCGAGCTGGGCCTGGAGTCCCTGGGCCGCTATGTCGCCGGAGCCTCGGCAGGCGTTCACCCCGACGTCATGGGCATCGGCCCGGTCCCCGCCACCCGCAAGGTACTGGCCCGAGCCGGCTGGAACATCGGCGACCTGGAGGAGGCCGAGTTCAACGAGGCCTTCGCGGCCCAGGCCCTGGCCTGCGTGGACCAGCTGGGCATCGACCCCGACCTGGTCAACCCGAGCGGCGGAGCCATCGCCCTCGGCCACCCGCTGGGCTGCTCGGGCGCCCGCATCCTGACGACGCTGCTCCACCGGATGCGGCGAACCGGGGCGGGGCGGGGCCTGGCGACGATGTGTGTCGGGGTGGGACAGGGGAGCGCGCTGCTGGTCGAGCGGGCGTAGCCGTCCCGGCGCGGGCAGCCGCCGAGCGCGGTCGGGCCGAGGCCGGCCGGCAGTCGGCGCACGGCCGGTGTCACGGCCTCCTGAGCCGTGCTGAACAGGCCGGGGTCCAAAGTGACGAAGCCCCGAGGGCCGCCCACGGCCGCCGATCGTGCCCGACCGGCGAGACGGCTCCGCGAGGCCCGGTTCGTTGCACATAGCATCAGTGCTCGCATGAACACGATGACGCTCTGGTCCATCACCGGCTGGCAGTTCGCCGCGCTCGCCTTCGCGGCCCTGCTCGTCGGCTTCTCGAAGACCGCCGTGAGCGGGGCCAACACGGTCAGCCTCGCCATCTTCGCCGCGGTGCTGCCCGCCCGTGCCTCCACCGGGGTGCTGCTGCCGGTCCTGATCGCCGGTGACCTGCTCGCCGTCGCCACCTACCGGCGGCACGCCCACTGGCCCACGCTGTGGCGGCTGTTCCCGGCGGTCGCCGCGGGCGTCGTCGTCGGCACGGTGTTCCTGATGTGGGCGGACGACGCGATCATACGGACCTCGATCGGCGCCATCCTGCTGCTGATGGCCGCGGTGACGGTCTGGCGCAGGCGTACGGCGGACGCGGAACAGGAGCCGGAGTCGGTCACGACCCCGGCGGGCCGGATCAAAGCCCGCTCCTACGGCGTCCTCGGCGGCTTCACCACCATGGTCGCCAACGCGGGCGGCCCGGTGATGTCGATGTACCTGCTGTCCGCGGGCTTCCGCAAGCTGGGCTTCCTCGGCACGTCGGCCTTCTTCTTCCTGATCGTCAACGTCTCCAAGCTGCCCTTCAGCGCCGGTCTCGGCCTGATCGACGGCCACTCCCTGCTCCTCGACCTGACGCTCGTGGTGTTCGTCGTGCCCGGCGCGTTCTTCGGCAAGTGGGCGGTCAACAAGATCAACCAGCGGTTGTTCGAACAGCTGGTCATCGCGGCGACGGTCGTGGGCGGACTGCAGCTACTGCTGCGCTGAACCCCGGAGGAGCGCGGGAAGGTCCGCGAAGGAGTCGATCACGTGCTCGGGCGTGCCGTCGGCGGCCCGGAGGGCCTCCGGCTGGAACTTGCCGGTCCGGACGAGGACCCCGGTGATGCCGGCCCGCTGCGCACCGAGCACGTCGGACTCGACATCGTCGCCCACCATCACGGCCTCGCCCGCACCCGCGCCCAGCCGCGCGAGCGCCGCCTCGAAGAACGCCCGGGCCGGTTTACCGGTGATCTCGGCCTCCACTCGGGCGGCCTGCTCCAGCCCGGCCAGGAACGCCCCCGAGTCCAGGCGCAGCCTCTCGGCCGTACGCCAGTACAGGTTGCGGTGCATCGCCACCAGCCGGGCCCCGCGCTGCAGCTGCCCGAAGGCCCGGTCCAGCGCCGCATAGCCGAACTCCGGACCGGCCCCGCCGATCAGCACGACATCCGGCACGGTGGAGGAGTCCCCCGCGTCGACGACGGTCACACCGTCGAGGTCCTCCGTGATGTCGCCGCTGTTCAGCAGGGCGCACCGGGCGCCCGGGCAGTGCTCGGCGAGGTAGGAGGCGGTGGCGGCGGGCGCGGTCAGGATGTCCTCGGCGGACACCGGGAACCCGGCCTCCACGAGCGTCCCGGCGATCGACGCCCGCGTCCGGGACGTCGTGTTGGTGACCAGCAGCACGGCGAACCCGGCTTCCCGGATCTCCCGCAACGCCTCCACGGCCCCTGGCAGGGGACGCCACGAGACGGTCAGCACCCCGTCGATGTCGACGAGCACGGCACGCACGGACTCCATGCCTGGACGATAACCACGGTGAGCCGTCTCCGCCGGTCGGTACCCGCCGCGTGGAGCCGGGTGTCGGACTCCCGGACGATCCGCCGTATGGTGTCCAGGTCGGTACTGTCGATGATCTTGACGGCGACGCCACCGGTCCCGGTGACACGCGCCCCAGCCGTGTCAGTCGCGGGGGTGCCGGCGCAGCAGATACGTGTCCATGATCCAGCCCTTGCGCTCGCGGGCCTCGGCACGCAGCCGCTCGATCCGAGGCCCGGCCTCGGCGATCGGACCGGAGACGAGGATCTCGTCCGGGGTGCCGAGGTAGGCGCCCCAGTAGATCTCGATGTCGTCGTCCGCGTACTGCCGGAAGGCCTGGTGCGCGTCGAGCATCACCACCACGTCGTCCACGCCCTCGGGGAAGCCCGCCGCGAGCCGCCGGCCGGTGGTGATCTGCACGGGCCGGGCGACCCGGTTGAGCCCCGTCCGGTGCCGGGCGGCGAGCGCCGAGACGCTGGATATGCCCGGCACGACGTCGTACTCGAACGCCACCGCGCCCCGCTCCAGCACCTCCTCCAGGATCCCCAGCGTGCTGTCGTACAGCGCCGGGTCGCCCCACACCAGGAACGCGCCCGTCTCCTGCGCGCCGAGCTCCTCGCCGATCAGCCGCTCGTAGACCACGGCGCGGGCGCTGCGCCACTCCTCGACGGCGGGGGAGTAGGCCCCGCCGCCGGCGGTCCGGTCCCGCTCCGGGTCACGGGCCTCGACGACCCGGTACGTCGCCCCGTCCGGTAGGTGCGCGTCGAGCATGTCCCGCCGCAGCCGGGTGAGGTCGGCCTTCACCTCGCCCTTGTCCAGGACGAAGAACACGTCCGTGCTCCGCAGCGCCCTGACCGCCTGGAGGGTGAGCTGCTCGGGGTCGCCCGCGCCGATACCGATGACATGAATCTTCCGCACACCGACGAGTCTCCCGCAGCCCACTGACAACGCCGGGCACGCCCCACTCCGCGGGGCTGCTCCGCCCAGCGCCCGGGGCCTCGCGCGTCCCGGGCGGCGCCCGTGCCCGGCTCAGGTGTCCTGGATCGGGGCTTGCGCGCTCCGGATCGACCGGCCGGCCGCCGGATGCGCGGGGGGCCGGGTGGTGCGGCGGGGCCGTGCCGTCATACGGGGGTGCTCGTGCTCCATGGACCGGGTGGCGCGCTGCTCCCGCCCCGGGGCCCGGATCGGGTCGGGCGGGTCCCTCTGGCCGTAGCCGGGGTGGCTGTGCCAGGGGTGTGGCGGGTGTGGATCGAGGCCGGGTGCCCGGGCCGACACCGGGGTGGCCGGGCCGGGTGTCCCGGGTCATGGCCCCGAGTCCATGACCCCAGCCGAGGCCCTGCACCTCGGGCGCCGGGCCCCGGTCGGCCTTCCGCGCTCGCTTCCACACCCGGCGTGCTCCTGCTCCGTGTCCGCCTGGTCAGCGGCCCGCCTCCGCACCCCGCAACCGGGGCGCCCGGGCCCCCGCGTCCACCGGGCTGCCCTCCCGCTCCACCTCCTCGGCCAGCTCCCGTGCCCAGGCGGCGACGCTGCCGATGTCGATCCCGTGCGGCGTCGCCTCCCCGGAGGCGGACGCCCACTCCTCGGCCGCGCCCGCGCCGCGCCGCAGCAGACGCGCCCCGCCCGTGAGGTTGCCGCGGGCGGTGTGTGTCAGGCCGACCGCGAGCTGGGCGAGGCCGCGCCACAGTTCCCGTTCCGTGTCGGGGCCCGACTTCCAGGCGTCCTCGAAGACCTCGTGCGCGTGGAACGGTTTCCCCTCGTCCAGCAGTCGCTGCGCCTCGGCGACGGTCTCCTCCGGCGCGCGGACGACGCCCTCGGGCTGCCGCGGCACGCCCGGCGCGTCGTACGGCAGGGGCCGGCCCAGGCCGTCCCGCGGCCGGGCGTTGCGCGCCCGCCCCTCGCTGTCGCGGTCCCGGGCGCCACCGGGCCGGCCCGTGGCCGTGCCCCCCGTGTGTCCCGTGTTCTCGGAGTTTCCCCTGCTGTCTGTGCTGCCCATACGGTGATTGTCCCGCTCCGGGGGCCGACTTTCGGCGTGGGCGGGGGTGTGGGGTAAAGTGCTGTTCGCGCGATCACGCGGTTCACCGCGGTGGGCGCGCATCGGGACGTGGCGCAGCTTGGTAGCGCACTTGACTGGGGGTCAAGGGGTCGCAGGTTCAAATCCTGTCGTCCCGACTTGTGACGTAGCAGGTCGGAGGTCATTTCCGGTTCATCGGAAGTGGCCTCTTCGTCGTTCCTGGGGACCAGAGGCGGCCGGGCGTCGATCGGGGCGCTCGCCCAACGCTCTTGACCGGCCGACGTTTCCCTTGCCGCCGCGTCCGGCAACACCCCCTTTCCGCGCGAGCAGGTTCGCCGAGGTGGGCTCCTCCGGTGAGCCATTGGGTGATTTGATGCGATATGTGCTTGGTCGTGCCTTATGGGGCCCCTAGTGTTCGCCGAGAGGGAATCGCTGCGGGGTCCGAGTCCTGTGCCACCGTCCGGAAACGAGGTGTGGAGCGCGTGCACGCGAGGTGCGGCTGCCGGCCCCTTTCGGGTCAGAGGGGACGTCCGAGAGGGACGCGATGGCTGCGGGCGTTCGCAGTACTGCCGTTGCTGGCTTCGGTGCTCGCCGCTTGTGGCAGTGACGAGGGCTCCGGCAGGCCCACCCTGAACTGGTACAACTTCCCCGACGACTCCGGTGCGCTCCAGAAGGCGGCCGACCGGTGCAGCCAGGCGTCGGGCGGTCGCTACCGGATCAGTTACAACAAGCTCCCGCGTGCGGCGGACGGCCAACGCCAGCAGCTTGTCCGCAGACTCGCCGCCGAGGACGAATCGCTCGACATCCTGGGCCTGGACGTCACCTGGGCGGCGGAGTTCGCCGAGGCGCGCTGGATCCGGGAATGGACGGGGACGGCGAAACGGCAGGCCGTCGAGGGCACCCTGCGCGTACCGCTGCAGACCGCGACCTGGAAAGGCAAGTTGTACGCCGTCCCGTACAACACCAACACCCAGCTCCTGTGGTACCGCAAGGACCTGGTGCCCACCCCGCCCAGGACCTGGGCCGAAATGCTGGACATGGCCGGCGCTCTCGCCCGGCAGGGCAAGCCGCACTTCGTGGAGATCCAGGGCGCCCAGTACGAGGGCCTGACCGTCTGGTTCAACACGCTGATCAACAGTGCGGGCGGCTCCATTCTCAACGCGAGCGCGACCGAGCCTGCTCTCGGTCCTCCTGCCTCGCGGGCCGCCGGGATCATGCGTGATCTGGCGAAGTCC
The DNA here is from genome assembly GCF_056430805.1 of Streptomyces sp. NPDC045955. NCBI lineage: Bacteria > Bacillati > Actinomycetota > Actinomycetes > Kitasatosporales > Streptomycetaceae > Streptomyces > Streptomyces sp. NPDC045955. The sequence goes on from NZ_JBWKKY010000003.1 coordinate 241,098, forward strand.
CCGGCCGCGGACCCCTCCCTGTCGAACCAGATGGAGGACCAGAACCGCCTCGCCATGGAGTCGGGGGTAGCGGCGTTCGAGCTCAACTACCCGTTCGTCTATCCGTCGATGAAGGCGAACAACGCCGCGTTGTTCAAGAACTTCCGCTGGGCGCCGTACCCTCGGGTCGACGCGAACCGCCCGGCACGGCCCACGATCGGGGGCATCGATCTGGCTGTGAGCGCCTACTCGCGCCACCCCGACCTGGCCTTCGAGGCGGCGCTGTGCCTGCGTAACCGGGAGAACCAGCTCACCGCCGCGCTCGAGGGCGGTCTGCCGCCCACGTTGCGCGGCCTGTACGACGAGCCGGCGTTCATGAAGGCATACCCGTTCTCGCGGGAGGTCCTGGCCTCCCTGCAGGCGGCGAGCGTACGGCCGCTCACTCCGGCCTACCAGAACATCTCGATCGCGGTCTCCCACACGCTGTCCCCGCCGTCGGGGATCAAGCCGGTGAGCTCCATCGAGACCATCAGGGATCAGATCGACGATGCCCTGCGATCCGAGGGTGTGATCCCGTGAGCATGCAAGCGGAACCGGCCGGAGCACCGGCTCCCCCCGAGGCGGAGCAGACACGGCAGGACAAGGCGGCGCTCTCGGTGGGCGCCCGGCAGGAGCGGCGGCTCGGCTGGCTGCTGTGCGCACCCGCCGTCGTCGTCATGCTCGCCGTGACCGCGTATCCCATCGGATACGCCGTCTACCTGTCCCTCCAGCGGTACGACCTGCGCTTTCCGGGGCAGGCGAAGTTCGTGGGCCTGAGCAACTACGGGGCCGTACTGACCTCCCAGTTCTGGTGGGACGCGTTCTGGGTGACGCTGTTCGTCACCGCCGTGTCCGTGGCCATCGAACTGGTCCTCGGCATGTGCCTCGCCCTGGTCATGCACCGCACGATCTTCGCGCGCGGCGTCGTCCGCACGTCGGTCCTCATCCCGTACGGCATCGTCACCGTGGTCGCCGCCTTCTCGTGGCAGTACGCCTGGACCCCGGACCTCGGCTACCTCGCCGAGCTGCTGCCCGCGGGCGAGGCCCCGCTGACCGAGCAGTGGCCGGCCCTGTGGCTGATCGTCCTCGCGGAGGTGTGGAAGACGACCCCGTTCATGGCCCTGCTGCTGCTCGCCGGCCTCGCCCTGGTCCCCGAGGAGACCCTGAGGGCGGCCATGGTGGACGGCGCCACCCCGTGGCAGCGCTTCACCAAGGTCATGCTGCCGCTGATGAAGCCGGCCGTCCTGGTGGCGCTGCTCTTCCGCACACTGGACGCGTTCCGGATCTTCGACAACATCTACATCCTGACCGCGGGGGCCCAGGGAACCGGCTCCGTGTCGATTCTCGGGTACGACAACCTGTTCACCGCGCTGAACCTGGGCATCGGGTCGGCGATCTCGGTCCTGATCTTCATCTGCGTCGGGATCATCGCCTTCACCTTCGTCAAGCTGTTCGGCGCAGCCGCACCCGGCGCGGAGGTGAAGCGCTGATGGCCGCCGTAGGCAAGACGCATGCCGCCCGATGGACCGTCGTGAACGTCGTGGTGGTCCTGTACGCCCTGTTCCCGGTGTGGTGGATCGCCGCGTTGTCGTTCAAGGACCCCAGCACCCTCACGGACGGCGACTACATCCCGAGGGACTGGACCTGGGAGAACTACCGGGGCATCTTCGCGACCTCCGAGTTCACCCGGGCGCTGATCAACTCCATCGGCATCGCCCTCATCGCCACGGCGATCGCGGTGGCGCTGGGCACCATGGCCGCCTATGCGGTGGCCAGGCTGCGCTTCCCCGGCAAGCGGGTGCTCATCGGCATGTCACTGCTGATCGCCATGTTCCCGCCGATCTCCCTGGTGTCACCCCTGTTCAACATCGAGCGGATCATCGGGATCTTCGACACCTGGGTCGGACTGATCATCCCGTACATGACCTTCTCCCTGCCGCTCGCGATCTACACCCTGTCGGCTTTCTTCCGGGAGATCCCCTGGGATCTGGAGAAGGCGGCCAAAGTCGACGGGGCGACGCCCGCGCAGGCCTTCCGGATGGTCATCGTGCCGCTGGCCGCGCCGGGCGTGTTCACCACGGCCATTCTCGTGTTCATCTTCTGCTGGAACGACTTCCTGTTCGCGATCTCGCTCACTTCCACCGAGTCCGCGCGCACGGTGCCGGCCGCGATCGCGTTCTTCACCGGGAGCTCCCAGTTCCAGCAGCCCACAGGGTCGATCGCCGCCGCCGCTGTGGTCATCACCATCCCGATCATCGTTTTCGTCCTGTTCTTCCAGCGGCGGATCGTCGCCGGACTGACCTCAGGGGCAGTCAAGGGGTGAACGGGCCGACCGCGGCAGACAGGCCACCGGTCCGAGACACCGACCGCGGTATCCGGACCCGGAAGGCATGAAGGCAAGGAGGCACCATCGATGGCCGAGATCATCCTTGAGGGAGTCACCAAGCGCTTTCCCGACGGGGCCCTCGCCGTGAAGGACGTGGACCTCGAGATCGCCGACGGCGAGTTCGTGATCCTGGTCGGTCCGTCGGGATGCGGCAAGTCCACCACACTGAACATGATCGCGGGACTCGAGGACATCACCGAGGGCACCCTGCGCATCGGAGACCGAGTCGTCAACGACCTGGCTCCCAAGGAACGCGACGTCGCCATGGTGTTCCAGAGCTATGCCCTGTACCCGCACATGAGCGTCGGTGAGAACATGGGCTTCCCGCTGCGCCTGGCCAAGGTGGACAAGGCCACCATCGACGCCAAGGTGGCGGAAGCCGCCCGGATCCTCGACCTGACCGAGCACCTGGACCGCAAGCCCTCCAACCTCTCGGGCGGCCAGCGCCAGCGGGTGGCCATGGGCCGGGCGATCGTCCGTGATCCCAAGGCGTTCTTGATGGACGAGCCGCTGTCCAACCTGGACGCCAAACTACGGGTACAGATGCGCACCCAGATCTCCCGGCTGCAGCGCCGCCTCGGCACGACCACCGTGTACGTCACCCACGACCAGACCGAGGCGATGACGCTCGGCGACCGGGTCGTGGTCATGAGGCAGGGCCTGGTCCAGCAGATCGGCACACCCGCCGAGCTGTACGACCTCCCGCGCAACATCTTCGTCGCGGGTTTCATCGGCTCCCCGGCCATGAACTTCCTGAACGCCACCCTGGAGGGCGGTGTCCTGCGCTCGCCCGTGGGTGACCTTCCCCTCGACGACCGTACGAGACAGGCACTGGAACGGCAGAACGCCCCGCGCGAGGTCATCCTCGGTCTGCGGCCGGAGGCATTCGAGGACGTGGCCCTGGCGCACGACCGTGACCGAACGGGCCCGGTCTTCACCACCACCGTGGAGGTGCTGGAGTCGCTGGGCTCCGATGTGTATGTCTACTTCACCGCGGAGGGCGGTCCCGCGACGAGCGCAGAGTTGGAGGAGCTGGCCACGGACTCGGGCATGCGTGACACCGGCGCAGACGCCAGTCACCTCGTCGCCCGCCTGGACGCCGCCACGCGTGCCCGCGAGGGTGAACCGGTGGAGCTGCAGGTCGACATGGCCAAGGCCCACGTGTTCCACCCGGGGACCGGAGCCAACCTCACGCATCCTTTGAGGGCGGACTGACGACGCACCACACAGGGCGCGAGTCACTGGGTGCACCCGGCGACTCAAGAGGCGGCTCGTCTTCGCCCTGTTCCCTGTGCGGCCTTCGTCCGCCGCAGGCCCTTGACCTCAAGTGCGCTCCAAGCTGAAGACTCCCCTTCGTGCCCCGGGATCCGGGGCGGCGACGGAGGGAGCAACAGCCATGCGCTACCGCACGATCGGCACGGACCCGCGCACGCGCCGCGAGGTGAGCGTGCTCGCACTCGGCGCGATGCTGTTCGGTTCGGTGACGGACGAGAAGACGTCCTTCGCCGTCCTCGACCGGTACGTCGAAGCCGGTGGGAACTTCATCGACACGTCCGACAACTACGCGTTCTGGGCCGACGGCGGCCAGGGCGGCCAGAGCGAGGAACTCCTCGGCCGCTGGCGGCGCAGCCGCGGCATCGGCGACGAGATCGTCATCGCGACCAAGCTGGGCGCCCGCCCGCTTGCCCCCGGCACCAGCTACGTCGACAACCCCGAAGGCCTGTCGGCGAAGGTGATCCACGAGTCTGCCGAACGCAGCCGCGAGCGGCTCGGCACGGCGAAGCTGGACCTGCTGTACGCGCACATCGAGGACCACGAGGTCCCCCTCCAGGAGACCGTCGAGGGCTTCGCCGAACTAGTCGCCGAGGGCACCGTAGGACTGCTCGGCGTCAGCAACCACGCGACCTGGCGCGTCGAGCGGGCCCGTGCCCTCGCCGCCGCGGCCGGACTGCCCGGCTACGAAGTGCTCCAGTACGCGCACAGCCACCTGCGCCCCCGCACCGACGTACCCGAGGAACTCTTCCCGGACGGCAGCCTCGGCCACGCCGGCCCCGACCTGCTGAGCTACCTGCGGGCCGAGCCCGGACTGACACTTGTCGCCTACTCGCCCCTGCTGAAGGGCGCCTACACCCACCCGGGCCGGCTGCCCGCGGACTTCGACCACCCTGGCACCCCGGCCAGGCTGGTGGCGCTGCGGGAGGTGGCCCGGGAGACCGGCGCGACCGTCAACCAGGTCGTGCTGGCGTGGCAGATCGGCGGCGACCTGCCGATCGTCCCGCTGGCCGGGGTCTCCTCGGTGGCCCAGCTGGAAGAGAACCTCGCCGCGGTGGACCTGGAACTGACCGCCGAGCAGCGGGCCAGGCTGGACGCGGCGCACTGAGCCCGTGGGACCGTGGAGGGAACCGGACATCCGGACCTCCGGAAGGAGCACCGGCCATGACCACCCACCCGGCCCACCTCGCCGCCCGGTCGATCAGGACCACCCCCGAAGGCCTCATGTGGGAGCCCAGCGAGCGCTGGGTGCGCGGCCGCAAGCGCGACATCACCGTCGTCGACAGCCGGCACCCGGTCCTCGTCTGGGAACCCCACCTGCCCGTGCCGCAGTACGCCTTCCCGCACGACGACGTCCGCACCGACCTCCTCCACCCGGCGCAGCACCCGCCCACCGGCAAGCACACCGGCTCCCGGATCTTCTACGACCTCGACGCCGACGGCGAGGTGCGCGCGAACGCGGCCTGGACGTTCCCCGCCGACGACCTGGCCGGCTACATCGCCTTCGAGTGGTTCCCGCGCACCGACACGGGCCTCGACCACTGGTACGAGGAGGAGGAAGAGATCTTCATCCACCCTCGTGACCCGCACAAGCGCGTCGACGCACTGCCGAGCAGCCGCCATGTCCGGGTCGAGATCGAGGACCAGGTCGTCGCGGACACCCACGCCCCGGTCCTGCTCTTCGAGACCTCCCTGCCGACCCGCTACTACTTCCCCCGCGAGGACGTCCGCCTGGACCTGTTCGACGCCACCGACCACAGCACCGGATGCCCCTACAAGGGCACCGCCGAGTACTGGTCCTGGCGCGGCGAGGGCGATGTGCCGCCCAACATCGCCTGGAGCTACCCCGAGCCACTACCGGCCGTGGCGGCGATCCAGGGGCGGGTCGCCTTCTTCAACGAGGCCGTCGACATCACGCTGGACGGCGAGCGCCTGGAACGCCCGGACACGCCGTTCAGCCGGATGCTGCGGAAGCGGGACCGCTCTTGAAGCTGTCGAGCAGGGCGTCGAGCCCGGCAGCGAGGCCCTCGGGGCCGCCCCGCTCGGCGAGCGCCGCCGCGGTCTCCCGCAGCGTCGGCAGCTCCCTGGCGGACAGGCGGTGCAGCCCCAGCCGGAAGGCCGGATCGGTCTCGTCCGGATTGTCCACCATCGGGCGCAGCTCCACGGACACGTAGCCGAGCAGCCAGGCGGTGAAGGCGCGGAACACGGCGGGGGCGGTGGCCTCGTCGAACCCGGCCTGCCGCAGCAGCGTGAGCACGCGTTCATGATCCCTCAGCACCGCGGCGGGCCGCCGGGCCAGCGGGACCGCCAGCAGCCGTGTGGCGAGCAGCGGCACGGCCTGGGGGTGCGCGAGGCACACGTCGTAGGTCGCGCGGGCGATGCGGTGGAGCCCGGCCCGCCAGTGGGCATCCTCACCGGCGTCGGCGGCCAGCTGCTCCTCCAGCTCCAGATACAGGGCCTCGACCAGCCCGTCGAGCAGGGCGTCCTTGCTCGCCGCGTACCGGTAGAGCGCCATGGCCTCGACCCCGAGCTCGGCACCCAGACGGCGCATGCTCAGTGCCGACAGGCCTTCGCGATCCACCAGTTCCAGGGCGGTGACCAGCACCTGCTCCCGGCTCAGCCGGCCGTAGCGGCCCCGGTCGCTGGCGCGGCGGGCCTCGCCCGGCCCAGGGCCGTTCGCCATGCTGCCTCCTCGGTGTGCGAAAGGCGGAGCCGACTCCGCTACGACGTACACATACACGATGAGGGCCGAGTCGCACCTCAGCCACACTGCCCCGATGATAAAAAGAGATGATATGGGCATCTTTGCGGGCATCTGGCTGGAGGGAGTGCCGGATGACGTTCACCGAGGAGCTGAGAGGCCTCCTGCCCCTGCGCCCCGCCGCTCTCCTGACGCGTCCCGCCGACGTTCTCGCGGCACGCAGGCTCGCGGACTCCCTCAGCGCCCAGGGTGTCCGGCACGGTGACCCCGGCAGACCGCGGCGGACCTTCTCCGACCTCCTCGTCTTCCGGATCGACGGCGACGATGCGCCGGCCGCCATGGTCAAGCACCCCCGCAGCGCACGCGCGACCGCGTCGCTGGCGCATGAGTGCGACGCCGTACGCCGACTGGCCGGGGACGAGCGGCTCGGCTCGTGGCGGCGGCTGCTGCCCCTGGTGGAGGAGCGCCGTCTGGAGGGGCCGCTGCCCCTGGTGGTGGAGACCTGTCTGCCCGGTGTGGAGGCCGATGCACTGCTGCGGCGTTCCCCGGAACTGGCCCGTCGGGTCACCGAGTCCGCACTCACGACGATCCATGAGCTGCACCTCGCCACGGGACGGACGGAGGAGGTGACACCCCACATCGCAAACTGGGTGGAGCCCCGGCTGGCCGTCCTGGCCGAGGAGGTCCGCTGGTGCCGCCGAGGCGAGGGCGCGCGGGCCCTGCCGGCGGTGCGTGAGCAGGTGGAGCGCGCCCTGGCCGGGCGCCGACTGCTGGTGGCCTGGACGCACGGTGACTTCCACCCGGGAAACGTGCTGCTGACGGAGGGCCGGGGGCCCCTGTCGGGGGTGATCGACTGGGCGGGCGCCGTCCCCCACGGCCCGGCTCTGCTCGACTGCCACACCTTCGTGCTGACCATGCGGCACCAGCTCGCCGGACGGGAGTTCGGCGCAGTCGTCGCCGACGTGGTGCGGCGTGCCTCCCTCCGGCCCGAGGACAGGCGGCTGCTCGCCGAGGGGAGGGCTCTGGCTCCCGGCCCGGAGGCGGAGACCGCGGTCACGTTGCTGGCCTGGCTGTGGCACGTTGCGGGGAATCTCGAGAAGTCGGCCCGGTACGGGCGCAGCCACCGGTGGGTCGCCGACAACGTCGTCTCCGTCCTCGGTGAGGTACTAGCGCACAACAGCCCGCAGAGTCCACGTTCCCGCTGGAGAACGCCGTGAACACACCCGCTGAACTCCTGATCGACACCGCCGCAGGTCCCGCACACGTGACGACCCCGGCCCCCCGCGCCTCCTGGTGGGAACTGGCCGCGCAGGACGCGGACACGAGCGTCACACAGACGCCGACGTGGCTCGACTGCCTGTGCGAGACGGGGCTGTACCGGGATGCCAGCCGCCTCTACGCGTTCGGCGAGGGCGTCCGGATCGTACTGCCGCTCGTCAGCAGGGGACGGCGTCCACGACTGCTGGACGTGGAGGAGTCCTGGCCGGCCGGCTGGGGGACCGGAGGCCCGGTGGTCCCAGGAGGAGCCGGCCCCGAGCATGCGCGGGCGGTTTTCGAGGACCTGGGGCGCCGGCCGGCCCTGCGGGTCGGCGTGCGCTTCCGGCCGCAGGACGCCGAGACGTGGCAGCGGGCCGCTCCTGGGAACTTCCGGCTGGAGCCCCACCTGACCCAGGTGCTGGATCTGGACGGCGGTTTCGGCGCCGTGTGGCAGCACCGTTTCCACGGCCGGGCCCGGCGTGACATCAAACGCGCCGAGAAGGCGCACGTCGAGGTCGAGGTGGACCGCACCGGCCGGCTCGTCCCGGTCTTCGAGCGGCTGTACGACCGGTCCATCGAGCGCTGGGCCAGGAAGCAGCACGAGCCGCTGGCTCTGGCCCGGTGGCGCCAGCGGCGGGAGTTCCCCATGGGGCGACTGGCCACCGTGGCCGCCCGATTCGGCGAGTCCTGTGCGATCTGGGTGGCCTGGCGTGACGGGGAGCCCGCCGCCTCCATCGTCGTCCTGCGGCACGGCCCGTACGCCAAATACTGGCGATCGGCCATGAACCGGGACCTGGCCCATCGGACCTGGGCCATCCCTCTGCTGACCCGGCTGGCCATCGAGGAGGCGTGCGAGACAGGCTGCCAGGTCTACGACATGGGCGAGTCCGCCCCGGGCTCCTCACTGGAGCACTTCAAGGCGGGATTCGGAGCGGTGGGCCGCCCGTCCCCCCGTTACGCGCGAGAACGGCTGCCCGTCTCCGCAGTGGAGCACGGGGTGCGTAAGGCCGTCAAACGCGTCATCCGGTTCCAGGACGCCTGACGGACCGGTCAGTCGCTGTCCTTCCAGATGTCCAGGGGCTTCGCCTGGGCGCTGTGGCCGAGCGGGTCGAGGTCGTAGGCGTCCAGGATCGTGCGCAACAGCCCGTACAGGTTGTTGGGCTGATCATGGTCGCCCGGCTTCACCTGCTCGCCCACGATAACGGTCGGGATGTGGTTGTCCTCGTCCTCGCCGCCCTCGTCCTCGTCCCACGTGACCACCAGCAGGCTGTTGTGGGACATCGCCCACTCCGCGTAGTCCCCGAGGTTCTCCCGGAGCCAGGCGTCGCCCTGCTTGATGCTCCCGTCGTGCATGTCGTTGTCCAGGTTGGGGACGACGAAGGAGACCTCCGGCAGGTCTGAGAAGTCCTTCGGGAAGTCCGTCCAAGGGCGGTTGACGGAGTCCGGCAGGTTGGTGAAGTTCACCCACGGCGCGTGCCGGCGTACGTAGGGGCCACTGGTGCAGCCCTTGAAGCCGACGCTCGGCAGGCTCTCGGCGTAGCCGGTGAACGCCAGGTCGTCCTGTATCAGCTGGGAGGCGAGGTTGCGGGACGAGAAGTCGTTCGGGCAGTCGTTGTCGACGCCCTGCGTGGAACCCGAGAACAGGGCCAGATAGTTCGGCTGGCTCGGATAGGTGATGGCGAAGAACTGGGTGAGGTTGGCGCCCTTGCGGGCCAGTTCGTTGAGGAACGGCGCCTCGGGCGAGCCGATGATGTCCTCATAACCCCGGTTCTCCTCAACGACCACCACGATGTGGTCCGGCCGGGGGACGCCGTCGCCCTCCTGCGAGGAGCCGCAGCCCGCGACCGGCAGGAGCACCCCCAAGGCGGCGGACGCGGCGACGAGCGACTTCCGCATGCGGTCCACCGGGCGGGACGGCGTCATCAGTCGTGCTGTCACTGCTTTCCCCTGACGGTCGGTCCATCCGCGCTGCCGGTCGCAGCAAAGGGCAGTAACGTAATTTTTAGCACTTATGGCGCATATTGGTCGGCATGGATCGCTGGTGTGTGCCGATGGAGGGAGCGCCGCGCACGGCGCTCCCGGTCTGGTCGTCGCACCCGCCGTGCGGGAGGCATATCCATGGGCAAGCGTTCGCCGCTGACGATGGGTCAGTGGGCGCCGCGTGCTCCCCTGGAGACGCGGCGACCCGGCGGGACGCCGGCGCCGCCGCCCGGCCGCCGGCGGGCCACGGCAGGGCAGTGGGTGGCGCGTGCGGCCCTGCCCGTCGCGCTCGCCCTGTGGCTGCTCTCCCTGCGCCACGTGAACCTGAACGCCATGACGGACCTGGGTCTGCTCCAGGTGCTTCCGGTGCTCTTCTGGGTCGCTCTCGGTCTGCTCGCCGCCGGCTTCTGCGTGGCCCTGTCCGACCGGCGGACCCGGGGCGGCTGGTTCGCCGCCTACGTCCTCGGCCTGATCGCGATCCTGCACGCCACTCCCGCCCTGCTGTACCCCACCCTGCGCTACGGCTGGGCGTGGAAGCACGTGGCGGTCGTGGACGCCGTGATCCGCAACGGCGGCAGTGTGCCCGGCGCGGAGAAACTCGACGTCTACGACCAGTGGCCGGGCTTCTTCCACCTCAACGCCCTGGCGGTGCAGGCCACCGGCCTGGAGTCGTCCCTCGGCTACGCGGTGTGGGCCCCGCCCGTCAACAACGTCCTGCTGCTCGCCCCGCTGCTCCTGATCTACCGGGCCGTGACCACGAACCGGAGGCTCGTCTGGGGAGCCGTCTGGATCTTCTACTCCTGCTCGTGGGTCGGGCAGGACTACTTCGCCCCCCAGGCGTTCGCGTTCCTGCTCTTCGTCACGCTCATCGCCCTCGTCATGGGGCAACTGCGGGGCTGTGCCGAGCGGCCACCGGGCGACAAGGCCAGGGCATGGCCCGTCGGCCGGTACCTGCTCGTCGTACTGATCATGGCCGTGATCGTCTGCTCGCACCCACTGAGCCCGCTGATGATGGTCAGCGCCCTGGTCGCACTGTCGCTTCCGCGCCGCAACCGGCGGGTGCTGCTGCCGGTGCTGGGCGCCGGGGTGCTGCTGACCGTGGTCTGGGACGTCACCGTCGCGCGCCCCTTCGTCTCGGCCAACCTGGGCGAGTTCGTCAGCGCGTTGCTGGAGCCGGACTCCAACGTGGTCTCCGGGCTGGCCGCCCTGGGCACCGCCGCACCCGGGCAGGTGCAGGTCTCGTGGATCGACCGGAGTCTGTCCGCCGCGGTCTTCCTGCTGGCGGCCTTGGCGTTCGTCAGGCGCCGTTGGACCCGCCGTACCGGCTTGCCGCTGCTCGTCCTGGCTCCGCTGCCGGTCCTCGTCGCGAACTCCTACGGCGGCGAGATGATCTTCCGCGCCTACCTGTTCGCGCTGCCCGCCGCCGCCCTGCTCATCTCGGCCCTGCTGTTCGAGTCACGAAGACATCCGCGGCTGCGCGTGTTCCTGGTCGCCCCGCTGCTGCTGGCGATGCTCGGCGGCCTGCTCTTCGGCTACTACGGCAAGGAGTCGGCCAACTACTTCACCAAGGAGGAGGTGGCGGCCACCCACTTCGTCACGGCCACCACGCCTCCCGGGTCCCTCATCGTCTCCCTCACGTCGGACGTGCCCGGCCTGGAGATGAACTACGACAAACATCCGCGGATCCAGCTCAACGAACAGGACCTCAAGGTGCGGCAACGGCTGGTGGAGGACCCGATCGAGGGTCTGGAGCCGTTCATCGACGGTGCCACCGTGCGCGAACCGGCGTACATCGTGCTGAGCCGCGCCCAGGCGGCGGAGTGCTACCTCAACGGCAGCCTGCCCGCCGACACCATGCAGCGCATGGACCGGGCGATGTCGAATACCTACGGATTCGTGCGAGTGTTCCGCAACCAGGACGCGGTGGTCTTCCGCTACCAGAACCCAGACGCGGGAGAAGCGCCATGACCACGCTCCCCACGAGCCTTCCGCCACGCTGGAGATGGCCGCTGCGCATCGCGCTCGCGCTGTCCGGCTGGCTCGCCCTCGCCGCGACCCTGGCCCTGCCGGACGGGGGTGTCCCGCTTCTTCTGATCATCTGCGTGTTCCTGCTGCTGTGCCCGGGGTTCGCGGCCACCCGGTGGGCCAGGCCCACGCCCTGGCACGAGCGGGGGTGGCCGTTCGTCGTGGAGACCGCGTTCCTGGCCGTGGTGCTCAGCTTGTGCCTGGGTGTCCTCGCGGTGGAGCCGTTCTACCTCAGCGAATCCTTCACCACCACGCGCGTGATCGTCACCCTCGCCGTCATGACGTCCGTCCTGGCCCTGTTGCCCGCACCGGGCAGCCGCCGGCCCCGACCGAGGCCTATCGCCCCGGACGACGCACCGCCGTCCCCCGGCGCCCGGCCCGCGTCGGCGACGGACACACCGCACGAGCCGGGCACGACGGCACCGACGGCCCCCGGCAAACCGCCCCCGCGGCCGCGGGGCCCCGGCCCGCCGAGCGACGGAGGCATCGTCGCCGTCGTCGGAGCCGGACCCTACGGCCTGGCCACCGCCTGCCACTTGCGAGCGGCCCGGGTGCGGCTGCGGGTCTTCGGGGAAACCATGGAGTCGTGGCGCGCCCACATGCCCGACGGCATGCTCCTGCAGACCGTCCCGGCCGCCTCGGCGATCGCCACCCCACGGCACAATTACGCCCTCGCGGACTTCCGCGCCGCACTGGGCCTGGACGGGGCCAACGACACCCGCCCGGTGCCGCTCGCCGAGTACATCGACTACGGACGCTGGTTCCAGGAGCACCTGGTGCCGGAGCTGGAGCCGCGCCGGGTGCGCCGGATCCGGGCCGCGGAGGACGGCTTCCGGCTGCTCCTCGACTCCGGCGAGGAACCGCTCGCCGCCTCCGTGGTGCTCGCCACCGGCGCGGTGCCCTACGCCTACGTCCCTCGGGCGTTGCGTGCGTGCGCCGAGGAAGGGCTCGCCTCACACACCAGCCGGCACCGAGATCTGCGCCGCTTCACGGGAGAGCGCGTGGCCGTCCTCGGGGCCGGGCAGTCCGCCCTCGAGTACGCGACCCTGCTGCACGAGGCGCGGGCCCGCCCCACCGTCGTCGCCCGCACGCCGGCCGTGGTCTTCGACCCACCGCCGCCGAACGGCGCGGGCGACCGTTCCCGGCCGCCGGGGCCAGGTTCACCGCTCGGCAGCGGGCACCCGCTGCTGGGCGTCGTGTGCCGGAGCGGGGCGGCCTACCGCCGCCTCCCCGCACCGCTGCGCATGGAGTTGCTGCGCGCCGTACCGCGACCGTCCGGCGCCTGGTGGCTGAAGGAGCGGGCCGCGGGCCGGTTCCCGGTGCTGTGCGGCCGTACCCTGGTCGCCGCCGAGCCGGGGCACGGGGTGGTCCGGCTGCGGCTGCTCGACGAGCACGGCTGGCCGGAGGACATCGTGGTCGATCACGTCCTGGCCGCCACGGGTTACCGGGTCGACCTTCGCCGCCTGGACCTTCTCGATCCGGACCTGCGGCAGTCGCTGCGCGTCTTCGCCGGAGCGCCGGTGCTGACCTCCGGGTTCGAGTCGTCGACGCCCGGCCTGTACTTCACCGGGCTCGCGGCGGCCCCGAGCTTCGGGCCACTGCTGCGGTTCGTCACCGGCACCGGCTTCTCCGCCCGCCGCCTCACCGCCGCCGTGACGGCCGGAAAACGGCGGTAGCCCCGTGCGCGCGCGACGGCTGCGCCCCGCTCTGGCCGCGTTGGCACTGGTGCTGGCCTTCGGCTGCGGCGCCACCGAGCCGGACGTGGCCCGGCCGAAGCCCGTGCCACAGGACTGGGACCTGACGTTCCACGACGAGTTCGACGGCTCGGACCTCGACACCGACCGCTGGGCGACCTGCTACGACTGGAACGAGGACGGTTGCACGAACAGCGGCAACGACGAGGAGCAGTGGTACCTGCCCGGCCAGGTCTCCGTCGGGGACGGTGAGCTGAGCCTGGACGCCGAGCGGCGCAGCACACGCGGCAGCGACGACAAGACGTACCCCTGGCGGTCCGGCATGATCTCGACCGGCAGGGACGACTGGTACGGCGAGCCCCGGCACGTCTTCACCTACGGGTACTTCGAGGCGTCCATCCGCATTCCCGAGCAGGCGGGCATGTTCCCGGCCTTCTGGCTGATGCCGGCGTCCAAGTTCACGCCCCCCGAACTCGACATCATGGAGTTCCTCGGAGGCACCGAACAGGTTTTCATGTACGCGCACTGGCGCAGCCCGGAGGGCGACCAGCGGGCACGTGGCACCTACGGGCCCGTTCCCTTCCCGGACAAGCACCACGACTTCGGCATGCTCTGGACCCCCGACGAGGTGAGCTGGTACGTCGACGGGATCCGGCGCTTCCGCGTGACCGAACCCGAGCGGATCCCGCACGTGCCGATGGAGGTCCTGGTCAACCTCGCGGTCGGAGTACCGCAGTCGCCGCCCCCCTCGGTGGACTCCGCCCGGATGACGGTGGACTGGGTGCGTGTCTGGCAGGAGTGACGGACCCTCACCCGGCGTGCGTGGGCAGCGATGGGTAGGGGTGGTCGATGCCGGCCAGCAGGCGCCGGTAGCCGCGCCAGGCCTTGGTCCTGGCCCGCTCGGGGAACGGAGCCACGGGCGCGCCCGCGCCGTGTGCCCAGGCCAGGAAGCGGTCCCGGGTGGTGTCGGCGCGCACCATCAGCCGGGCAATACGCAAGGGTTCGTCCGCGCCGGAGCTGAAGCCGTAGCGGACGGCCGTGGCCGAGGTCCAGCCCGCCTCGTCCACCAGCCGGCGGACCGAGCGGCTGGAGTAGCCATGAGGGTAGGCGAAGGCGTCGACACGATGCCCGAGGGCGTCCTCCAGACGGGCCTTGCAGCCCTCGACCTCTTCCCGGGCGTCCTGCCGCAGGAGAGTGTCCAGCTGGGGGTGGCTCCGGGTGTGCCCGCCGATCTCGACGAGCAAGTCCACTTCCCGCACCTGACGCCAGGTCAGCATCGGTGCGGGCGGGAGGAGACTGCCCCTCTCCGGCGGCCAGGACGGTCCACCCAGCGCGCCCGTCGTGACGTAGAGGGTCGCCGGCAGCCCCCGGGCGGCGAGCAGCGGAGCCACGGTGGAGTGGAAGTCCGCGAACCCGTCGTCGAAGGTCAGCACGGCCGAGCGGGGCGGCAGCGGCGGACCGCCGCGCAGCGCGGCGACCAGGCGCCGCAGCGGGACGATCTCGAGACCGCTGTCCGTGAGGAGATCGAGCTGCTCGGCGAAGACCCGCGGGCGCACCGTGAAGGGGGCGATCCACGACGCGGGGTCGGCGGACACCGAGTGGTACAAGAAGACGGGGACGGGGTGGTGCGTCATGCCGCCCGCTCCCTCGCCGGAACGCGGTGGGCCGGTTCAGCGGGCGTGGAGCGCCGGGTGCGCACCGAGCCCACGGCGTAACCTGCGGCGGTGGCGCCGACACCGAGGGTCAGGGCGAGGACCGTCCGCGCCGGGGCCGGCCGGGCGCGGCGGAGGGCCTCGCGGTAGGCGCGGGGGATGGTCGACGTGAGGTAGGCGCGCTCGCTGGACAGGGGGGCGGCGCCCTCGCTGTACCTCGCCACCAAGGCTTTGGAGAGCCCCTCGGCGTAGCAGCGGGCCCGGAAGTACGACCATGTGGCGCGTGTGGCGGGGACGCGGTGCCGGACGGCGACCGAGGGGTCGTAGAGCAGGACGGCGTCCGGGCGGCGGGACCTGATGCGCAGGCACAGTTCGGTCTCCTCGCACCCGAGGGGCCGGGTCCCCACCCGGCCCAGGTCCGTGCGGAAGCCGCCGGCCGCGCGGAGCACATCCCTGCGGAAGGACATGTTGGCCCCGATGAAGTTGCGGATCGGTGCGGGTTCTTCGGGCAGTCCGCGGTACGAGCAGCCGACCACCCAGTCGAACTCCGGGGGGAACCAGGGCGGCCGGTCCGTCTCCCACCAGGGCACGACGAGCCCACCGACCCCGGCGACCCGCGGATCGCGGTGGTCCGCCAGGATGCGGGCCGTCCATGACGGATGTGCGGTGGCGTCGTCGTCGAGGAAGGCCACCACATCCCCGACGGCCGCCTCGACGCCGGTGTTCCTGGCGCCGGACAGGCCCTTGTGCTGCTGGTTGGGCAGCACCCGGACGCCGTGCAGCATGCGGGCGGCGAGGCGGTGGAGTCCCGGGCAGTGGTCGACGACCAGCAGGACCTCGTCCGGCGGACGGCCCTGGGACTGGATGGAGGCGATGGCGGCCTGGATGTCCTCCCAGCGGCCGAGCGTGTAGGCGCACACGATGACGGAGAGGCTCGGTGCGGTGTTCATGAGGTACTCCCGGAGTTCATGGCGTCCTGCCGGGAGGGGGCCGTCAGCCAGCGGGACCGCCAGATCAGCAAATACGTGGCGATGAGGCACTCCGCCGCCAGCCAGGCGACACCCGCGCCTGTCACCCCGAGCACCGGCAGCAGCAGATGCACCAGCCCCAGCACCAGCACGCACAGGGCGACCTGCAGCGCGACCACCAAGCGCATGCGCCGGCGGGCACGCAACACGTCCACGGCCACGCTGAACACCAGGTTGGGTAGTGCGGAGAGGGCGAGCAGACGCAGCAGGGTGGTGCCGTTCTCGGCGTAGCCGGGCCCGAACAGCTTCAGGATCCATGGGGCCGCGGCGACGATCACGGCGACACCGATGGCCAGCAGCATCCCGGAGTGGCGCAGCACCCGCAGCCCGTGTTCCGCCAGCCGTTCGGGGCGGCGCACCGCCTCGACGACCAGCGAGCTGCCCATGTTGCGCACCACCAGGAACAGCACGTAGCCGATGATCCAGGCGAGTGAGAAGTAAGCGCTCTGCTTCGCCCCGAGGGCGCTCAGCACCATCAGGGGCACGAGCGTGTAAGCGGCCATGCGGAACAGGGAGCCCGTGTAGTCGGCCGCGGCGTAGCTGAGCAGCCGCGGCGGGCGCACGGCGTCCGGGTTCTCCCGTTCGTGGCGTGGCACCGCCCGTCGCAGCAGGAGGTAGTTGGCCACGAGAAGGGAGACGAGCAGGGCTCCCGCCCAGGACAGCAGGATCCCGGTCTTCAGGACCAGGAGCGCGCCACCGGCGAGCAGCGCGATCTTGACGAACGCGAAGACCATGTTCTCCGCCACCACCCAGCCAGGGCGGCGCATGGCCGTCAGTGCCCCGTCCTGCAGGACGAAGATGGTGTACGCGGCGGTCGCCGCCACGAACCAGACCGCGACCAAGGGGTCGCGCAGGAAGGCCAGTTCGGGCGAGAGGGCGGGCACGAGGAGGACGAAGACGAGGCAGACCACGGCGCTCCACGACGCGGTCACCGCGTAGCAGGTGAGCAGCAGTCTGCGGGTCTGGCGTCCGGAGCACGGCAGGAACCGGATCAGGAAGTCGTTGAGGTTGAGCTGGCCGATGTTGGCCAGGAGCAGGGACGCGGACAGGGCGGAGTAACTCACGCCCACGACCTCGTCGTCGTACCAGTGGGTGGCGAACAGCCAGAAAATCGCGCCGACTCCCGCGTTGACCAGAGAACTGATCGCCAGCAGATGGCCGTTGCGCACCAGCGGCTCGCTGGGCAGGACGCGGGCGATCCCGGCGCGCACCGCCGTGGTCAGAGACCGCCCCGGGCCGGGTGTGTCCGTGGCCTCGGGGCTGTCGGTTGTCTCCCCGGGCATGGTGTCCTGAGTCGTGTACACAATCTCTCCTCAGGCCCCGGCGCTGCCGGTGCGGTTCCGGCGGCGGCTGCGGAGATAGCCGACCGGCCCGTACAGCAGGCCGCGCAGTTCCAGGTGGGCGAGCCGTCGTGTCCGGGGGTTGTCCGCGTGCGCCGACCGGTGCGTCTGTGCCAGGGCGTACCGGACGCCGCGGGGCAGCCTGCGCAGCAGGGCCGGGATCATGCGGGGCTCGTTCACCAGGGCGCCGGTGAGGTACGCGCCGAGACCGGCCCCGTAGCCGAACGCCTGGGCGTCCAGGGCGTCTTGCGTGCGGCGGTGGCGGTGCCAGACGATCGCGTCCGGCTGGTAGGCCAGGGTGTGACCGGCCGTCAGGATCCGGAAGAAGGCGAGCAGGTCGTCGCCGCCGTGGGCCGGGGTCCCGGTACCCGTGGCCGGGTCGAAGCCGCCCAGCGCCCGCAGCGTGGACATGCGGAAGGCCATGTTGGTGCCGGAGCCGAAGCGCCCCGCCGTGAACGGGAACAGGGGGTCCTTCGGCGGGTCGCGCAGGGACCAGGTGCGCGGTGCGTACCCCTTGGCGAAACCGCCATGGTGCTCCAGCGCCGCCTGGGCCGCGGTCTCCAACTCGGCCGGGACGATGAGTCCGGTGACGCAGCTGACGCCGGGATCCTGGGCGAAGCCCTCCGCGATTGCGGTGAGCCAACCCGGATCGACCAGGGTGTCGTCGTCGGTGAAGGCGGCGATCTCGCCGCAAGCGGCGGCCAGGCCCCGGTTGTGCGCGTGGGCCAGGCCTGCCGTCGGCTCCCGGACGTAGCGCACCCGGCCCCCGTACGCGTCGCGGACCAGCCGCTCGGCCGCGTCGTCGGCCGGGGCGTTGTCCACGACGATCACCTCGAAGTGCGGATAGTCCACCCGCAGCAGGGAGTTCAGGCACTCCCGGAGCATCCGTGGCCGGTTGTGCGTCGCGATGATCACGCTCATGGATGGCGGCGCGAGCACGCCTGTCCGGCCGGGACTTCCCGTGTACGGAAGCGGGAACCGCTGCCGTGCCGTGTCCGCCGCCGACCGCCACAGGTCCTCGGGCGTGCCGCCCTTTTCGCCGGCTACCGTGACCAGCCCCAGGGGACGGCCGCGCAGCCGCACCAGGGCCAGCACCGGCGCCGTCGGGCGGACCGGTCCCGGGCCCCCGGGCCGGCGGAAATCGTTGGGTCGTGTCAGATCCATGTCGACGACCGCGACCGGCGCGTACGCCCGCTCGGCCGGACCTGGTTTCGTCGCCGGAGAGCGGGAAGGGACCGCCGGGCGCCGCGTGGCGCTCATGCCAGGCCCCTTGCGGCCCGTTGGGTAGGCCGGGCCCCGGGCCGCTCGGACAGCAGCGTGCGCAGCACCCGGCGGCCGTCCGAGATCGCGTGCAGGTTGGAACGTCCGCTGCGCCGGGGCAGTTCGAGGCTCGGCACCTCGGCGATGCGCAGCCCCGAACGCAGGGCGTGCGCGATCATCTCGGTCTCGATCTCGAACCCCGAGGAGTGCAGGTCGAGGTCGTCGAGGAAGTCGCGGCGGAAGGCGCAGAACCCGTAGCACAGATCCGTCAGCTTGGCGTCGTAGAGGTGGTTCACGGCGGCCAGCAGCACCTGGTTGCCGAGCCGCCGGATACGCGTGATGTCGAGGGAGCCGCCGCCCGCGATGAACCTGGAGCCCTTGACGAAGTCGAAGCCGTTGTCGAGGAAGTGCAGGTAGTGCGGGATCTCACCGGGCAGCATGCTGCCGTCCGCGTCCATCATCACGACGTAGTCGCCGGTCGCGGCGAGGAAGCCGGTGCGCAGGGCGTTCCCCTTGCCCGGGCCGCTCTGCTCGACGTGGCGGACGGTCGGCAGGCACCGGGTCGCCATGTGCACCGTGCAGTCGGCGGAGTCCCCGTCGACCAGGATGACCTCGTCGACGCAGTCCGGGATCTGCTCGAAGACCCAGGGGATGTTGCGCGCCTCGTTGCGGGCGGGGACGACCAGGCTCACGGTGGCGCGGGGCGGCGGGCGGTCCCCGGCCCGGCGCAGGGGGTGCGCGGTCCGATCGGTGCGGGCGGAGCCGCTGGCGCCGGCCTGGGCGACGAAGGAGGGGTGCTCGGTCAGACGATGCGTGTTTTCCATGATGCCGTGTCTTCCGGTGCTACGTCCCCGTGAAGGAGACGACATATATTTACGGCGTATACGTACATATTCCCCCTTTTGTTTCTGAGGTCAAGAGCTGCCTGTTGCCCGCGGCCGGGGAAGTCTGTGCGGGGCGTTATGTCCGGCGTAGGGTGGAAGGAGGCAAAGTGCACGTCGGCGTAACCCCCGATCATGAATGCACCCATCGAGGAATACGCCCTCGTCAGCGATCTGGAGACGGCCGCCATGGTCGGCCGGGACGGGTCGATCGACTGGCTCTGCCTGCCACGCTTCGACTCGCCGGCCTGCCTGGCGGCCCTGCTGGGCACCGAGGACAACGGACACTGGCGCCTGGCCCCCGTCTCCGGCGGCCACTGCGCCCGCCGCTCCTATCGCGCCGACACGCTGGTCCTCGACTCCGTCTGGGAAACCCCCACGGGGACGGTGCGCGTGACCGACCTGATGCCTCCGCGGGCCGACGTACCGTGCATCGTCCGGCTCGTCGAGGGCCTGTCGGGCACCGTGGACCTGCGCAGCGACCTGCGGCTCCGCTTCCACCAGGGCCGGGTCGTGCCCTGGATCCGGGACGTCGGCCACTGCACCGTCGCGGTCGCCGGCCCGGACGCCGTCTGGCTCGGCGCCGACGGCCATGTGCGGGACCGGGGCGACCAGGACGCCACCGTCTGGGAATTCACCGTCACGGCCGGGCGCCGGCTGGCCCTCACCCTGGGATGGACCCCCTCGCACCGCCCCGCCTCTCCGACGCCCATGTCCGTCCCGGCGGAGACCGCCCTGAAGGAGACCGCCGACTTCTGGCGTCGCTGGGCCGCCCGGTGCCGCTACCAGGGACCGTGGCGGGACGCCGTGGTGCGTTCGCTCATCACGCTCAAGGCCCTCACCTACGCCCCCACGGGCGGCATCGTCGCCGCCCCCACCACCTCGCTGCCCGGACGCATCGGCGGCGAGAGCAACTGGGACTACCGGTTCTGCTGGCTGCGCGACTCCAGCCGGACCCTGTCCTGCCTGCTGCGCAGTGGATACCGGGACGAGGCCACGGCCTGGCTCGACTGGCTGGTGCGGGCCATCGCGGGGGACCCCGCCGACCTGCAGACGGTCTACGGCGTCAAGGGGCAGCGGCTGCTGCCCGAGACCGAAGCCCCCTGGCTGCCGGGTTACGAGGGCTCCCAGCCCGTGCGGTTCGGGACCTCGGCGGTCAGCTGCTTCCAACTGGACCTTTACGGCGAAGTCATGGACACGCTGTGGCTCTCGCTGCGCGCGGGCATCCCGATGCCGGCCCATGTGTGGGAGCTGGTCGAGTCGCTCATGGGATTCCTGCTGCGGCACTGGCGCGAACCGGACCAGGGCCTGTGGCAGGTCGGCGGCCGGCGACACCAGTTCGTGCACTCCAAGGTCATGACGTGGGTGGCCGCCGACCGCGCCGTGCGCATGGGCGAGTTGCTCGGGCGCAATGGCTCCTCCGGGCAGTGGCGGGCCATGCGCGAGGAGGTGCACCGGGAGGTCTGCCGGGAGGGTTGGGACACCACTCAGCGGTCCTTCGTGCAGTCCTACGGCGCACCCGGCCTGGACGCCTCGGCGCTGCTCATCCCCCGGGTCGGGTTCCTGCCCGCCGGTGACGAGCGGGTGTGCGCCACCGTGCGCGCACTGAGCCGGCTCGATCACGGCGGGTTCGTCCGGCGGTACACGCAGGGCGCCGGGCCGGATGAACCGGACGACACCGAGGGCACTTTCGTCTCCTGCTCCCTCTGGTACGCCGACGCCCTCGCCGCCACAGGGCACCGGAGGCAAGCACAAGAGGCCTTCGAACGGGTCCTCGCCACCCGTAATGACGTCGGTCTGCTGGCCGAGCAGTGGGACCCGGTCACGGGCCGCCAACTCGGCAACGCGCCAAAGGCGTTCAGTCACATCGCGCTGGTGGAGACGGCGTTCGGACTGTCACCGGCGTCCCCGTGGAGCCGGCGAAGTCCGCGGGCCCGGTGGTGAAGTCGGCGGTCCTCGCCCTCAACCGGCCGTCCGGTGCCCGTCGTTGCGCTGCCGCACCAAGGCCTCGCCCTGTTCCAGCGTCGAGGGCCGGGCGAACAGGAAACCCTGCCCGTACCGGCATCCGATGCCCGCCAGCAGTTCCTGCTGCGGCTCCTCCTCGATGCCCTCGGCGATCACCTGGAGGCCCAGGGTGTCGGCGAGATGGACGATGCCCTCGACCAGGGCGACCTGCTGGGGGTCCTGCGGGACGCCGTCGATGAACGACTTGTCGATTTTCAGTACGTCGATGGGGAAGTCCCGGAGATAGCGCAGCGAGGAGAACCCGGTGCCGAAGTCGTCGACCGCGATGCGCACCCCGCGGTCCTTCAGTGCCTGGATCTGCGCCTCGATCTGCTCGGTCCGCCGCATGAGCACCGACTCGGTGAGTTCCAGCTGCAGCGTGCCCATGGCGAGGCCGGTGGTGTCCAGGGCGGTGCACACCTCGTCCAGGAAGCTGTTGTCCCGCCACTGCCGGGCGGACACGTTGACGCTGAGGTACGGCGGGGCGAACCCCGGCGTGCGGTGCTGGAGCCGGGCGAGGTCGGCCGTGGCCCTGCGCAGCACCCAGGCGCCCAGCGCCGAGATGTGCCCGGTCTCCTCGGCGAGCGGGATGAACTGCCCCGGTGGGACCGGATCGGGTCCGAGTTCCGGCCAGCGGACGAGAGCCTCGAAGCCCACGACCTCGCCCCCCGCGAGGTCCACCACCGGCTGATAGCGCATGCCGAACTGCTCCTTCCTCACCGCCTGGTCGAGCCGTGCCTGCAGGTCGTGCCGCTCCACCACGCGAATCCGCTGGTGGGGCCGGAACCGGCGCCAGGTGCGCTTGCCGGACGTCTTGGCCGCGTAGAGGGCCAGGTCGGCCAGGGCCAGCAGGTCCCCGGCGTCCGTGCTGTCCTCCGCCGTGGCCACACCCACGCTGGCCGAGACGCTCACCGTCTCCACATCCAGATGGAACGGCCGGCTCAGCGTCCGGACCACGTGGGCGGCCAGCACTTCGGCGTCGAGGGGCTGCTCCGCGTCCTCGACCAGCACGGCGAACTCGTCGCCGCCGAGCCGCGCCGCGGTGTCGGTACGGCGCAGCGTCCCCGACAGGCGCTCGGCCACGGCGCACAGCAGCCGGTCGCCGACCGCGTGGCCGAGCGTGTCGTTGACGATCTTGAAGTCGTCCAGGTCGACGAAGAGCAGGCAGGTGGTCGTCGACTCCCGGTGGCCCCGGCGCAGCGCGCGTTCGGTCCGCTCCAGCAGCAGGGCGCGGTTGGGCAGGCCGGTCAGGGAGTCGTGGAAGGCCCTCCGGGTGAGTTCGTGCTCCAGCTGCCGCTGCTCGGTGACGTCCCGCAGGGTGACGACGAGGCCGCCCACGGTCGGGTCCCGGCGCAGGTCGCGGCAGCGCACCTCCACCTCGATGCGGTCCGTGTCCCGGAGCACCCGCCAGCTGTCGTGCGCTTCCTGCGGGCCGATGTCGCTCGTGGCCGCCAGGGTCCGGACGACCCGGTCCTGTTCCAAGGGGTCCACCAGGTCCGGCAGCCGGATGCCGGTGAGTTCGGTGCTGCCGAACACGCTCGGCGCGGACGGACTGGCGTAGCGGACGGTGGTGTCGTCGTCGACGATGAGGATGACGTCCGAGGCGTTGTGCACGAGCGTGCGGAAGTACGCCTCGTTCTCCTTGCGGTTCACCTCCCGTCGCAGAGCGATGCGTTCCGTCGCGAGCCCCACATGTGAGGCGAGCAGCTCCAGCGAGCCGCGCATCTCGCTGAGCTCGCGTTCGGACCCGGCCGCCAGCAGCGAGCCCGGGAGCTCGCTGCCGGCCGGCCGCGCGGACTGGACCATGGGGCAGAGCAGGGCAGTCGGCAGCGCGCCGAGCCGGGCGGCGATCTCGGGCCCGAGTGCGTCGACCGGAACCATGACGGTGCGGCCCCGGGCCACCTCGGCGGCCCCGTCTCGCGTGGCACCGGGGCCGTCTTCCCAGGCGGGGCAGCGCGCCAGGCGCGCGTAGAGGTCCCGGGCCTCCCCGGCCGACAGGAGCAGGGTCACGTGCCGGCCCTGCGGCCCGAAGAGGGCGGTGACCGCGTCGTCGCACACCCGCTCGACCTCCGCCGGCCAGAATGTGCCGACCAGGGACGCGGCCGCGGTGCGCAGGGCCAGCTCTCGCGTCATGGCCCGGCGGTGCGCGACGACCATCAGAGCGAGCCGGAGGATCACCAGCACGAACAGCGCCCCGGAGAACGCGGCCAGCACGGTGGCGTCGTAGGCCAGACCCAGGCTCTCCTCGTGGACGAGGATCGTGGGCGGGATCAGGGTCGCGGCGGCGAGCAGCAGCAGCCGCCACAGGGGTGGCAGCAGGGACGGCGACAGGGAGTCCGGGGCGGTCAGCCGAGCCATGGAGGGATGCAGCGCGGCGAGGCCGCACGCCGTGCAGAACACGATCCAGCCGGCGTCCAGCGGCGTGCCCGCCTGCCAGGTGCCGTTCAGCTGGAGGACGCCGCGGGCGGTGTCGAAGCCGAACAGGGCGCAGATGCCCAGGACGAGCAGCTGGACGGACGGCCGGGCGCCCGGCCCGGAGCCGCCGCGGGCGACGAGCCGGGCGAGGAGGGCGAGCAGCAGGACGTCCCCGAGCGGGGAGGCGACGCTGACCAGGCGCTGCTGCCACGTGAGTCCTTCCTGCCGGGCGAGCGGCTGCAGCAGGTACACCCACACGGGCAGTGCGAGGCCGACCGTGATGACCAGGGCGTCGAGAAGACCGGGTAGGTCACGGCCCCTCCAGCGCACCAGACCGGACAGGCTCACGGCGAAAAGGCCGAACGCGACGAGGTAACCGGCGTCTGCCGGGGAGGGGAACGCATGCGGCGTGGAGAAGTACGCTTGCTGTGCGTTGCCGTAGGTGGCGCCCGCGGTGAAGGCCAGCAACCCGGCGGCGAGCACCAGCCACGGCCGGCGATGCAGGGGCCGGTGGACCCGCACCCCGACGACGACGGCGGTCACCCCCGACAGGCCGATGAGGGCCCACAGCGGTGTCCGAAGCACCGGGACGCTCATCCCGAGCACGGTGAGGATGCCGGCCGGCACGAGGTAGGCGGCCATCAGCCTGCGGGCCGATGACGTCTTCGGACGCCGGATGCGGCTCACCATACGGGTCGCGCGGAAAGCCAGGGGCCGCATGGCGGCTACTCCTTCTTCTCCGGCCCCCGCGCGGTGTCCTCGTAACCGTGCGGGTTGAGTCGCTGGAAATGCCAGGCGTCCAGGCACACGTCGGTGAGATCCCGGGTGGGATGCCAGCCCCAGGCACGCCCCACGGCCGTCGCGTCGGCCACCAGCTCGGCGACGTCTCCGGGGCGGCGCGGCGCGATGTCGTACGGGATCGACCTGCCGCTGGCCCGGGAGAACGCCGTGATGACATCGAGGACCGAGCTGCCCGAGCCTCCTCCCAGGTTGTACACGTGCATGCCCGGGGCACCGCCCAGGTGGTCCAGCGCCACGCGGTGCGCCTCGACGGCGTCCATCACGTGCAGATAGTCCCGGATCCCGGTGCCGTCGCGGGTCGGATAGTCGGTGCCGAACACGCGGAGCCGCTCGCGCCGGCCGACGGCCACCTGCGCGAGGTACGGCAGCAGGTTCTCGGGTGTGTGGCGCGGGTCCTCGCCGAGCAGACCGCTGGGGTGGGCCCCGGCCGGCACGGGATAACGCAGGCACACCACCGTGTAGCCGGGATCTCGGCGGCAGATGTCGGCGAGGATCTGTTCGCAGATCCACTTCGAGGCCGCGTACGGCGTGCCGGGCCGGACGGGCGTGTTCTCGTCGAGCGGACCGCGCCCGGCGTCGCCGTAGACCCAGCAGGAGGACGGATAGACCAGCCGGTGCACGCCGTGCTCGTGCATGGTCCGCAGCAGGGCGGTGGTGCCGCCGACGTTGGTGTCGTAGTACTGGATGGGCATCCGCGTCGACGCGCCCCCGGCCTTGTGCGCGGCAAAGTGCACGACGGCGTCCACGGAGTGTCGGTCGAAGACGGCTGAGAGGGCGTGCCGATCACGGATGTCCAGTTCGTAGACGGCGCCGACGAAGCGGCCGGCGATCCGTTCCACCCGGGCGAAGACCTGCGGAGTGCTGTTGGAGTAGTCGTCGACCACGATCACCTCGTAGCCGTGGTCGAGCAGTTCCACGCAGGTGTGGCTGCCGATGAAACCGGCCCCGCCCGTGACGAGGACTGTCGAGGGTGCCCAGGAGGATCCGGGCCCTCGGGCGGTCGGCGACTGGTTCCTGCGGGCCATGCCAGACTCCCGCGTCAGGTGCGGTCAGGCACCGTATGTTTACGGTGTATATGTACGACTTTGCACCCGGGTTCGGGGTCCGGTCAAGGCCTCACCAGCAACTGGAAGTCGAACGTGTACCGCGACGCCCGGTAGAGGTGCGTCCCGTACTCGACCGCGCGACCCGTGTCGTCGTAGGCCGTGCGCTGCATGGTGAGCAGCGCCGCGCCCTCCTCCTCGTCCAGCCGGGCGGCCTCCTGCGCGGTGGCCGCTCGGGCGCTGACGCGCTGCCGGGCGCTGTGCAGGGTGATGCCCGCCGAGCGCATCACCCGGTACAGGCCCGTCGACTCCAGGCGTGTGTCGTCGAGGGGCACGAGAGACGTCGGCAGGTAGTTGCACAGCAGGGCCACCGGCTGGCCGTGCGTGCAGCGCAGCCGGTCCAGGACGGTGACCTCGCTGCCTTCCGCGACGCCGAGGGCGGCGGCCACGTCGCAGGAGGCCGGGACGACCTCGTGGCGCACGACCTGTGTGGTGGGCCCCTGCCCGGCCTCCTCCAGGTCGTCGTAGAGGCTGCTCAGCTCGAGCGGGCGCTTGACCTGGCTGTGCACCACCTGCGTGCCCACGCCGCGCCGCCGGACCAGCAGCCCCTTGTCGACGAGGGACTGGATGGCCTGGCGGACCGTGGGACGGGACAGTCCGAGGCGCACCGAGAGGTCGACCTCGTTGCCCAGGAGGTCCCCCGGGGCGAGGACCCCGTGCTCGATCGCCGCCTCCAGCTGCTGCGCGAGCTGGTAGTACAGCGGCACGGGGCTGCCCCGGTCCAGGGCGAAGTCCAGCGAGCTGAGCGCGGGAGCGGCCGCGGTGCGGGCCCGGCCACCGGTCCTCGCCATGGATGATCCCCCCTTCGGCGTCAGGAGTTGCTCGGGAAACCGAGATTGATGCCGCCGGCGTCGGCCGGGTCCGGCCAGCGCGTGGTGATCACCTTGCCCTGGGTGTAGAAGGCGATGCCATCGTTGCCGTAGATGTGCAGGTCGCCGAAGAGCGAGTCCTTCCAGCCGCCGAAGGAGTGGTAGCCGACCGGGACCGGGATCGGCACGTTGACGCCCACCATGCCCGCCTTGACCTCCAGCTGGAAGCGGCGGGCCGCGCCGCCGTCCCGGGTGAAGATCGCGGTGCCGTTGCCCCAGCGGGAGTCGTTGATCAGCTTGATGGCCTCCTCGTACGTCTCCGCGCGGACCACGCACAGCACCGGGCCGAAGATCTCGTCCCGGTACGCGTCCGCCGTCAGCGGCACCCGGTCCAGGAGGGAGACGCCGAGGAAGAAGCCGTCCTCGTGGCCCTCGACCGAGAAGCCGGTGCCGTCGACCACGACCTGTGCGCCCTGCTCGGCGGCCGACGCCACGTACGACGCCACCTTGTCGCGGTGCTCGCGGGTGATCAGCGGGCCCATCTCGGACGCCGGGTCGTCGCCGGGGCCGATCCTCAGGTTCTTCGCGCGCTCCGCGATCTTGCCGACCAGCTCGTCACCGGTGTCGCCGACCGCGACCACGACCGACACGGCCATGCAGCGCTCGCCCGCCGAGCCGTACGCCGCGTTGATCGCCTGGTCGGCGGCGTGGTCCAGGTCGGCGTCGGGCAGGACCAGCATGTGGTTCTTGGCGCCGCCCAGGGCCTGCACCCGCTTGCCGTGCTCGACGGCCTTGAGCTGGATGTACTTGGCGATCGGCGTCGAGCCGACGAAGGAGACCGCCTCGATGTCCGGGTGCTCCAGAATGCGGTCCACGGCGGTCTTGTCGCCCTGCACGACGTTCAGGACGCCGTCCGGCAGGCCCGCTTCGGAGGCCAGCTCGGCCAGGCGGAAGGAGGCCGACGGGTCCTTCTCCGACGGCTTCAGCACGAACGTGTTGCCGCACGCGATGGCCAGCGGGAACATCCACATCGGCACCATCGCCGGGAAGTTGAACGGGGTGATGCCCGCGACCACGCCCAGCGGCTGACGGATCGAGGCGACGTCGACCCGGGTGGAGACCTGCGTGGACAGCTCGCCCTTGAGCTGGACGCTGATCCCGCACGCGAGCTCCACGATCTCCATGCCGCGCGCGACCTCGCCGAGCGCGTCGGAGTGCACCTTGCCGTGCTCGGCGGTGATCAGCTCGGCGATCTCGTCGCGGTGGGCGTCCAGCAGCTCGCGGTACTTGAACAGCACCGCCGTGCGCTTGGCGAGCGAGGACTCCCCCCAGGACTCGAAAGCGGCCTTGGCGGAGGCGACGGCGGCGTCCACCTCGTCGACGGCCGCGAACGCGACCTGCTTCTCCTGGGCGCCGGTGGCCGGGTTGTAGACGGGGCCGAAGCGGCCGGAGGTGCCCTCGACGGGCTTGCCGTCGATCCAGTGGGTGATGGTCTTCATGAGGAGCAAGGGCCTTTCGTGGAGCCTGATGTCACGGGGAGTTCGCGGGGACTTCGCGGGTGTTCAGAAGTGGCGACGGCACTTCGCGGGAGTTCAGAGGTGGCGACGGCACCTGGCGGGAGTTCAGAGGTGGCGACGGCGTCCGGCGACCTGCCGGTCGTAGCGCTCGCGGGCCTCGACGGCGGCCTCGCGGGAGGCGGTCTCGGCCACCGGCACGTCCCACCAGGCCTCGGCCGGGGGAGCGGTCGGAGCCGGGTCGGTCTCGACGTACACGCACGTCGGCCGGTCGGAGGCACGGGCCGAGGCCAGCGCCTCGCGCAGCTCGCGCACCGTCTTGGCGCGCAGTACGTCCATGCCGAGGCTGGCCGCGTTGGCGGCCAGGTCGACGGGCAGCGGGGCGCCGGTGAAGGTGCCGTCGGCGGCCCGGAAGCGGTAGGCGGTGCCGAACCGCTCGCCGCCGGTCTCCTCCGACAGACCGCCGATGGAGGCGTAGCCGTGGTTCTGGAGCAGGACGATGTTGAGGGGCAGGCCCTCCTGGACGGCCGTGACGATCTCCGTCGGCATCATCAGGTAGGTGCCGTCGCCGACCAGCGCCCACACCGGCGTACCCGGGGCGGCCTGCTGGACGCCGATGCCGGCCGGGATCTCGTAGCCCATGCAGGAGTAGCCGTATTCCAGGTGGTACTGGCGCGGGCTGCGGGAGCGCCACAGCTTGTGCAGGTCGCCGGGGAGCGAGCCGGCCGCGTTGATCACCACGTCGTCGTCGCCGACGGCCGCGTCCAGCGCGCCGAGCACCTGCGTCTGGGTCGGGACGGCGCTCTCGTCGTCGGCGCGGTAGGAGGCCTCGACGATCTCGTCCCAGCGCTCCTTGCCGGCGCGGTACTCGGCCTCGTACGCCTCGCTCACGCGGTGGCCGGAGAGCTCCTCCAGCAGCCTTTCGAGGCCGGACCTCGCGTCGCACACCAGCGTGCGCGCGGCCAGTTTGTGCGCGTCGAAGCCGGTGATGTTGAGGTTGAGGAACCGCACGCCCGGGTTCTGGAAGAGCGTGCCGGAGGCCGTGGTGAAGTCCGTGTAGCGGGTGCCCACGCCGATGACGAGGTCGGCGGTGCGGGCGAGGTCGTCGCTGACGGCCGTGCCGGTGTGGCCGATGCCGCCGAGGTCGGCGGGGTGGTCGTGGCGGAGCGACCCCTTGCCCGCCTGGGTCGAGGCGACGGGGATGCCGGTGGCGTCCGTGAACGCCTTCAGCGCCGCCTCGGCCTCGCTGTGGTGGACGCCGCCGCCCGCGACGATCAGGGGCCGCTCGGCCGACCGGATCGCCTCGACGGCCGCGGTCAGCTCCACCGGGTCCGGCGCGGGACGCCGCACGTACCAGACGCGCTCGGCGAAGAACTCCTCCGGCCAGTCGTACGCCTCCGCCTGCACGTCCTGCGGCAGGGCCAGGGTGACGGCGCCGGTCTCGGCCGGGTCGGCCAGCACGCGCATGGCCTGGAGCGCCGAGGGGATCAGCGCCTCGGGGCGGGTGATCCGGTCGAAGTACCTCGACACCGGGCGCAGGGTGTCGTTGACCGACACGTCGGCCTCGACCGGGTGCTCCAGCTGCTGGAGCAGCGGGTCGGGGGCGTGCGAGGCGAAGTAGTCGCCGGGCAGCAGCAGCACCGGCAGCCGGTTGATCGTCGCCAGGGCGGCACCGGTGACCAGGTTGGTGGCGCCCGGGCCGATCGAGGTCGTCACGGCCTGCGCGGACAGGCGGTTGAGCTGCCGGGCGTAGCCGACCGCCGCGTGCACCATCGACTGCTCGTTGCGGCCCTGGTGGAACGGCATGACGGCGTCCGGCCCGATGCCTGCCTCCATCAGCGCCTGGCCGACACCCGCCACGTTGCCGTGGCCGAAGATGCCCCAGGTCCCGGCGATCAGCCGGCGCCGCACGCCGTCCCGCTCGGTGTACTGGACGGACAGGAACCGCACCAGCGCCTGGGCGGTCGTCAGTCGGCGGGTGGTGGCGCTCATGCGGAGGTCTCCGGGGCGGTGTAGAGAGGGAGTCGGGGATCGACCGGCTGGTCCGGCCAGGTGTCGCGGACCCAGGCGTGGTCGGGGTGGTCGCAGATCAGCCAGGCGCGCTCGGCCTCCGGGCCCGCCATGACGTTGAGGTAGTACATGTGGTGGCCGGGCGTGGCCATCGACGGCCCGTGCCAGCCGTCCGGGATCAGGACGACATCGCCGTCGCGGACCTCCGCCAGCACGTCGGTGTCCCGGCCCGGGCCGGACGGGGAGACGCGCTGGTAGCCGAGGCCGGGGATGCCGTCGTGGCCCGCGAACTCGAAGTAGTAGATCTCCTCCAGCACCGACTCCTCGCCCGGCCGGTGCTCGTCGTGCTTGTGCGGCGGGAACGACGACCAGTTGCCGCCCGGGGTGATCACCTCGACCGCGATGAGCTTGTCGCACTCGAAGACCCCGGCCGCGCCGAAGTTGTTGACCTGCCGGGAGCAGTTGCCGGTGCCCCGCAGCTCCACGGGCACCTCGGAGGCGGGGCCGTAGCGGGCGGGCAGCCGGCGGGTGCAGCGCGCGCCGGTCAGCGCGAACCGGCCGCCGGCGGCGGAGGTCACGCTCGCCCGGGCGTCGCGCGGCACGTACGCGAAGTCGCTGACGCCGCTGAAGACGTCCCTGCGGCCCTGGAGCTCGAAGGTGTCCTGGCCGAAGTCGTCCGTCACGGCGACCGTGCAGCCGCCGGCCAGGGGGACGACGATCCACTCGCTGTCGCCGGCCTCGAAGGAGTGCGTGCCGCCCGGCGGCAGCTCCAGGATCCGCAGGCTGGAGTGGTCCCAGCCGGCCTTCTCGGGCGTGACGTCGACGGTGTAGGGGCCGCCGAGGGCCTTACCCGCGGGGAGGTGATACGTCATCGTGTGCCTTTCGGGTCACAGCGGAGCGACTCACAACAGACAGATTGAGACCTGTTCACAGCAGACCGACGGCCGTGTCCACTGCCTCTTCCACGCTGCCCCCGGCCGGGTAGAGCAGCGAGCGCCCGACGACCATGCCCTGCACGGTGGGCAGGCGCAGGGCCTTGCGCCAGCGTTCGTACGCGCCCTCCTGGTCGCCGCCGACCTCGCCGCCGAGCAGGACGACGGGAAGCGTGGAGGTCTCCAGGACCTGGGCCATGTCGTCCGGGTCGTCGGTGACGGGCAGCTTCAGCCAGGTGTAGGCGGAGGTGCCGCCCAGGCCCGCGGAGATCGCGATGGACCGGGTGACGGCCTCGGCGGACAAATCGTTGCGCACCTTTCCGTCGACCCGCCGGGAGATGAACGGCTCGACGAACAGGGGGAGCCGCCGGGCCGCCATGGCGTCGACCGCCCGCGCGGTGGACTCCAGGGTGGTGAGCGAGCCCGGGTCGTCGTAGTCGATGCGCACCAGGAGCTTGCCCGCGTCGAAGCGGAGCCGGGCGATGTCCTCGGCGCGGTGGCCGGTGAAACGGTCGTCCATCTCGAACGTGGCGCCGGCCAGACCGCCGCGGTTCATCGAGCCCATGACGACCTTGTTCTCCAGCACCCCGAGCAGGAGCAGGTCCTCCAGGATGTCGGCGGTGGCGAGCACCCCGTCGACCCCGGGCCGCGACAGCGCGACGCAGAGCCGTTCCAGCAGATCGGCGCGGTTGGCCATGGCCAGGCGCCGGTCACCGACCCCGAGGGCGCCGCGCGCCGGGTGGTCGGCGGCCACGATCATCAGCCGGCCGCTGTCGCCGATCAGCGGGCGGCGCACCCGGCGGGCGGCCGCCTCGGCGACGGCCTCGGGATTGCGGGCCCGGACCGTGGTGAGGTCGGGGATGCCGATGTTCAATGCAGGCTCCGTTCAGTGACTCGTGCTCGGCGACGACACCGTGGCGAGGAGGTCCTCGACCTCGGACTCGGCGGGCATCGCGGAGGAGCAGGCGAGGCGGGAGGCGACGAGGGCGCCGGCGGCGTTGGCGTGCCGCATGGTCTTCTCCAGGTCCCAGCCGGCGAGCAGGCCGTGGCAGAGGGAACCGCCGAAGGCGTCGCCCGCGCCCAGGCCGTTGACCACCTCGACCGGCACCGGCGGCACCTCGGCCCGGGTGCCGTCGCGGTGCACGGCCAGGACGCCCTTGGGGCCCTGCTTGACGACGGCCAGTTCCACGCCCGCCTCCAGCAGCGCGTCGGCGCAGGCCTGCGGTTCGCGCACGCCGGTGGCGATCTCGCACTCGTCGAGGTTGCCGACCGCGACGGTGGCGTGGCGCAGCGCCTCGCGGTAGTACGGGCGGGCCTCCTCGGGATCGGACCAGAACATCGGCCGCCAGTCGAGGTCGAAGACGGTGATGCCCGCCTTGTCGCGGGCCTTGAGGGCGGCGAGCGTGGCGGAGCGGCTCGGCTCCTCGCTCAGGCCGGTCCCGGTGATCCAGAAGATCCGGGCCCCGCGGATCGCGAAGAAGTCCAGCTCGTCGGTGTGGATCTCCAGGTCGGGAGCCTTGGGGCGGCGGTAGAAGTACAGCGGGAAGTCGTCCGGCGGGAAGATCTCGCAGAAGGTGACCGGCGTCGGGTAGGCGTCGACCGGGGTGACCCAGCGGTCGTCCACGCCGAAGGACGTCAGCTCCTCGTGCAGATAGGTGCCGAAGGGGTCGTTGCCGGTCCGGGTGATCACGGCCGTACGGCGTCCGAGGCGCGCCGCTGCGACCGCCACATTGGCCGCCGAACCTCCCAGAAATTTCCCGAACGTCTCCACCTGGGGCAGCGGGACGCCGGTCTGGAGGGGATAGAGGTCGACCCCGATGCGGCCCATCGTGATCAAGTCGAAATACTGGGCTGGCTCGGCCATGCGCGACCTCCTCGGGAAGCTGGGGATGCGGGGCCGGGGCCGTCCTGACACCGTGGGGCGTGGATGACCTGGGACCTGCCGCCCTACAGGTGTAGGCGGCGGAGGACGGCCCTGTCAATAGTTTGTACTTACATTCGGACCTGCTTGTGAAATGATGTCTTAACAAAGTATTGACAGCGGGCGCGGCAAGGACTTGTATCCCGTGGCATCGCAACAATCTGTTTGCGGCATCATGATCCGGACTCCGTAAGGCTCCGGGACCACGGATCCCTCGTGATCCCTCCCCTTTCCCCCGCAGTAGCACAGTGAGGTGCCAGGAAAGATGGACCGCTCTTCTCACCCCCGCTCCCGCAGGATCGCGCCCGTAGTCGCCGTTGCCGCGGCGGCGGCCCTGACCCTCGCCGGCTGCTCCAGCAGTTCCGGGGGCAAGAAGTCCGAGGAAGGCGCCGCGAACGCCTCCGCCGGCAAGGCGACCACGCCCCGTATGACCGTCGCCCTGGTCACGCACCAGGCGCCCGGTGACACCTTCTGGGACACCGTGCGCAAGGGCGCCGAGGCCGCCGCCGCCAAGGACAACATCAAGCTCGTCTACTCCGCCGACCCGAACGCGGGCAACCAGGCCAACCTGGTCCAGAACGCGATCGACCAGAAGGTCGACGGCATCGCCGTCACCCTCGCCAAGCCGGACGCCCTCAAGGGCGTCATAGGCAAGGCCGAGAAGGCCGGCATACCCGTGGTCGGACTCAACTCCGGCCTCAGCGACTGGAAGAAGCTCAACCTGCTGGAGTTCTTCGGCCAGGACGAGTCCGTGGCCGGCGAGGCCTTCGGCAAGAAGCTCAACGACGTCGGCGCCAAGCACGCCCTCTGTGTCGTGCAGGAGCAGGGCAACGTCGGCCTGACCCAGCGCTGCGACGGCGTCGAGAAGACCTTCGAGGGCAAGCTCGACACCCAGAACGTCAACGGCACCGACATGCCCTCCGTGAAGTCGACGATCACCGCCAAGCTGAAGCAGGACCCGTCCATCGACTACGTCGTCACGCTCGGCGCCCCCTTCGCGCTGACCGCGGTGCAGTCCGTCGGCGACGCCGGCAGCAAGGCGAAGGTCGCCACCTTCGACCTCAACAAGGACCTCATCAAGGGCATCAAGGACGACTCCATCCAGTTCGCCGTCGACCAGCAGCCCTACCTCCAGGGCTACCTGGCCGTCGACGGCCTGTGGCTCTACAAGAACAACGGCAACTACAGCGGCGGCGGCGAGCAGCCCGTGCTGACCGGCCCGGCCTTCGTCGACAAGTCCAACGTCGACAAGATCGGGGAGTTCGCCGCGAAGGGCACCCGGTGATGAGCATGACCCAGCAGGCCACGCCGGCGGTGGACACACCGCCGGCCCCCGGCCAGAAGCAGTCCGACGGCCGGACGCGGCAGCGCCCCCTGGCGCTGCGGCTGCTCGCCCGGCCCGAGGTCGGCGTCTTCCTCGGCGCCGTCGCCGTGCTCGTGTTCTTCCTGTTCGCGGCACCGCCGGTGCGCGACGGCAGCTCGATGGCCAACATCCTGTACCAGTCGTCGACCATCGGGATCATGGCGCTGCCCGTGGCGCTGCTGATGATCGGCGGCGAGTTCGACCTGTCGGCCGGTGTCGCCGTGGTCACCTCGGCGCTCACCGCGTCGATGCTGAGCTACCAGCTGACCATGAACGTCTGGGTGGGCGTGATCGTCGCCCTCCTCGTGTCGCTCGCGATCGGCGCGTTCAACGGCTGGATGCTGGTCAAGACCGGGTTGCCCAGCTTCCTGGTCACCCTCGGCACCTTCCTGATCCTCCAGGGCGTGAACCTCGCCGTGACCAAGCTGGTCACCGGCAACGTCGCCACCGACGACATCAGCGACATGGACGGCTTCACCCAGGCGCAGAAGATCTTCGCCTCGACGTTCGAGGTCGGTGGCGTCAACGTCAAGATCACCGTCGTGTGGTGGCTGGTCTTCGCGGCCCTGGCCACCTGGGTGCTGCTGCGCACCAAGTACGGCAACTGGATCTTCGCGGTCGGCGGCAACAAGCACTCCGCGCGGGCCGTCGGTGTCCCGGTGACCTTCACCAAGATCTCCCTGTTCATGCTGGTCGGGTTCGGCGCCTGGTTCGTCGGCATGCACCAGCTGTTCTCCTTCAACACCGTGCAGTCCGGCGAGGGCGTGGGCCAGGAGCTCATCTACATCGCCGCGGCCGTCATCGGCGGCTGTCTGCTGACCGGTGGCTACGGCTCCGCGATCGGCCCGGTCTTCGGCGCCTTCATGTTCGGCATGGTGCAGCAGGGCATCGTCTACGCCGGCTGGAACCCGGACTGGTTCAAGGCCTTCCTCGGCGTGATGCTCCTCGGCGCCGTCCTCATCAATCTGTGGGTCCAGCGCACGGCGACCCGGAGGTGACCGCAATGACCAGCAACGAAACCGGCACCCACGGGGCCGTCCTGAAGGACACGCCGCC
This sequence comes from Streptomyces sp. NPDC045955, assembly GCF_056430805.1. Classification (NCBI taxonomy): domain Bacteria; kingdom Bacillati; phylum Actinomycetota; class Actinomycetes; order Kitasatosporales; family Streptomycetaceae; genus Streptomyces; species Streptomyces sp. NPDC045955. The sequence goes on from NZ_JBWKKY010000003.1 coordinate 276,520, forward strand.
CGCGGAGGACCGAGCCCTCGTCGAACTCCGCGGTGCGGGCAAGTCCTACGGCAACATCCGCGCCCTGCACGGCGTCGACCTGAAGGTCTTCCCCAACCAGGTCACCTGCGTCCTCGGCGACAACGGCGCAGGCAAGTCCACCCTCATCAAGATCATCTCTGGTCTGCACCAGCACACCGAGGGCGAGTTCCTCGTCGACGGCGAACCGGTGCGCTTCTCCACCCCGCGCGAGGCCCTCGACAAGGGCATCGCCACGGTGTACCAGGACCTCGCGGTCGTCCCGCTGATGCCGGTGTGGCGCAACTTCTTCCTCGGCTCCGAGATGACCAAGGGCCCCTGGCCGGTCCGCCGTCTCGACATCGAGAGGATGAAGAAGACCGCGGACGAGGAACTGCGCAACATGGGCATCGTCCTCGACGACATGGAGCAGCCCATCGGCACCCTGTCCGGTGGCCAGCGCCAGTGCGTCGCGATCGCCCGCGCCGTCTACTTCGGTGCCCGCGTCCTCATCCTGGACGAGCCGACCGCCGCCCTCGGCGTCAAGCAGTCCGGTGTGGTGCTGAAGTACATCGCCGCCGCCCGCGAGAAGGGCCTGGGCGTCATCTTCATCACCCACAACCCGCACCACGCCTACATGGTCGGCGACCACTTCAGCGTGCTGCGCCTGGGCACCATGGAACTGTCCGCCTCCCGCAGCGAGGTCAGCCTCGAGGAGCTGACCAACCACATGGCCGGTGGCACCGAACTGGCCTCCCTCAAGCACGAGTTGGCGCAGGTCCGCGGCGTCGACGTCGAGGAGCTCCCCGAGGCGGGAGACCTCACCGCCCCCGTAGCCACGTCTTCGGAAGGAAAGTCCTGACATGGCCCTCGCGCTCGACCGCATCCGGGTCGGCTCGGCCCCCGACTCCTGGGGCGTATGGTTCCCCGACGACCCCCAGCAGGTGCCCTGGGAACGCTTCCTCGACGAGGTCGCCGAGGCCGGCTACTCGTGGATCGAACTCGGCCCGTACGGCTACCTGCCGACCGACCCGGCCCGGCTCACCGACGAGGTGACCAAGCGGAACCTGAAGGTCTCCGCCGGCACGATCTTCTGCGGTCTGCACCGCGGCCCGTCCGAGTGGGACTCCACCTGGGAGCAGGTCAGCCGCGTCGCCGCCCTCACCCAGGCCATGGACGCGAAGCACCTGGTCGTCATCCCGTCCTTCTGGCGGGACGACAAGACCGCCGAGATCCTGGAGCCCCCGGAGCTCACCACCGAGCAGTGGCGCAACCTCACCACGGGCATGGAGCGCCTCGGCCGTGAGGTGAAGGACAAGTACGGTCTGGACATCGTCGTCCACCCGCACGCCGACACCCACATCGACACCGAGGAGCACGTCGAGCAGTTCCTCGACTCCACCGACTCCGACGCGGTCAACCTCTGCCTGGACACCGGGCACTACGCCTACTGCGGCGGCGACAGCGTCAAGCTGATCGAGACGTACGGCGAGCGCATCGGCTACCTGCACCTCAAGCAGGTCGACCCGGACATCCTCGCCGACGTGGTCAAGAACGAGGTCCCGTTCGGACCCGCCGTGGCGCGCGGTGTGATGTGCGAACCGCCCGCCGGTGTCCCGGAGCTGGGCCCGGTTCTCACGGCCGCCCAGAAGCTGGGCGTGGACCTGTTCGCCATCGTCGAGCAGGACATGTACCCCTGCGAGCCGGACAAGCCGCTGCCGATCGCGGTGCGCACCCGCAAGTTCCTGAGGTCCTGCGGCGCCTGACGACCCGAAAGGACGGCCATGGCTGAGCGCGCCACTCTGGGAGTCGCGGTCATCGGTACCGGAAGGATGGGCGCGGACCATGTGCGCCGCATCCACGAAGTCATCAGCGGAGCACGGGTGGTCGCCGTCGCCGACGTCGACGCGGAGCGCGCGAAGGCCGTCGCCGCACGCGTCGACGGCTGTGCCGCCCACACCGACCCGGCCGCCGCGCTGGCGGCCGCCGACGTCGACGCCGTCCTGATCGCTTCCCCGGGCCCGGCCCACGAGGCCACACTGCTCGCCGCCTTCGAGCGCGATCTGCCCGTCCTGTGCGAGAAGCCGCTCACCCCCGACGCGGCCTCCGCCCTGCGCGTCCTCGAAGCCGAACTGCGCCTTGGCCACCGCCGTGTCCAGGTCGGCTTCATGCGCCGCTACGACCCCGAGTACGCGAAGCTGAAGGCGCTGCTGACCACGGGGCAGCTGGGTCGTCCCCTGATGGTGCACAACCGGCACCGCAACGTCGCCAGCCCGCCCTTCTTCACCAGCTCCATGCTCATCAGCGACTCGGTCGCCCACGAGGCGGACGCGACCCGCTGGCTGCTCGACCACGAGATCACGGCGGTCACGGTGCTGCGCCCGGCGCCGTCCGCCAACGCCCCCGACGGGCTGCGCGATCCGCAGTTCGTCGTCTTCGAGACCGACGGCGGCGCCCTCAGCGACGTGGAGATCTTCGTCAACTGCGGCTTCGGTTACCAGGTGCAGGCCGAGGTGGTCTGCGAACGCGGCACCGCCCGCATCGGCGACGGCCACGCCCTGGTCACCAACATGGCCGGCCGCTGGGGCGGCACCATCGCCCAGGACTGGACCGAACGCTTCGAAACGGCCTACGACCGGGAGGTCCAGACGTGGGTCGACGCCACCCGCCGCGGCGAGGTGACCGGCCCGAGCGTCTGGGACGGCTACGCCGCCGCCGCGGTGTGCGAGGCGGGGGTACGGGCGATGGAGGACGGCGGCCGGGTCGAGGTCGAACTGGTCGAGAAACCCGCGCTGTACACGTGAACGGGCCGAGCGGGCCGGGGGCGCACCCCCGGCCCGCTCGGCGTGTCCTCAGACCCTGGTACGGGGGCGGGGCTCGAACCCGGCCGCCCGGTAACAGTCGTCGATGAGCTCCATCGTCGTCACCGCGTCGTCCGCGCCCAGGGGCAGCGCCGCACCGTCACGCACGCAGGCCGCGAACGCCTCCAGCTGGTACGTGTACGACGAGCGCGTCCCGAGGCGCTCCGTGCGCTCGCCCTCCGGGGTGCGGACCACGATCCGGTCGTCCATCTGCGGCAGCACGAAGTTCGGAGCCGTGGCCTCGCCCCGGGAGCCGGTGATCCGGATGCTCATGTCCAGCCCCTCGTACGCCATGTGGCAGCGGGCCGAGCCCGTCGCACCGCCGGGAAACTCCACCTCGGCGTCCAGCCACTCGTCGACCCCGGGCGCACCCGCGCGCTCTTCGCCCCGTGCCCCGGCCAGGCGGGGTGCGCCACCCGCCCAGGGGGCGAGCATGCGCAGCGCGTGCAGGCTGTAGCAGCCCAGGTCCATCAGGGCGCCGCCGGCCAGCGGGAGCGACCAGCGCGGGTCGGTGTCCGGCGGGGCGGCGATGGCCACCATCGCCTCCACGTGCCGCAGTTCGCCGAGCTCACCGGAGTCCAGCAGCTCGTGCAGGCGGCGGGTGACCGGGTGGAAGAGGTAGTGGAAGGCCTCCATGAAGACCGTCCCGGCCTTCCCGGCGGCTTCCCGCACCTCCGCCGCCTCCCGCGCGTTGCTCGCCGACGGCTTCTCCGACAGCACGTGCTTGCCCGCCGCGAGGGCGGCCAGGTTCCACGGGCCGTGCAGACCGTTGGCGAGCGGGTTGTAGACGACGTCGACCTCGGGATCGGCCACCAGTTCGGCGTACGAACCCGCCACCCGCTCCACGTCGTGCTCCGCGGCGAACGCCTCGGCTCGGTCGCGGTCACGGGCGGCCACCGCGACGAGGCGGTGGCCGGTCGCCCGGGCCGGGTCGATCAGGGACCGCTCGGTGATCCGCGCGGCTCCCAGCACTCCTATGCGCAGTGGTTCCCGGCCCTTCTCGCTCATGCCTGCCGTACCTCCTCGATCGTCACGGGACGGTGCTCGTGCAGCGACAGTGTGCACGCGTCGGCGATCCAGCCCGCCTCCAGGGCGTCCTCGATCGTGCAGGGGGAGGGGCGGGTGCCGGCGACGACCTCGGTGAACGCGGTCAGTTCGGCACGGTAGGCCTCGGTGAAGCGGTCCATGAAGAAGTCGTGCGGAGTGCCCGCCGGGAAGGTCACGCCCGGTTCGACCGAGCGCAGCGGCAGCTTGTCCTCCAGGCCGACGGCGATGGAGTCCGTGAAGCCGTGGATCTCCATGCGGACGTCATAACCTCGGGCGTTGTGGCGGGAGTTGGAGACGACCGCGATGGTGCCGTCGTCCAGGGTGAGGATCGCGCCGGTGGTGTCGGCGTCACCGGCCTCCTTGATGAAGTCGGCACCGCGGTTGCCGCCCACGGCGTACACCTCGGTCACCTCGCGGCCCGTCACCCAGCGGATGATGTCGAAGTCGTGCACCGAGCAGTCGCGGAAGATGCCGCCGGAGGCGGCGATGTACGCGGCGGGCGGCGGCGCCGGGTCCAGCGTGGTCGAGCGGACCGTGTGCAGCGTGCCGAGCTCCCCGCTCCGCACGGCGGCGCGGGCGTTGACGAAACCGGCGTCGAAACGGCGGTTGTAGCCGATCTGGATCGGCACGCCCTTGCCCTGGACGGCCTTCAGCACCTCGACGCCCTCGCTCATGGTCCTGGCGACGGGCTTCTCGCAGAAGACCGGGATACCGGCCTCGACCCCGGCAAGGATCAGCGCGGGGTGGGCGTCCGTGGCGGCCGCGACGACGATGCCGTCCACGCCGGCGGCCAGCAGGGCCTCCGGCGAGTCCACGACCTCGGCACCGAACCGCTCGGCGGCTGCCTTGGCGGCGTCCGCGAACGGGTCGGTGACGACGAGGGACTCGACGACGTCGAGCCCGGAGAGAGTCTCGGCGTGAAAGGCACCGATACGGCCGAGCCCGAGAATTCCGATACGCATGGGGTGTTGCTCCTTGTTGCAGGGTGTGATGCGCCCCCGAAGGGGCGCGGGGAACTGCGCGACCAGCCACAACGGCGCCGCACACGACCAACGACAAAGCGCGGCAAATCCTCAGTCGAGTCCGCCCAACACGTTCTGATCCCAATCAATAACCGACCCGGTAACCACCCCGGACCGCTCCGACAGCAGAAACACAACGAACTCGGCGATCTCATCCGGCTGGCCCAACTTGCCCATGGGCAACCGGGCAGCAGCGACCTCACGCCAGCCATCCCCCGCGCCGTGGAACACGCGCTGCGTGGCGTCCTCGCCTTCCGTCGCCGTCCAGCCGATGTTCAGCCCGTTGATCCGGATCCGGTCCCACCGATGCGCGTGCGCGGCGTTACGAGTCAGCCCGATCAGGCCGGCCTTCGCAGCGACGTACGGGGCAAGAAACGGCTGCCCGCCGTGCGCCGACGACGTGATGATGTTGACGATCGTGCCGGGCGCCTGACGCGCCACCATGTCCGCGACCGCCGCCTGCATCGCGAAGAACGGCCCCTTGAGGTTGATCGCGATGTGCTGGTCGAACAACTCGGGCGTGGTGTCCAGCAGCGTCCCCCGTGAGGTCAGCCCGGCGGAGTTCACGAGGCAGTCGACGCGGCCGTACGCCTCCACGACCCGGGCCACGGAGGCCTTCGCCTGCTCCGCGTCCGACAGGTCGGCCCGCACGTACAGGGCCTTGCCGCCGGCGGCGGTCAGCTCCGCCACCAGGGCCTCACCGGGCCCGGGGCGCCGCCCGGTGACGGCCACGACCGCACTCTCGCGGACCGCGGCCCACGCGATGGCGGCGCCGACACCCTGAGTGCCGCCGTTGACCAGGACGATCTTGTCGTCGAGAAGTCCCACGAGGTTCCTCAGCTCTCCCGCCGTGCGGTACCGGCCCGCAGCTCCGCCCGGAGCGCCTCCGGGGACCACCCCTCGTACAGGGCCCGCCGTACGAGGTCCGCCTGCGAGGGCGGGGCCAGGCCGTCGACCGGCGGGTCGCTGTCGAGGTTGGTCGGGAAGGGGTAGCCCTCGGCGCTCGCCGCGATGACGTTGGCCAGCCACGCGTCGCTCGCGCCCTCGGCCTTCCGCTTCAGCAGCACGGGGTACACCGCGTTCGCCACGGCCTCGCGGTCCACCGTCTCCATCGCGCGCCCGAACGCGGACGACACCTGCAACAGGTTGGCCATGCGCCGGATGTCCGCCGAGCGGTTGGTGCCGGCGGCGTGGAAGAGCGCCGGGTTGAAGAAGACCGCGTCGCCCTTCGCGAGCGGCAGCTGCATCTGGTGCGCCTCGAAGTACGCCCGGAACTCCGGGCGCCGCCAGGCGAGATACCCCGCCTCGTACTTCTGCGAGTGCGGCAGGTACATCGTCGGCCCGGACTCCACCGGCATGTCGCAGTGCGCGACCGCGCCCTGGAGGGTCAGCACGGGGGAGAGGCGGTGCACGTGCCCGGGGTAGGCGGCGGCGGCCTCGTCGGACAGGAAGCCCAGATGGTAGTCGCGGTGCGGGGCCTGGGCGGCGCCGCCCGGGTTGACCACGTTGAGCTGCGAGGTGACCTGGTAGCCGGGACCCAGCCAGGCCGTCGCCACGAGGGCGAGGACGTCGTTGGCGTAGTAGTCGCAGAACACCTCCGCGTCGTACAGGGCCATCTTCTCCAGCGCGTTCCACACCCGGTCGTTGGCGCCCGGCTTCGCGAAGTGGTCACCGGCCGTCGCGCCCGAGGCGCGCTGCTCGGCGATCAGGCAGCCGAACACGGCGGTGGTCCGGTCCACGACCTCCGGGTCGGGAAAGGCGCCGCGGAAGACGACGATGCCGGGCCCGTCGGCGAGCGCCCGCACCAGCTCGGCCTGGACCACCCGGTCGCCTTCGAGCAGGCCGGTGTCGTAGATCAGTACGTTCCGCTCCACGGCGGAGGCGTGCGGATAGTCGGCGGGATCGGTCGCCTGCTCGACCAGCGCGCGGAACGCGTCGAGGTCGCAGTCCTGCTCGGACAGCCAGGCGCGGCGGTGTACGGAAGTGAAGGACATCGTCGTCCCTTCGGGGTCACGGAGCGACGCAGCCCTGTCATTCTTGTCAGTACAAACCCCTCGAACAACCAGCAGTGAGCCATCAAAAACCCCTCAAGGAGCCGGAGCATGGGCCACCCCTTCCCGATCCGGGAGATCGCACGTCAGGCGGGCCTGAGCGAGGCGACCGTCGACCGGGTCCTGAACGGCAGGGGAGGGGTGCGGGAGAGCACGGCCCGGGAGGTGCGCCAGGCCATCGCCGACCTGGACCGCCAGCGCACCCAGGTCCGGCTCGTCGGCCGGACGTTCATGGTCGACATCGTGATGCAGGCGCCCGAGCGCTTCACCACCGCGATCCGCGCCGCCCTGGAGGCCGAGCTGCCGTCCCTGCACCCGGCGGTGCTGCGCTCCCGCTTCCACTTCCGCGAGACCGGCCCGGTCGGGGAGCTGGTGCGGATCCTGGACCGGATCGCCCGGCGCGGCTCGCAGGGCGTGATCCTCAAGGCCCCGGACGTCCCCGAGGTCACCGCCGCCGTCGGCCGTCTCGCGGCCGCCGGCATCCCGGTCGTGACCCTGGTGACCGACCTGCCCGCCAGTGCCCGCCTCGCCTACGTCGGCATCGACGACCGGGCGGCGGGCGCGACGGCCGCCTATCTGACGGGCCAGTGGCTGGGGGCGCGCCCGGGCAACATCCTGACCAGCCTCAGCAGCGGTTTCTTCCGCAACGAGGAGGAGCGCGAGATGGGCTTCCGCAGCGCCATGCGGGCCCGGCACCCCGAGCGCACGCTGGTCGAGATCGCCGAGGGGCAGGGGCTGGACGCCACCCAGTACGACCTCGTCCGGGCCGCTCTGGAACGCGACCCGGACATCCGCGCGGTGTACTCGATCGGCGGCGGCAACATCGCCACGCTGCAGGCCTTCGACGACCTCGGCCGCGAGTGCGCCGTGTTCGTCGCGCACGACCTCGACCACGACAACACCCGGCTGCTGCGAGCGCACCGCCTGTCCGCGGTGCTCCACCACGACCTGCGCCAGGACGTGCGCGAGGCCTGCCACACCGTCATGCGGGCACACGGGGCGCTGCCGCCGGCCGGTCCCTCGCTGCCGTCGGCGATCCAGGTGGTGACGCCGTACAACATGCCCCCGCAGGCGACGGCCGTGTGAGCCGGGACGGTGGCGGGAGCGGGGCCCGGCGTGTATCCGGAGCGCGGTGCGCCACGGCCCCTACGGTCGTCCTCATGTGGACCTCACGCCCGGACGGCGGGCCGGACCGGTTGCTGACGCTCGCCGACGGCGTGTTCGCCATCGCCATCACGCTGCTGGTCCTGGACCTCTACGTCCCGCGGGAACTGGACGCGGACCGGTACCACGAGGCCCTGCGCCGGCTGCTCCCGGACCTCGGCGCCTACGCGCTCAGCGTCGCGGTGCTCGGCAGTTTCTGGCACGACCACCGCAGGATCTTCCGTGACGTACGGGAGGTCGACGGACAGGTGATCATCCTGTCCCTCGCCGGCCTGGGTGTCGCGGCCCTGGTGCCCTTCCCGACCAGGCTGCTCGCGGAGTACGGCGACGAGCCCGTGTCGGTCGCCGTCTACGCGGCGGCGGTCGCCGCGCTCGCCGCCTGCCATCTGGCAGTGGCCGCCGTCCTGGCCAAGCGCCCATGGCTGCGCGACGGCACCTCCTCCGACACGGGCAGCACGCCCTACCTCCTCGAGAGCGCCACGCTGGTGGTGGTGTTCGCCGTGACCGTCCCGCTGGCCCTGGTGGCCGGGGGCCACGCCATGTGGCTGTGGCTCGTCCTCGTCCCGGTGAGGTTCGTCCTGGGCCGCCGCCTCGAGAAGGCCGGCTGAACGTCAGGCCCCCACGGACACGTCCGCCCAGGCGCCGCTCGACGCCGACCGCGCCATCGCGTCCAGGGCGGCCGCACTGCGTACGGCATCGGCGAGGGTCGCCCCGTGCGGGGTGCCCTCGGCGACCGACCGGAGGAACCGGTACGCCTCGATGACCTTCAGGTCGTCGTACCCCATGGCGTTCGCCGCGCCGGGCTGGAACGCGGCGAACTCGCCGTGGCCCGGGCCGACGTACACCGTCGTCACGGCCTGGTCCTGGTACGTCGTGCCCCGGCTGATCCCCAGCTCGTTCATGCGGCGGAAGTCCCAGAACACCGCGCCCTTGGTGCCGTGCACCTCGAAGCCGTAGTTGTTCTGCTCGCCGACCGAGACCCGGCAGGCCTCCAGCACGCCGCGCGCCCCGGAGGCGAAGCGCAGCAGGCAGCTGACGTAGTCCTCGTTCTCCACCGGGCCGAGCTCGCCGCCCGAGGCGCGGCTGTGGCCCGCGGTCGCCCCGGTGGGACGGGCCCGCTCCGGCAGGAAGATCGCCGTGTCCGCCGTCAGGGACGCGATGTCGCCCAGCAGATGACGGGCCAGGTCCGCGCCGTGCGAGGCGAGGTCGCCCAGCACGCCACTGCCGCCCCGCTCCCGCTCGTACCGCCACGTCAGCGCGCCCTCGGGATGGGCGGCGTAGTCGCTGAACAGCCGGATGCGGACATGCGTGACCGTGCCGATCTCGCCCGAGGCGATCAGCTCGCGGGCCGCCTCGACGGCGGGCGCGTTGCGGTAGTTGAAGCCAACGGTGCCCTGCACACCGGCCTCGGCCACCGCGTCCGCCACCGCACGGGCGTCCTCGGTGGTCAGACCGACCGGCTTCTCGATCCAGATGTGCTTGCCCGCCTCCGCCATGGCGACGCCGATCTCGCGGTGCAGGAAGTTCGGCGCGGTGATGCTCACCGCCCGCACCCGCGGGTCGGCGACCACCTCGCGCCAGTCCCGCGTGGTCGACGCGAACCCGAACTGCGCGGCGGCCTCCGCCGCCCGGCCCGGCACCTCCTCGGCGACCGTGACCAGCTCCGGAACGAGGGGCAGCTGCGGGTAGTGGTGCCGCACGCGCGCGTACGCCTGGGTGTGCACCCGCCCCATCCAGCCGAAACCGACGACGGCGACGCCGAGCGTGTCCACCATGAGAGCCCCTCTTTGGACCGTTCCAGAACCTGTCCAGCCCACCCTGGGCGCGGTTTCCCGTCGCTGTCAACCCTTTGACAAGGCCACGACCCGCATGGAACGGTCCATGTCATGAGACCGCCGACGATCCGCGATGTAGCCGAACGGGCCGGCGTCTCCAAGTCGCTGGTCTCCCTGGTGCTGCGCGGCTCCGACCAGGTACGCCCCGAGAAGCGCCAGGCCGTCCTCCGGGCCGCCCAGGAGCTCGGCTACCGGCCCAACGCCGCCGCGCGCAGCCTCAGCGAGCAGCGCACCCGCACGGTCGGCGTCCTCCTGAACGACCTGCGCAACCCCTGGTTCGTGGACCTCCTCGACGGCCTGAACTCGCTCCTGCACGCAGGCGGCCTGCAGATGCTGCTCGCCGACGCCCGCCTCAACCGCCGCACCGGCCAGGATCCGGCCGACCCGCTCCTCGACCGCGTCGACGGCCTGGTCGTGGTCGGCACCCTGCCCGACCCGGCGGCCCTCCGTGCGGTCGCCGAGCGGATGCCGGTCGTCCTGGCCGGCGCCCGCGAGCCCGTGCCGCCCGGGGTGGACCAGGTCGCCGGCGACGACGAGCAGGGCGCCCGGCTGGTCACCGAGCACCTCATCGGCCTCGGCCACCGCCGCATCGCGCACCTCGCGGGCTACGGAGCCGTCGGTGAACTCCGCCGCCGCAGCTTCGAGGCGACGATGCGGGCGCACGGGCTGGCGGACCGGGCCGTCGTCGAGACCGGCGACATGACCGAGGAGGGGGGCTACCGCGCCACCGTCCGCCTCCTCAGTCGTGCCGACCGCCCCACCGCGGTCTTCGCCGTCAACGACATCACCTGCGTCGGCGCCCTCTCGGCGGCGGAGGAACTGGGCCTGCGCGTCCCGCACGACGTGTCCGTCGTCGGCTACGACAACACGAGCATCTCCAGGCTGCGCCACCTGTGGCTCACCACCGTCGACAACGCCGGCCACGAGGTCGGCCGCCGCGCCGCCCGCTTCCTCCTCGACCGCTTCGAGCGGCCCGGGGGAGAGGGACGGATCCATCTGGCGGCCCCGACACTGGAGATCCGGGGGACGACGGCGCGGCCGTCGTAGTCCCGCACGCCTTGCGAAACCTCCACGCACTCCATGGTCTTCATCGGCCTGGCCGCCGTACGCGGTGCGCGCCGGGCGGTGGGGGAGAGGGCGGGGCGGGATCTCACCGGCGCCCATTGAGCGGGGAATCGGCCCACGGTGTCCGTCTCGACCTCTATGCCCTGGTCCGATGCACCCGTTGACTTAGCGTATTGTTTGCGGCATATGCCCACGGGGTGAGGCTCGTGGGCATCCTAGGGCGAAGGGGGAGCAAAGGGTGGATGACGCGCGGGACCGGCGTGTCCGGCGAGCCGAAACGACCGGAGGTGCCGTCACGGGGCTCCTCGCCCTCGCGTCCTGCGCCGGACACGCGACCAAGGCGGAACTGCCCTGGTGGGCCGTACTCGCCGTCGCCGTGTCGACGGCCGGCCTCGCCGGCTGGACCGGGGCGCATCTCGGCCGCCGGCGCGGGGGAGGCGACGAGGCCGTCCTGGATGCCGGGGGGAGTCCCCTCGGCGCGTACGCGAACCTCACGCCGCACCGCGGTCACGCCCCGTGTGACGCCCACGAGGGTCAGGGGTGCGGATGCGGTAGGGTTGACCTGCGCGATCACGCGGGTCACCCCGCGCGAGCCGCATCGGGACGTGGCGCAGCTTGGTAGCGCACTTGACTGGGGGTCAAGGGGTCGCAGGTTCAAATCCTGTCGTCCCGACGTGTGAGGCGGCAGACCGAGAGGCCGTACCGGAACTATCCGGTACGGCCTCTCGGCCGTTCCCTGCGGAGCCGGACCGAGCCCCCAGCCCGCGTGCGTCAGATGAGCTGCGCCTCCGGCGCCCCGTTCCTGCGCACCCACTCCACCCGGTGCTCGGCGGCCAGGGCCAGGCCCCGGCGGCCGGCCTCGGCGGGTACCGGGAGCCGGCACAGGGCGTCGAGCGTGCGCAGCATCGTCTCCGCGAAGTGCCGCCCCAGTGCCGTGAGGCGGCCCGAGGACAGCAGGACCTCCGTGGCCTCCCGGGCGCCCGCCCGCCAACGGGCGAACTGGGCGTGCGCCCGGGCGAGTTCCTCGGGGTCCTGTTCCACGGCCCGGTGCCGGTTCCAGAACTGTGCCACCCCCAGGTGCGCGTACGCCCCGTGGAACAGTCCGATCAGAGGCCGGGGGTCCGGGCGCCAGGGCGCGTAGTACCGCTCCTCGCCGCTGGGCTCGAACAGGTCGAAGAGGTGCAGGACGGCGGCGAACTTGCTGTGCTGCAACTCGTGGGCGAGGGACAGGGCGAGAGCGCGGCCGGTGCGCGGCCGGGACAGCGCCATGGAGCCGAACGCGTCCGCGCTGCTGCCGCTGAAGCTGCCCGTGCGGCCGAGGGGCACCAAGGTGCGCGGGCCGGCGGCGAGTTCGGCGAACGTCCCCGGGTGGTGGTCCCGCAGCAGCCGGCAGGCCTCCCGGGCCGTGGCCTCCCACCAGCGCAGATCGTCCGCCGTCAGACCCAGCGGCCGCTCGGGCACGCCGGGGAAGCGCAGCGGGTCCACATCGTCCAGGAGCAGGGGCGCGCCGGTGTCCAGCACGACGAGCCGGTGCGCCGCCCGCCACCGTCCCGACGGCGCGTACGGCACCTTCGGCACGGGCACAGGGCCGGGAACGGAGCCCCGCCCCGCCACTCCGATCCGGGCCCCGCCGGCGGCATCGGTCTCCACCTCGGCCAGGTCACCGGGCCCGGCGCCGGAGAAGCGGACGCCGCCTAGCGAGGGCAGGAAGACCTGATCCGTCGTCAGGGGCCAACGCACCTGTGCGGACACGCCCGCGCGGACCGCCGCCGCCGCGGCGAGGGAGCTGAACCAGTGGACCGGCGGCTCACCCACCTGCCCGGACGCGCCCTCGACGACACGGTCCAGCCGGGCCAGCAGGCCCGTCAGCGCCGTGCCCGTCGACGGATGGGTGAGGACCGCCGACACCGCCCGGGGATCGGCCCGATGGGCGGCCGCGAGGAGCTCCCAGGCCTGCCCGGCCGCCTCGCCCACGCCGCCGCCGATCTCACGGGCGGCCTCCGTGACCGCGTGCGCGCAGGCCAGGCGGCGGCTGTACTCGGCACGGGCGAGCAGTTCCAGTGCCTCGGCCCCGCCGCCGCCCGTCGCGAGTGCGGTGAAGAGCCTGCCGGGCACACGGATCGGCACGGGGCTCATGCCGCTTCCGCCGGGGCGCTGCGCAGCCGTTCCAGGTCCCCGGCGAGCCGCTCCCTGACCCGCCCGATCAGTGTGGCCAGGTCGGCGCAGTAGACGCTGGGGTTGGCGAACCCGGTGGCGGGCCGGTAGCGGTTGGCGTAGTGGCCGCCGCCGCACACCCGCAGCAGCCGGCAGCCCCGGCACTGCGCGGAGAGACCGTCGGCGCCCCACTGGCGGGCCGCGACGCCAGGATGGCGCAGCAGCGCGTCGAAGGAGTCACGCTCGACATGGAGGCCGGTCCGCGCGGCGCCGGCGTAGGCGGTACGCAGCGTGTCGTCCTGGGCGAGCGCGCCGTCCGTCTCCACCACGGCGTACCGCACCGGCGCCAGGCCCAGCGCCTCCGTCTCCGGGGCGCCGCCGAGCAGCAGCGTCATCATGTCCTCGAGCAGCCGCACCCGGGTCTCCCGCCGCGGGGCCCCGTACCACCGCTCGAACACCCGCCACAGCCAGTCGGCGTACGGTGCGCCCGGCAGTCCGGGCCGCAGTCCTGGCGGGGGAGTGTGCCAGTTGCCCTGCGGCAGCAGGAAGTCCACCGCGGGCGGGCGGTACGTCAGCAGGTGCTCGTAAGCGCGCACCGGGTCGTTGCCGAGGTCGATGGTGCACAACAGGCCCGCGAACAGCTCGCGATGGGGTCCGTCGGCCAGCCGGTGCAGGGCGGCGGCGACCCGGGCGTGGCTGCCGCGCCCGTCGGCGCCCCGGCGGTTCCGGTCGTGTGCGGCGCGGTCGCCGTCCAGGCTGACCGAGATCCGGATGCCGTGGGCGGCGCACAGGTCGAGCCAGCGTTCGGTCAGCCGCACGCCGTTGGTCTGGAGCGCGAGGTGCAGCCGTACGCCCGGACCGGCCGCGGCGCGCAGGACCGAGGCGGCCCGGCCGACGGCGGCCTCCCCGGCGAGCAGCGGCTCGCCCCCGTGCAGCACCACCCCGGCCTCGCGTGTCCCGTGCGCCGCCAGGTGCTCGGCGATGCGCTCAGCCGTGCGGTCCAGTGTCTCCGGTGCCATGGTGCGCGGCTGTTCGCGCCAACTGCTGTCGTGCGAGCGGTACATGTAGCAGTACCGGCAGGCGAGGTCGCAGCGGCTGTGCACCTTCAGCACGAAGGAGTGGAACGCAGTGGGCGTCCATCCGGCCGCTTCCCGCGCCGCGACATCGGCCGCGACCGGCCACGGTGGCTCCGCATGGCGCAGTCGATTCATACGTACCCCCCGGTTCGCATGCCGACCGGCCCGGTGCCCGTCCGGCCGGCCCACGCCATTGGGCTCAGTATTCGGCGCCGGTGACAGACCGTCAACATCGAGATTCCGTCGTCCGGGCCGCCCCCGCCCGAAAGTAGCCGTTTTCCCGGGCCGCCCCGTGGGGACGTCAACACTGGACACGACGTCCCCGGACACGGACGCGCAGGCGTGCGGGACCGCCGCGTACGGCGGTCCGTGGGGCACCGCGGAGGATGGGGCCATGGCAGAGCTCGAGGAAGCGGGTGCCGAGCAGGGCGAGGCGACCCTGGAGTCCGTCGTGCTCGACCTCACCGGCGTGCCGCTGGACGACGTCGCCGCGCTGCCGTCCTCGGTGCTCGGGGAGACCCTGCGCCGGCTGCGGACGGGGCGTACCCCGGGCGACCCCTTCGTGACCGGGTTCAGCGAGAGCCAGTGACCGGCTCCGCGTGCGGACACCCCCTAGCGCGAAACCGCCTGATCAGGGGCAACCCGCCTTATACTGACCGTCCCTGACTGTCGTGCTCCACCGTCCAGCACCTGCCGTCGAAGCGGAGTGGCCATGCCCGACCCCCACGCAGCCGACCGCCCGGGACGGTTCGCCCTCTTCTGCTCCACCGCGGAGAACCTCGGCGTCAGCACGACCGTGCGCAACGTCGCCGACCTGCTGGCCGCGGGCAACCGCAGCGTCCTGATCGTGGACGGCCGCGCCCCGGGCACACCGGAGAACACATCGACGCCCGAGCCCGAGCCCGGACGGACCGCCCTCGTGGCACGCCCGGACGCGGCGTCCCTCCTCGCCCTCGCCTCGGACCCCGCCGCACTGCGCTACGACCATGTCCTCGTCGAGGCGCCGCTGCCCGACGCGCCCGGCGCGCCGCCCGAGGGCAGGCTCGGCTCGCTGGCCGACTCGCTGGTGCTCTGCTTCGCCATGACGGCCTGGTCCATCGACGGCGCCGCCGCCCTGGCCGAGCAGATGAGCGGCGGCCGCTCCGGCCGGCCCGTACGCCTCATGGCCCTCGGCCTGAAGAGCAACGTCGAGTCGCACGACCGGCTGCGCGGCGCCCGCGAACGGGTCCGCCGCAAGTTCGGCCCCCTCACACGCACCTCCGGCACGGCCGAGCTCGCCTTCCTGGAGATCCCGTACAACCCGCTCTACCTGGACACCCGGCAGCTCGCCGTGGAGAGCGAGCCGGAAGGCTCCGTGACCGGTCTGCGCCCCTACTACGAGCGGCTCGCCGACTGGCTGCGCAACCGGCGGCCGGTGCCGCTCAGCCGGGTCACCATCGTCCACTCCCAGCGGCACGCCCCCTGGGCGGCCTGGCTGGAGGACCAGTTCCGGCGCGGCGGCATCCGCACCGAACTGCGCGCCCAGGACGCCTACTCCGGCGACCGGCCGGCCCCCGGCACGGCCCTGCTGTTCCTCTCCCCGGCGGACATGGACCACGCCGCGCTGGCGCAGCTCGCCGCGCTGTCCCACCCCGACGTCCGGATCGTGCTGGCCGACGAGCCCTTCCCGGACCCGGGGGCCGCCCACCACGAGCGCATCGACCTGCGCGGGACCGACGAGGACGAGGCCGTGCGGCGGCTGTGGTCCGGACTCGGCCTCAGCACCCCGCCCCCGGCGGACGGCCACCCCGGCCCACGGTTCCCGCGCCTGCCCGCCGTGACCAACGTGGCCCCCCGCTACAGCGGTTTCGTCGGCCGGGACGACGTCCTCGGTACTCTCCTGGAGGAACTGCACACGGCCGGCCGGGACCGCACCCCGCTGGTCGTGCACGCCGCGAGCGGCTGGGGCAAGAGCGAGACCGTCCGGGAGCTGTGCCACCGTTTCGGCTCGGCCTACGACGTCGTCTGGTGGGTGCGCTCCTGGGAGATCCCGCGCGCCCGCCGCGGCCTGAACCGGCTCGCCGGCCGGCTGGACCTGGTCACGACGGGCGACGGCGCCTCCCCGGAGCTGTTCGAGCACCTCTCCCGCACCGACACCCAGAGCTGGCTGCTCGTCTACGACGGAGCCGAAAGCCCCGACGGGCTGCGGGAGTTGCTGCCCACCCCGCACGCACGCGGGCACGTACTGATCACCAGCCGCACCGCCCCGGCCACGGGCGGCATGGCGGCCTTCGCCCTGCCGCCCATGTCGCCCGGAGAATGCCGGGCCGTCCTGGCGGAGCAGCTCCCGGAGATCGACGAGGACCAGGCCGAGCACGTCGGACAGGTCGTGGGCTTCGTCCCGCTCGCCGTGCGCATCGCCGCCCTCTGTCTCGCCGAGCGCGCCGCGGCACACCGGCGCGACGACAGCATGAGCGAGAGGGCCGCCGCCCGGGCGGCCGTCGCCCATCTCCTGGCCGAGTACCGCACCGCCCAGCAGGCCCTGCTCGAACGCGAGAGCGCGGCGCCGCCCGTGACGGTCATGGTGAAGGTGGCCCGGCAGACGGTGCTGCACACGCCGGGCGCCGCAGCCTGGCGCGCCGAGAGCCGCACCAGCGACGCCCTCGGCTGGCTGCTGAACGCGGCGTCCCTGCTCACCGGGCGCGGCATGGGGCTGGAACTCCTGCGGTCGAGACGCATCCTCGCGGAGCTGGCCCACGACGGTACGAGGGCCCGGAACCCGGGCGCGCCACGGAACCCGGCCGACACGCGGCTGCCCGACGAGCACATGGTGAGCGTCGCCCTGTGGGCCCTGTCCCGGGTCGGACTCCTGGACGTCGACTTCGACCGCACCGAGCAGCCCCTCGGACAGCACCACGCCGTACGGGACGCCGTCCGCGCCGGCATGGAACCGGCAGAGCGCGCCCACATCGAGCACGTGCTGCGCGGCACCCTCGCCGAGTTCACCCCGGACGAGAACCGTGACCTGCCCGCCGACTGGGCGCGCGAGGTGTACTCCCTGCGGCTGTGGGAGGACCACCGGCCCCGCGTCCGGCGGTCCCTGCTGCGCCACCTCAACGCCCTGAGCCAGCGCGGCGAGACCGCCGACCGGGCCCGCATGCTCGACATCTCCGAGCGCGCGCAGCGGGCCTGGTACCCGGAGGGCGACGACCCGTCACCGGAGTACCTGCGCCTGCTCAACCTCACGGCCCGCGCCCACCGCCTCGAAGGCGCCTACGAGCAGGCCCGTCAACTGGCCGAACAGGCCCTGCGCGGCCACCGCCGACTGCTGGGTCCGCTGCACCCGAGAACGCTGCTGTCCGCCGACTCCTACGGCGCCGTCCTGCGCTCCCTCGGCAGGTTCTCCGACGCGCTGTTCCAGGCCCGGCCCGTGCTGGAGGGCCTGACGCTGCTGCTCGGCCCGCAGCACAGCGCGTCCGTACAGGCCGAGCACAACCTCGCGTTCACCGAGGCGCTGAGCGGACGGGCCCCCGACGCACTGGCCCGGCTCCTCGCCCGGCTCCGCTACCGGCAGGCCGTCGGCGGCGAGGACGACCCGGTCGTCTGGCAGTTCGCCGACCTGCTCGCCTGGGTCTACCGGACCCTGGGCCGCGACGCGGAGTCCCAGGACCTGCTGCGGCAGTGGCTGCACCGGCACGGCGACGTCCCCACCGGCACCCGGCTGGGCATCGAACGCGGCCTGGCCATCAGCGAACGGCGCATCACCTACAACTCCGCCCGCTCGCACGAGACCGTCTACGGCTACGAGAAGGCCCTGGAGCGCGACCGGCGGGTGCTCGCCGAGTCCACCAGCCGGTTCGGCGCCGACCAGCTCGAGACCGTCCGCTGCCGTTTCAGCCTGGCGGCCGACCTGCACGCGCTCGGCAAGCACGACGAGGCCGAACACGAGGCCCGCCAGTGCAGCCGCGCCCTGGAGAGCACGCTCGGCGCCTGGCACCCCTACGCCGGACTGGCCGGGATCCGGCACGCGGTGTACCTGCGGGCCACGGGCGCCGTCGAGGAGGCCGAGGCCGCCGGCAGGGCCGCGCTCAACCTCCTTCAGGACCGGCTCGGCGACAGCCACCCCTGGGTGTCCGCCGCGGAGAACTCCCTCGCGGCCACCCTCGCCGCGGCCGGGCGGACGGAGGAGGCCGTCGCACTCGCCGAGCGCGCCCTGCGCCGTTTGCGGGACCTGGACATGGGGCATCGGCCCGACGGGCGGCGGGTGAGTGCCCACCACACCTGGCTCACCTCCCGGACGACCGGATCCACCCCACCGGCCAGGGACTTCGACATCGATCTGGAACTGCCCGGCATCTAGGGGGCTTCTGATGGATCTCCGTGGAAGAAGGAGCGGCGTTCGGTGCGTGCTCTCGGCGTGCCGGGCGTCGCGACGCCGCGGAGATCCATCAGAAGCCCCCTAGGCCCGACTTGCGGGCAAAAGACCAAGGCCCGGCGCCGTCGCCCGGCGACGGTTCCACGACGGAAGGTGAGCGTACGTGGCAGCAGCCCCGCACCCGGAGACCGAGCTCTTCACGGAGTCACACTGGTCCCCGGAGGTCCACGGCCGAATAACAGAGCTGTGCCAAGGGGCCTTCGCCGGCGTCCCCGCCCTCAGGTCGGTGTCCCACTACAGCAACGGCATCGTCGACTTCGTCGTCCGCAGGGGCGACTGCCCTCCGCTGAGCAGCCTGGTCACCGAGCAGGGCGAGGACATCGCGAACGAGTCCCTGCCCGGCAGCCGGCTCCTGCTGTGCACCCAGGATCTGAACGCCGTGATGCGGCCGCTGGGCACGGGCGAGCTGATGCGAGTCGTGCTCGCCAACGCGCGCGGCGGTCTGTGGGGCGGTCGCGTCAAGACGGGGGAGTACGTGTCCGCCCTCACCGACACGCCCGGCGGGATGCCCGCGACGGACGCGGCCATGAACGGCCTCGTCTCCGCCATCCGCACCCAGGTGCTCTCCCTTCCCGACGAACTGCCCGGTGGCCTGACGGGCCCTGCGGAACTGCTGCGGGAACACAAGGAGCGGCTGCGCATCGACTTCGGGACGGCGACGGCCGAACACGACGGACTGTCCGAGATGCGGCTGCGGGCCCTGTGGGGCGGCCACGTCAACACCCTCGACCTGCAGTACGCCGCCTTCTACCGGGACTGGAAACTCGTCTGCGCGGGCGACGTCTTCGAGAACCCCGAGCTCGGTCCCCGCTTCCTCGACGTCAGCGTGCGCTCACGCCGTACCGCCTACCGCGACCTCGCCCAGAACCTGCGCGGCCATCTCGCCCGGCTCACCGACGCCCTGCGGCTGGTGGTGCAGCCGCCCGCCGACCGCCTGGTCCTGGACGTCCAGGAGGGCGCCGTGTTCGTGACCTGGCTGTCGCCGCGGGACTATGTCCTCGGGGTGACGCTGGACCAGCGGCAGGTCGGCCACGCGGAGAGCCGGCTGCACGACCTGGCGGGCGCCCTGCGGGAGGTCACGGCGCCCGAACGGCACTGACCAGCGCGCCCCACACCTCGTCGGCGAGCGCCTCCACGGCGCGCGCCGCCGTGGGCCGGTGCGCAGGGCCGGGACTGCCGAGGGACTGCACGGGCAGCACCTCCACCGCCGTCTCGTACTCCCGGCAGACCCGGCGCAGCCGTGCCCACTGCTCCTCGGTCGGCGCGCCGGGCGCGGCCGAGCGGAACCAGGAGTCGGCGCCCGTACGGAACCGCTCCGTCAGCTGCCGGACCAGGGTGGCGCATCCCAGCGCCGTGAGATCGGCCTGCCCCGCCCGCGGCAGCGGGCCCTCGCCGTCGCCGGCCGGGCGGCCGGCCAGCCGCTCCACGGCCGCGTCGAGCAGCGTGAACACCTCCTCGAACCGGCCCTCGACGGGCTCCGGCAGCGCCGACCGCGCCGGGCCGGGCGCCACCGCGACCAGATCGCGCCGGGCCAGATCGCTCACCGTCCGGCGCAGCTGGCCCAGTTGGGCGCTGTGCTCGCCGAGCGCACCGCGCAGCTCGCTGGTCAGCTCCGCGAGATCGGCCTCCTGGCGAAGCTCCGTGAGGCGTGAGCGCAGCCGGTCCAGAGCCTCGTTCACAGCTCTCGGGAAGTCGCCCGGGCGGTACAGCAGGGGCTGCGAGCCGAGCGAGCGCGCCAGCCGGTCCCGCATGGTCCGCGACACATGGCCGTTGACCACCAGCAGCACCTCGGCCTGGGCCGGATGCAGCGCGCCGCGCAGCGCCCGGACGCGCGCGGTGATGCGTTCCTGGTCGTCCGCCACGAGCACCGAACCGGTGACCACGATCGCGATGTAGGCGTTCGGCACCGGCTCCAGCCAGTACGCCACCACCAGCGAGCCGTCGTCGGACGACGCCCGCGCCGGGACCGGGTCGCGCGACGCGATGCGCCACTGCCCGAGGGCCAGCGCGTCGTGGATCGTGGAGAGCACCTGGTCCTCGGACACGTTGTCGTGCAGCCCGCGTACGGCCCTCAGCACGGTCGCGGCGTTCACCTCCCGCACCGCGCCGCCGCCGTCCTCGCTCAACTGCCAGGCGTGATGACAGGTCTTGAGGATCTCGCGGGGCACCCCGCCGGTGAGTTCCTGAAGGATCGCCACCGACTCGGCACCGAACGGCGCCGGCCATCGCTCGACCGCGCCCGTGCCCTCGGCGGACGCGGGGCGGGGGCCGGAACCGACGTACTCGGCGACGAGTTCCGCGGTGAGTTCCGCACTGAAGCGGGTCGGCCAGAGCTGCACCACGCGCTCGTGCAGGCTCGGGCGGAACGCGTTGAGCCCGCGCGGCGAGGTGCAGAACACCAGCAGACCGCCGCGGCTCACATAGACGTTGACCAGACGCTCGAAGGCGTCGACGAACGTCCGCCGGGACTCCTCCGGCCAGTCCAGCACCTTCTCCAGCGAGTCGATCAGCAGGACGTACGGCTTGCCGACCCTGCCGTGCAGGAAGCCCTGGACGGCCAGCGCGTCGAAGACCGGGTCGATGCCCGTGACGGCGTCCTTGATGCCGCGTTCCTTCAGCTGCTGCGCCGGCTCGTCCCCGGTCAGCCACGCCCACACCATCGAGGTGAACCGCGGGTCCTGGAGCAGGGCGAGCGCGGTGGCGAACCGCCGATGCTCCGTCACCTCGCCGAGGGTGACCCGCAGATCGGCGTGCAGCACCTCGGGGTCGTAGCGCAGGGCCGAGACCACCTTGTCCGGGTCGAGCACGCGGTCGCGCAGCCCGGTGGCGATGTCGTCGAGGGCGATGTCGTCGAGCGGCACGTCGTCCAGCCGGCCGGGCCGCGGGCCGGAGCTCTGCTCGCCGACCCGGACCGCCGTCACATAGGCGTAGTAGTCCCGGACGAGTTCCTCGAGCGCGGCCCGGCCCTCCGGGGTGTCCGCGGGGCCGCGCAGCCGGTCGCGGTACATACGGCCGAAGTCCTGCGCCGGTTCGTCGACGATCCACATGGCCGGGCCGTCCGGACGGGCCAGACCGTTGCACACCTCCCGGGCCGCGTGGCTCTTGCCGAGGCCGAACTCGCCCACCACGGCGATGGCCCGGCCGCGCCGGCCGCCCCGGGGCTGGTCGCGGAGGTAGTCGCGCACCAGGTCCTGGAGTTCCCGCAGGATCCGGGTGGGGACGTGGGCGTTGCCCGAGTCCGCGGCCTCGACCGGAGCGTCACCGAGATCGGCCGAGGGGCCGAGCCGCACGACCGGCACCAGGGGGAAAGGGTTGCTGTACCAGGTGTCTGCGCTGTTTGCGGCCACGATGGCACTCCTTGCGGGTCCTGTCAGGCGCGGTCGAGGTGGCGTGGCGGGCGTCAGCCGCCGGGGCGGGGCCGGATCGGATCGCGGAGCAGGGCGTCGCGGCTCGCCCGCCGCCGCTCCCAGTAGGGTCTGAGCGCGTCGGCGTCGATCGGCCAGGGGTGCGGTGCGCAGCGGAGGGCGTCCGCCGCCGAGTGGAAGACCTTCCGCAGTTCGCGTACGTCGCGCGGCTTCCACTCGTCGTGCGCTGCCATCAGAGAGCTCCTGTCCGGCTCGACCAGGGTGTGCGGTCCGCCGTGGCCCGGCCGGGCGCTGCGGCTGAACCGCCAGATGTCCTCGGAGTTCAGCTCGCTCAGCGCGAGATGGGTGACCGCCGCCGATCCGCTGAGGGCGGCGGCCACTTCCTTCGCCGTCTCCGCCGCGCCCTGGCTCACTTCGACGAACAGTACGATCCTCGGGTGCGCATGACTCAGACAGGTGCGCAGAAACGCCGCCCTGAGGTGTGCGTCGTTCCACCGTATGTGCGGGATCACGGCGAAGAGCAGCGCGTTGCGATGGACCAGCAGATCGCTCATCTCGCCGTAGGCCTGGAACGGATCCTGTTCGTCGATGATCGCCTTGACGCGCGACTCGGGGAAGTCGTGGGTCCGCAGCCGCTTCGCGAGCTCGCGGCGTATGCGGTCGTTGATCAGCCTGGTCGGCGCGAACGACTCGCCGTCCGGATCGACACTGATCCGGCGGCCGTCGTTCTCCAGCCCCGCCGTCGGCACGAACACCGGGAGCGGGTTCCCCACCGCGGCCCCGTCCACCGCCAGGCGCCGCTTCACCTCGTACAGGCACCGGTGGATGAGTGTCGTCTTCCCCATGCCGGCCGGGCCGCTGACGATCACGACACGGCCGTACCCCTTGTTCGAGTCGAGGAGTTCGCCCAGCTCGGACAAGGTCCCGCTGAAGCGGTCCAGTGCCTCCTGGGAGTGGTCCACGTCCACCCACTGGTGCATGTGGTCCGGCTCCTTCCACGGCACCAGGGGGTGGTCGGCGCTGAGCGCGCAGGCGCCGTTCTGACCGCTGTTCATGCCGTTCGGTCCGTACGGTTTGCGCACTCCGTAGGGGTTCGCCCAGTCGGAGCTGGTCATGCGTGAGGTCCTCCGGGGCTTGTGGGACGGCGGTCGCCGCGTAATCTCCGCAGCCACCACAGGGGCGCGGGGCGCAGCAGTTCCCCCACGTCCCGTGCCTGCCGGTCCACAGTGGTGCGCACGGCGCTCGCCTCGCTCTTTCTCTCGTGCGGTCCCAGGAGCTGCCCGCCGCGGCTGCCCGGCAGTGGCTCCGCCAGGGGCAGGGAGTCGGCCAGCCGGCGGGCCGCCTCGCTGCGCGGAGCCGGGCCGGGCACCAGGGCCAGCAGGCCGGAGAGCGCCTCCCTGGCCCGTAGCGCCTCGGCGTGGTCCGCGTCGGGATCCTGCTCGTACGCCGCGAGATACAGCCATGCGATCCTCCGGAATTCCCGTACCGCCGCCGCCAGTTGCCGGCCGCGTGTGCGCCGCTCCGCCGAGATCCGTTCCGTCATCTGCCCGACCAGGGTGAGCGCCGCTCCCGCCGCGAGCAGGTACACCGCGTCGAGGAACCCGCCCTGCCCCGAACCGCCCTTGTCCGCGGACGCCCCCGGTGGGTCGCCCGCGGCGGCCAGCAGCGCGTCGCAGACCCGCTCGAAGTCCCCCCGGTGCCGCTGTGCCCACTCCTCCAGCGACAGCACGCCGCCCTCGCGCCCGGGAACCTCGACGGCGTTCACACCACCGCCCGTCCCCGCCGGCCGTCGCACCACACCGAGCCGCAGTGCCGCGTCCCTGAGGTCGCCCCGGTGCTCGTCGGCCAGGCAGTACACCAGCCGGACATCGCTCCTGCCGGTGTCCGCGACGGCCGGCCCAGCGCTGGCGGGAAGCAGCAGCAGGGCGAGGACCGGGACGCCGAGCACAGCCCGCCGCCCGCCCCCGCTCCCTCTCCGTTCACCCATCCGGCCTCCCCGTGCCCCTGGCCGCGGCCGCGCCCGGCCGCCGCACACCATCCGGTTATGCGGAGGACCGCAGTCCGTCGGCCGTGGCCGGAGGGGCCGGCGGCCCGCCGCCCTCGCCCGCCGGGCGTTCGGGGAGACGCTCCAGGACGCCCCGGGGTTGCCGGTTCCTCCGCGACCGGTGGCGCGACCAGCAGCCGAACCCGATCTGCGCCCCGTAGTGCAACAGGTTGACCGTCACCACGGCCGGGGCGACGATGCCGACCGTCTTCGGGAAGTCGCGTTCGAGGGTGAGGGCGAGCAGCACGGCCGTGAGGCCGTTCTGCTGGCCGGTTCCCAGCAGGAACCGGTCCCTGCCCGACAGACCGCGGACGAAGAGGGGCATCAGCAGCACGGCCACCACCGCCTGCGCCGCGAACGCCGTGGCACCGAGCAGCACACCCGGGGCCGGCGACACTCCCTGGGCGACGAACAGCCCCAGCAGGGCGGTGGCGAGCAGGAAGGCACTGGAGACCGCTCGCGCGAGCGGCCGGCTGAACGCCTTCGTCCGCAGGAACAGACCGGCGACGGCCACGGCGAGCATCAGCATGTTCGCGGCGGCGAGCACGAGCACGGCCACGGCCAGCAGGGCGGCGAGCGGCGTCGCCGGCCGCCGGGTCCCGCCGGCGTCGAGCTCCTTCCGGGCGGGCCACAGCCTGCCGCCCGCCCACCACAACAGCAGGGCACCGGCCAGGAGCAGCGCATTGAGCGCGAGTCCGAGGGCGTAACCGCGGGTGCCGCCGCCCACCACCGAGGGCGTGCCCGCGTGCCCCGCGGCCGTGTAGGCGTATCCGGCGACGTACAGCGTCAGCAGGACCGTCATCGGATCGTCGAAGGAGGCCCACGCGGTGAGCAGGGACCGGGCGCGCTGCGACATGTGCCCGTCCCTGCTGAGGGCGGCCACCGACAGCGGGTCGATCTGCGCGACGACGATGCCGAGGATCAGGTACTCCGGGCGGCCGAAGGCCAGGACCATGACACCGGAGATGATCCCCGCCTTGAGGACGACCCCCAGGGTGACGGCCGCCACCACACCGCGCAGATCACGGCGCAGGTCGGCGAGGTCGATGCCGTACGTGCTGCCGTACAGGCCGACGGCCAGCAGCAGTCCGGTGGCGAAGACGTATCCGGTGGTGCCGACCATGCGCGACGGATCCGTCGCCAGGCCGATCACCGTCCCGAGGACCAGAGCGCCGAGCGCGCCGAGCAGAACGGCCGGAACCGCCTCCGGCAGTCTCGGCCGCCAGGCACGGTTACGTCGGGACGTCTCCACTGGCTCCCCCCATCACCCGGTGTTACGCCGCGAGCGTAGTCGGGCCGCCGGCACCTCGTGCGCATTCTGGTACGTACGTGCAACCGCGAGAGCAATCAAGCGTAGGCTTCATCATCCGGACGGCGTAACGCCATTGCCAGCCGTTCCCTTGCACGATGCCCGGCCGCGGCGGCCGTTGAACGCTCTTCACCCCTGGGGTGGATCCACGGCACCACGGCCGGTGCGCCCCGCGTCCGCCCCGCAGCCCTCGACGAGGCTCTCGACGGCATCGCGTCCGGCGGCCGTGCGCCCCCCGCTCCGGCCGACATCGGCGTGCACGAGCGGAGGGCGGCGCACGCGCTGGAGGGCGGGAACGCGACGGTGCGGGACGCGTGGAGGGGGACAAGACGCATGGCGTGGCCGAGGAAGCATGGCGTGGTCGAGGACGTCACCCACCCCCCGATGAGGTGACGTCCCCGACCGCTCCCCCGGCGCCGGACTGTGGCTCAGGTGTCCGCGCGGCGGGCCCGTGCCGTCACCAGCACAATGCCGAGCGCGTGCCCGATCTCGTGCAGGGCCGTCCCGCGCTTCCCGGGCGCGGTCAGGTCCCAGCCGAAGTTCATGGTGCGCTCGTGCCGGCCGGCCGGCAGCGCGTCCCGGCCCACCGCCGACCAGGAGCCGGCGCCGAGCTGGAACCCGATGCGCAGTTCGGCCTCCGAGCGGTCGCCGACCTCGGCGAAGGTGAGCCCGATCCCGAGGTCCTGCCACTGCGCGAAGCACCCGCGCGCCACGTCCCGCTGCTCCTCGGACCCGGTCCACGGCACGCGTCGCGTCATCCCCGTCCCCGGCACGGGGATGACGGACGCGTCGGTGTCATGGTCGAAGAAGCAGTAGTGCGGGACCGTGCCGTTGACCCACATCCGCCGCCCGCTCGCGAGCGCGCTCAGCCGCTCGGCCGCCGGCCCCGGTGCGAAGGCGGGCGCCGGCGCCTGTGCCAGCGAGCAGTGGCGTGCGGTCATGGCCCACAGCCTGCCCCGCGGCCGCTCCCGGGCGCCTGAGTCGGGGGCTACTCAAGTCGCCCTGTATCAGAAGTGAGTAGCCGCGCTCATGTCTGTGTGACGACTTACGAGAGGGACGCGACGACGCTGGAGCTGCCCTGGCCGTTCGCCGGGCGGGAGGACGAACTGGAGCTGGTCCGCCGGTCGCTGGCCGGCGGACGCCGCGGCATCGTGGTGACGGGCCCGGCGGGCCGCGGCAAGACCCGCCTCGTCACCGAGGCGCTCCGCGGCACCGACTGCGCCCGGGCGGTCGGCACGCCCGGGAGCCGGGCCATCCCCTTCGCCGCGTTCGCCCATCTGCTGCCCGAGTCGGTCACCCTGCACCGTGCGGTCCAGCTCCTGTCGGGTGTACGGACGCTGGTCGTGGACGACGCCCAGCTGCTCGACGACGCCTCCGCCGCCCTGGTCCACCAGCTCGCCGTGCACGGCCGCACCCGCCTGCTGGTCGTCGCCACGGACGGCGCCCCGGTGCCGGGCGCGATCTCCCGGCTGTGGACGGGGGAACTCCTGCCGCGGCTCACGCTGGAGCAGCTGCCCGAGGAGGAGACCGCAAAGCTGCTCACCGCCGGCGCCGGCCCTCTCGAAGCGCTCACCGTCAACCGGCTGCGGCGCCTGAGCCGGGGCGACCTGCGGCTGCTGCGCGACCTGCTCGGGGCGGTGCGGGGGCGGCTCACCCTCGAACCGGACACCGGCGAACGGGCGTGGCGGGGCCCCGTGCCGCTGACCACGGCCGTCCGTGAGCGGACCGCCCCCGTCCTCGGGCGCGCCCGCCCGCTCGAACGGGAGATCCTCGACCGCCTGGCCTTCGCCGAACCGCTGTCGTTGCCGCCGGACGATCTGGACCTCGGGGCGCTCGACGTCCTGGAGTCCGACGGCCTGATCGAGGTCGACGACCTGTGTGGCGTCCGCCTGGCCCATCCCCTGCACGGCCCGGTGCTCAGAGCAGCGGCGGGCCGGCTGCGGGCACGCCGGCTGGCCCGGACACCGGACGCGTACGCCGCCGCCCTCGACGCCGAGTCGGCCGCACTGGCCGACCGGATCGACCAGGACGACGTACGGGCGATGCCCACGCCGGTGGGGGAGTGGCTGGTCGCCGAGGGCGGCCCGCTGCCCGGCCGGTACGCCGCGGTGCGCGCCCGGTTCGCCCGGCTGCGGGGGGAGCTGAGGGAGGCCGCGGCCTGGGCGAGGGAGGGGCTGCGCAGCGATCCCGGGGACGCCGCCTGCCGGGCGGAACTCGCCTGCGCCTGCACACCGGTGGACAGCGGCGGGGACCTGGACCTCGACGCCCTCGCCGATCCCTACGACGCCGTTCGCCTCGGCTGTCCCGAGAAGGTCATCGACCGGCTGACCGGGGTGTTCGCCCGGCACGCCGACGCGCTCACCCGGGCCGACGGTCCGGCCCTGGACGAGGTGGCCGAGGAGCTGGAGCGGCGCGGTTTCACGCTGTTCGCCGCGGAGGCACACGCCCAGGCCGTGCGCGCCCACCGCGATCCGAGCGCCGCCCGGCACTCGCGCACCCGGGCCGTCGCCCTGGCCCGGCGCTGCCAGGGTGCCCGCACACCGGCCCTGTCCGGGCTGGTCCTCGGCGAACTCACCGTCCGGCAACGGCAGATCGTCACGCTCGCGGCGGCGGGCCTGAGCAACCGGCAGATCGCCGAGCGCCTCACCCTGTCCATCCGGACCGTCGGCAACCACCTGTACAGCGCCTACGCCCGGCTCGGTGCGAGCGACCGCGGCGCCCTGCCCCGGCCGGCGGAAGTCCCGGAGGCCCAGCCGGCCTGAGCGCCACCACCCAGACCGGCGGCCTGACCCGCACAGGGGACGGGTCAGGCCGCCCCGAACGCCGAGAACGCCCACCCCGTGGCCTGGTGCAGCGCGTCGCCCGGCAGTGCGGCCCGGGCGTCGCGCAGCGCCTCCGCCAGGGACAGCCCGGCCCCCAGGCCCTTGTGCAGCGCGAGCATCAGCGGCACAACCGCGGCGTCGTTGACGGGCGCGCTGCACGCCACCACCCCGGCCGTGCCGAGCGGCAGCAGCGCGGTGACCAGACCGAGCAGTTCGTCGGCGCCGACGGAGGCGAGGAGGGCGGTGTCGCAGCAGGACAGGATGATCCGGTAGGGACTGCGGGCCAGACGCTCGAAGTCGTGCACGACGATCGGGCCGTCGGCCATCCGCAGCGAGGAGAACAGCGGGCTGTCCGCGCGGAACGTGCCGTGCGCGGCGATGTGCGCCAGGGCGGCCCCGTCCAGCTCCTCCAGCACCCGCGGCACCCGCGCCTCGTCCTCCTCCAGGACCGTCGCGCAGGCGTACCGGCCGGCCAGTTCGGGCACTTCGGCGCCGCCCGTGGCCAGGCCCGGGCCGCGTACCAGCACATGGCGACCGTCCGACGGTGGCGCCGTCTCCCGCGCCCGCAGCCAACTGCCCGCCGACGGCGACACGCTGAGCACCCGTTCCCGCAGCGACGGCAGCAGCGCCCACGGCACCCGGTGCAGCCGTCCCGGCGGCACGATCACCACCGGGCCGCCGCCCAGATGCGCCGCGGCCGGTCCGAGCAGCAGCTCCTCCAGCCGCCGCCCCGCGGCCTCCACCACCGCAAGCCGCGCCTCGGCCCCGGGGTGCGCCAGCCGCCGCAGCCCCGACTGCACGTGCTCGGCCTCGGTCTCCGCGTCGGCCAGCAGCCCGGCCTCGAACCTGCGCACCCGCCCCTGCCCGCACAGCAGCACCTGCACCCGCCCGTCGAGCACGGCGAGTTCCACCAGCCGCACCTCGTCGCCCAGCCGTTCCAGCAGCCGGCCGACCTCGAAACGGTCGCCGCCACCGGGGGCCTCACCGCGCATGTGCAGGGTCCGGGAGCGGATCTGCCGCTCCAGGCGCCGCTGTTCACGCTCCAGTGCGGGAACCGGCCTGCCCTCCATCCGGGCGGCCTCCGCGCGGGAGGCTATCTCACGGAAGGCGGTCATGCCGCTGAGCAGTTCCGGGTCGGCGGGCGGCCGGGTCGGCGGGGTGGACAGCACGGTGGCCCGCCAGCGCTCGCTCCACACCAGCAGCCGCCGCGGCCCGCCGGAGACCAGACTGGCCCGCTGCGCCAACGCGGCCAGTTCCGCGCCCTGTTCGGTGGCACGGGCCCGAAGCTCCGAGGCGCCCAGCGTCATCCGGTGGTCGTCGAGCACGTCCAGGCCGCGCCGGCACGCCTCCAGCACGCCCCGGGTGGAGCCGGCGGCCCGGGCCCGCAGCGCCTGCGCCGCCCAGCCCGTCATCCGCGCCAGCGGCGGGCCGCCCCGCCGGCTGCGGGCGGCGACGGCCAAGTGCCGCTCCGCGTCCGCCGTCCAGCCCAGCCCCAGCGCGATCCGGCCCGCCAGCAGCGACGCCTCCGGCGCGGCCGGCGCACCGAAGGCGGCCAGCTTCTCGGCCACCGCGGCCGCGTCGGCGACCAACCGCCCCGAACCGCGCCCGGCCGCGTGCCGCGCCTCGATCAGCACCAGCCGGGCGTGCGTCTCCCACCAGGTGCGCCGCTGCCCGGCGAACAGCCGCACCGCCAGGGCGGCACGGGCGATCGCGGTGTGCGGGTCCCCGGCCAGCCGTGCGGCCCGCGCGGCGGCCAGCAGCAGCTCCGCCTTGCGGGTGGACTGCCCGCCGATCCCGTCCAGTTTCCCGATCGCCGCGTCCGCCTCGGCCAGCGCCTCGGGAGCCAGCCCGGCCGCCATCAGCACCTCGCAGCGCCGGATGTTCAGCATGAACGTCGGCGTGCCCAGCCGGGCGTACCGCTCCTGCGCCTCGTCGAGCAGCCGCAGTGCCGCCGGCACGTCACCGGACCGGAACGCGGTGAGCCCCCGGCTCTCCACCGCGTCGGCCTTGTCGTGTTCCTGGCCGGTGGTGTCCCACAGGGCCTCGGCCGCGGTGAAGTCCGCCTCGGCCCGCTCCACCGACCCCAGCGCAAGGTGCACGGTCGCCCGCAGGGTCAGCGCCCGCGCCGTCCAGATCACGTCCTCGGCCTGCCGCAGCACGGGGACCGCCCGGCGTACGTCCTCCAGCGCCTCGCGATGGTGACCGAGCACCCACCACACGTAGGCCCGCCGGTACAGCACCCGCGCCCGCGTGTGCCCGCCGCCCCGCGCGACCCCCCGCTCGAACGCCGACAGGCCCTCCCGGGTACGGCCCGCGTGCACCAGCGCCACACCCAGGGTGGCCAGCACGTCCGCCTCCCGGTCGGCCGAGTCCGCCCGCGCCGCGAACTCCCGGGCCCGCCGCAGATGCTTCAGCGCGAGCCGCAGATCACCGAAGTCCCGCTGCCAGATGCCGATCACCTGGTGGGCGACGGAGGCGTCCAGCGGCAAGGGATCGGCGTCGAGGAGCGCCCGGGCCCTCGCGAGAGCCTCGCCCGGGTCGGCGAACACCATCGGCAGCAGTTCCCGCACCGAGCCGCTTCCCGCTGTCACTCCTCGGATGGTAGTGGCCCCCGAACCGCGGCACACAGGGTTGGCTCTGTATCAAAAAGCCGCCCGGCGGCTCTTGTCGACGAGCGCCGACGACCGTTCGCCGCACCGACCGAAGCCGTCGCCCAGTGGGAGGACCCGCATGGCACCTCAGCGATTCCACGAGCAGTTCGACCAGATCCAGCGCTCGATGCCCGACGTCCCCCTGGCCATGGGACCCGACGACTCGGCCGAGTTCATGTACGAGAAGGGCGTCGTCCTCGTCCGCGACGGCGAGGAGGCCCGGGTCGTCGAGGACACCGTACGGGCGCACTTCACGGCGGCACCCGACCTGGACCAGGACCAGGTCCGCCGGGCCGGCCCGCAGGCCAACCGCAGCGGCGTCACCCGGATCCGGGTCGGCGACCCCGGCGAGGGAAGCCGGGGAACCGACCGGGCCGTCGCGCAGGCGCTGCGGGCCGTACGCGAACGCGAGGCCCGGGCCGGGCACCGGATGGTCGCCCGCAACCACGTGGTGCACATCGCGGTCAACGCCTGCCCCGGCGACGAACCCGTGCCCGTCCTGGCGACCGAGCCGCCCAACCCGGCCGCCGCGGACACGGCCCACGACCCGGACAGCGCCGTCGGCGTCCTCGTCGTCGACACCGGCCTCACACACGACTACCGCTCCTGCGCGCTCCTCGCCCACACCGACGGCGACGCCCAGGTCCAGGAGTGCGACGAGCAGGGGATCCTCCAGCAGTACGTCGGGCACGGCACGTTCATCGCCGGGCTCGTCGCCGCCGTCGCGCCCAACACCGACATCACCGTGCGCGGCAGCCTCAACGACGCGGGCGCCGTCCTGGAGTCGGAGTTCGGCGAGAAGCTCTTCGAGGCCGTCGACGCCGGCGGCTGGCCCGACGTCCTGAGCCTGTCCGCCGGCACCTCCAACGGCCGCACCGACGGCCTGCTCGGCGTGGAGAACTTCATGCGGGAACTGCGCGAGCAGCGCACCCTGCTGGTCGCCGCCGCCGGCAACAACGGCAGCGCCACGCCCTTCTGGCCCGCCGCCTACGCCGACCTGCCCGGCTGGGAGGACTCCGTGCTGTCGGTGGGCGCGCTGCGCAGCGACGGCGAGTCCGGCGCCTGCTTCACCAACCACGGCCCGTGGGTGAAGGTCTTCGCCCCCGGCGAGCGCCTCACCAGCGCCCTCACCGGCTTCGAGACGCCCGTCCCGTACGTCTACCAGCACTCCACGTACGACGCCTGCCGCTACGGCTTCTCCTACGGCTGCACCTGCCGGCACCCCCGCCACAGCGGCGTGCTCAGCGACGAGGGCGACGCCGCCAAGCCCGACCAGGTGATGTTCGAGGGGTACGCGCAGTGGAGCGGCACCTCCTTCGCCACCCCCGTGACCGCCGGCCTGGTCGCCGCGCACATGACGGCGCACAAGGAGACCGACCCGCGCGCGGCCCGGCGGCAACTGCTCGCCGCCGTCACCGGGGTCGCGGACGTGCGCGGGGCGCAGGTGCCCGCGCTGCGCCCGCCCACCTGGCGCCCCGTCCCTGTCGTGCGCCTCACCCCCGGGCCGTGAGGGCCGGAACCGCCCCCTCCGCGGCGTACGATGACGTGCCGTACTCGAGGGGTGGGGCTGCCGTGGACCGTACTGATGCCGGCGCGCTCGTCCAGGCCGCCGCCGACGGCGACGCGGCGGCCTGGAAGGCGCTCGTGGAAGGGCTGAGCCCCCTGGTGTGGTCCGTGGTGCGGGCCCACCGGCTGTCCGACGCGGACGCCCACGAGGTGTACCAGACCGCCTGGTTCCGCTTCGCCCAGCACCTCGGGCGGATCCGGGAACCCGTCAAGGCCGGCGCGTGGCTGGCGAGCACCGCGCGCCACGAGTGCCTGAAGGTCATCCGGAGCTCGCAGCGGCTGACCCTGACGGACGACCCGCAGCTCCTGGACCGGGTCAGCGAGGACGGCACGCCGGAACAGTCGCTGCTCGACTCCGAGGAGGCCGCCGCCCAGAGCGAACGCGTGCGGCGGCTGTGGCAGGAGTTCGAGGAACTGGGCGAGCGGTGCCGGCAGTTGCTGCGGGTACTGATGGCCACGCCGCCGCCCAGCTACCAGGACGTGTCCGCCGCGCTCGGGATCGCGGTGGGCAGCATCGGGCCGCTGCGCCAGCGCTGTCTGCGGCGCCTGCGGGCCCGGCTCGAAGCGCGGGGGGCGATGTGAGCGACATGAACGACGACGAGCTGTTCGACGAAGAGGGCTGGGGGGACGAGGAGTTGGACACGGGACTGCTGGAGGAGG
Source organism: Streptomyces sp. NPDC045955 (assembly GCF_056430805.1). Classification (NCBI taxonomy): domain Bacteria; kingdom Bacillati; phylum Actinomycetota; class Actinomycetes; order Kitasatosporales; family Streptomycetaceae; genus Streptomyces; species Streptomyces sp. NPDC045955. Next base: position 309,623 of record NZ_JBWKKY010000003.1, read on the forward strand.
AGCTCCGGCGGGCCGCCGCCGTCCTGGACCCCGTGCCGGCGGAGCTCCAGCAGATCGCCGTCGACGCCTACGCGCTGCACGACCTGGACGCCCGCGTCGCGGAACTCACCTTCGACTCGCTGGTCGACGCCCTCCCGGTCCGGGGAGCCGGCGGCCCGCCCCGGATGCTGACCTTCCAGGCGGGCGAGGTGACCGTCGACGTCGAGGTCACCGCACATGGGCTGATGGGCCAGGTACTGCCGCCGCAGCAGGCCAGGATCGAGGTCCTGGGCGGACCACGCCCCGGGTCCCCGCTCACGGCCGACGACCTGGGCCGCTTCACCGCCGCCACACCCCCGTCGGGCCCGTTCGCCCTCCGGCTGCGGACCGGCGGGGACGTGGTGGTGACGGAGTGGCTGCGGGCCTAGGCCGTGTCCGCAAAGTCCCGCCTGCCCCGCGACGCCTGGCACGCCCTCTCGCCGCACCGGACGAAGCCCCAAGATCCAGTACGAGGGACTCCGCCCGGCGCACCGAGAGCACGCACCAGACGCCGCGAGGCCCGCCCTCCGGGCGGAAGAGGGACTTTGCGGACAGCACACCTAGGCCGTGTCCGTCCGCAGAGCCCGCCCCCTGGGCGGGCTGCGGGACTTGACGGACGCCCTCTGGGCGCCGGACTCGGCGGTCGGGTCGAGTCGCGAGCCTGCCGTCGCTGCGGTGCCGGTCAGCCGGAGGCGGCGTCGACCAGGTGGGCCAGCGCGGCGGCGAGCCGCTCCAGACCGGGACCGGCGGGACCACCCGGCTCGGTCATGTAGGTGTCCCGGCGGATCTCCACCATCAGCGCCTGAACCCGCGGGTCGGTCCCGTAGAACTCGAGCGGCACGTAGGCGCCCCTGAAGGGGCTGTCGAGCCCTGCCTCCCCGATGTCCCCGAAGGCCTGCCGCGCGGCGTCCCGCAGCCCAGGAGGGGTGTGGAAGGAGTCGGTGCCGAGACACACCGGCGGCCGCGGCCCCTCCCCGTGCAGCTCGTACGGCAGCCGGGCCCGTGGGTACGAGTGCACGTCGATGATCACGGCCCGCCCGGTGGCCGCCAGCCGGTCCGCCACGGCCTGTGTCATCGCCCGCGCGTACGGCAGGAAGTACCGCGCGACGAGCGGCCCGGCCTCGGCGTCCCCGGACCGCAGTACACCGCCGTGCGTGGTCCGGGTGTAGACCGCGCCCATGCCGACGGCCCGCATCTCCTCCCGCTCGTCGGGGAAGCGCTCCGGGTCGACGACCAGCCGCGACAGCCGGTTGACGAACCGCCACGGAACGACGCCCGCCGCCCGGGCCGCCGCCTCGGCGATCCGAGCCGTGTGCGCGTCGGTGATGTGGTCCAGTTCCCGCGCGAGCTCGTCGTCGCCCAGCACGATGCCCGCCCGTACGGACGGCGGTATCTCCCGCGCCGAGTGCGGGACATGCAGGATGACGGGGGAGTGCCCGGCGCCGGGCAGGACGTCGAAGCACGGGGAGTCGAAGGACGAGGGGTCGTCGGTCACACGGCGGCTCCACGGGGACGTGGTCGGGGGGCTTCACTCGAAAGCCCGGCCTCTTCGAACATAACTCCGCCCCGGCCGGGCGGTGCGCCGGCCGGGGCGGAGCGGGTGGGCCGATGGGGCCCGGGGCGTCAGCTCAGGGACGCCAGCGCCTCGTTCCACGTGGCGGACGGGCGCATGACCTCGGCGGCCTTCGCCGGGTCGGGCTGGTAGTAGCCGCCGATGTCGGCCGGCTTGCCCTGGACGGCGGCCAGCTCGTCGACGATCTTCTGCTCGTTGGTGGCGAGCGTCTCGGCGATCGGCGCGAACGCCTTCGCCAGGTCCGCGTCGTCGGTCTGCCGGGCCAGCTCCTGCGCCCAGTACAGGGACAGGTAGAAGTGGCTGCCGCGGTTGTCGATGCCGCCGACGCGGCGGGTCGGTGACTTGTCCTCGTTGAGGAAGGTCGCCGTGGCGCGGTCGAGGGCGTCGGCGAGGATCTGGGCGCGGGCGTTGCCCGTCACCTTGGCGAACTGCTCGAGGGACGGCACCAGGGCGAAGAACTCACCCAGGGAGTCCCAGCGCAGGTAGTTCTCCTTGACCAGCTGCTGCACGTGCTTCGGCGCCGAGCCGCCCGCACCCGTCTCGAACAGGCCGCCGCCCGCCATCAGCGGGACGACCGACAGCATCTTGGCGCTGGTGCCCAGCTCCAGGATCGGGAACAGGTCGGTCAGGTAGTCGCGCAGCACGTTGCCGGTCACCGAAATGGTGTTCTCGCCGCGGCGGATGCGCTCCACCGACAGCTTCGTGGCCTCGACCGGGTTCAGGATCCGGATGTCCAGGCCCTCGGTGTCGTGCTCCGGCAGGTACGCCTTGACCTTGGCGATCAGGTTGGCGTCGTGCGCGCGGGTCTCGTCCAGCCAGAACACCGCCGGGTCGCCGGTGGCGCGGGCGCGGGTGACGGCCAGCTTCACCCAGTCCCGGATCGGCGCGTCCTTGGTCTGGCAGGCGCGGAAGATGTCACCGGCCGAGACGGTCTGCTCGATGAGCGCGGTGCCGTTCTGGTCGACCAGGCGGACCGTGCCCGTGGTGGCGATCTCGAAGGTCTTGTCGTGGCTGCCGTACTCCTCGGCCTTCTGGGCCATGAGGCCGACGTTCGGCACCGTGCCCATCGTGGACGGGTCGAAGGCGCCGTTGGCCTTGCAGTCCTCGATGACGGCCTGGTAGACGCCCGCGTAGGAGGAGTCCGGGATGACCGCCAGGGCGTCGTGCTCCTGCCCGTCCGGGCCCCACATGTGGCCCGAGCTGCGGATCATGGCCGGCATGGAGGCGTCGATGATGACGTCGGAGGGCACGTGCAGGTTGGTGATGCCCTTGTCGGAGTCGACCATCGCCAGCTCCGGGCCCTCGGTGAGCTCGGCGTCGAAGGAGGCCTTGATCTCGGCGCCTTCCGGCAGGGCGTCCAGGCCCTTGTAGATGCCGCCCAGACCGTCGTTCGGGCTCAGGCCGGCCGCGGCGAGCTTGTCGCCGTACTTCGCGAACGTCTTCGGGAAGAAGACGCGCACCACGTGGCCGAAGACGATCGGGTCGGAGACCTTCATCATCGTCGCCTTCAGGTGCACCGAGAACAGCACGCCCTGGGCCTTGGCCTCGGCGACCTGCGCCGCCAGGAACTCGCGCAGTGCGGCGACTCGCATCACGGAGGCGTCGACGACCTCGCCCTGCTGGACGGGTACGGACTCGCGCAGCACGGTGGTGGTGCCGTCGTCGCCGACGAGCTCGATGCGCAGCGCGCCGTCCTCGGCGATCACCACGGACTTCTCGGTGGAGCGGAAGTCGTTCTGGCCCATGGTCGCCACGCTCGTCTTGGAGTCGGCGGACCAGGCGCCCATGCGGTGCGGGTGGGTCTTGGCGTAGTTCTTGACCGAGACGGGGGCCCGGCGGTCCGAGTTGCCCTCACGCAGGACCGGGTTCACGGCGGAGCCCTTGACCTTGTCGTAGCGGGCGCGGATCTCGCGCTCCTCGTCGGTCTTCGGGTCGTCCGGGTAGTCCGGCAGCGCGTAGCCCTGGCCCTGGAGCTCGGCGACGGCGGCCTTGAGCTGCGGGATCGACGCCGAGATGTTCGGCAGCTTGATGATGTTGGCGGCGGGCGTCTTGGCCAGCTCGCCGAGCTCCGCGAGCGCGTCCGGGATGCGCTGGTCCTCCGTGAGGTACTCCGGGAACAGGGCGATGATGCGCCCGGCCAGCGAGATGTCGCGGGTCTCGACGGCGACACCCGCCTGCGAGGCGTACGCCTGGACCACCGGCAGGAAGGAATACGTCGCCAGGGCCGGGGCCTCGTCAGTGTGCGTATAGATGATGGTCGAGTCAGTCACCGGGTGCTCCGCTCCACGTCTGCAACATTGCTCGACATCAAGATATCTCCTGACCGACCTGGTCTCGACAGGGGTCCACGCCCAGTTTCGCGCCACCGGTCGCCCCGGCGCCCGGGCCGGTGGCGGCGGCGTGGGCTTCTCCGGCCCCTGAGCGCGCCGCCCGGCCGCCTCGCCCGCTCGTCAGCTTCCCGCGAACGCCCGGGCGGGAACGGAAGGGGGCTGCCCACGCCGGCGGCCGGCTCCGGAGCGATCTGTGACCGGTGACCGGCGAGCGGATCGCGTACGCGTACCCGTCCCGCTCGCTCATGACCCCGGGTGGTGCAGGTCACGGTGGCCGACCACCTGCTCAAGAGCGCCGCAGCGGCCCCTGCGAGGCTCAGTCGAACCGGGCCGGGGCGATCTCGTTCGGCTCGATCTCGCCCGTGCGCTGCTGCGGGATGACCACCCCGCCCTGCTGAAGCGCAACCGTGCGGGCCGGAGCGGGGATGCGGATGCCCTCCGCGCGGTAGCGCTTGTGCAGCCGCTTGATGAACTCGTGCTTGATCCGGTACTGGTCGCTGAACTCTCCGACGCCCAGGATCACCGTGAAGCCGATGCGCGAGTCGCCGAAGGTGTGGAACCGGATGATCGGCTCGTGGTCCGGCACGGCCCCCTCGACCTCGGTCATCGTCTCGGCGATGACCTCGTTGGTCACCCGCTCCACGTGCTCCAGGTCGCTGTCGTAGGCCACCCCGACCTGGACCAGGATGGTCAGCTGCTCCTCCGGCCGCATGAAGTTGGTCATGTTCGCCTGGGCCAGCTGCCCGTTGGGGATCACGACGAGGTTGTTGGACAGGTTGCGGATGGTCGTCTGCCGCCAGTTGATGTCCTCGACGTAGCCCTCCTCACCGCTGCTGAGACGGATGTAGTCACCAGGCTGGACGGTCTTGGACGCGAGGATGTGGATGCCCGCGAAGAGGTTGGCGAGAGTGTCCTGGAGCGCCAGCGCGACCGCCAGACCGCCGACGCCCAGGGCGGTGAGCAGCGGGGCTATGGAGATCCCCAGGGTTTGGAGCACCACCAGGAAGCCGATCGCCAGGACCAGGATCCGGGTGATGTTGACGAAGATCGTGGCCGAGCCGGCGACCCCGGAGCGGGACTGGGTGACCGTGCGCACCAGTCCGGCCACCACCCGCGCCGCCGACACCGTCGCCACGAAGATCAGCAGCACGGTGAGCACCTGGTTGGTGGTGTGCTGCACCGTCCGGTTCAGGGGGAGTACCGCAGCGGCGCCCGCCGCGCCGCCCACCACCGCGGCCCATGGCAGCACGGCCCGTAGTGCGTGCACGATGACGTCGTCCCCGCTCCAGCGGGTGCGGTCGGCGTGCCCGCCCAGCCAGCGCAGCAGCATGCGCAGTGCGAAGGCCGCCAGCAGGCCCGACGCCAGGGCGATGCCGGCGAAGACCAGATCGTCCGCGGTGAGCGCCCGGTTCACTTGTCACCTCCGGGAAGAAGAACTGCGGCGAACGCCGTTTCCGGCCGCCGGATGTGAAGTTTCGTCACGTCGTCACCTGTTCGTCCTGCGGGATGTTCCGCCGTGCCGGCCACCCTGACCTGCGGTCGGCACGACCGTTCATCCTGCCGCATTCCGCACGGGGTTTCGTACCGGGGAACGGGCCAAGCCAGGGTGCACCGCGAGGGCACTGCGGGCCTGTCGGGCGGTCAGATCACCTTCAGCCGCACCAGCGCCGCCAGCGTCAGCGCGCCCGGAAGCAGCGGCAGCCAGACCGTGATGACGCGGAAGGCGAGGACCACGGCCGTGGCCACCGCGGCCGGGCCGCCCGCCGCCACCAGCGCCATGACCAGCGCCGCCTCCACCGAGCCGATCCCGCCCGGTGTGGGCACCAGCGCGACGGCGACCGTCGCCGCCAGGTAGGCCACCGCCATGTGCGCGGGCGGTACGTCCAGTCCCATCGCCCGGCCCACCAGCACCAGGACGGTCGCCTGCAACGCGGGGAACGCGAAGGATCCGCCCCACAGGGCGAAGGCCCGGGCCGGACGGGTGTGCACGGAGCGGGCCTCGCCCAGCGCCGTCCGCAGGAAGGACAGCACGGCCGAGCGCACCCTCCGCACCAGGGTCAGCGCGGCCACCGCGATGACGAACACCACACCGGCACCGGCCAGTAGCGGGCCGAACGCCGTCTCCGGAACCAGGGCGCCGAGCCGCAGCGCGTCGGGGAACGCGACGAGCAGGGCACCCAGCAGGGCCACCCGGCCGATGCTCTCCGCCAGCAGATACAGCGCGAGAGCCGCCGACGAACGGGCGAGCGGCAGCCCGCACACCGTCATGAACCGCAGGTTGACCGCGCTCGCGCCCAGCCCGGTCGGCAGCAGGTGGTTGGCGGCGCCGGCCGCGAACTGCGTGGCCAGCAGCCGCCGTCGGGGCAGCCGCTCGACGACCGCACCCTGCCGGGTGCAGGCGGCGGCGACCCAGGTCAGGCAGGTCGCGCCGACCGCGGCCAGCAGCCACGGCCACTCGGCGTCGCCCAGATGCGCGAAGCCCTCGGCGAGCACCGACCGGTGCCGCACGGCGACCACGGTGACCAGCAGGAGCGGAAGCAGACACAGGATCTGGCGCAGGCGGCGGACCGGGACACGGGGGAGCCGTCCCGGGCGGAGTTCGGGGAGTTGTACCGCTGTCACGTCCGCAGAGGCTTCCCAGGCCCCGCCAACGGCGGGTTGCGGACGTGCGGACGGCGTCTTACGGACGGGGAGCGGCTGGGAGGAGAGCGTCATCGGGGCCTTTGCGGGGGGAACGGGGAGACGGGGCCGGGGAGTCGGGCAGCGGGAAGAGAGGGATCGTGCCGATTGTGCGGGATGTCGGGGCGATGTGCGAGCGCCTTGACCTCAAGATTGCTTGAGGTTCTACGTTCTCTGCCATGAGTATGGAGACCACAGCGTGGACACAACTGCACAGCGTCATGAACGCCCAGGAGGAGCGCCGCCCCCTCGCCATCGCCACCCTGCGCCGCATCGGAGCGTTCGCCCGCCCGCACCGGCGCCGCATCGCCCTGTTCGTCCTGCTCGGAGTGGGGACCGCCCTGCTCGCCGTGGCGACTCCGGTGCTGGCCGGGAGCGTCGTCGACGCGATCGTCTCGGACGGCACGGAGGGCACCGTCGTACGCCTGTCCCTGCTCATCGCGCTGATCGCGGTGGCGGAGGCGGCGCTCGGCATCCTCGGCCGGAGGCTATCGGCGACGCTCGGCGAGCACCTCATCCTCGATCTGCGGACCGCCGTCTTCGACCATGTGCAGCGCATGCCCGTGGCGTTCTTCACACGCACTCGTACGGGCGCCCTGGTCTCCCGACTCAACAACGACGTCATCGGCGCCCAGCGCGCGTTCAGCAACACCCTGTCCGGAGTGGTCAGCAACCTCGTCACGCTGCTGCTCACCCTGGCCGTGATGCTCACGCTGTCCTGGCAGGTCACCCTGCTCGCGCTGGTGCTGCTGCCGGTGTTCGTGATCCCGGCCCGCCGCATGGGCAGCCGGATGGCCCGTATGCAGCGGGAGGCCGCGACGCTCAACGCGGCCATGGGCACCCGCATGACCGAGCGCTTCTCCGCGCCCGGCGCCACCCTGGTCAAGCTCTTCGGACGCCCCGAGGAGGAGTCGGCGGAGTTCGCCGAACGCGCCCGCCGGGTCGCGGACATCGGCGTCCGGACAGCGACCGCCCAGGCCGCGTTCATCACCGCCCTCACCCTGGTCTCCGCGCTCGCCCTGGCTCTGGTCTACGGCCTCGGCGGCGCCCTCGCCCTGCGCGGCACGCTGGAGCCCGGAGCGGTCGTGTCGCTGGCACTGCTCCTCACCCGGCTGTACGCGCCGCTCACCGCGCTCGCCGGGGCGCGGGTCGAGGTGATGAGCGCCCTCGTCAGCTTCGAGCGGGTCTTCGAGGTGCTCGACCTGAAGCCGCTCATCGAGGAGAAGCCGGACGCGCGCCGGGTGCCCGACGGGCCCGTCGCGGTCGAGTTCGACCACGTCCGCTTCGGCTACCCCGCCGCCGACAAGGTCTCCCTGGCCTCCCTGGAGGAGGTCGCCACGCTCGACAGGCGGGGCGGTGACGAGGTCCTGCACGGCATCTCCTTCCGCGCCGAACCGGGGCAGACCGTGGCGCTCGTCGGCTCCTCCGGCGCGGGCAAGTCGACCGTCGCGCAACTGCTGCCGCGCCTGTACGACGTCGACGACGGCGCCGTACGCGTCGGCGGCGTCGACGTCCGCGACCTGAGCGCCCGTTCCCTGCGGGAGACCCTCGGCATGGTCACCCAGGACGGGCACCTCTTCCACGACACCGTCCGCGCCAACCTCCTCCTGGCCCGCCCCACGGCCACGGAGAGCGACCTGTGGGACGCCCTGCGCCGCGCCCGCCTCGACGACCTCGTACGGTCGCTGCCCGACGGTCTCGACACGGTGGTCGGCGAACGCGGCTACCGGCTCTCCGGCGGCGAGCGCCAGCGCATGACCATCGCCCGGCTGCTGCTGGCCCGTCAGCGCGTCGTCATCCTCGACGAGGCCACCGCCCACCTCGACAACACCTCCGAGGCCGCCGTCCAGGAGGCACTCGCCGAAGCCCTCGAAGGCAGGACGGCGGTCGTGATCGCCCACCGGCTCTCCACGGTCCGCACGGCCGACCAGATCCTGGTGGTCGAGGCCGGCCGGATCGTGGAACGCGGCACGCACGAGGAACTCCTGGCGGCCGGGGAGCGGTACGCGCAGCTGTACCGGACCCAGTTCGGCGGGACGGAGAGCACGGTCGCGGACGGGGCCGCCGCGTAACGCGCCCGACCTCGGTGAACGGCGCCGGGCGCCCTTTCGTACCCCTGACGAGTACTCCTGCCCGCCCACGAGGGCGGGACGGTCCGCATCCGGAGAGACGACGTGTCCCAGCAGCAACCGCACGCACGATCCAGCCGCCGGCCCCGTTCCCGCACCCTGCGGCTGCGCGCCGCCGCGCCGGCCGCCGCGCTGGTGATGCTCCCCCTGGTCACCGCCTGCGGCGGCGGTGACGACGACAAGCCCGCCGCCGGTGGCAGGACGGCACCCCCGAGCGGGTCCGCCGCTCCCGCCGCCGGCGTGGTCGCGCCGGCGAAGGTGGAGGTGATCGCCGGCCTGACCGGCTGCAAGGTGAAGATCCGCACCGAGGCGGAGGAACTGCGCGAGGGCGTCTGCCACACCGAGAAGGGCGACTACCTCATCACCACCTTCCCCCAGGAGAAGCTCAAGGAGACCTGGCTGGAGGCGGCCCGGGTGTACGGGGGCACCTACCTCGTCGGCATGCGCTGGGTGGTCAGCGCCAAGCCGGAGATGCTGGAGCCCCTCCGCGCGAAACTCGGCGGCACGGTCAGGGAGTTGCGGGGCATCGGCCCGAGCGCGAGCACCTCCTGACGTCACCGCCGCCCGGGCCGGAACCAGCCGCCGGCCCGGGCCGCGGTCCGGGACGTCTCCTGGCACCTCACTTCCGGTTTCGCCTGGCCGGGGTCATGATTGTGCGACTCGGCACATGAGCCGCCCCACCTGTGTCGGCATCGAAGTGAGTTCATTGTGGTCGCCACCTTTCGTCGCCATTCGCTCGCGGGCGAGATGCTGGTGCTCCAGCTCGCCATCGTCGTGATGGTGCTGCTGGCGGTCGCCGCGGTCTCGCTCGCCCAGTCGCAGGCCACCTTCGACCGGGTCGAGGGACGCCGGGTGAGCGCACTGGCCGAACAGCTGGCCGCCAACCCCCTGGTGCGCAGCCAGCTGGCGCGTCCCGCGCCCGGGGAGACGCTCGCCCCGCTGGTGCACGCCACGCAGGCGCAGTCCTCAGTGACCTCGGTGACGGTGGCCGACGCCTCGCGCCGGATCGTCAGCTCCACGAACCCCACGGTGGTCGGCGAGCGGCTGCCCGCCGAGCCGGGCGCCGACCGGGCGCGAGGCTGGTCGGGGCAGCTGACGCTGGACGGCAGCCGCGAACTGGCCGCCCAGGTCCCCGTCCTCGGGGCGACGGAGGAGAACCTCGGCCGGATCCTCGGCACGGTGATGATCGGCGAGGCCGACCCGACCGTCTGGCAGCGGCTCAGCGGTGCCTCCTCGTATCTGCTCGCCTATCTGGGTATCGCCAGCGGGCTCGGTGTGGCCGGCTCCTGGCTGCTCGCGCGGCGGGTGAAGCGGCAGACCCTCGGGCTGGAGCCGGGGGAGATCGCGGGACTCGCCGAGCACCGGGAGGCGATGCTGTACGGGATCGCCGAGGGCGTCGTCGCCCTGGACCCGCAGCACCGGCTCACCCTCGTCAACGACATGGGCCGGCGCCTGCTCGACCTGCCCGAGGACTGCGTCGGCCAGAGCCTGGACGGTCTGGGCATCGACGGACGGCTGCGCGATGTGCTGGCCGGCACCGCCGCGGGCCAGGGGGACGAGGTCGTCGTCCGCCACGGCCGGGTCCTGGTGATGAACCGGATGACCGTCACCAAGGACGGCCGGCTCCTGGGCTCGGTCACCACCCTGCGCGACCGCACCGAACTGGCCCGCCTGGAGCGGGAGATCGGCTCCTTCCGCAGCTCCTCGGAGCTCCTGCGAGCGCAGGCGCACGAGTTCGCCAACCAACTGCACACCATCTCCGGGCTGATCCAGATCGGCGAGCAGGACGAAGTCGTGCGCTACATCCGCGCGTTGAACCAGCGCCGCCAGTCGCTGGACGTCACCCTCAGCCGCCGCGTCCGCGACACGGCCGTGGCAGCGCTGCTGATGGCGAAGTCGTCCCTCGCGGCCGAACGGAAGGTCAGCCTGCGCATCTCGGACGACAGCGCGCTGGAGCGGCTGGCCCCGGAGGACGCCGCCGACGTGGCGACCGTCGTGGGAAACCTCGTGGACAACGCCGTCGACGCCGCGGCGCACGCCGGGGAACGATGGGTCGAGGTGGCGCTGCGCCAGGACGCCTCCAGTGTGGAGATCGCGGTCCGCGACTCGGGGCCGGGCGTGGCTCCCGAACTGGCCCGCGAGGTGTTCTCCCACGGCTTCACCACCAAGGCCGCGCGGGAGGGCGAGCGCGGCATCGGACTGGCCCTGACCAAGCTGGTCTGTGAACGGCACGGGGGAGAGATCTCGGTGGCCAACACCCCCGACGGGGCCGTGTTCACCGCACGCATGACCGTCAGCCACCTCCCCGAAGCGGTGGCGGAAGGAGCGGCCCCATGACCGGACCAGGCGACATGACCAGACCGGGCGACATGACCAGAACAAGCAACATGACCAGATCAGGCGACACGGACGGATCGGGCGACACGACCGGAACACGCCCCAAGGCGGGCACGATCGACGTCCTCGTGGTCGACGACGACTTCATGGTGGCCCGGGTCCACCGCGCGTACGTCGAACGCGTCGAGCCATTCCGGGTCGTCGGCGTGGCGTACACCGGCGGACAGGCGATCGAGGCCGTGGAGGAACTGCGCCCCGACCTCGTCCTGCTCGACCTGTATCTCCCCGACCTCTTCGGCCTGGACGTCATCCCCCGGTTGCGCACCGCCGGCCACGACTGCGACGTCATGGTCATCAGCGCCGCGCAGGAGACCGACACGGTCCGGGGCGCCGTCCGGCAGGGAGTCGTCGACTACCTCCTGAAACCCTTCGACTTCGATGATCTGCGTCCCCGCCTGGAGCGCTACGCCGCCCAACGGGGCCGGCTGCTCATGGCGGTGGTGCGAGGCCAGGCCGACATCGACCGGGTGCTGGCCGGAGCCGGCGTCCCCGCACCTGCCCCCGCGCTGCCCAAGGGCATGAGCGTGGAGACCGCCGAGCTCGTCGAGCGGGCCCTGCGCGAGGCGGACGGCACCCTGTCCGCCTCCGAGTGCGCCGCGCTGACCGGCGTGTCCCGGGTGAGCGCCCGCCGCTACCTGGAGTACTTCCACGGCACCGGCAGCGCGGAGGTGTCCCTGCGCTACGGCGTCGCCGGCCGGCCCGAACGGCGGTACGCCTGGCGGGCGTGAGCCCCCAGGCTACGGCGGGCCGTCGGTCCTGGGCGTCGGGACGCCCGGCTTCCCGGGCGTGTCCTCGGCGATCCGCACGGTGTACAGGCCGGGGCTCTGGTCATGCCACCGCCCGGGTTCCGGTTCGAGGGCCGTCGCGACGGTCAGGGGGAGCACCACGGCCCCGGTGAGGGCCAGGACCCAGCCGAGGACGGGGCTCAGGAACGCGGCGGCGGTCCGGTGGTACGTGTCGTGGTAGGCCAACTGTCGTCCCGGTGGTTCGACTCGACGTCATGTACTGCCCCCATGGGACTCACTGTCGCAGCCGCCGCCCGCCCACGGAATCTTGAAAGTTGAAGTCTCACGCGTTGCACAGAAATTTCACAGTGGACTCAGGGCCGGCTGGTCAAGTAGCCGCCCATGGTGGTGAAGTACTCGGTCGCGGGCAGCTCCCGGCCGTCCTCGGTCCGGACCCGCGTGATGGCCAGGCCGTGGTTGCGGCCGGTGCGGGCGTCGGCTCCGGCGACGATCACCACGCCCTCGCCCTCGCGGTAGAAGACGCGGCCGGGTGTGCCGCCGTACCGGCCCTCGGAGACGACGGCGGCCAGCACCTCCAGCCGCTTGCCCTTGTGGAAGGTGAAGGCGCTGGGGTACGGCTCGGACTGCGCGCGGACCAGCCGCTCCAGGTCCTCGGCCGGCCAGGTCCAGTCGATGCGGCTGTCCTCGATGGACCGCTTGTGGAAGAAGCTGGCCTGGGAACGGTCCTGCTTGGTGAACTCCGTCTGCCCCGAGGCGATGAGGCCGAGCGCGCCGATGGTGACCGGGGCGATGAGGTCGACGGTCTTGTGGAACAGGTCGGTCGCCGTGTCGGCCGGCCCGACTGCCACCGCCTCCTGACGCACGATGTCGCCGGCGTCGAGTTCGTCGTTCATCATGTGCGCGGTGACGCCCACTTCGGGCTCGCCGTTGATCAGCGCCCAGATCAGCGGCGAGAAGCCGGCGTACTTCGGCAGCAGCGAGTCGTGCACGTTCAGCGTGCCGTGGCGCGGCAGGTCGAAGATGCGCGGCGGAATCCACGTACGCCAGTTGTTGGCCACGATGATGTCCGGGTCGGCCTCCTTGAGGCGCTCGAACAGCTCGTCGTCGTCAGGGCGGTTGCGGATCACGACCGGTACGCCGTTCTCCTCGGCGAGGTCGGCGACCGAGTCGCTCCAGATCTTCTCGTAGGCGTGCTCGCTCTTGGGGTGCGTCACGACCAGGACCACGTCGTGCTCGGAGTCCAGGAGGGCTTGGAGGGTGCGGTGGCCCCAGGTCTGGTAACCGAACATGACGACCCGCATGGGGTTCCTCCTCGAGGCAGGGAATAGCCGAGGTCAGTAAAGCAAGGCTTACCTAAGTGGTCAACGGGGCCGTTTTTCAGGCGTGTTGGTGATCGGGCGCTCGCCGCGTGTCCGTTTTGTCTATGGACAGCCCCAGGGGATGAACTTAGCCTTACCTAAGTTTTGGGTGGTGCCTCTTTCGGCCTGCCCGACTTCGTACGATGGGAGTGACATGGCACAGGCTCGTCCTGGCGACGCCCCTTTGATCCACGACCTCATTGGCATCGGCTTCGGGCCGTCCAACGTGGCCATGGCGATCGCGCTCAGCGAGCACAACGCGCGCGCCGGTGGGGAAGAGGCGGTCTCCGCTCACTTCTTCGAGCAACAGCCGCGCTTCGGCTGGCACCGGGGCATGCTCATCGACGACGCGACCATGCAGGTGTCCTTCCTCAAGGACCTGGTGACGCTCCGGAACCCGGCCAGCGAGTACAGCTTCCTGTGCTACCTCAAGAGCAGGGGACGGCTGATCGACTTCATCAACCACAAGAACCTCTTCCCGCTGCGGGTGGAGTTCCACGACTACTTCGAGTGGGCAGCGGCCCAGGTCGACGACATGGTCTCCTACGGCCACGAGGTCGTCGGCGTCATGCCCGTCCTGCGCGACGGTGCCGTGGAGTACCTGGATGTGACGGTCCGTTCGGGGGAGGGCCTGGAGGTCCACCGGGCCCGCAACCTCGTCCTCGGCACCGGCCTGCGTCCCCTCATGCCGGAGGGCGTGGAGCGCAGCGACCGCGTCTGGCACAACTCCGAACTGCTGGGCCGGGTCGACGCGTTGGAGGGCACCTCGCCGTCCCGGTTCGTCGTCGTGGGCGCGGGTCAGAGTGCCGCCGAGAACGTCGCCTACCTGCACCGGCGCTTCCCCGAGGCCGAGGTCTGCGCCGTCTTCTCCCGCTACGGCTACAGCCCCGCCGACGACAGCGCCTTCGCCAACCGGATCTTCGACCCCGAGGCCGTCGACGAGTTCTTCGCGGCGCCGAAGGACGTCAAACGCCGGCTGATGAACTACCACGGCAACACCAACTACTCCGTGGTGGACATCGACCTGATCGACGATCTGTACCGGCAGATGTACCAGGAGAAGGTCCTCGGCACCGAGCGCCTGCGCTTCCTCAACGTCTCCAGGCTCACCGGTGTCAAGGAGACGCCGGACAAGGTCACCGCCGCCGTCACGTCCCTCGTCACCGGCGAGGAGACCTCCCTGGAGGCCGACGTCGTGGTCTTCGCCACCGGCTACAGCCCCGCCGACCCCGTCGGTCTGCTCGGCGAGGTGGCCGACCGCTGCCTGCGTGACGACGAGGGCAGGGTCCGCGTCGAGCGCGACTACCGCATCGCGACGGAGCCGGACCTGCACTGCGGCATCTACCTCCAGGGCGGCACCGAGCACACGCACGGCATCACCTCGTCCTTGCTCTCCAACACCGCCGTCAGGGTCGGCGAGATCCTCGACTCGCTCCTCGGCCGGGGCCGCAAGCCCGTGTCCGACGCGGCCCGGACGGTCGCCGACGGAACGGGCAGCACGGCGCGTTAGCTCCGCTGGTGAGGCCGCATTGCGTGTGCGGGCCGAATGTGGCTGGGCGCGCCGTTCCCCGCGCCCCTTGGGGCGCTGCCGTTCTCGCTGATCAAAGGGATAACGTACGTCGACATGGGCACGATCGCAGTGGAGCGCCCCGCGTCCGAGGTCGCAACTCGGGCCCGTCGGCGGCGAGTTGTGGGACTCGGCGCGCTGGCGCTGGTCCTCGTGGCCGTGGGGGCGGTGTCGTTGGCCGTCGGGGCGCGCGCGCTGAGCCCCGGCGAGGTGTGGCACGCGCTGTTCGCGCGGCCGGAGTCCGACCAGCGGCTCACCGAGATCAGGCTCATCGTCGAGACCGTGCGGGTGCCCCGGACGGTGCTCGCGATCGTGGCGGGCGTCGCCCTCGGGGTCGGCGGGGCACTGATCCAGGGGTACACGCGCAACCCGATCGCCGACACCGGCCTCCTGGGCGTGAACTCCGGCGCCTCGTTCGCCGTCGTGACGGTGATCGCCGTGTTCGGGCTCTCCGATCCGTTCCAGTACATCTGGTTCGCGTTCCTGGGGGCGGCCGTCGCCGGCGTCGTGGTGTTCGGCCTTGCGAGCATCGGCCGGGGCGCCGGGAACCCACTGACGCTCGCCCTGGCCGGGCAGGGAGTCACGGTGTTCCTCGCGGCGATGACCACGGCGATCGCCCTGTCGGACCAGAAGTCGCTGAACGCGCTGCGGTTCTGGAACGCGGGCTCCGTGGCCGGCGTGGGATTCGGCGTCATCTGGCCGGTGACCGGGTTCATCGCGGCCGGACTGGTGCTGGCCCTGATCACGCTGCCCGCCCTCAACCTGCTCAACCTGGGTGACGACGTGGCGCGCGGGCTCGGGGTGAACATCGCACTGAGCCGGACCATCGGCATCACCGCCATCACCCTGCTGGCGGGCGCCGCGACGGCCGCCTGCGGGCCCATCGCGTTCCTCGGGCTCATGGTGGCCCACGTGGCCCGGTACCTGACCGGGCCCGACTACCGCTGGCTGGTGCCGTACGCGGGACTGCTCGGCGCCGTCGTCCTGTTGGTCTGCGACATCGTGGGCCGCCTGGTGGTGCGGCCGAGCGAGCTGGACGCGGGGGTCGTCGTCGCTCTGCTGGGCGCCCCGTTCTTCGCGGCTCTGGTGTGGCGCGGAAAGTTCAAGAGCGCATGAACAGGACAGGTGTGGAGCCGCGCACGAACGGGACAGACGTGAAGCCGTCGGTGACGCCGGGCGTGCGGCTCGGCCGGGTGTCGTTCGTGTGGCGGCCGTGGATCGTGTGCGTCTCGCTGCTGCTCGCGGCGGCGACGTTCCTGGTGTTCTGTCTGTCCATCGGCGTCGGGGACTTCCCCATCGGACTGCCCCAGGTGATCGCCACGCTCCTCGGCCGGGGCGAGCGGGTCGACGAGTTCGTGATCATGGACCTGCGGATGCCGCGGGCCCTGGCCGGGCTCGTCGTGGGCATCGCGCTGGGGGTGTCCGGAGCACTCACGCAGTCCATCGCCCGCAACCCGCTGGCCAGTCCGGACGTCCTGGGGATCACGAACGGCGCCAGCGCGGTCGCGGTGTTCCTGGTGACGGTGTCGGGCGGGACGGCCGCGGCGGTCGTCAACTCCGTGGGCCTGTCGGCGGCGGCGCTCATGGGCGGTCTCGGCACCGGCCTGCTGGTGTACTTCCTCGCCTGGCGGCGCGGCATCGACGGCCTGCGGCTCATCCTCATCGGCATCTCGGTGAGCGCCGTGATGGAGGCCCTCACGACCTGGCTGCTCGTCACGGCCGACATCAGGGACGTGGCCCAGGCTCAGGCATGGCTGGTGGGCTCGCTGGACGACCGGTCGTGGGGCGAGGTCCAGGTGGCCCTCTGGGGCACGCTCGTCCTCCTGGTCGTCGTGGCGGGCGCCGCTTTCCAGTTCAAGCCGATGCACCTCGGTGACGACGTCGCCGCCGGCCTGGGCGTCCGTTACTCGGCCGTGCGGGCGGTCCTCCTGCTGTGCGCCGTGCTGCTGGCCGGCGTGGCGGTGAGCGCGGCGGGCCCGGTCCCGTTCGTGGCGCTGGTGGCCCCGCAGGTGGCGATGCGTCTGGCACGCTGCCCGACGCCGCCCATGGTGGCCTCCGCGCTGGTCGGCGGGCTGCTGCTGACCGGCTCGGACCTGGTCGCCCGCACGGCACTGCCCGTCAGTCTCCCGGTCGGCGTGGTCACCGCGGCGATCGGCGGCCCCTTCCTCGTCTATCTGCTGGTACGGGCGAACCGGCGATAGCTGATACAAAGTCAGGCGAGCCTAAGTAAGGGGGCCTTGTGGTCACTCAGTCCGTCACCGGGGTCGAGTCGAAGTCCGATCAAGCCTCACGGCTGGCAGCCAGGGGCGTCACGGTCGGCTACGGCGCCCGGACCGTCATCGACGATCTCGACGTGGCGATACCCCCCGCCGTGATCACCACCATCATCGGCCCCAACGGCTGTGGAAAATCGACCCTGTTGCGCACCCTGTCCCGGCTGCTCAAACCGTCCAGGGGGACGGTCGTGCTGGACGGCGACGACATCGCCCGGCTCCGGACCAGGGACGTGGCGAGGAAACTCGGCCTGCTCCCGCAGGCGCCGGTCGCGCCCGAGGGATTGACGGTGGCCGACCTGGTCGCCAGGGGCCGCCATCCGCACCAGAGCTGGCTGCGGCAGTGGTCCTCGGACGACGCCGACGTCGTGGAGCGCGCGCTGGCCATGACTGGCGTCTCCGACCTGGCCGACCGTCCGGTCGACGCGCTGTCGGGCGGACAGCGGCAGCGCGTCTGGATCTCGATGACCCTGGCCCAGGGCACCGATCTGCTCCTGCTGGACGAGCCGACCACCTACCTCGACCTGGCGCACGCGATGGACGTGCTCGATCTGGTCGACGATCTGCACGAGTCGGGCTGCACCGTGGTGATGGTGCTGCACGACCTCAATCTGGCCGCGCGCTACAGCGACAACCTCATCGTGATGCGGGCGGGGTCGATCCTGGCGCAGGGGCATCCCCGTGACGTGCTGACCGCCGAGCTGCTGCAGGAGGCGTTCGGACTGCACGCCAAGATCATCGACGACCCGGTGGGGGACCGGCCGCTCATCGTCCCGATCGGTCGCACGCATGTCCAACTCGACTAGCCCGCCAGAAAGTTATGCAAGTAAGGCTAGGCTTACCTTACCGCCTTGCGGTACGGTTTGCCTGCCCTTACCCGGGGGCGTACTGGACAGTGCGGAAAAGCAAGGGGATTGACGGATGCTCCTCCACAGAACGACGCACAGGAAGCCATGGCGGCGGGTCGCGGCACTGCTCTCCGTCGCCACGCTCGGCGTCGGCCTCCTCACGGGGTGCGGTTCCGAATCGGACTCGGCGGACAAGGGCAACGACACCACCTCGACCGCCGCGGCCGGCGCCTTCCCGGTCACCGTGGAGCACGCGTTCGGCACCACGAAGGTCACCGAGGCCCCGAAGCGGGTCGTCACGGTCGGCTACACCGACGACCAGAGCGTCCTGGCGTTCGGCATCAAGCCGGTCGGCATGACCGACCAGTACCCGAACCCGGCGGGCAAGAGCCCCGACATCAACACCCAGTGGCCCTGGGTGAAGGACAAGTGGGGCGACACCAAGCCCGAGGTCATCATGAAGAACGGTGACACCGGCCCCAACTACGAGAAGATCGCCGCCCTGCGCCCCGACCTGATCATCGCGGTCTACTCCGAGATCGACCAGGCCGGCTACGACAAGCTCTCCAGGATCGCGCCGACGGTGGCCCGCACCAAGGCCGAGAAGGAGCCGTTCAGCGCCCCCTGGCAGGACAACGCCCTGCACATCGCCAAGGCACTCGGCAAGGCCGAGGAGGGCGAGAAGATGGTGCGGGACATCCAGGGCAAGCTGGACACGGCCAAGAAGGCGCACCCCGAGTTCGCGAAGCAGAAGGCCGTCGTACTGTCCTGGTACGAGAACTCGGTGGCGCCGTTCACCTCCACCGATGTGCGCGGCCGGCTCGTGACGGGCATCGGCTTCCAGTACCAGACCGAGATCGACAAGGTCGCCGACGGCAGCTTCTACACCAAGCTCTCGCCCGAACGCGTCGACCTGGTCGACGTCGACCGCGTCTTCGTCATCAACGACAAGGCCGACACGGCGGCCCTGAAGAAGTTCAAGCTGTTCGCCAACCTGGACGCCGTGAAGAAGGGCGAGGTGTCCTACCTGCTGGACAGCGAAGGCCCGGCAGTCGGCGCCGCCATCTCCCAGGGCACCCTGCTGTCCATGCCGTACGCCGTCGACGAGCTCGTGAAGTCGGTGGCCGAGTAGCGATGCCGGTCACCCTGTCCTGTCCCCTGCCCGCCCGGGTCGCGGTGTGAGCGCGACCGCCACCCGCCCCGCCCCGGCAGCCCTGCACACGGCGACCGGGCGCGAGGCCTCCCGATGGGTCGCGGCGCACTGCCGCGAGGTGCCCTGGCTGTCGGCGGCCACCGTGCTCACCACGGTGGCCGGCGCGGCGCTCCAGGTGCTGCCGGTCCTGCTGCTCGGCCGGGTGGTCGACGGCGTGGTCGAGGGCGAGTCGCGCTCGGTCCTGGTCACCATCGGGGTCCTGATCGGGGCCGCCGCGCTGCTCGGCGCGGCGGCCACCGCGGTGTCGACGTACCTGATCGGCCGGCTGGGCGCCGACCTGCTCGCGCGACTTCGGGAAGGGGCCGTCCGGGCGGTGCTGGGGATGCCGAGCGCCCGCATCGAACAGGTCGGCCGGGGAGACGTGCTCTCCAGGGTCGGCGATGACGTCGCCGTCATCTCCAAGGGCATCCGAACGGCCATCCCCACGGTGTTCTCGGCCGGAGTGCTGGTCGCCATCGCCACGTTCGGCATGTTCGGGCTGGACTGGCGGCTCGGACTGGCGGGCGCCGGCGCCCTGCCCGCGTACGCGCTGGCCTTGCGCTGGTACCTCCCCCGCTCAGCGCCGCTCTACCGCAAACAGCGGGTGGCCCAGGCCGACCGTGCGCAGGCGTTGATCAGCGGTCTGAACGGGATCGACACGGTCCGTGCGTACCGGCTGGAGGGCGCCTTCCGTGAGAAGGTCACCAGCGAGTCCTGGCGGGTGCGGGATCTCGGTATCGAGGTGTTCCGGTTCTTCGGCCGGTTCGTCGGCCGGGAGAACCGCGCCGAGTTCATCGGGCTGGTCCTGATCATCGTGGTGGGGTACGCCCTGCTGGAGGCCGACGCCGCCACCCTGGGCGAGGTGTCGGCGGCCCCGCTGCTGTTCCACCGGCTGTTCGGCCCGCTGGGCCTCATCATGTTCACCTTCGACGAGGCGCAGAAGTCGGGCGCGAGCCTGACCCGGCTCGTCGGCGTGCTGGGGGAGGCCGGTGAGGGCCGGCTGGTGGGTGACCCGGCCGTCGCGCCAGCGGACGCCGAGCCGCTTCCGGTGACGGTGCGGGGGCTGACGTTCCGTTACCCCGGTGCCGAGGAACCGGTGCTGAGGGAGGTCGATCTGACGATCCCGGCCGGTGCTTCGCTCGCCCTGGTGGGCGCGACGGGTGCGGGCAAGACGACCCTGGCCGCGCTGATCGCGGGCATCGGGACGCTCGAGGCCGGCTCCGTGCGCATCGGCACGACCGACCTGGCCGGTCTGGACGAGGCCGGGGCGCGGGCCCTGGTCAGCATCCTGACGCAGGAGACGCATGTGTTCTCCGGCCCGCTCGCCGACGACCTGCGGCTGTCCGCGCCCGGGGCGACCGACGCCGAACTGACGGACGCACTGCGCACGGTCGGCGCCGACGCCTGGGTCCAGGCGCTGCCCGGCGGGCTGAACACCACGGTCGGCGAGGGCGGTGAGCGCCTGGACGTCACCAAGATCGCCCAGATCGCCCTGGCCCGGCTGGTGCTGGCCCGCTCGCCCGTGGTGGTGCTCGACGAGTCCACCGCGGAGGCCGGCAGCGAGGGCGCCGCCGAGCTGGAACGCGCGGTCGTGGCGGCCTGCGCGGGCCGGACCACCCTGTTCGTGGCGCACCGGCTGACCCAGGCGATGGCGGCGGACCGGATCGCCGTGCTGGACGCGGGCCGCGTCGTCGAGCAGGGCACACACGACGAGTTGGTGGCTCTGGGCGGCCGGTACGCCCGGCTGTGGCAGGCATGGCGCGAGGGTAGTTAGGCAGGCCCGAGCCGGGCTGGGCTTGATTTCTGGTTTCCTTGAAAGGGTGCTGAGTCTTCGATGATGGAACCGAGCGCTCGTCTCGTACGGCTTTCTCCCGCACGCCTGGCCGACGTACGCCGGCGGACTGGCGACCACTCCGACAGGACCATCACCGAAGCCTGCGCCATCGGGCTGTCGTACTGGACGACGGGTGAGAGCCCCGACGGCATCGACCTCACCCCCGGCACCCTGTTCGCCGACGTCCTCGGATGGGTCGACAACGGCGGGGCCGGCCCCGGAGACTGGGAGGTCGGCGCGGACGGCCGGAGCATCCGCGTGCCCGACGGCGTCTCGCCGGCCGAGGCGCAGCTCGCGCTGGACGACCTGGCCGACTTCCCGGACCGGCCTCTCGGCACCATCGGCCCGTCCAGCGTGGCGGCCAGACTCGAACTCCTGGCCCGGTGGAACGACACCGGGGCCGACCGGAGCCGCCCCACCATCGTCGAGATGTTCCACGAGCAGGCGCGTACCAGGCCGGACGCCGTCGCCATCGTGGACGAGCGCCGTTCACTGACCTACCGTCAGGCAGCCGACCTTTCCAGCCAGTTGGCCCACCACTTGATCGAGCGCGGCCTCGGCCACGAACAGGTCGTCGGCATCTCACTGGGCCGCTCCGCCGAGATGGTCGTCGGGCTGCTCGCCGTGCTCCGGGCGGGGTGCGCGTTCGTGCCGCTCGATCCGCAGTGGCCCGCCGCGCGCCGGGCCGTCGTCATCGAGGACGCCCGCGTCGTCGTGCAGCTCAACGACTCGGGTGAGCACGACCCGGCCGAACCGCCGGCCGTGGCCGTCGACCTCGACGACTGGCGCCACGGATCCCACCCCACCGAGGGGACCGGCATCACCGTCCACGGCGACGCCCTCGCCTACGTGATCTTCACGTCCGGCTCCACCGGACGGCCCAAGGGCGCCATGATCCGGCACGAGGCGATCAGCGAGCGCCTGCTGTGGCAGGCGAACGAGATCCTGGGCTTCGGCCACGACGACGCCTCGCTGTTCAAGGCGCCGTTGTCCTTCGACATCTCCATCAACGAGATATTCCTGCCGCTGGTGTCCGGCGCCCGCCTGGTGGTGCTGCGCCCCGGCGGTGAACGCGACCCGCACCACCTGCTGAGCGTCATCGCCGAACAGCGCGTCACCTTCACCTACTTGGTGTCGTCCATGCTGGACGTGCTGCTGGAGATCGCCGGCGACTCCGGGCGGCTGGACAGCCTCAGGCACGTGTGGTGCGGCGGCGAGGTGCTGACCCCGGAGCTGTACGAGAGGTTCCGCACCAAGCTCGACATCCCCATGTACCACGGCTATGGCCCGGCCGAGACGACCATCGGCGTCTCGCACGTCATCTACCGGGGAGAGGCGGAGCGCCTGTCGACCTCCATCGGCAAGGCCAACCCCAACACCCAGCTGTACGTCCTCGACGAGGAGCTGCGCCCGGTCCCCGTCGGTGTCGGCGGCGAACTGTACGTGGGCGGGTTCCTCCTGGGGCGTGGCTACGTGGGCGCGCCCGGTCTGACGGCCTCCCGGTTCGTCGCCAACCCCTTCGCGAACGACGGCTCCCGCCTCTACCGCACCGGCGACCTCGCCCGGTTCGCCCCGGACGGCTCCCTGGACTTCCTCGGGCGTGCCGACAACCAGATCAAGATCCGCGGCATGCGGCTGGAGATCGAGGACGTCGAGGTCGGCCTCGCCGAGCACCCCGGCGTACGGCACACCTGCGTCGTCGCCCGGAAGAACGCGGCGGGCGGCACTTATCTGGTGGGCTACGTCATCCCGGCCGCGGGCAGCGAGGACCTGCGGGCGGACGAGGTCAAGGCGTGGGCAGCCGAGCACATGGTCGAGTACATGGTGCCCGCCCACATCGTCGTCATGACGGAGTTCCCGCTCACCGCCAACGGCAAGCTCGACCGCAACGCCCTGCCGGAGCCCACGATCGGCACGGGCACCCTCGTACGGCCCACCACCGACGACGAGCGCGCGGTCTGCGCGGCGGTCGCGGCGGTGCTGCGGCTCGAAGAGGTCGGCGTCGACCAGGACTTCTTCCAGCTCGGCGGCGACAGCATCCTGGCGATCTCGCTGTTGACCGCGCTGCGCGACGCGGGCCTGTACGTCACGGCGCGGCAGATCTTCACCCACAGCACCGTGGGTGCCCTGGCCGCGGTCGCGAGCCGGGAGGACGTCTCCACGGTCGACCACCGCGACGTCGCGACCGGGCCCGTCGTGGGCTCGCCCATCGTGCAGTGGCTCGGCGAGACCACCGACGCGATCGACGGCTTCGTGCAGTCCGTCGTGCTGAACACCCCGCCGGACCTGACCGCCGACGCGCTCGACGAGATCCTCACCGCCGTGGTCCGCCGGCACGACATGCTGCGCGCCAGGCTGGTGCGCGCGGACCGCTGGAGCTTCGACATCCCGGAGCCGGACCGGGCCGTCACCGGTTGGCAGGAGAGCGACCGGCCGCTCGACGTGTGCGTCGCACTCGCCACCGACGCCCTGGACCCCGACAACGGGCTGATGCTGCGAGCCGTCTGGCGCCCCGCGGCGCGGCAGCTGGTCCTGGTCGCCCATCACGTGGTGATCGACGGTGTGTCCTGGCGGATCCTGATGGACGACCTGGCCACGGCCTGGCGGCAGCTCACCTCGGGTGCCCCCGTCGAGCTGCCCCCGGTGGGCACGTCCTTCCGCCGCTGGACGCAGTTGCTGGAGCGCGCGGCCTTCGACGCGGACGGTTCCTACTACTGGCGCCCGCTGCCGGGAGAGGACCGCCCGGTGGGCAGGCGCGCGCTGTCCGAAGCCGACACCGTCGCCACGGAGCGACTTCGCACCGTCTCGGCCGGCCCGGAGGTCACGGCCGCGCTGCTGGGCGACATCCCCGCGAAGTTCCACGCGGGCGTCAACGACGTCCTGCTCACCGGGCTCGCCGTCGCGCTCGCCCGATGGCGCCGCGACCTGGGACAGGATCAGACCTTCGCGCACATCGAACTGGAAGGCCACGGCCGCGAGGGACAGTTCGTGGCCGCCTCCGCCGGTTTCGAGCCCGAACTGTCGCGAACCGTCGGCTGGTTCACCACCCTCTTCCCGGTCACCGTCGATCCCGGCACGGCGGCCGACTTCACCGACCCCGCCTATCTGACCGCCGCCCTCAAGGCGGTCAAGGAAGACCTCGCCCGGGTGCCGGACAACGGCGTCTCCTACGGCGCCCTGCGGTACCTGACCGACACCGAGTTCGACGCGCCCGCACCGCAGGTGCTCTTCAACTACCTGGGCCGCTTCGCCGCCGGAGAGCCCGGCGACTGGCAACTCGCCCGCGCGACAGGCCAGTTGGGCGAGAAGCGTGATCCGCGCATGCGTCTGCCGCGCGCCCTGGAGTTCAACGCGATCGCCGAACCCGCTCCGACCGGCGAGTACGACCTGGTCACCACCATCTCCTGGCCCGACGGCATGTTCACCGACGAGGACATCGCCACCATCGGCGGCTACTTCCGGGACGCCCTGGCCGGACTGGCCGCACTCGACCCGCACGGCGGCCACTCGCCCAGCGACTTCGGCCTGGTGCCGCTGACGCAGGCCGACGTCGACGCCCTGGACGGCCCGTCGCTGCGGGACATCCTGCCGCTGACGCCGTTGCAGGAGGGCCTGTACTTCCACTCCGTCTTCGACGACGACTCGGCCGGCGCCTACGTCGAACAGCAACTGCTCACCCTCGACGGCGAGGTGGACGCCGACCGGCTCGCGGCGGCGGCCACCCGGCTGCTCACCCTGTACCCGAACCTGGCCGCGCGGTTCGTGGCCCTCGCCGACGGCCGCGTGGTCTCCGTACTGGAGAACGGTGTCGAGGCGCCCTACACCACCCTGGACCGCCCCGGCATCACCGACGCCGAGCTGCGCGGCCTGGCCGAGCGGGACCGCCGCGCCGGATTCGACCTGGCGACCGGCCCGTTGATGCGCTACACCCTCGTGCGCGGCGGCCCGGGCCGCAATGTCCTGGTGCAGACCGTGCACCACATCATCGCCGACGGCTGGTCGGTGCCGCCGATGCTCCGCGCCCTGCTCGCCGAGTACCACGCGCCGGGGACCGTGTACCCGACCGGCGGCTTCGCCGACTACGTGCGCCGGCTCGCCGGGCGCGACGCCGACGAGAGCGACCGGGTGTGGCGCGAGCAGCTCGCGGACCTGCCCGGCCCGTCGCTGGTCGCCGAGGGCCACACCCCGTCCGACCGGTTCGCCGACACCGCCGTGTGCCCGGAGCATGACATCGACGCGGCCGCCCGGTCGGCCGGCGTGCCGTTGAGCGTCGCCGTGCACAGCGCCTGGGCGGTGACACTGGGGGGCATCCTGCACGGCAGGGACGTGGTGTTCGGCTCCACGGTGTCCGGCCGCGACGCGGACGTGCCCGGCATCGAGGACATGGTGGGCCTGTTCATCAACACGATCCCCGTCCGCGCCCGTTGGACCAGCACAACCACCGCCCTGGACCTGCTCGCCTCGGTGCGGGAACACCAGGGCGCGGTCCTGCCGCACCAGCACGTCTCCCTGGCCAGGATCGGCCGCCAGGCCGACGCCGGTTCCCTGTTCGACACCCTTGTGGTGTTCGACGTAGCGACCGACGTCGATGCGCTCCGCCGGCCCGGCGACACCCTGGTCGTCACCGACCTCGCCAACGAGGGCGCACCGCACTACCCGCTGACCCTGGTCGTGGAACGCGCACTCGACGGGCGCCCCCGCTTCAACCTGATCTACGACGGCGAGCTGCTGCGGGAGACCACCGCCCGGGCGATCCTGCGCACGTTCACCTCGACCCTCACCGCCCTGCTCACCCGACCGGACACCCTGGTCGACGACGTGGCGTCCGAGGGCGACCGGCGCCCCGCGCGCATCACGCCGACGACCCTGGGCGGCCTCTTCGACACCGCCGCGCGGCGCGACCCGGCCGCCACCGCCGTCACCCAGTGCGGCCTCGACGGCGGCACCCGGTCCCTGACCTACGGCGAACTGGCGCAGGCCAAGAACGAGTTGGCCTCCGCGCTGCGCGCGGCCGGTGTCGGCTCCGGCCGACGGGTCGCCGTCGCCGTCCCCCGGTCCGTCGAGCAGGTCGTCGCCCTGGTCGCCGTCGTCACCGCGGGCGGCGCGTACGTACCGCTGGACCTGGCGTACCCGGACGAACGGCTGGAGTACATCCTCGCCGACGCCGCACCGCAGGTCGTCCTCGTGGACCGGGAACAGCGCGACCGCTTCACGGAACTCCTGGCCCGCACGGGCGTACAGGCCCGCGTACTCGTCCAGGGCGACGAACTTCCGCAGACCACCCCCGCGCACCCCTGCCGGGAGGCCGGCTGGCACGACCCGGCCTACGTGATCTACACCTCCGGATCGACCGGCCGGCCCAAGGGCGTCGTCGTCCCGCACTCCAGCGTGGTGACGCTGCTCGCCAACACCCAGCCCGACATGGACTTCGGACCGCACGACGTCTGGGTCCAGTTCCACTCCTTCTCCTTCGACTTCGCGGTCTGGGAGCTGTGGGGAGCGCTCGCGTACGGCGGTGAGCTGCTGGTGCCGGAGTACGGGCTGACCCGCTCCCCGGTCGACTTCCACCGGCTGGTCCGCGAGCACGGGGTGACCGTGCTCAACCAGACGCCGTCCGCCTTCTACCAGTTCATCGAGGCCGACCGGCACGCCGGCGAGCCCCTGCCCGCCCTGCGCCGCGTCATCTTCGGCGGCGAGGCACTGGACCTCGGGCGGCTGCGCGGCTGGGTCGAGCGGCACGGCACCGGCTCGCCCGAGCTGGTCAACATGTACGGCATCACCGAGACCACCGTCCACGTCACCCACCGCGTGCTGACCGAGGCGGACTTCGGCCCCGGCGACGACCTCAGCCCGATCGGCGGCCCCCTACCCGGTCTGGTCATCCACCTCCTCGACGACCGGCTCCGCCCGGTGCCGCCGGGCCGGGTGGGCGCCATCTACGTCGCCGGCGACCAGGTGTCGCTCGGCTACCTGGGCCGGCCCGGTCTCACCGCGGGCCGCTTCGTGGCGAACCCCTTCACGGGCGACGGCTCCCGCATGTACCACACGGGCGACCTCGCCCGCCGCACCCTAGACGGCGAGCTGGAGTTCGTCGGCCGCGCCGACGACCAGGTCCAGCTCAAGGGCTTCCGCATCGAGCTGGGCGAGGTCGAGACCGCGATCCGCGAACTCGACGGCGTGATCGACGTCGCCGTGACGGTGGCGGACAGCGGGGATCACCTGGTGGCGCACGTGGTGGGCCGGGTGCCGTGGGACTTCGCCGAGCGACTGGCCACCAAGCTTCCCGTGCACATGGTGCCGGGGCAGGTGCTCACGATCGACGCCCTGCCGCTGACGGTGAACGGAAAGCTGGATCGAAAGGCCTTGGAGAAGCGCGCCTTTGGGGGCGCGGGGAACTGCGCGCCAAGCCACGACGCACTCGCAGACGAAAGCATTGCGGTGGCCGCCCTCACCAAGATCTTCTCAGACACGCTGCCCGGTTCGGAGGTGACCGCCGACACCGACTTCTTCCACGCCGGAGGCGACAGCATCATCGCCATCACGGTCGTCAACCGCGCCCGCACACTCGGCCTGCCGATCGCCCCCCGGGACGTGTTCCTGCACAAGACCCCTCGTGCGCTCGCCGAGTACCTGGCGACACGGACACCACAATCCGCCGCCCCCACCCACCGCGAGGACGGCCCGGTCCACCCGACGCCGATCATCCTGCGCCAACGCGAACTGGGCGGCTCACTCACCCGGTTCGCCCAGGCCAGGACCCTCCAGGCCCCCCAGGGCACCACCTTCACGGACGTCCAGCGCGCCGCGAACGCCGTGGTCGCCGCACACCCGGCCCTGCGCCTGCGGCTCCACACCGAACACGGAGTGTGGACCCTCCGCACGGAACCAGCCCGCGACGTCACCGTCGTACGGGAGCCCACCGACGCCACGACCGCCGCGAACGACGCCGCCGGACGGCTCGACCCCGAGTCGGGCGAGGTCGTCGCCTTCTCGTGGCTGGACGCGAGCCGGACCCTGGTCGTCACCGCGCACCACCTCGCCGTCGACTCGGTGTCCTGGCTGATCCTGCTGGACGACCTGACCGCCAGCCTGCGCGGGGAAGCCCTGGCCGCACCGACCACGTCGTACGCCGAGTACGCCGAAGCCCTGGCCCTCCGGTCCGCCCACGCGACCGACGGCCTCGGGCACTGGCTCACCACGCTCCAGGCGCCCCCGCTGCTCCCCGCCGTCGAGGGACTGCGGGAGACCACGGTCGTGCTCCCGCCCGAAGCAACCGACCGCGTGACGCGCACCGCGCCCGCCGCACTCGGCGTCGGCCTCACGGAACTGCTGTGCGGAGCCCTGCGCACCGCGCTGACCCACATCCAGCCCTCGCCCACCGACCTCGCGATCGACCTGGAGCGGCACGGCCGGGTCCCGGTGCTGGAACACCACGACTACGCCCGCACGGTCGGCTGGTTCACCGCCATCGCACCCGTACGCCTCACCGCGCACACCGACCCCCTCGCAGCCGCGCGCGAGGTCGCCGAACGCCAGCCGGACGAGCGCGCCCACGTGAGCTACGGACAGCTCAGGTATCTCAACCCGCAGACGGCTCCGCTGCTCGACACCGCCCACCCGCACGTGCTGTTCAACTACCTCGGCCGGGGCAGCGAATCCCAGGCGGTGCACCTCACCGGGGGCGACCAGGGCAGCCCGTACGCCGTCGAGGTCAACGCCTGGCTCGACGAGACCACCGGCAGCCTGCACGCGGAGTTCAGCCTCGCCGAGGGCATCCCCGACGAGATCACCGAGCACTGGCGCCGCGCCCTGGAGCGCCTCGCGGACGCCGCCGTCACGGCGGAGCGCACCGCACCGGTCACCCCGCTCCAGCGAGGCCTGTACTTCCAGGCCCAGATGGCGGGCTCGGCCGGGCACTACGTGGCGCAGAGCTGGTTCACGTTCGACCGGCGCCTGGACACGGGCGCGCTGGCCGAGGCGATGGCGTACGTGATCGCCCGGCACCCGGTCGTGGGCGCGGGCTTCACGACCGACTCCGAGGGCAACCCGGTCCAGGTCCTCAAGGCCGGCCGGCGGGTCCACGTCCGTACCGTCGAACTGGCGGCGGACGCCGAGATCGAAGCCCTGCGCTCCCGGGACCGCGACACCGGGTTCGACCCGGGCGAACCGCCGCTGATCCGGCTGACCGTGGTACGTCTGCCCGGCGACCGCGACGGCCTGCTGCTCAGCTACCACCTGCTGCTGTGGGACGGCTGGTCCCGCGAGATCATGCTGCGGGACCTGTTCGACGCCTACGAGGCCGCCGTCCGGGGCGAGCCCCTCGACGCGGTCCCGGGCACACCGAGCTTCGAGGACTACGCCCGGGCGCTCGACGCCAAGGACTCCGCCGTCTCGGAACGCTTCTGGGCGGAGCACCTGGCCGGCCTCCCCGGCCCCACACTGCTCGCCGGACCGGCGCCGTCCTTCTCGGACGACCTGCCGTGCGCGCTCGTGCACACGCTGTCCGCCGAGCAGTCCGACCTGCTGCGGGAGGCGGCCAGGACGCACGGCGTCACCCTGAACTCCGTGCTGACGGGCGCGTTCGGCCTGCTCCTGGGCGCCCACACGGGCCGCAGTGACGCCGTGTTCGGCGTGACGGTCTCCGGCCGCGAGGGCGAGGGGCTGTCCAACATCGTCGGCGTGCTGCTCAACACCGTGCCGATGTGGACGCGGCCCCGGCCGTACGACACGGTCCGCGACTACCTGTCGGCCGTGCAGAGGGCCAGGGTCGAGGCGATGGAGCACGAGCACCTGGGGCTCGGCGAGATCCAGCGGGCCAGCGGGCACGACACCCTGTTCGACAACCTGTTCGTGCTCCAGAACTTCCTGGACATGGACGCCTTCGCCGAGATGAACGCCCGGCACGGCATCACCTCGGTGCAGGCCGACGACTCCACGCACTATCCGTTCACCTGGGTCGTCACGCCTGGCGACCGGCTCACCGTCAAGCTGGAGTACCGCGACCAGGACACCGGCAACGCCCGCCGTCTGCTCGACGACTACCTGCGCGTGCTGGAGGACCTCGCCCGGTCGACCGGCCCGGTGGGCGCGCTGCGGGGCCTGGGGCCGGAGCCCTCGCGGGGCGAGCGCACGGACATCGGCACGGACACCGTCGTCGACCGGTTCGACCAGGCGGCGGACCGGGCACCGGAGCGGGTCGCGCTCGTCGCCCACGGTTCGACGATGACCTTCGCCGAACTCCGGGACCGCAGCCGGGCGGTGGCCGGTGTGCTCGCCCGGCGGGGCATCGGCCCCGAGCGGAACGTCGGACTCGCGATCCCGCGCTCCCTCGACTCGATCGTGGCGCTGTTCGCGGTGCTGCGGGTCGGCGCCGCGTACGTGCCGCTGGAGCTGGACCACCCGGACGAGAGGATCGCCGCGATCGTCGAGGACGCCCGCCCGGAGGTGATCCTCACCGTGAGCGCGGTGTCGCCCCGGCTGGCCTCGCTGGACGCCGACCTGATCGAGCTGGACCGCCCGCTGCTAAAGACCGAGCCGTATCCGGCCTTCGCGCCGGACGACCCCGACCGCCTGCGGCACCCCGCGTACACGATCTACACCTCGGGATCGACCGGCAAGCCCAAGGGTGTGGTGACCGAGTACGCCGGGCTCACCAACATGCTGATCAACCATCAGCGCCGGATCTTCGAGCCGGTGCTGGCGGAACACGGCCACCGGGTCTTCCGCATCGCGCACACCGTGTCGTTCGCGTTCGACATGTCATGGGAGGAGCTGCTGTGGCTCGCCGACGGGCATGAAGTGCACATCTGCGACGAGGAGTTGCGCCGCGACGCGCCCCGGCTGGTCGCGTACTGCCTGGAGCACGGGATCGACGTCGTCAACGTGACACCGACCTACGCACAGCAGCTCGTGGCCGAGGGCCTGCTCGACGACCCGGAGCGTCGGCCGCCGCTGGTGCTGCTCGGCGGCGAGGCCGTCACGCCGACGCTGTGGCGGCGGCTCGCCGAGACCGAGGGCACGGTCGGCTACAACCTCTACGGACCCACCGAGTACACGATCAACACCCTCGGCGTCGGCACCTTCGAGTGCCAGGACCCGGTGGTGGGTGTCGCGATCGACAACACCGACGTGTACGTCCTGGACCCCTGGCTGCGCCCCCTGCCGGACGGCGTCCCCGGTGAGCTTTACGTGGCGGGCATCGGCATCGCGCGCGGCTACCTCGGGCAGCCCGGCCAGACCGCGCACCGCTTCGTCGCCTGCCCCTTCGGGGAACCCGGCGAGCGCATGTACCGCACCGGGGACCTGGTGGTCCGCCGGCCCGACGGCAACCTGATGTACCTGGGCCGCACCGACCAGCAGGTCAAGATCCGCGGGCACCGTGTCGAACTCGGCGAGGTGGAGGCGGTGTTCGCGGCGCACCCGGCGGTGCGGTTCGCCGCCGCGGTCGCCCAGCCCGACCCGCAGGTCGACGGGGCGTACCGGCTGGCCGCTTATCTCGTGCTCGACGGGGCCGAGTTGGCGACGGTGGCGGCCGACGTCGGCGCCGGACTGCCGGACTTCCTGCGTCCCACGCACTACGCCCAGGTCGACAGCATCCCGCTGACGGTGAACGGGAAGGCTGACACCAAGGCGCTGCCGGAGGCCAAGCCGCTGGGCGCGCTGACCACGGCGGGGGAGCGGGGGCCCGCGACCGAGACCGAGACCGTGGTGTGCGAGTACTTCGCCGAGGCACTGGACCTGGACGACGACGAGGTGAGCGCGGTGAGCGACTTCGTGTCCCTCGGAGGACACTCCATGCTGGCGGTGCGGCTGATCGGGCTGCTTCGCCGCGAGTACGGTCCCGTGATCACGATCCGTGATCTGTTCACCCTGCGCACCCCGGAAGCGATTGCCCGCCACCTCGATGACAACTCCTGACACGCAGCGGCCCCGCTCGGGGTCCGACATCCTCCGCACCGCCCTGCGCCGCAATGTCGGCGCCATGGCCGGCGGTACCCTCCTCATGGGCCTGTACCAGGCGGGCGAGACGGCCTTCCCCATCGCGCTCGGCCTGATCGTCGAGCACACGATGCGGGACCGCAGCCTCGGCGCGCTCGGCCTCTCGATCGCCGTCCTGGCCGTGATCATCACGACCGTGTCGCTGTCCTGGCGGTTCGGGATGCGCATCCTGCAGAAGGCCAACACGACGGAGGCGCACCGCTGGCGCGTCAAGGTCGCGGCCTGCGGACTCCAGCCGGTGGCCAGGGACGTCGACCTCAAGTCCGGCGAGGTGCTGACCATCGCCACCGAGGACGCCGACCAGACCGCCGACATCATCGAGGTGGTGCCGCTGCTGATCAGCTCGCTGGTCGCGGTGGTGGTCGCGGCGGTCGCCCTGGGTCTGGCCGACATCCGGCTCGGTCTGCTGGTGATCGTGGGAACCGTCGCGATCCTGTCGTGCCTGAGCGTGCTGTCCAAGCGGATCGGCACCAGCACTCAGGAACAGCAGGCCCGGGTGGCGCGGGCGGGCGCGAAGGTCGCCGACCTGATCACCGGCCTGCGCCCACTGCACGGCTTCGGCGGAAACCACGCGGCGTTCCGGTCCTACCGGCAGGTCAGCACGGAGGCGAAGGTCCAGGCGATCACCGTCGCCAAGGTGAACGGCGCCTACGCGGGCACCGCCCTGGCCCTCAACGCGGTGCTCGCCGGCGCCGTGACGCTGCTGGCCGGCTGGCTGGCGTTCGACGGCCGGATCAGCATCGGCGAACTGGTCATGGCCGTGGGCCTGGCGCAGTTCATCATGGAACCGCTCAAACTCTTCTCGGAGATGCCGAAGTACGTGATGATGGCGCGCGCCTCGGCCGAGCGCATGGCGCTGGTGCTGACGGCCCCACCGGTGATGACGCCGGGATCCGAACGCCCGGCCGACAGCGCGGACGTGGAGATCGACTGCGTCCGGTACGGAACCCTGCGCAAGCTGAAGTTCCAGGTGTCCGCCGGGGAGTTCGTGGCGATCGCCGCCTACCAGCCGCGCGCGGCGGCCGACCTCGCGTCGATCCTGGCCGTGAACGTCCCGCCCGGCGCGTACGAGGGGACGGTGCGGGTCGGCGGCCGGGACCTCGCGGACCTGTCGGTCGAGGCGGTCCGCGAGCACATGCTGGTGAACCCCTACGACGCGGAGATCTTCGCGGGGACCCTCCGCTCGAACATCGACCCGTCGGGCACCGGCCGCATGGTCCCGGAGGCGGTCGAGGCGTCCATGCTGACCGACGTCGTCGCCCTGCACCGCGAAGGCCTCGACTACGCCGTCCGCGACCGCGGCGCGAACCTCTCCGGGGGGCAGCGCCAACGGCTCTCACTGGCCCGCGCCCTGGCCGCCGACAGCGACGTCCTCGTCCTGCACGATCCGACGACGGCCGTCGACGCGGTGACGGAACAGCTCATCGCCCGCAACGTCGCGAAGCTGCGCCGGGGCCGCACCACCCTCGTCCTCACCAGCAGCCCGGCCTTCCTGGACGCCGCCGACCGGGTCCTCGTCCTGGACGACGGAGCCATCACGGCCGAGGACACCCATCGCAACCTCCTGGCCACGAACGAGGGCTACTGCCTGGCGGTGGCCCGGTGACCGGCTGTGGCCGGCGGCCGTCGCGGCCGACTTTCGTTCCCCCGGGTGCCTGTCACGGCGGTACTTGCGTGTGCGCTGAGCTCTCCGCCCGGCGGGCGTACCGCCGGACCCGGCGTACCGCTCGCCGGTCCGCACGCCTCAAGCGAGTGCCCAGGCGACGTCCCTGAGCAGGGCGTGACGCCAGCCCGCCCGGTCGTGGCCCGACGGCGACCGGGACACCCGTACGGTGGCGCCGGCCCGTTCTGCCAGGGTCTCGGTCAGTTCGCAGTGGGGCAGCATCCGCGTCTCGTGTTCCCCCACGTCGAACGCGACCCGCAGGCCGGACAGGTCCGGGCGCTCCCGCAGGCGCGCGGCGATGGTGCCGCCGACCGGCCCGCTCAAGGGGTCGGCCAGGCCCGGGGCGTCGGGGGTCCACCAGAACGACCCCGACTGACAGGCGACGCGGGTCACCAGGTCAGGGAATTCCAGCGCCGCGTACACCGCACTCAACCCCCCGAGGCTCTGCCCGGCGACGACCAGCCGGTCAAGCTCGGCGGTCACCCCCGACTCCGCCACCAGCGGCAGCAGTTCGTCCCGGACCGCCTCCCACAGCTCGGGCCGGCAGGCGAACTCCGCCTCCCTGTCCCTGGTCGGCAGAAAGACGAGCGTGACCGGCGGCATCTCCCCACTTGTGACCGCCGAGTCGAACGCGGTCATGGCCGGGTGCAGATACAGCCAGTCGTCCCCGTCGAGCAGCAGGACCACCGGCCCGCCACCGCCCGCGGGATGCACACGCACGGTCCGCCGCCCGCCCAGCCGTTCACTGGCCCAGCGGATCCGGGTACGGGGGAGGGGCAGCACACCGTCCGCGCCGACGGCGGGCCAGTGCGGCTGGACCGGCGCGTCCGGCGTCGCGGCGAGGGACCGGTCACCGCCGGCCCCGACCGGGTTGAGCGGATCGGCGTACGCCTCCTCGCCCACGCGGAACTGGTACGTCACCCGCAACCGCGCGGGCATGCGCACCTCGGCGTACCAGCAGTCCGTGTCACCGAACCGGGCCAGCGGCAGCGGCTCGGACCAGCTCTCGAAGCCGATGGTCGCCGCACCGGCCCCTCGCCACAGGAAGAGGGTGGTCCAGCCGTCGCCGTCGGGTATCGACGCGGGTGACCGCGCGGCCGCCCAGAACGCGTCGGTCCCCGGTGTGCCGGGCAGTCCGAACGCGGCGAAGGTGTCGTCCCCCGACAACCTCATGGACGTCTCCTTGTGGAGCGAAAAGGCAGAAGGCTAAGCTCACTTGCGATTAGGCGAGCCTAACCTAATGTTCACAGGAGGTACGGCACATGAGCACCAACCCCTTCGACGACGCCGACGGCCGTTTCCTCGTCCTCGTGAACGACGAGGGCCAGCACTCGCTCTGGCCGTCCTTCGCGGACGTGCCCGGCGGGTGGACCATCGCCTTCGAGGAGAACACCCGGGAGGCCTGCCTGGAGTACGTCGAGGCCAACTGGACGGATCTGCGCCCCCGTTCCCTCGTCGAGTCCATGGACGCCTGACACCCGGTGCTCTGCGCCAGACTGACGAACGCCCGCTTCGTCACCATGGACCCGGCCCACCCCGTCGCCCACGACCTGGGCATCTGGCGGGGCCGGATCGTCGGCCTGGACGAGGCCGTGACCTCGCTGCCCGCGCGGGAGGTGATCGACCTTCAGGGCGCCACCGTGCTGCCCGGGTTCATCGACGCCCATGTGCACCTGGCCTGGACCGGCTTCAAGCAGAACACGCCGAGCATCGCGGGCCGCACGCGGATCGACGACGTGCTCGCCGTCGTGGCGGAGGCCGTCCGCCGTACGGCCTCGCCCGACGCCTGGGTCAGCATCGCCGGCTACGACCAGCGGGCCCTGGGCCGCCATCTGACCGCCGCCGAACTCGACCGGGTGAGCCACGGGCGCAGGGTGTTCGTGCTGCACGACTCCGGACACGGCTGCGTCGTCAACACCGCCGTCCTGGACCGGCTCCCCGCCGGTGTCCCCCACGAGAACGGCTTCCTCGCCGAGGGCGCGATGGGTGCCGCCCGCGCCCTGCGCCTGCCGTACTCCCAGGAGGAACTCGCCGAGGCGATCGGACGCGCCGCCCGGACCTGCGTCGCCGAAGGCGTCACCGCCTGCGCCGAGGCAGGCATCGGCGGCGCCCTCTTCGGGCACAGCCCCGTCGAACTCGGTGCCTACCAACTCGCGTGCGAGAAGGGCCTGTTGCCGCTGCGGGTGCAGCTCATGGTCGCCGCGGACCGGCTGCGGCCCGTCGCCGCCCACGAGACCGACGGCATTCCCAGGGCCCTCGACCTCGGCCTGCGCACGGGCTTCGGCGACGACTGGCTCTCCGTCGGCGCCCTGAAGATCTACACCGACGGCGGCATGATGGCCCGTACCGCCGCGCTGAGCAGCCCGTACGAAGGGCTGGACCACACGGGCCAGTTGCAGGACGACCCAGAGACGCTCACCGAGACGATCGTGGCCGGCCACCTCGCCGGCTGGCAGCTCGCCGTGCACGCCATCGGCGACCGCGCGGCCGACGTCGCCCTCGACGCCCTGGAGCGGGCCCAGCGCCTGCGGCCACGCCACGGCGTCCGGCACCGCGTCGAACACGCGGGCCTCATCCGCCCCGACCAGCTGTCGCGCATGGCGCGGCTCGGCGTGAGCGCGGTCGTCCAGCCCAACTTCCTGCGCCATTTCGGCGACGACTACGCGGCGATCATGGGCGAGGAGCGGGCGCCGTGGCTGTACCGGGGCAAGGCATTCCTGGACCACGGCATCACCCTCGTCGGCAGTTCCGACCGTCCGGTCACCGACGGATCCCCGCTGCGCGCCGTCCAGTTCATGGTCGAGCGCGCCTCCGCGTCCGGCCAGGTGATCGGCCCGGACGAGGGCGTCACCGTGGAGGAGGCGCTGCGCGCCTACACCGTGGCCGGTGCCTACGCCTGCCACTGGGAGGACAGCGCCGGCAGCCTCTCCCCGGGCAAGCGCGCCGACCTGGTCGTGCTCGGCGACGACCCGCGGCGCGTCGACACCTCCCGCATCGGCGACATCGAGGTGGTGGCGACGTACGTCGACGGCCGTGACCGACGCTCCGCCGCGTCCGAGAGCGGGGCAGGGAAACCCTGAACTCGGCCACGCCGCCCGTGCGGCCGGCCCTCTCCCTCACCGAGTGCCGGTCAGGTCACCGTGAATCCGTCGGCACACGGCGGGGCTCGTGGAGCGGCTCCGTGCCGCCGCTCTGATCGCGGGCGGCATCCGGGGATGACACCGCGACGCGCATCGGAGCCAAGGGCGGAGCCGCTGCCGGAAGCGGCGTGCGGTGTCAGGCGCGGATGACCTCCACGCCGGCCGCCGTGAACGCCTCGGTCAGCTCGTCCGAGGCGCCCTTGTCGGTGACCAGGACGTCGATGTCCTCCACCGGGCAGATGCGGGCGAAGGCCCGCCGGTCCAGCTTGGAGGAGTCGGCGACCGCGACGACCTGCCGCGCGCGGCGGGCCAGCGCCCGGTTGATGCCGGCTTCCCCCTCGTGGTGGGCGGTCGCCCCGTGGGCCACGTCGATGGCGTCCACCCCGATGAAGACCTGGTCCAGTGCGATCTCCGCGAGCAGTTCGGTGGCCAGCGGCCCGATCAGCTCATAGGACGCCGGCCTGGCCACCCCGCCGGTCACCACGAGCTTCACATGGCGCCGTACGACCAGTTCGTTGGCGATGTTCAGGGCGTTGGTCACCACGGTGACCGCCGTTTCCGCGCCGCTGGAACTCAGGTCGGCCCGTGTGGCCAGTGCGCGCGCCACCTCGGTGGTCGTGGTGCCGCCGTTGAGCCCCACCACGGCGCCGGCCTTGACCAGCCCGGCGGCCGCGTCCGCGATCCGCTCCTTCTCCGGAGCCCTGCGCGCGGCCTTGTAACGCAGGGGCAGGTCGTAGGCGATCGCGTTGAGCACGGCTCCGCCGTGCGTGCGGGTGACCATCTGCTGGCGGGCCAGCTCGTCGAGGTCGCGCCTGATCGTCGCGGCGGAGACTCCCAACTCCGCGGCAGCCGGTTCGACCTCGATCCGTCCGTCGCGCGTCAGCATCTCCAGCAGCGCGCTCCACCGGGCCTGCGGTGCCGCCATGCCTCACAACTCCCTGTCCATGGTGTGCGCCACGATGTGCGCACTTCCATGAAACCACGGCGCTTGATTGGGTGTTTTATGGTCTCAAACGAGCAAAACCCTGCACGCTCCGGCACCACCTTGCCGCTGCCGCTGCCGCTTTGCCCGTCCCCGCGGGGCGAAGGAACCTCTTGGCTTGCTCAAGGGGAGATTGAAGTCGCCGGGGCGGGGGGCATGGTCCGGACAACCGGTGCGCCTGGCCCGGTGGAGGGGGGAAATGATCGTGACTGTTTTGGTCGTGGTGGCCGTTGTCATGCTGGTGATGGCGGTTGTGTGCGCCTGGCTCGTGCGTCGGGCTTGGCGGCGTGCCTGGGCCGATCTGGGTTGGCAGGCATCCGGGTACGGCCAGGGGATTGGGCAGCGGTACGGTGCGGGGCCGGCGATCAGCGGTACGGGTGCGGCATCAGCGGCAGCAGGCGCCGGCATGGCGTCCAGCGGTTCGTCCTGGTACGCAGCGGGTGACGCCTGCGACCCCTCGCCGTCCGGTTCTTGCGGCGGTTCCTCCTCCTGCTCCGGCGGCGGCTCGTCGTCCTGCGGCTCGTCGTCCTGCGGCTCGTCGTCCTGCAGCTCGTCGTCCTGCGGCAGCAGTTCGTCGTCCTGCGGCAGTTCCTGTTGAGGGCTGGGTGTGCGGAGGCTGATGGGGGCGGGGGCAGCCGCCGGCAACGGGTCAGTGTGAGTACTGAAACACCCGGCGACAGCTGACCGGACACGCGAATCGATGTAGCCTCCGTGGACGACCGCCCTTGACCTGCACAAAGCAGGCAGGGAGCAGACATGTCGGGAGTTTCCTCCTGCTTCGCACCATGTTCAAGTCCAAGATCTAGCGTTTGGGTGTTTCTGCAGGTCAGCGGCTTGATAGCTCCGCTCGAGTCAGCAAACGGTCAGCATCGGGCGCGGGAGCGTCCCAGCTTGCTGACCAGGTGGCCGTCATGACGGGGGACCTGGAGACAGGTGCCTGGCCCCCGCTCGGGAGGTTCGCTGCGTGACTCGACAGCTCGTCCGCGGCATGGCGCCTGAGGGTGCGGGCTGCGTTCGGGACCGAAGCGGCGTGCCTCACGAGCGCAGCAGAGAGCGGTCCAAGCGCGTGGTCATGCGCTGCTTTCAGGTCGGCGATGAACGCCTCGACGTGTCACCGGCCGCATGTGCGCGGAATACCCCGTTCACAGACGGAGACAGCGACCGTCGGAGTGAGCCGCCATCGACCGGATGTGCAGTCCCCTGTGCTTGCCACCGAGCCGGTCAAGGCCGGCCCGGCCCTGCGTCCAGTCGTCCTCGACGCCTCTGCGACCAGAGCACCGCATGGTCGAAGCCGGTAAGCACATGTGCTGGTGGGACAGGGGGTCGTCATGGCGCAACGCCGAGTCGTCGTCACCGGAATCGGTGTCGTGGCACCGGGAGGCACCGGAACCAAGGCGTTCTGGGAGCGCATCACGTCCGGCAGACCGGCGAGCCGTGCTATCACTGCCTTCGACCCGGCCCCGTTCCGTTCGAGGATCGCCTGTGAGTGTGACTTCGACCCGATCGTCGCGGGGCTGACCGAGCAGGACGGCCTGCGCCTCGACCGGGCCGCCCAGATGCTCATGATCGCCGCTCGTGAGGCGCTCGCCGACAGCGAGCCGGGCATCACCCACGACATGGCCCACCGGACCGGGGTCAGCATCGGTAACGCCGTCGGCCTCACCCAGAAGCTGGAACGGGAGTACCTCGCCGTCAGCGACGAGGGGCGGGAATGGACGGTCGACCCCGCCGCGGCCTCCGAGTACCTCTACGACTACTTCGTGCCCAGCTCCCTCGCCGCCGAGGTCGCCTGGTTCGCCGGTGCTGAAGGCCCCGCTTCGGTCGTGTCGGCAGGCTGCACCTCGGGCATCGACGCCACCGGTCACGCCTGGGAACTCATCCGCGAGGGCAGCGCCGACATCATGATCGCGGGAGGAACCGACGCCCCCGTCGCACCCATCACGGTGGCCTGCTTCGACGCGATCAAGGCCACCTCGTCGCGCAACGACGAACCCGAGTCCGCCTCGCGCCCCTTCGACCGGACCCGCAACGGGTTCGTGCTCGGCGAAGGCGCGGCCGTCCTCGTCCTGGAGGAGTTCGGCCGGGCCCGCCGCCGCGGCGCCCACATCTACGCCGAGATCTCCGGATACGCCTCGCACGGCAACGCCCACCACATGACCGGGCTGCGCTCCGACGGGCGGGAGATGGCCGCGGCCATCACCTCGGCGCTCGATCGTGCCCGGCTCGATCCGACCGCCATCGACTACGTCAACGCCCACGGCACGGCGACCCAGCAGAACGACCGGCACGAGACCGCCGCCCTCAAACGCAGCCTGGGCGCCCACGCGCACGCCGTGCCCGTCTCGTCCATCAAGTCCATGATCGGCCACTCGCTGGGCGCCATCGGCGCGATCGAGATCGCCGCCTGCGCGCTGGCCATGGAACACGGAGTCGTACCGCCGACCGCGAACCTGCACCGGCCTGACCCCGAACTCGACCTGGATTACGTACCGCTGACCGCCCGTGAGCAACGACTGGAAACCGTCCTCACGGTCGGCAGCGGCTTCGGCGGGTTCCAGAGCGCGATGGTGCTCAACCAGCAGGACAGGAGGGCCGCGTGACCACCGCCGTAGTGACCGGGACCGGGGTCGTCGCGCCCAACGGCCTGGGGACCGAGGAATTCTGGTCGGCGACGCTGCGGGGCGAGTCCGCCATCACGCCGATCGACCGGTACGACACCGTGCTCTTCCCCAGCCGACTGGCTGGCCAGGTCCGGGACTTCGACGCGGCCGGCCATCTGCCGTCGAGGCTCCTCCCGCAGACCGACCGCATGACCCGGTTCGCGCTCGCCGCGGCCGACTGGGCGCTCGCCGACGCGGCCCTGGGCACCGGGGAGGCGGACCGAACCGGTCTCGGCGTCGTCATGGCCGCCGGGGCCGGCGGGTTCGACTTCGGCCAGAGGGAACTGCAGAACCTCTGGAGCAAGGGGCCTGACCACGTCAGCGCGTACATGTCCTTCGCCTGGTTCTACGCGGTCAACACGGGGCAGATCTCCATCCGGCATGATCTGCGCGGTCCCACCGGGGTCCTGGTGGCCGAACAGGCCGGTGGCGTCGACGCCATCGCCCAGGCCCGGCGCGCCCTGCGCGGCGGAGCCAGGGCAGTCCTCACCGGCGGCATGGAATCGTCCCTCTGCCCGTACGGGATGGCCGCCCGCGTCGCCGCCGGCCGCCTCTCCACCCGCGACGACCCTGGGCGCGCCTATCTGCCCTTCGACCCGGACGCCAACGGCCACGTGCCGGGCGAGGGCGGGGCCGTCCTGGTGCTGGAGGACGAGACCCGGGCCCGGGCGCGCGGAGCGACCGTACTCGGTGAGATCGCGGGGTACGGAACCGCTTTCGACCCGCCGCCGCACTCCGGACGGCCCGGAAACCTCGGTCGCGCCGCCGAACTCGCCCTCGCCGACGCCGGACTCACCACCGACGACGTCGACGTCGTCTTCGCCGACGCCGACGGCTCCGCGGCACGGGACAGCGCCGAGGCGGAAACCCTCGTCCGGCTCTTCGGCCCGTACGGCGTGCCGGTCACCGCGCCCAAGACCATGATCGGTCGCCTCTGCTCCGGCGGCGCCCCCCTCGACGTCGTCCTCGCGCTGCTGGCCCTGCGCGAGGGCGTCATCCCCCCGACCACCGGGGTCACCCTGGGCCATCCGCTCGACCTGGTCCGTGACCGGCCCAGGCCCTTCGACGGCACCACCGCTCTGGTGCTGGCCCGCGGAAGCAACGGATTCAACAGCGCCCTCGTACTGCGCGGGCGAGGAAAGGACCACAAGTGAGTGAGCTCACCCTGCCCCACCTGGTCGACATCCTGCGCGAGTGCGCGGGCGAGGACGAAGCCGTCACCGCCGAAGGCGGAGACATCGGTGACGTCGAACTGGAGTACCTCGGCTACGACTCGCTGGCGGTGATGGAGGCCGCGAGCCGTGTCAAGCGCGAGTACGGCGTCGAACTGCCGGACGACGCGCTGGCGGAGATCCGGACCCTCAACCGGTTCGTGGCCGCCGTCAACGAGGCTCTGGCATCTGCCGCGGCACAGCGGTCCGCCTGACCCGGCGGCTTCGATGGACCGGCTCTTCATCGCCGCCACCGGCAGCTGGTTGCCTCCCCGGATCCGCACCGAGGACGCCGTCGCCGACGGCCGGTGCTCCGCGTCCCTCGCGCGGAGCACCGGCAGTGTCTCGGTCGCCGTCGCAGGGGAGGAGTCCGCTCCGCAGATGGCCGTCGGCGCCGCCCGCAGGGCACTGCAGCGGGCGGGTGCCCTCCCCGGCGACATCAGCCTTGTGCTGCACGCCAGCTTCTTCCACCAGGGGCATGATCTGTGGGCCCCCGCCTCCTACGTCCAGCGGGCAGCCCTCGGCAACAGCTGTCCCGCCATGGAGGTCCGGCAGGTCTCCAACGGCGGCATGGCGGCACTCGAGCTGGCCTCGGCCTACCTTGCCGCGGACCCGGGGCGCTCGGCGGCCCTGATCACGACGGCGGACAAGTTCTGCCCGCCCGGCTTCGACCGCTGGCACAGCGACCCCGGCACGGTCTACGGAGACGGCGCCACCGCCCTCGTCCTGTCCCGCCACCGCGGCTTCGCCCGCATCCGCAGCCTCGCAACCGTCTCCGTGCCGGAGCTGGAAGGGATGCACCGGGGCGACGACCCCTTCCAGGACACGCCGTTCAGCCATCGGCCCCAGGTGGACCTCGAGGCCTGCAAGAGGGCCTTCCTGGCCACCACGGGGGTCTCCTACGCCGTGTCCAAGGTCGCCGCCGCCCAGGAGGCCGTCGTCAAGCAGGCCCTGGCCGAGGCGGAACTCGAACTCACCGACATCGACCGGATCGCCCTGCCCCACCTGGGACGGCGCCGGCTCCAGGCCGCCTACTTCGGCCCTCTGGACATCGACCCGCAGCGCACGACCTGGCCCTGGAGCCGGCAGGTCGGGCACCTGGGCGCCGGTGACCCCTTCGCCGGACTCGACCATCTGACCGTCTCGGGGGCGCTGGGCCCCGGCGACACCTGTCTGCTGATCAGCGTGGGAGCCGGGTTCACCTGGTCCTGCGCCGTGCTCGACGTTCTGGA
Organism: Streptomyces sp. NPDC045955; assembly: GCF_056430805.1. Lineage (NCBI taxonomy): Bacteria > Bacillati > Actinomycetota > Actinomycetes > Kitasatosporales > Streptomycetaceae > Streptomyces > Streptomyces sp. NPDC045955. The sequence goes on from NZ_JBWKKY010000003.1 coordinate 352,453, forward strand.
ACGCCCGGAGTGGGTGGAGCGGCCGTGAACCAAGGAACGAACGGATACGGAGGAGGGGGACAGTGGCGAACCGTCGGGCGATGGTGCTACTACTGCCGGGGCAGGGGGCACAGCACGTACGGATGGCTGCGGGGTTGTATGGCAGCGAACCGGTGTTCACCGCAGCCCTGGATGAAGTCCTCGACGCCGTCGACACCTGCGAGGCGGGCGAAGGCGAGCGGCTCAGAGCCGACTGGCTGACCGACCGCCCGTCCGTGGACCTCGACCACGTCACCCGCTCCCAGCCGCTCCTCTTCGCCGTCGACCTCGCGCTGGGCCGGCTCGTGCAGAGCTGGGGCGGGCGTCCCGACGCCCTGCTCGGCCACAGCATCGGTGAGCTGGCCGCAGCCGTACTGGCCGAGGTCTTCACTCTGCGGGACGCGACCCGACTCGTGTGCGACCGGATCAGGTCGCTCGCCGCCGGTCCGCCTGGCGGCATGCTCGCCGTCGCCGCCACACAGGAGGAGGTCGAGCCGTTCCTCGGCGGCGACGTCGTCGTGGGCGCGGTCAACGCACCGCGGCAGACCGTCCTGGCCGGCCCCGATCCCGCGCTGGAACTTACCCAGAAGGAGCTGACGGAGCACGCGTTCACCTGCCGGCGACTGCCGTCCCTCAGCCCCTTCCACAGTCCCGCACTGGCTCCGGCCGTCGCCGGAAGCGAGCGGATGGTGGCCGCCCTTCCCACCGCGCCGCCGGAGCTCGTCCTGCAGTCCTGCTACACCGCCCGGCCTCTGCGGTACGAGGATGTCGCCGACCCCGGCTACTGGGCGCGGCAGCCCGTCGCCCCGGTGCTCTTCTGGCCCGCGCTCGACGCCCTGCTCACGGGGCGGGACGCCGTCGTGGTGGACGCCGGCCCGGGGCAGACGCTCGCCCAGCTGGCCCGGCGCCACCCGGCCGTACGGGCCGGCCGCAGCGCCGTCGTGCCGCTGCTCCCGGCCCGTCCCGGCCCTCCCGAGCAGGACCGCGCCTTCGTCACGGCCGCCCGGGAGACCCTCGCCGAGTACGACGTCATCGGCGCACGGTCGCGATGACGTAGCGCACCGGGGTGCTGATGGTCAGCGGCCCCTCACCGTCCCGCATGGTGTCGAGGGCGGTGACGAGGCGTTTCCGCAGCCGTGCGCTCTCCTCCTCGGGCAGATGCGTCCACAGCAGCCGCATGCCCTGGGTGTGGGACCAGTCCACCCACGCCTCGCCGGAGACGGCGATCAGCTCGACCGGCTCGTCCACCACCTCGACGTCGGTGAAGCCCGCCTTCTCCATGGTCCGCCGCAGATCCGTGGCCTGCCCCAGCCAGCTGTTGAACCGGCGTTGCAGCGCCTCCGGCTGCCATTCGGCCGGCAGGTTCGCCAGCAGTGACCGCGGGATCAGCTCGGTGAACACCGGGGGCAGGAACGGGAACGTGTCGTCTGTGAAGACCGGACTCGTGAACGCGATGCGGCCGCCGTCGGCCAGCAGCCGCGCGTAGCGGGCCAGCGCCGCCGGCGCGTCGGGCAGGAAGATCAGGCTGTAGCTGCCCAGCACCAGATCGAAGGAGCGCGGCGGCAACTCCGGCCGCTCACCATCCATCACCCGCAACTCCACATGCGCGGCACCCAGCCGCTCCGCCTCCCGCCGCGCCTCCTCCACCATCGCCGGCGCGATGTCGATGCCCAGCACGGAACCCGTGGGCCCGGTCATCGAGGCCGCCGGGAACAGAGCCGCGCCCCGGCCGCAGCCCACGTCGAGCACCCGGTCGCCGGACCGCGGACCGGTCCGTTCGACCAGTCGCCGTCCCATCGGGGTGAAGAACTCGACACCCATCCTGTCGTAGTGGGCGGCTGCCCGGTCGAACGCCCGGGCGACTTCAGCCTTGTACGCCGTGTCGTCTACCTTGCCGTCAGTGTTCGCTGCCATAGGGCGCAGCGTGCGGATGGTCTCTCGTACCCGCGTCGTGCCCGGCTGGAACGCCGCTCCACCGCCCCTACAGCGGAAGCCGAGGCAGCCGACAGCGGCCCCGCCTAGCGTGGGCGCCCGTCACTTGGCAGACAGGTCACGGGGGAAGGAACGACGTTCACGTGGGACAGCTGACCCGTCGTCATATATTGCGAGTTGCGGCCGCGACAGGCGGAGCCGCCGCGCTGACCGGCCTCGACGGCCCCGTCGAGGCAGCCGCCGAACGGCCCGGGCCGGACTGCCGTCCGGTATCGGGCGTCGTCACCGTGGGCCCGGACGACTTTCGGTACCCGAGCCTGAACAAGAGTCACAACGGACGGTTCACGCCCCGCCCCGACGCCATCCTCGCCGTGTACTCGGCTGAACAGGCCGTCCGGGCCGTCGAAGACGCCGTACAGGCCGGCAAACGGATCGCCGTCCGCAGCGGAGGCCACTGCTACGAGGACTTCGTCACCTCGGCCGACGTCCGGATCGTCCTCGACGTCTCACAGCTGAACCAGGTCTCCTTCGACTCCGAGCACCAGGCCTTCTCCGTCGAGGCGGGCGCCACCCTCGGCAAGGTCTACAAGGACCTCTACTACGGCTGGGGCGTCACCATCCCGGGCGGCAGTTGCCCCAGCGTCGGTGTCGGCGGACACATCGCCGGCGGCGGCTATGGCAACCTCTCGCGACGGCACGGCATGGTGGTCGACCACCTGTACGGCGTGGAGGTGGTCGTCGTCGACCGGGCGGGGAAGGCCCGCCGAGTGGTCGCGACCCGCCGCTCCGACGACCCGCACCGGGACCTGTGGTGGGCGCACACCGGAGGCGGTGGCGGCAACTTCGGTGTCGTGCTGCGCTATCTGCTGCGCTCCCCGCAGGCTCGCGGGAGGCAGCCGGGCGGCCTGCTGCCCAGGCCACCGGCCACCGCCCCGGGCCTGGTCGCGACGTGGCAGTGGGCGCAGACCGACGAACGCGCCTTCACCACCCTCGTGCGCAACCACGGCAGTTGGCACGAGCGCCATCCGCAGACCGAGATCTTCAGTTCTCTCGCACTCACCCACCGGGCCACCGGAACCTTCCAGCTCCTCGTCGGGGTGAACGGCGAACGGCCGGACACCGGCCGGCTCATGGACGACTACGTCGAGCAGGTCACCGCCGGCGTCGGAACACCCGCCGAGACGACGCGCAGCGACCAGCCCTGGCTCACCGCCACGCTCGGCGCCGCAACCTACGCCGGCGGCACCCCCTTCAAGTCCAAGGCCGCCTTCCTGCGCAGGAGGTGGACCGACCGGCAGATCGGCGTCGTCCACCAGTACCTCACGGACGGCGACACCCGCTGGGGCACCTCCGTCCACGTCACCTCGTTCGGCGGCGAGATCAACGCCGTGGCGCCGGACGCCACGGCCTTCCCGCACCGTGACGCGCTGTTCAGCGTGACCTACGGCCACTACTGGACCGACCCCGAGGACCGCGCGGAGATCGAGTGGATCCGCCGCTTCTACCAGGAGGTCCACGCGGAAACCGGTGGAGTGCCCGTCCCGGGCGACGCCAACGGCGGGTGTTACGTCAACTACCCCGACGCCGACCTCGCCGATCCGAAGTGGAACATTTCCGGCGTCCCCTGGCACACCCTGTACTACCGCGACAACTACCCCAGGCTGCAACGAATCAAAGCCCGCTGGGATCCCAGGGACATCTTCCGCCACGCCCTGTCCGTCCGCCCCCAGGCCTGAGGAGGGACCCCCCCAAAGTGGAACTCATCGGCAGCGGATTCCTCGCCCGCCGTCTGCGGCCCCTGAGCGACCGGCACCCCGAGGTGACCGTGCTGGCTGCCGGAGTACCGCGCCATCCGTTGCCGGAGTCCGCTCACGAGCGGGAGCGCCGGCTCGTCGGCGACGCCGTGGCCCGCTGTGTCGCCGGCGGCCGCCGACTCGTCTTCTTCTCCACGGTCTCCATGTACGGAGCGCCCGGCTGCCGGGGCCTCGAAGACGAGCCGGTCACTCCGGCGCTTCCCTACGGACAGCACAAGCTCGACCTGGAGAACCTCATCAGGGACGCCGGAGTGCGCCATCTGATCCTGCGGCTCGGCTATGTCCTCGGCCCGGGCGAGCCGGAGTACCGCCTGCTGTCCGTACTGATCCGCCACCTGCTGGCCGGGCGGGTCACCGTCCAGCAGGGAGCCCGCCGCGACCTGCTCCACGTCGACGACTTCGTTGCGCTCTTCGACCAGTTGCTGAGCACCGGTGTCGAGGACGAGACCGTCAACGTGGCCTCCGGGGACTGCGTGCCGGTCGCCGACATCCTCGACCATCTCGAACTGCGGCTCGGCACCCGGGCCGAGCGGCACACCGCCGGGCACAGCGTCTCCCACTGTCCCTCGGTGACCAAGCTCCACCGGCTGGTGTCCGCGGGGGCGGTGCGCGCGTTCGGCCCCGGCTACTTCCGCACCGCCATCGACCGCTACATCGCCGCCCAACCGCACCGAGCCGGCCTGCCGGCCGGGCCGACACCCTGAGGAGAAGGACCCCATGACCAGCGAAGCCGGCGTCACGCTCCCGTGCCTGGCCGATCTCAGTGCCCCGGTGACCCCCGAGGGACATCAGCTCCTGGACATCCTCGACCCGCATCTGCCACGCATCGCCGCAGCCGCCGCCGACCACGACCGTGACGGCACCTTCCCCGTCGAGGCATTCCGGGCGCTGGCCGCCGACTCGGTGCTGTCCGCCACTGTGCCGCGCGGTTTCGGCGGCCTGGGACTCAGCAGCGTCCACGACGTGGCACTGGCCGTCATGCGGGTCGCCGAGGCCGACGCCGCCACCGCGCTCTGCCTCCACATGCAGCTGTGCCGGGGCATCACCATGTCCTACGAGCTCCGCCACGCCGACCCCGCCGGAAAGGCCCTCGCCGAACGGATCCTGTGGCTGATGGGCACCGGCGGCGCGGTCATCGGCGGCGCCCTGAAGGACGCGGGCCGGACCACCGAGCTGCGCCCCGGCGAGGAAGGCGGCTGGCTGCTGCACGGCCGGAAGATCCTCGTCTCCATGGCCCCGTTCGCCACCCACTTCGTGGTGGCCACGCGCACCCGGCCGGAGTCCGGCCCGGCCCGGCTGGCCTCCGCCTTCCTCGCGGCCGACACACCGGGGCTGACCGTCCCGGACAACTGGGACGGCATGGGCATGCGAGCCTCGGCCAGTTCCGAGGTGGTCTTCGACGACTGTCCGGTGCCGGAGGCGGACCTCTTCCTGCGCGGGCCGGCCGGCGAGGTCAACCACGCCGCGATGGCCGGGCAGACGGTCAGTTCCATCGGGCTGCTCGGCGTGTACGCGGGCATCGCGCAGTCCGCCCGGAACCTGGCCGTCGCAGGGGTCAGGCGCCGCGGGGGCGTCCCGGCCGCCGCCGTACGTACCCTCGTCGCCGAGATGGACGTCAAGCTGTATTCCCTGCGCACCGCGCTTGGTGCCGCCCTGCTGCACACCGACCACCACTCCGGCCGGACCGCCCATGACCCCTCCGAACGCGGGCTGCGGATGATCGCCCCCTTCCAGTACGCCAAGCTGGTCGTCAACCGCAACGCCGCAGCCGTCGTCGAGGACTGTATGACGCTCGCCGGCGGCGCCTCCTTCACCGCGGGACACCCGCTGTCCCGGTGCTACCGGGACGTACGGGCCGGCTGGTTCATGCAGCCGTTCACCTACGCGGACGCCATCGACCACCTGAGTGCTCAGGCGCTGGACCTGGAGTCCTGAGCAGGCAGTACAGGGCCGGGGCCCCGGGAGGAGGGTTCACCTCCCGGGGCCCCGGCGTGTACGCCCGGGTTCAGCCGACGACCGGGAACAGCTTGTCGTCGTCCAGACGCTGTCCCGGACGCATGTGGGACAGGTACCCGTCCGTGACGCCGGGCAGATAGGTGGTGCCGTCGTCCATGAAGATCACGCCGTGACCGATCCGGCGTTCGTCGGTGTCGTTGGCCCCCGCCATGTGAACCGTACGGCAGTGGTGGAAGGCCACGTCACCGGCGCGCAGTGGCACCGTGACCCGGGGCTGCCAGGGGTAGTCGGGCCAGATGTCCTCCGGCGGCCTGAAGTGTTCGAAGCTGGTCATGTGTACCAGCCGCTCCGACTCCTTGCGCAGATGGGAGCCGGGCACATAGCTCAGGCACCCGCGCTCCACGGGCACGTCGACGAGCGCTATCCAGGCGGTCAGCGTCAGCGACAGACCAGCCATGGGCAAACCCGCCTCGTCGTCGTGGACCAAGGTCGGCAGGGCCTTGCGCGGCTCCTTGACCAGCACCTCGCTGCTGTAGAGCCGCAGTGGGCCGCCGGCCAGCCGGGCGGCGATCCCGGACAGGCCGGGATGGAGCGCCAGAGCGCGCAGCGTCTCGTCCTTGCGCCAGGCCTGGGTCACGTAGTTGACCTCGACCTGGCCGCCGTCCTCCCCGCCCGCCCAGATTTCCATGTCCCGTTCCAGGAGGGCCTCCGAGGCGGCGCGGTAGGTCGACACCTCCTCGGCGGAGAGCACCTGGGGGATGTGCACAAAACCGTCGTCACGGTAGCGGCGAACGGTGTCCTCGGACAGATTCTCGGCGGTGGTCAGCTCGCTCAGGGGCGGCACGTGACGATCTCCTTCGAGTTTCGCTCCCGTGGGGAGCACGTTTCAGGGGGCAGAGGGCCGAGTGAGCGCACCGATGAACAGTCCGCGGCCACCGTGCATTCCGTCCACGTAGTCGACGGTCAGGCCGGCGGCGGTGAACGCCGCCTCGTACTGTGCCCGGGTGAACAGGCTGATCAGATGCGTCTCGTTGAAGTGCCGTACGCCCGCCTCTGGATCCGCGACGAGATAGTGCACGTCCATCCGCGACGCGTTCCCCCGGCGCACCGAATGGGAGACCCGCGCCAGCGTCCGGCCCGCCACGGTGGCCGCACCGCCGGCGACGTGGCCGTCCAGGAACGTCTCGGGGAACCACCAAGGGTCGATCGCGACGACTCCGCCGGCGTCCAGATGGCGGGCGAACCGGGCCAGCGTGGCGTCGAGTTCGGCCGCTGACGGGAGATAGCCGATCGAGCCGAACATGCAGGTGACCGCAGAGAAGGTGGAGTCCAGCGCGAAGTCGCGCATGTCCCCGGTGTGCACGGTCACCCCGGGAAGCCGCCGCCGCGCGGCCGCGGCCATCGGCGCCGACAGCTCCAGCCCTTCGACCCGCTCGAACTCCGTGCGGAAGTGCCGCAGGTGTGCCCCCGTACCGCAGGCGATATCCAGCAGCGACCGGGCGCCCGGCAGCAGGGCCCGGATCCGGCGGGCGATGTCAGACGCCTCCGCGGCGTAGTCCTTGCCCCTGCTCTCGTGCATCAGCTCGTAGACCTCGCTGGCCTCAGCGCCGTACAAAGCAACTCCCACCTGCTCGCCCGAACCCTCGCGTCCCGCCATCCTCGGAACGCCGCCTAGAAGGCACGCCGAGACCCGCTGGAGCCGGGGGATGTCGAGCCGTCGTCGACATGGCTGCGAGAGCGGGACGGCAGGCTGTTCACCATGACGAGCTGCCGTATCTGCGGCGGCCGACTTCACGAGTTCGGTGATTTCGGCACGCAGCCGCTGTCCAGCGGGTTCCTCGAGCCCGACTACATCGGGGACGAGTACTTCTTCCGGCTCGCGTTGGGCGTGTGCGCCTCGTGCAGCATGGTCCAGCTGATGGAGGAAGTGCCCCGGCACCTGATGTTCAACGGGCACTACCCGTATCTGTCGTCCGGGTCGTCAGTGATGAGGAAGCACTTCGAGCAGACCGCTCAGCACTTCCTCCGGACCGAGCTGACGTCCCCCGATTCGTTCGCGGTCGAACTCGGCTGCAACGACGGCATCATGCTCCGGGCCTTCGCCGACGCTGGCGTACGGCATCTGGGGGTGGAGCCGTCTCAGAGCGTGGCCGACATCGCCCGGAGGAACGGCATCCGGGTGACGACCGAGTTCTTCCAGGAGTCCACGGCGACCGAGATACGCGAAGCCGAGGGAAGGCCCGCGCAGTTGGTCTACGCCGCCAACACCATCTGCCACATCCCGTACGTGGACTCGATCTTCCGCGGGGTCGACGCCCTGCTCGCCGACGACGGCGTCTTCGTCTTCGAGGACCCCTATCTCGCCGACATCGTCGACAAGACGGCCTACGACCAGATCTACGACGAGCACTTCTACTTCTTCAGCGTCACCTCGGTCTCCGCCATGGCGCAGCGGTTCGGTTTTGAACTGGTCAACGCCGAGCGTCTGCCGGTGCACGGCGGGGAGGTTCGCTACACGATCGCCCGCCAGGGGCGGCGCACCCCCGATCCCTCGGTGGCGGCGCTGCTCGCCGAGGAGAAGGTCAGGCGTCTGGCCGACCTGGACACTCTGAACGCCTTTTTCCGGAACGTCGAGAAGTCCCGCGACGATCTGGTGGAGCTGCTCCGGCAGCTGAAGGCGGAGGGCCGCAGGGTGGTCGGGTACGGGGCCACCGCGAAGAGCGCCACCGTGGCCAACTACTGCGGTATCGGTCCCGATCTGGTGTCGTTCGTCTCCGACACGACCCCGAACAAGCAGGGCCGGCTGACCCCTGGTTCGCACATCCCGGTGCGTCCGCGGTCCGCGTTCGAGAACCCGTATCCCGACTACGCGCTGCTCTTCGCGTGGAACCACGCTGAGGAGATCATCGCGAAGGAGGTCCGCTTCCGGGAGGCGGGCGGGAAGTGGATCCTGTACGTCCCGCACGTTCAGGTGGTGTGACCACAGGTGTGTGGCGGAGGACGGTCCCCCGCCACACATCATGCGCAAGCGAAGCTGTCAGGAGACGGACAGGTGGCCGCCGCCGTCGCACATGGCGGCACTCGCCGCGACGGCGGGCCGCGCCCCCTCGGCCCGCTCCCGAGGTGCGCCGCGCGTGTCCAGCGCGGCGTGGGCGATGGTGGAGTCCAGCCGCGACCGGGCGTACCGCCAGGTCAGGGGCGGATAGGCATAGTGGATGCCGTCATGGTCGTAACGGACGATCCGCAGCAGGTAGCTGTTGACGAAACGTTGCAGCACGCGTTCGACCGTGGCGACTTCACAGCCGAGCAACTCGGCCGCGGCGGAGGCGGTGAAGGCGTCGGCGGGCAGCATGCTCAGCAGCCGGAACGTGGCCTGCTCCGAGGAGTTGAGCCGGTCGTAGACGGCGTCGAAACCGGCCTTCACGTTAAGGTCGCCGAGTCTGAGTTCGGCCAGAACATCCTGAGATCTTCCGATTTGGTCCGCGACCCGGGTCAGCGGCAGCCCGGGCATAGCCGCCAGCCGCCCTCCGATGCAGCGCAGTGCCAGCGGCAAGCCTCCGCTCAGTGCCACCAGCCGGTCGGCGGCCTCCGGCTCCCGCTCGATCCGTCGGCGCCCGATCAGCGAGGCGAGCAGGTCCAGGCCCTCGGGCAGGGCCAGTACCTGCAGATCGACGCTCTGAGCCCCGGCCAGGCCGTGCAGCCGCCACCGACTCGTCAGGATCACCCCGCAGCGTGGGCCACCGGGCAGCAACGGGCGAAGGTCGGCGAGCGACGAGGCGTCGTCGAGCACCAGCAGCAGCCTCCGGGACACGGTGATCGACCTGAGCAGTTTGCTGCACTCCTCCAAGCCCTCCGGAATGTGCGAGTCCCGGACCCCCAGAGAGCGCAGTACCTCATGGAAGACGTCCCTGATGTCCCGGGGGGTGTCGGACGATCCGGCCAGCTCGACATGGAGCTGTCCGTCCTCGAACCGGTGGCGCAGCTGGTGGGCGAGGTGTACGGCGAGCGCCGTCTTGCCCACCCCGGGCATGCCGGCGATCACCACGACCCGGGTCGCGGTGCCGTGCGGTTCGTCGGGGGCCAGATGCGCGGTGATCTCGGTGAGAGTAGTGGCCCGGCCAGTGAAGTCGGCGACATCCGGCGGGAGTTCTGCCGGCACGGTCACGGGCGACAAGGGGACGGTCACCGGTGGGTCGGCCGGCAGCTCGCGGGCCGGGGGAGCACCCGTACGGTCCCCGGCCATGGGCGTCTCGCGGAGTGCCGGGGTGGCGGCTTTGTGCACGGAGCGGGTCTCCGGATCACCGCCCCGGTCCGCTGCAGGCTGGGGGAGCGCCGCGGCATGGGCCGGCGGCATGGTCTGCCGGGTTTCGAACGGCGGACCGATCGGGGAGTCCTCGAGCAGCGCCTGGTGCAACTGCCGTAATTCCTCACCGGGTTCGAGTCCAAGGTCCTCGATCATGTTGCGTCGCAGTGCCCGGAACGCCTCCAGCGCCTCGTGGCGCCGTCCGGAACGGTGCAGGGCGATCATGAGGGATGCGTGCAGATGCTCATGCAGGGGGTGAGTGAGCACCAGGGACTTGAGCTCGCTCACCAGTTCCCGGTGATGGCCGAGCTGGAGGTCGGCCTCGATGCGCAGTTCCAGGATCCGGGACCGGAACTCCTCGAGTCGAGTGGCGTACGAGGAAAGCAGTGTGCCCTGGTCCACGTCCACCAGGGCCGGTGCCTGCCACATGGAAAGAGCCTCGTGCAGGATGTCATGAGCCCGCGTGGCATTTCCCGCTTCGAGCGCGGCCTGTCCCTCCGCTGCCGCACGCTCCACACGGTAAATATCGATGGAGGAGTTTGGTATTTCGAATACGTAGCCGCCCGGGCGGGTATGGAGAAGATCTTTCCCGCCGTGTCGTAAAAGAATTTTACGAAGCTTGTATACGTAGGTTTGGAGCGTGGTCAGGGCGCTCGCCGGAGGGCCGTTCTCCCAAAGCTCGTCGATCAACTCGCTGGTCTGCACAACTGCGTTGCGCCGCATGATCAGCAGGGCGATGACCTGGCGGGGCTTGGGCGCGGTCGGGGCTATGTTGCGTCCTTTGTCGAGCATCTCCAAGGGTCCGAGAACCCGGAAGTCCATGTGGCGTTCCCCCAGTTTGTCAGCAGCTGGTCGAGTTGCTGATGCAAGTGATTGGAAGGGTAGGTTCCTGATACACCTCTGTCAATGGCTGTTCAAATTTTGACCAAGAGAGGGAAAAGCATTTGACGGGCTGCTGCTGTGATGTTCTGCCCGACGCGCCCTGTGTAAAGTCGAGATAAATCGCAGGGGGCACTGTCTATATTCGGCCACGGGTCGTTCCAGAGGGCCAGGCGGTGCCCGCGGCACACGTGGTCGATCGAACGTCGAAAGGGAGTTCACCGTGACATCAGCCGGGCTGTGACATGCCGCTGACTTGCCATGCGCACCCTGTGCCCGGCGACACGCAACGCCCACGCCCGCGAACTCGCGCACGCACGTGGGAGGTTGCGACGTCGTCGTGAACAGGACACGCGTGGCGGTTGCCTTTCCGGTTCAGCTGCGGGCGCCGTCCTCGGCGTATTCCTTCGCACGCACCATGGTGGCGGTGCTGTTGCGGCCGAGTGCGTCGCGGATGAAGGCCCGAGCCTCGGCGATCCCGGCGCCCGCGCCCAGGACGGCGCCGATCGCCTCCGGGTTGACGACCACCGTGTGCCTGCTGGTGATCACGGTGTCCTCGCCGTCCTCCCGGACCGTCCACTCACCCGTGTGTGCGGTCATCAGGGCCGGGGTCAGCAACTGCTTGTAGACGATCCGGTCGTACGGGAAACAGATGCGAACGGAGCGGGTGGTGTGGGTGGAGCCGTCCGCCGTGCGGGTGTCCATCTCCAGTACCTGTTGCTGTGGGACGTCCTCGGTGAACTGTACCCGGGCAACGTGAGGCAACCGGTCGGGCCAGCGGTCGGCCCGGTCGAGGAAGTCGTACACGTCCTTGGCGGCGCCGGCGGCCCGCACGCTGTCGGAGAACGACAACAGCAGCCCGGCCCGCCGCTCCCGCGTCTCTGCCGCGTCCCGCAGTGCCGCCAGTTCCTTGTCGCTGTTGCGGTCCACGGCCTGGCGGATCCACTCCACCCGCGCCGGGTCGTCGTCGACCGCGCGGAAATCGTGCAGCAGCCGGACCAGGGTGCCGCCCCCCGGCTGGGGCTCCAGCACCCACGCGCCGCCCATCGCGGCCACCGGATGCCGGGACACCTCCTGCCGGAACCGTATCCGCAGGCCCGCACGGTCCAGCTCCCGCCGGGACACCCAGCCTTTCACCTCGCCGTTGGCCGTCGCCCAGATCCGGATGCGCTCACTGTCCCCGGACCGTTCGATCCGTTCGGCGTGGACGGTGGGCGGGAACGTCACCGGCCAGTCGCAGACGTCGTCGATCAGTCCGTACACCACTTCTGGGGCGGCTGCCACGGTGATGTGGTGCTCGGTCTCGTGCGTCACCGGCTCTGTCATGGGTCCCCTCTCCCTGCATCCGTGCTCAGTAGTTGCCGAGGCCGCCGCAGACGTTGAGCGCCTGCGCGGTGATCGAGGCGGCCGTGTCGGTGACCAGGTAGCCGACCAGACCCGCGACCTCCTCCGGAGTGGAGTACCGACCGAGCGGGATCTTCGCCTGGAACCGGTTCAGGACGTCGTCCTCCGAGGTCTCCCAGAACTCCGCGTAACCCTGGCGGACCCGCTGCGCCATGGGTGTCTCGACGTAACCGGGGCAGACCGCGTTCACGGTCACTCCCGTCTTGGCCAGCTCCAGACCCAGGGCCTTGGTGAAGCCGACAACACCGTGCTTCGAGGCCGAGTAGGGGGCGCCGAACATCACCCCCTGCTTGCCTCCGGTGGAGGCGATGTTCACGATCCGGCCGGCGCCCCGCTCCAGCATCCCGCCCGTCGTGAGGACCTCCCGGGTCATGCGGAACACGCTGTCGAGATTGGTCTCCATCACGTCCCGCCACAGCTCGTCGGAGATCTGGGCGGTGCTCCCGCCGCCGCTGCGACCCGCGTTGTTCACCAGCACACCGATCGGCCCGTAGCGCTCGACCGCGGCCTCGGCCAACGCGTGGATCTGTTCCGTGGAGCGCACGTCGCAGGTACGCCCGTCCACCTCGTGCCCCTCTTTGCGCAGTCGCTCGACAGCCGCGTCCACCTGCGTCGCGTCGCGGGCGCACAGGAAGACCTGATGGCCGCGCTCGGCCAGCAGGGATGCGACCGCCGCGCCGATACCACTGGTCGCGCCGGTCACCACGGCGACGCCTGGATCCTTACTCGTCATGCCATCCCCTCACCAGAGCGGTGATCGTGACGGCCCAGGCTGCCAGCGGTCCCTCGTACCCCACTGGACTGGACCGCTCCGGTGGTCCGGCGCGCACCCAGCGGTCGTCGAGAGGCTTGCGAGAGGGAGGCGGCACACTCGCGGGCAACGAGCCGGGGCGGAGCCGGCCGGCGACTTCGGGAGACGCCCACGTGACGAGTTCCAGCAGGCAGCACGACGGCACCCCCATGGACACCCTGATCAGCATGTGCGACCTGGTGACCCCCATGGCGCTGCGGGTCGCGGCGACCCTGCGGCTGACCGACCACATGCTCTCCGGCGCCACCGACGCCCCGGCTCTCGCCACGGCGACCGACACGGACCCGGGCGCTCTGCACCGCCTGATCCGCCACCTCGCCGCTGTCGGCGTGTACCGCGAAAGCGCTCCCGGCACGTTCGAGCCCACCGAGGTCGGGCTGCTGCTCGCCGACGACCACCCCGTACAGCAGCGCCACTGGCTCTCCCTCGACCAGCCCGTCGGCCGTGCCGACCTGGCCTTCACCCGTCTGCTGGACGCGGTCAGCACCGGCCTGCCCACCTACGAGGCGCTCTACGGACGCCCGTTCTGGGAGGACCTGTCGGCCGACCCGGCACTGGGCGAGGCATTCGACCGGCTGATGGCCACCGAGGAGGAGGTGGTGCACGCCGTCCCGATCGCCGCGTACGACTGGAGCGGGGTGCGCCATGTGCTCGACGTCGGCGGTGCCCCGGGCGGGTTCCTCCAGTCCGTGGCACGTGCCGCGCCGCAGGTGCGCGGTACCGTCCTCGACCTACCGGGGCCCGCGGGCCGAACCCGCGAGCGGATCGCCGCCGCCGGGTTGGCGGACCGTATCGACGTGCTCGCCGGCGACTTCTTCGACGAACTCCCGGTCCGGGCCGATCTGGTGCTGCTCTCCATGATTCTGCTCAACTGGCAGGACGACCAGGCCGCGCGCATACTCAAGCGCTGTCGCGACGCCCTGGAGCCGGGCGGCCGCATCCTGCTTCGGGAGCGGGCCGAGCCCGCCCAGGGGCCTGACGTCTCCACGTCCGACCGCTACTTCAGCGTCCTGGACCTGCGCATGCTGGTCTTCCTCGGCGGCCGGGTGCGTACCACTGAGGAGTGGTACGCCCTCGCCGACTCCGCCGGACTGACCGTCACCTCCGTGATATCGCCGCTCAGTTCCCCCGTCGTGCCCTTCGACTTCTGCCTGATCGAGATGAGTCCCGCATGACCGAGCGCATCGCCCTGTCCTCCGACGTGCAGCTGTGGAGCGAGGAGCTAGGGGGTCCGGCCCGACCGCCCGTGCTCCTGATCGCCGGAGGCAACCAGTCCTCCCGGGCCTGGCCGCGGGAGTTCGTCGACCAGCTGACCTCGCGCGGACTGCGGGTGGTCCGCTACGACCACCGGGACACCGGCCGTTCCACCGCCCGGGACTTCGCCGCGCACCCCTACACGTACGCCGACATGGCCCGGGACGCGATCGCCGTCCTCGACGCCCACGACATCCCCGCCGCCCATGTGGTGGCCATGTCCATGGGCACGATCATGGCTCAGCTTCTCGCCCTGGACCACCCCGAGAGGCTGCTCAGCCTCACGCTGATGCTCGGTGGCGGCCTGGACGTCGACTTCGACGGCAACATCGAACGCCTCTTCAAGGGCGAGGCGTCCGTCGACGGCTTGCCCCTGCCGAAGCCGGCCCTGCTGGACGTCCTCGCCCTGATGTCCGAGCCGGCTGACGGACCCGCCGCCCAGATCGACCGCCGAGTCGAACGCTCCCGGATCTTCTCCGGCGACCAGATCCCCTTCGACCCGGATGAGTTCCGCCGGTGGGAGCAGGAGGCAGCCGACCATGCGGGCACCGCCACCGAGCCGGTAGCCCACCACATGCTCCCCTCCCACCCCCGGGAACGCGCCGCCGAACTGGCCCGGGTTCGCGTACCCACGCAGGTGATCCAGGCTCTCAACGATCCCATCGCCCCGCCCCCGCACGGCCGCCACCTGGCCGAACAGATCCCCGGCGCCAGGCTCGTCGAGATCCCCGGCATGGGCCATGCCCTGCCCGGCGCCGTGCACACCCCGCTCGCCGAAGCCATCGCGGGGCACGCCATGACCGTCCGGTCCCGAGGAGGCCACTAGCCATGTCACCTGCCGAGAACAAACGCCGCGCCCTGGAGATGGTCGCCGCGTGGAACCGGGGGGAACCCGAGGGGGTCATCGCCTTCTGGGCACCCGACGCCGTCCATTACGACGAGGACGGACGTCCCATGCCCGCCGACCTGATCGCGGACATCATGCGAGGCTCCCTGAAGTCCTTCCCCGACCTCCGCTTGGAGGCGAAGAGCATCGTCGCCGAGGGTGACCGGGTGATGCTGCGGATCACCGTCACCGCCACCCATCGGGGCGACTTCATGGGGGTCCCCGCCACGGGTGAACGCGTCACCTGGCATTACCTGGAAGAGTTGCAGTTCAACGACCGCGGCGAGGTGGTCGAACACTGGGACGTCATGAACTTCTCGCCCCTCTACCGCGCCCTGGGCCGGGTCCCCGAAGGCCTCTGACCCGACGCCCGGACGACCGTGCCGGGTTCCCGTTCCGTGCGGGAACCCGGCACCGGTCGTCTCAGGCCGCCAGCTCCTCCAGTGCGGGGACGAGCGCGGCCGGGCTCGGCATGGCCCGCAGTTCCTCCCGCAGACCCCGGGCCGCCGTGCGCAGCGCCGTGTCCTCCAGCAACCGCCGGCACTCCGCCGCGCCCAGCGTCGCCGCGTCAGTCGCGAAGCCGGCTCCGCTTCCCTCCAGCAGATCGCTGTTGGCCCGCTGGTAGGAACCGTCGGGAATGACACACTGCGGCACTCCGAGGGTCATCGCGGTCAGCAGCGTTCCCGACCCCGCGTGGTGCACGATCCCGGCACAGGTCTCCAGCAACGGCGCGAGCGGCACCCACTCGATGGTCCGGACGTTGTCCGGTAGTTCGCCGAGCAGTTCCGCATCGCCGCCCCCCAAGGTGACGACGAACTCCGCGTCGATCCGGCTCGCCGCCGCCATCAAAGACGCCAGCACGGTGATCCCGCCCCACTGGGCCCCGATCGATCCCAGCGTGACCCCGATCCGGGGCCGTCCGGCCGGGGGCCGGCTCAGCCAGCCGGGCAGGACCCCGCCGCCGTTGTAGGGGATGAACCGCACCGGCCATTCGTGCTCCGGCCGGCGCTCCCCCGGAAGCAGCGGGGCGAGCCGCTCTGGGACGGTGGTGAGCCGCACGGTGCTGCGTGGCGTCCGGGTGATCCCGTGACGTTCGTAGTCGGCCTTCATGGCCTCCCGAAGCAGCGTCGCCAGCCGCGGGTCGCTGTCCGCCGGACCCAACGGCAGTTCCACACACGGTATGTCCAGCGCGGCGGCGACCAGGGCGCCTGCACCCTGCGCGGCCGAGTGCACGACGAGGTCCGGCCGGTAGGACCGGGCCAGCTCCAGAGCCCCGTCGACCTCGGCCCCGGAGACCCTGCCGAACAACTCGGCCAGGAACTCCACCCCGGCGTCCTTGACGTGCATCGGATCGTCGGTGCCTTCCGGCATCCAGAGGGGGGCGTAGTCCAGGCCCGGCGTGATGTCGACGGCGTGCAGGCCCGCCTCGGTGACCGCGTTAAGCGCGTCGCCGATGGCGTAACGGACATCGTGCCCCGCCGCTCGCAGTGCGTGTGCCAGCGGCACTGTCGGAAAAGCATGACTGAGCACAGGTGATGTGACGAACAAGGCGCGCATGATTCCCCTGTCGGCGGTCGACGAAGTGCGCCCGGGCATCCGGGCGGCCGGGGCGCGAGCTCCGGCGAGCGTCCCAGGGGGCTCTCGCGTGACGGCCGACGACCGGTCGATCCGCCGGCCCGTCGGCTCCAGCGGATTGCGGGGGAAAGCCGTGACACTGCGCACATCCTCGGCGGCACGGCCGACTGCTCGAGCCTCCAGGCCGCCCGGGACTGATCCTGTTCCGCGACCGAACGGACCACTCACCATGACCTACCTGATCACCGGAGCCACCGGGAGCGTCGGCCGCCACGTGGTCGACCTCCTGGTGGAGGCCGGCTTACCCGTCCGCGCCCTGACCCGCGCGCCGGAAACCGCGGCCCTGCCCGATGCCGTCGAGGTATTCCCGGGCGATCTGCTGAGGCCCGAGAGCCTGGTCCCCGCCCTGAGCGGCGTGGAGCGGCTCTACCTGTTCCCCGAGCCGTCCACCGCCCCGCGAGTCGCGGCCCTCGCCGCGGAAGCGGGCGTACGGCGGATCGTGGTGCTCTCCTCCGACGCGGTGACCGATGGCAGCGATCCCGACCACCATCGCCCGGTCGAGGAGGCCGTGGAGCGGACCGGCGTCGCCTGGATCCACGTCCGGCCGGGGGAGTTCGCCGCCAACAAGCTGAACCTGTGGGGTCGTTCCATCAGCGAGGAGGGCGTCGTACGCGCCGCCTACCCGGAGGCAGCCGGCGCCCCCGTGCACGAGGCCGATGTGGCTGCCGTCGCGGTCGCCGCCCTGGTGGAGGACGGTCACGAGGGCGCCGTGTACGGGGTCTCCGGGCCCGAGGCCCTCACCGTGCGCGAACAGGTCCGGGCCCTGGCCGCCGGACTCGGCCGCGACCTGCGTTTCGAGGAGATCACCCCGGCCCAGGCCCGGGCGGACATGATCCGGCAGGGCTTGCCGGAAGCCGTCGCCGACTACATCCTCGCCTTCCAGGCGGCCTGGGTGGAACGGCCTGCCCCGGTGTACGACACGGTCGAGCGGCTCACCGGCGCCCCGGGCCGCGACCTCGCCCAATGGGCCGCCGACCACCGGGCGGACTTCCTGTGACGCACGAGGGCCGCTGATGCGCGTACTGTTCAGCACCATCGGTGCCACCACCCACTTGCACCACCAGGTTCCCCTGGCCTGGGCGCTGCGCGCCGCGGGGCACGAGGTGTGCGTGGCCAGCCAGCCCGACATCGCCGACGACATCGTCCGCTCCGGCCTCACCGCGGTCCGGGTCGGGGAGGCCCTCGACCCGGGCCAGTGGGACGACGTCGCCCCACTGCCGGAAGAGGAGGTGAGTGCCGAGGGGAACATCTGGACCGCTCAGGGGGGCATCGCGTGGGACCTGTTCGACCTGTGTGAGCTGCGCCCGGAGAAGCTGACATACGACTACATGCACTGCGTTCTCACCGCCTGGGCCACGCACGGCTTCCGGCCGAACTCCTCGCCCCGGACGGTCGACGACCTGGTTCGCTTCGCCCGGCAGTGGCGGCCCGACCTGGTGATCTGGGATCCGACGACCTTCGCCGGAGCGGTCGCCGCCATGGCCACGGGCGCCGCCCACGCCCGGCTCATGTTCGGTTTCGACGTCATCGGCCGGATGCGCCAGAGCTACCGTGCCGCTCTGCGCGAGCGGCCGCCGGAGCACCGGGAGGACCCGTTCGAGGAGTGGCTCGGCCCGCTGCTCGAACGCTACGGATGCGCGTTCGCCGAGGAGGCCGTGGTCGGACAGTGGACCATCGATCCCGTGCCGGCCTCGCTGCGTCTGGACGTCGACCATCCGTATGTGCCGATGCGGTACGTGCCGTACAACGGACCTGTCACCCTCCCCGCCTGGCTTCGCGCCCCTGCCCGCCGACGCCGGGTCTGCCTCACCCTCGGCCGGTCGTTCCGCGAACTGCTGGGCGGTGACCGCGCGCCGATCGCGGAACTGCTCGACGCCGTCTCCACGCTCGACGTCGAAGTGGTCGCCACTCTCAATGCCGACCAGCTCGCCCAGGTCCCGCGGCTCCCCGAGAACGTCCGGACCGTGGACTTCGTTCCGTTGGACGCCCTGCTCCCCAGTTGCTCGGCGATCGTCCACCACAGCGGCTCGGGTACGACCCAGACCGCGCTGGCCCATGGGGTCCCGCAAGTCGTGGCGACCGCGCCGATGCTGGACAACCTTCTCAAGGCGCAGCGCGTCACGGAGTCCGGCGCCGGACTCCACATACGTGACGCGCGGGAACTGACCGCCGACGGCCTGCGGGACATGCTCGTTCGGGTCCTGGAGGAACCGTCCTTCGCGGCCCGCGCGGGCGCGCTGCGCCGAGAGATGGTCGGTGCGCCCACGCCTCGCGAGATCATCCCCGCCCTGGAACGGCTGACCGAGGCTCACCGGCGTTGATCTTCCCCTGGGGGGAGGCCGGTTCCGGGGGCCCGGCTCGAGGGTGAGGGGTCCGCCCGGTCAGCGCGCCGCCGTAGCCGTCCGGCCGTGGCGGCGCGCCGTCAGCCGTTGAAGCACTCCCACCACCTCGTTCGGGTGGGGTTCCGACCGCACCTCGTCGCGCAGCAGTTCTGCCTGCTGCCGGAACGCGGGTTCCTCCAGGACCCTCACCAGGGCGGCCCGCAGGTTATTCGCCGACACTTCGCCGGGCGGCAGGTACAGCCCCGCGCCCAATTGCTCGATCCGCCTCGCCCGGTAGACCACGTCCCACACGCCGCCGAGCGAGATCTGCGGCGCTCCCGTCGCGGTGGCCGTCGCCCAGGTGCCCGCCCCGCCGTGGTGCACGATCGCCGAGCACGTCGGCAGCAGCGCCTCCAGCGGCACGTGCTCGACGACCCGGACGTTGTCCGGAACGGTGCCGACCAACTCCTGCTCTGCCGCGTTGAGGGTCGCGACCACCTCGGCGTCCAGGCCGTCCACCGCTTCGAAGACCTCGTCGGCGAGGATCGCGTTGGGCGCACCGGTGGCACGGGCGGTCATCCCCGCGGTGACACACACCCGAGGCCGCTCGGGCCGTGCCCACAGCCAGTCGGGCACCACCGTCGGGACCTGCCCGTTGTACGGGATGTAGCGCATGGGCACGACGGCGTGCCCGAGTGACAGCCGGATGCTCGGCGGCATTTGGTCGATCGACCACTGCCCGGTGACGGCCTCTTCGTCGAAGGTGCAGCCGTAACGGCCGAGTGTCCAGCTCAGCCACTCGCCGAGGGTGTCGTCGTAATGCTCGGCGGCGCCGGCCGCAAGCCTGTCGAGAAACAGCCCGCGCGTACTGCCGAACATGTCGGGGAACGACAGCAGCCGAGCGTGGGCTGCCCCGCTCGCGCGGGCGGCGACCGCCCCGGCGAACGTGAACGGTTCCCAGATCACCAGGTCGGGGCGCCAGGCACGGGCGAACGTCACCAGGTCGTCGACCATCGACTCGTTGTTGATCCAGGAGTAGAAGAGCGCCGTCATGACCGTCTCATGGCCCTTCAGGAACGCCGTCGGCAGCTTCTCGTGCCGCTTCTCCAGATAGTCCGCGACGTCGTGCAGCGCCATGATGTCGCCTCCCACCGCACCAAGCACGGTGTGCAGGGCAGGATCGCTGCCCACCGGCACCGCTGTCAGCCCGGCCCCGGTGATCGTGCCGGTCAGCGCCGGCTGGCTCGCCACCCGTACCTCATGGCCGGCCGTACGCAGCGCCCACGCCAGCGGCACCGAGCCGCTGAAGTGGCTGGCCTCCGCGAAACAGGTCATCAATACCCGCATCGGAACCCCTCAGCCGACCGTCGTGACGGGAAAGAACAGCACACCGCCGGTCACCGGTGCGCGAAGGCGCCGGAGTTCAGGCTCGGCCCGGCGCAGCCCGGGGCACCGGGTGGCGACCGCCGTCACCGCGGCCGTGGCCACCGGCACCGCGAACGGCTCCAGCACCCCGGTGTACAGGTCGTCGGTGAAGACGAGCGACTCCAGCGCATCCGTCCTGGAGAGTTCGAAGCGGTCCGGGTTCGTGAACGCGTCCGGGTCCCGCTGCGCGGCCTCCACCAGAACGGTCACCTCGGCACCGGCCGGGACGAGCGTGCCCGCCAGCTCCACGTCCTCGTAGGCGAAGAGCTTCTGCAGGCGCACCGGAGGGGTGTGGCGCACCGTCTCCCGCACGGCCGCGGCGCTCAGCTCCGGGTCCTCGCGGACCGCGGTCCACACGTCGGGACGGTCCAGCAGGGCCGAGACCGTCCTCGTTGTGAGATTGGCGGCCAGGTGCACCCCGGCGACGGCGAGCAGCATCCGCGCCGCGAACCGGTCGGCGGTGACATCCTCGGGTGCCGGCCCCGCGAGCAGACCGCGGAGTTCACGGGCCGCCGTGATCAGCTCCCGGACCGTGGCCATCCGCGGCGGACACACGGTGGCATCCAGCGCGGGAGCCGTCGCCGCACACAGTGCCGCCAACCGCGACGCGTCGGCCATTCCCAGCACCCCGGCCAGGGCGCCTGCGGCGAGCGGATGAGCGAAGTCGGTCATCAGGTCGAAGGCCGTTCCCAGCCGCTCGAGTTCGGTCTCGGGCTGCTCGGCTGTGCGGGCGGCGAAGTCCGTGCCGACGGCCGCGACGGTCACCTCGCGCAGCCGCCGGTAGACCTCACGGTCCATGGCCAGGTACACGTCGTCCAGCGGCAGGATGTCGTGCATGGCAGGGACCTGCCATGGGTTGACCTCGTCGGCACCGTTCGCCGACTTCGGGTACCGGACCCCGAACCGAGGGTCGTTCAGGACCGCTGCCGCGGTGGAGTACCGTGCCGTCACCCAGCTCTCGGCGGTGCTCCACATCAACGCCCCGTGGTCCCTGGCCCGTCGGCCGAGCTCGTGCGGGTCGTCGCTCTCGGCGCGCAGCAGCAGCGCGTACGGGTCGCCCTTGATGCCGTAGATCCACTGCATGCCGCGGAGCGTCATAAGCTCGGGGCCCAGCTCGCTGTCGGTCTTGGTGGAAATCATGCCACTGAACGTAGGCCCGGCCGCTCTAGCTTCCCTCGACTCCCGCTGTGCTCGGCACGACGGGCTCCGGGGCTGCGAGGAGGCCGTGCAGACAGGTCACCAGGCTGCGTGCCTGCACGTTCAGGTAGTGACTGTGCCGCAACAGCTCCATCAACTGATGGACGGCGATCCAGCGGAACTCCGGATGCTCCTCGGTCTCCTCCGCCTCGGTCTCCACGATCATGTAGCGGCTCAGGGCTTGGTAGAAACGCCCGCCCTCCTCGGACAGCACGGTGTCGTAGCGGACCCGGGCGGGAGCCGCGGACAGCACGGTATCGAGGAACGGTGGCCGGGCCTCGGCCGGCAGTACAGCCACACTGTCCGGGATGCACTGCACCGTCGGCGCCAACTCGGCGACGTCCAGGTAGCCGGGCTCCACGCGCGCGTGCATGAGGGCGTGGAGCACACCGTCGATCCGCGCCACGAGCAGCGCGATCACGCCCTGACTCCGGGGCTGGAGCATGGGCTGGGTCCAGTGGGAGACCTCCCGTCCACGCGCGGTCACCTCGATGCCGATGACCGAGAAGAACTGCCCGCTCTCGTGCGCGATGGTCTCAGCGGTGCGCCGCCAGCCCCGCACCGAGTTGAGCGGGATGCGGTCGGTGGACCCGTCCGTCTTGGTACGGACGTCGGTGAGCCAGTGCAGCAGCTCACCGAACGAGTGGTGGGTATGGGCCGACGGATGGCAGGAGCGGACAAGGGCACCTCGGAACCCTGTGCCGTCGCTGCGCAGCACCGTGTCGAGGTCGGGTACGGACAGCGGCAGACAGGACAGCACGCTCCGCAGATCCATGTTGACCCGGTCCTCCTCGGCGAGCATCGCGTACAGCTCGCCGAGTGTCAGCCAGGTGAAGCCGTCACGGAGTTCGATGTCGTCGGCGGTCTCGACGATCATGTTCCGGTTGCGTTTGCGGTAGAACCACGCACCCTGCTCCGACTGGCGCACATCCGCGATCACGTGATGGTTCCGGTGGTCGCGGAAGAACTCGAGATAAGGCACCGCGCGGCCCCGGTGGACTCGCGTGTAGTTGGAACGGGTGGCCTGCACGGTGGGGGAGAGCTGGAGACCGTTGCGGTTCCCCGGCTCGACCTTCGCTTGGACCAGAGCCCGCAGGACGCCGTCGGTCTCCTTGACCAGCAGGCCCAGAACCCCGATCTCCGGCTGGTTGATGATCGGCTGAGTCCACTCGGGCACCGGCCCGCCGGGCAGGTGCGCAGCGAGCCCTTCGATGGTGAAGAACTTGCCGCTGTCGTGGCGGATGTCACCGGTGGCCGGGTCATGGTGCCAGCCCTTGAGGCCGCTGAGCGGGACCGGTGTCACATCGGTGTAGCTGTACCGGCCGAAGTCGGTGAACCACTGCTGGATGTGCGCCACGCGCCCCGCGATGTTCTCGGGATCGGTCCCGTGAGCCAGGGACTCGGCGAGGCGCCGGGGTGTCTCGGCGGATCCGGGGAGCATCCTCATGACCACAGCTCCCGGTCGATCTCCAGGCACTTCCCGTAATCGGGGAGCAGCCCCGCCGCCCGGGCCTCGGCCAGGGTGGGCGCCTCGGTGTCCCGCTCGGACATGATCGGATCGATGTCCTGGGGGATCGGCAGTCCGAGCGCCGGGTCCATCACGGACAGGGCCTTCTCGTCGTCCTGCACGTACTCGCCCGACAGCAGGTACGAGACCACGGTGTCGTCCTCCAGCGCCACGAAGGCGTGTGCCACCCCCACGGGGAAGTACATGGCGTGGCAACTCGTCGGATCGAGGACCGCGCTGTCCGAGGCACCGAAGGTGGGCGAGCCGACGCGGATGTCCAGGGCGATGTCCAGTACCCGGCCACGGGAGCAGTAGACGTACTTCGCGGTGCCGGGCGGGCACACCGTGAAGTGCAGCCCCCGCACCACACCCCGCCCCGAGGTGCTGTGGTTGGTCTGTGCCACGTGGAACAGCCGATGGCCGGTCGCCTCCACGAAGGAGCTCTCCTGGTACGGAGAGGTGAAGGAACCGCGCTTGTCGTCGAACACCCGTGGAATGAATTCGTAGGCGCCGTCGACGGCGAGTGCGCGGGATTTCATGGTGAGGGTCATCTTGTCCGTGTCTCCCGTACTCAGCGGTATTCAGCGGTACTCGGTGGTCAGCCTGACCAGGGCCGGCACGATGTCGCGGGGCGCGGGCATGCCCAGCATCTCCCGGCGGACACCGGCCGCGTTCCGTTCGAAGGAGCGGTCCGTCAGTACGCGGACGATCATGTCCCGCAGTTGGGCGGCGTCGAACCGGTCGACATCCGGCACGGAGAGCCCGGAGCCGGTCGACCGCAGGTAGCGCATCTTGTACTCGGAGTCCCAGAGCAGATCGGGGACGATGATCTGAGGCACACCGTGCAGGTGGGAGTTCTGGAACGTCCCGGCGCCACCCTGGTGCACGATCACCGAGCAACTCGGCAGCAGGGCGTCCAGCGGGACGAAGTCCACCACCCGGACGTTGTCGGGCACCTTCCCCGCTCCGGCCAGTTGCTCCGGCGACAGGGTGGCGACCACTTCCGCGTCCACGTCGGCGACCGCGTCGAGCAGGTCCGCCACCGAGGCGCGGTCCGCGCCCAGCACCTCGCGGCCGGTCGACCCGAGGGTCAGGCAGACCCGGGGCCGGTCCGGCGGCTCGCCGAGCCAGTCGGGCAGTACTGAGGGTCCGTTGTACGGAACGAACCGCACCGGCACATGATGTTGGCCCGCCACCGGCAGCCGCATGCCGGACGGAAGCCCGTCCATGGTCCAGTGCCCCGTGACGATGTCCTGCGTGAACGGTGCGCCGTACGCGTCCAGGACCTGGCCGAGCCAGTCGGCCAGGGGATCGGAGCGCTCGCCGGCAGGCAGCCGGTCGAGTTCCCGCAGGAAGAGCTGACGGGAGTGGCCCAGCAGGTCCGCGCCGAACAACAGCCGGGCATGGGCCGCGCCGGTGACAGTGGCGGCGACCGCCCCGGCGAACGTGTGCGTGTCCCAGATCACCAGGTCCGGTTTCCACCGCCGGGCGAATCCGACCAGGTCCCCGATCATGGACTCGGAGGACAGACTGGGATACACGTAGGACGCCATGAGGTCGAAGGCGTTGCGCAGATAGGTGTGGGTACGGCGCTCGGGCAGCAGCCCGGACAGATCGGCGTCGGCCAGGAAGTCCGGGTCGTCGGCCGGCTCCTCCGTGTCCCGCCGCCGGTTGGCCCCGGCCATCTTGATGTCCAACCCCAGGGGCTCGCCCACCCCCACTGCAGTCAGCCCGGTGTGGGAGATGTACTCGGTGAGGTCCGGCTGGCTCGCGACGCAGACGTCGTGGCCGGCCGAACGCAATGCCCAGGCGAGCGGGATCTGGATGTGCACATGGGACTTGGCGGCGAAGGTCGTGAACAGGACCCGCATCAAGGCTCTCCTCTGCTTCCGCCCCGAAGCGTTCCGGTCGGCCCTCGCAGCCCGATCGACGACGGCTGGACGCCCGTCCCCGGGAAACCGACGACCACGGTCACAGGGGCATGCCGTGGAGCGCGTCACGGCTCCCCAGCATGCCCCCCCTCCGCGAACGAACCGGGTGACGAGAGCCGCCTGGGCGAAGTTTGCTCGACGACGTTCCTCGGCCCTGTCGTTGCATGCCCGACACGGCGGCTTTCTTCATGCCCCCGAGGACTTCGGACCTACTCGTCTAGCCGGTCACGGCCGCGGCCCGGTCCTGGGCACTCTGGTTGATCGTCGCGATGCGCAGTGCCGCCACCAGGTCCCGGTACAGGTCGTCGACGGCCAGGAGTTCCTCGTGTGTGCCGGTGGCTCGGCACACGCCGTCCTCCATGACGAGGATCTGGTCGGCGTCGACGACCGTGGACAGCCGGTGGGCGATGGTGATCACCGCGCCGCGGGCGGCGACCTTGACCACGGCGTCATGGATCGCCGACTCGGTCAGCCCGTCCAGTTGGGCGGTCGCCTCGTCCAGCAGCAGAACCTCGGGCCGGCTGACCAGCGCCCGGGCCAGCGCGATGCGCTGGCGCTCGCCGCCGGAGATCACGGTGCCGTCGAGCGGGGTGTCGAGGCCGTGTTCCAGGGAGCGGACCTTCTCCTCGAGCCGGACTTCCCGAAGGACGGTCCAGAGCGCGTCGTCGTCCGCGTCGCGGTGGGTGTAGCACAGGTTCTCCCGCAGGGTTCCCGGCAGGAGTGGGGTGTCCTGCTCGACGTAGACCACACGGCGGCGCAGTTCGTCGAGCGAGTACTGCTGCAGGGGGACGCCGTCCAGGGCCACGGCACCGTGCTCCGGCTCGAGGAAGCGGAGGACGAGTGAGAACAAGGTGGTTTTTCCGGCGCCCGACGGGCCGACCACCGCCGTGTGTCCCTGGCGGGGGATGTCCGCGCTCACCCCGTTCAACGCCCGCCTGACTCCCGGGGAGTAACGGGCCGTCACGTCACGAAAGGTCAGCACCGGGGTCGCGGTACCCGTCACCGGAGCCGACGTCCGTTGCGGTACCGCGTGGATGTCCTCCACCGGAAGGTCCTGGATCTCTTTGATGCGCGCGGAGGCGGCGACTCCGGACTGGAGAGTGGAGACCGACTGACTGAGCTGGGTGACGGGCTCGACCACCAGGAACGCGTAGAGCAGGAAGGCGACGAGCCCGGACACGGTCAGCTGCCCGAGGCTGACCCGCCAGGCACCCACACCGAGGATCACCAGGATCGCGCCCTGGAAGCCCACCCCCGTCAGGGTCCAGCCGAGTGCCTCGATGCGCACGGCGCGCATGCGCTGCCTGAAGGACTTGTGCGCCTCGGTGAGGACACGGTCGCTCTCCCAGGTCTCGGAACGGCTCGCCTTCACGGTACGGATCGCCCTCAGGGCGCCCTCCAGAATGCCGCCCAGCCGTCCGATCGCCGCCTGCGCTTCCTGCTGGGCCGCCGCGAGCGGGCGCATGACCAGGCCGATCACACCGGCGATCGCGATGATCGCGCCGACCATGACGGCCAGCAACACCCAGTCGAGGGTCGCCATCAGGGCGAGCGAGCCGACGAGTGTGATCACCGCGCTGAAGAAATCCAGCGCGGTGGAGGACGCGGCCTCCCGCAGCAGCAGGGTGTCGGAGGTGACCCTGGTGACGAGTTCGCCCGGTGAGCGCCGACCGAGTCGGCCTATGGGCACGCGCAGCAGGCGCCGCACCATGGTGACGCGGGCATCCAGCACGATCTGCTCGGCCAGCCGGCCGAGCAGGATCAGTCGTACCCACCCCAGGACCCCTCCCACGACCAGCAGGCCGACGAGTATCCACAAGGGGCGTGCGAGTGGCGCACTGTCGGCCAGGCCGTCCAGGATGCTCTTGGTCGCCATGGGGGTGACCAGCATGGTTCCTGTGGTGACGGCGGTCAGGGCGGCGGCCGCCGCCAGGGTCCAGCGGTGCGGCCGTACGAAGGACCAGAGCACGCGGAGGTTGGGGAACCGTCCCGGGGGAGTCCCGGGTGGCGTGTCCGTTAACACTGTGCCGTCCAAGCCCATAGGGTGCCCTTTCTCGCGACACACTCGCTAGTGCATCGAAGTTTAGAAATGGGACATTGATGTCTCACAATAGTATACCGACATCTTAAATGAGTCTGCTTTATGCTAGATTCAGGCCATGGGAAGTTCATCGGTGGAGTCCGGAACGCGCGGTCGTACCCGTCGGGCCATCCTCAGCGCGGCGGCCGAGGTGCTGGCCCGGGACCGGGCCGCGACGCTGGCGGACATCGCCAGGGCCGCCGAGATCGGGCGCAGTACGCTGCACCGCTACTTCCCCGACCGGGACGTCCTGCTGCGGGCGGCCGTCGCGGATGCGCACCTGGTGATCCGGCAGGCGGTCCAGGACGCGGCCGTGGACGAGGGGGCGCCGTCTGAGGCCGTGCGGCGCCTGGCGACGGCGCTGGTCGGTACCGGGGATCGGCTGCTGTTTCTGTACGGCGACCCCCGGGCCCTCGGAGAGCTCGATCCGGGGGAGGACCTGGACTCGGTCGACCGGATGGTCACCGGCCTGATCAAACGCGGTCAGGCGGAGGGGGTCTTCGACCCGACCGCGGCTGTGGAGTGGCTCCAGGACATCCTGTGGGCCCTGGTCTACGCCGGCTGTGAGTCGGCCCGGCGCGGTGTGCTGCCACGGCACGGTGTTGCGGACGCGGTCGTCCGTGTGCTGGAGAACGGCATCCGAGGACAGAGCTGAGAGAGCCGGAGCGGCGTCCGCGGCACCACGCCGCCGACTGTGGGCCGGCTCCCGTACTTCCAGCGCGATACGAGCGGAATCCGCCACCGCCTCTCTACGGTGTCTCCCGAACCGTCGGTCGAGGCAGAGGAGTTGGCATGCGGGTTCTGTTCACGACGTTCGCCGCGCGGTCGCATCTTTACGCGCAGGTGCCACTCGCCTGGGCGCTGCGGACGGCCGGTCACGACGTGCGCATCGCCAGCCAGCCGGACCTGGCCGACACGATCACCCGTACCGGGCTGACCGCTGTCACGGTCGGCGAACCGCTCAACCAGGCCGATGACGCGGCCGCCGCTGACGAGTGGGCCGGACGTGAGGACGAGACGAAGGCCGCTCCGTACGCCGTCGACACGGCGACCTGGCCCGAAATCCTGGACATCTCCGAGACCGCCCCCGAACGGCTCACCCACGACTACACCCAGGGCGTGTTCGCGGCCTACGGCCCGCTCATCTTCCGGTACTTCTCCTGGCAGATGACCGACGACCTGGTCCGGTACGCCCGTTGGTGGCGGCCGGACCTGATCGTGTGGGACCCCCTCACCTTCGCCGGCCCGGTCGCCGCGCTGGCCTCCGGTGCCGCCCACGCCCGCCTTCTGTTCGGCCTCGACCTGGTCGGCTGGATGCGTGGGCACCACCTCGCCGCGCTGGCAGAGCGGGCACCTGAAGTACGGGACGACCCCATGGCCGAGTGGCTGGGCCAGACGCTGGAGGAGTACGGACTCGACTTCACCGAGGAGGCGATCACCGGGCAGTGGACCATCGACCCGGTCCCCTCCCCGCTCGCCCTTCCCAGCGACGTCATGCGCGTCCCGATGCGCTACATCCCCTACAACGGCCCCGCGGTCGTCCCCTCATGGGTGCTCGAACCGCCGAGCCGGCCACGTGTCTGCATCACGCTCGGCGTCTCTCAGCAGGAGGTGTTCGGAAGGGACCGCGCCGCCGTCGCCCAGATCGTGGCCGCCGTCGCCACCCTCGACGTCGAAGTGGTCGCCACGCTCAATGCCGCACAGGTGGCCGCTCTGGGCGCCGGGCTCCCGGCGAACGTACGGGTCGCGGACTTCGTGCCGCTCGACGCCTTGCTGCCCAGCTGCGCGGCCGTGATCAGTCACGGTGGAGCGGGCACATTCCAGACCGCCCTTGCTCACGGTGTCCCCCAGGTGCTCGTCCCCGACATGATCTGGGACACCGCCCGCAAGGCCGAGCGCCTGCAGGCAGCCGGAGCCGGCGTGCGGATCACGGACGTGGACGGGTTCTCCGCCGGGGAACTGCGCGGCCTGCTGGCCCGGGTCCTTGACGATCCCTCGTTCGCACGGCGGGCGGCCGACCTCCGCGAGGAGATGCTGGCCACCCCCGCGCCAGGCGACCTCGTACCGACGCTGCAACACCTGACGGCCCGGCACCGGCGCTTCGGCGCCGCGGACGTCAGGTGAGCGAGAGACCCCCGTCCACCGGCACCACCACGCCGGTGGCATAACGGGCCTCGTCCCGGGCCAGCTGGGTGATCCACCAGCCGATCTCCTCCGGCCGGCCCACCCGGCCCGCCGGGGCCCGGGAACCCATCTCCGCAAGGAAGCCGTCGTACTGTTCCCCGGACATGCCCATCCGGACTCCGATACCGCTGTCGACGACCCCGGGGGCGAGACCGATCACCCGGATGCCGCGGGGCGCGAGTTCCACCGCCCAGGTCCGGGTCAGGAAGTCAAGAGCCACTTTGCTGGCCCCGAAGACGCTCGCCCCCGGCCAGGTGCGCAACCCCAGTGATCCCGACGTGCTGATGTTGACCACCGTCCCGCCGCTCGCCTCCAGCGCGTCCAGGGCGGCCCGGGTCAGCTCGATCGGAGCCAGCACGTTGGTGCCGATCTGGGTCAGGTCCTGCTCGCGGGTGTGATCGGCGAGGGTGCCGTGCAGGGAGACGGCCGCGTTGTTCACCAGTACGTCGATCCGGCCGAAGACGCGCAGGGCCTCGGCCACCACCTCCTCGGCCGAGCCTTCGGCCGTCAGATCGGCGACTATCGTCCGGATCGTGTCGTAGCCCTTGGCCGTCCTGTCCAGGTTGTCCTGGGTACGGCCCACGATGAGGACCCGGGCGCCCTGCTCGGCGAACGCGTGTGCGGTGGCCCGTCCGATGCCGGTACCGCCACCGGTGACCACGACCACCGGGGCCTCGTCGGACGGCGCCCGGCGAGCCGTGCGGCGAGGCGCGTACATCTGAGGGTCGCTGGTGGCCAGGGCCCGCAGCGCAGCCGCATGCCCCTGGAACTCGGGTTGTGCGACGGCTCGCTGCAGGGCCTCGGCGTCCTGCCAGCGGGCGATGTTGACGTACCGCTGCGGGTCCTTCGTGTTCCTGGCGAGCGTGTGCTCCACGAATCCCGGCTGCCGTGCCATGTATTGCGACGTCCGCGCGAACGCCTCCTCGAACTCCTCCGGCGAGCCGGACAGCGTGAAGGTGTTGATGAAGGTGATTCCGTCACCGGTTTCCTGAACGCTCATGGGCCGCACACACCTCTCTGGGGGGCTTCGACTGGGCCGGGCCAGCATGGGCGACGGCTCTCGTGCCTGGCTGGGGGCCCGTTGGACGGCGTCGAGCGGAAGTCGACGCGTCGGCGACTGCGGGATGTCACGTTGCACAGATCCGTTGGATGACGACGAAGGGACGGGGAGCGCAGACGATGAGCAGCCATCAGATAAACGCCGTACGTCGGGTGATCGAAGCCTTCAACACCGGAAAGGCGGACGACGCCGCCGAGTACCTGCACGCGGAGTACCTGAACCCCGCCACGCTCGAGCACGGCATCCCGCCCGGCCCCGACGGCTTCGCCCTGATCGTCAAGTGGGTCCGGGCGACCTTCTCGGAGGAGGCCCGGCTCGAGGAGGTCAAGATCGAGGAGAACGGCGAGTGGGTCCGCGCCTACCTCGTGCTCTACGGCCGCCACGTCGGCAACCTGGTCGGCTTCGCCCCCACCGGCAGGCGGTTCGCGGGTGAGCAGGTGCACCTGTTCCGCTTCGTGGACGGCAAGATCCGCGACCACCGGGACTGGCCCGAGTTCCAGGGAACCCTGCGCCAGCTGGGCGACCCCTGGCCGGAGGCGGGCGGCTGGCGACCCTAGTCCGGGCCTGAGGACCCTGAAGGTTCCGACCGCGATGCCGGGCGTCGTGGTCAGGACCGCCGCAGTACTGTCGGTCACCGGCGGCGCCGGCGCCGGCTTCCCCGTCGCCTCGGCCTCCAGCGGTCTCCGGCCGGTTCACCAACAGGCGTTCCTATCGTGACCCGCATGGGCACCCTCATGATCACCGGCGGGGCAGGATTCATCGGATCGCATTTCGTCAGGCACTGGCGCGGGACCCACCCGGAGGACCGCGTCATCGTCGTGGACGCGCTGACGTATGCGGGAAACCCGGCCAACCTCGACAACGTCCGCGACGGCATCGTCTTCGAGCATGCGAGCATCGACGACCCTGTCGCCATGGAGCGTGTGCTGCGCACCCACCGTGTGGATGCGGTCGTGAACTTCGCGGCGGAGTCCCACAACTCGTACGCCCTGCTGGAGCCGGGGCGGTTCTTCCGGACGAACGTGCTGGGCACGCAGACGCTGCTGGAGGCCGCCCGGCGAGTCGGTGTCGGACGCTTCCACCACGTCTCCACCTGTGAGGTGTACGGAGACCTGGACCTGGACAGCACCGACCTGTTCACCGAGTCGAGCCCCTACCGTCCGCGCACCCCGTACAACGCCAGCAAGGCCGGCGCCGACCACGCCGTCCGCGCCTACCACCACACCTTCGGCCTGCCGGTCACCATCTCCAACTGCGCGAACAACTACGGCTCCCACCAGTTCCCGGAGAAGGTCATCCCGGCCTTCACCACCGCCGCCCTGGACGGCAAACCCCTCCAGATGTACGCGCAGACCCAGAACCGGCGCGAGTGGATCCACGTGCTGGACCACTGCCGTGCCATCGAGGCCGTACTGGAACGCGGCGAAGTAGGCCGGACCTACCACGTGGGCACCGGCGTCGAGGCCTCCGTCGAGCAGATCGCGGACCTCGTCCTCGACGAACTGGGGCTGCCCTCCTCCCTGAAAACGATCGTGCCCGACCGGCCGGGCCACGACCGCCGCTACGTCCTCGACTGGAGCACCCTGCGCGACGAGCTCGGCTGGCGTCCCCGGATCGACTTCACCGAAGGGCTGCGGGAGACCGTCCGATGGTACGCCGAGCACCGCTCGTGGTGGGAACCGCTGCTGGATCGCGCTCCCGTCGCCGAGGGCGGCTGGGCCACGGCCGGAGCGAACCGATGAGTCGGCGGCTCACCGCCGTAGGCGCCCTCGCCGCCACCCTGATCGGCCTCCTCGTCGCACCCGTTCCGGCCCGCGCCCAGGCCGACGGGCCGTCGACCGGGCGCATCGTCTGGGCCCCGTGCCCCGAGGCACCGGAGGATCCCGCGGTGGACTGCGGACGCATCGCCGTTCCGGTCGACTGGGACGATCCCGGTGGCGCCACGGTCGAGATCGCGCTCGCCCGACGCTCGGCTGCCGCGCCCGAGCAGCGCATCGGAGTGCTGTTCTACGGCCAGGGCGCGCTCGGCGGCTCGGGTGTCGACGCCGTCACGCACGACCCCCGGCTCTTCTCGGGCGAGACCGGCCGCCGCTTCGACGTCATCGGTATGGACGTGCGTGGCACCGGACGCAGCAACCCCGTCCTCTGCGACGCCGCCCTCTACCCCGCCGACGTCCCCGTCGTCCCGGCAACCGAGGCCGAGTACACGCGTACGGTCGAGGCGTACCGCGCCTACACGGCCGGCTGCCGGGCCATCACCGGACCAGTCTTCGATCACCTGGACAGCCGCAGCGTCGCCCGTGACATGGACGCCGTCCGGGCGGCGCTGGGCGAGCGGCACCTGTCTTTCTACGGCGACTCCTTCGGCACGCTCACCGGCCAGGCGTACGCCGAACTCTTTCCCACCCGGCTGCGCGCCGCGGTGTGGGAGAGCACCATGGACCACACCGCGGACCTCACCCGCTGGGTCGCCGAGCGGTCGGCGGCCGTCGAGGACTCCTTCCAGGGCTTCGCCGACTGGTGCGACCGCACCCCCACCTGCCCCGGGCGGGCCGACGGTACCGCCCGTTGGTACGACCGGCTGCACGCCCGGGCCGAGCGGGGTGAACTGACCGCCACGGTTCCCGGAGCGCCACCGTTCACCCTGGACGGGTACCTGCTGAGCAGCCAGGTCTCGTTCTTCTTCTTCCAGCGCCGCTGGGCGGAACTGTCCGCCTGCCTCGCCCAGGTCGCGGCCGACCGGACCGGGTGTCTGTTCGGGGACGGCCAGGGGGTGGCCGCCTCGGCGAGCGGGCCGTCCACGATCCACCACCCGCACAGCGCCGTCTTCTGCGCCGATTACCGGATGCGGGTGCGCGGCGCCGCCGACGTCCTGCGGCTGCGCGCCCTGGCCACGGCCGTCGCCCCGCACACCCGGCTCGGCGCCGTTGCCTGGAGCGGAGTGACCGACTGTCTCGGCATGACCGGCCCGACCAGGAACCCGCAGGGGCCCCTCCGGCTCAGTGACGAGGCCCCCACGATCCTGCTCACCAACAGCCGGCACGACCCGTCATCGCCCCACCACTGGGCCGAACGGGTCGCCCGGCAGGCCGGCCCCAAGGCCCGGTTGCTGACCTACGAGGGCTGGGGCCACGGAATCTACTGGGTCAGCGACTGCGTCCGCACACGGGTCGACGGCTATCTGGCCGACCCGCAGACCGCTCCGGCGCGCCGGACGAGCTGCCCGGCGATGCAGGAGCCGTAGTGCCGTGAGTGGAGGGGCCGGACGGTCCGGCCCCTCCACCGAGCGGTCGCACGATGCTCAGCGGCCGAACTCCCCCGCGATCGACATCACGTACTGGCCGTACTCCGACTTGCCGATCGCGGCACCCAAGGCGTGGCACGCCTCCGCGTCGATGAACCCCATCCGCAGGGCGACCTCCTCCACGCAGGCGATCCGGATGCCCTGACGGTGCTCCAGGATGCTCACGTACTGGGCCGCCTCCCGCAACGACTCCGGTGTACCGGTGTCCAGCCAGGCGAACCCACGCCCCAGGTCGACGAGTGAGGCCGTGCCACGCTCCAGGTAGACCCGGTTCACATCGCTGATCTCCAGCTCGCCGCGCGGCGAAGGGGCGATGTTCTTCGCGATGTTGACCACGTCGTTGTCGTAGAAGTACAGGCCCGTGATGGCCCGGTTGGACTTCGGCCGGGCCGGCTTCTCCTCGATGGAGACCAGCCGCCCCTCCTCGTCCGTCACCCCCACGCCGTAGCGGTGCGGATCGTGCACCCCGTACCCGAACAGCACACAGCCGTGGATGTCCCCCGCGTGCTCCGCCAGCACGTCGGAGAACCGCTGCCCGTGGAAGATGTTGTCGCCGAGGACCAAGGCCACGGAGTCCGTGCCGATGTGGTCCGCGCCGATGATGAACGCCTCGGCCAGCCCGCCCGGATGGGCCTGCTCCGCGTAGTCGATCTGCAGACCGAGGTGTGATCCGTCCCCGAGCAGCCGCCGGAACTGCGGCAGGTCCGCCGGAGTGGCGATGATCAGAATCTCGCGGACGTCGGCCAGCATCAGCACCGACAGCGGATAGTAGATCATCGGCTTGTCGCCGACCGGTATGAGCTGCTTCGACACCGCGAGCGTGATCGGGTACAGCCGGGTCCCCGCGCCTCCGGCCAGAATGATGCCCTTCATGCCCCTCCCCGTCCTCATAGCCGTGACCGTCCTGGTTGATGGCCCTTGCTCACGCCCGGCCGGGCCGGTGCGGGAACCGCCGGGCCCGCAGGCGCACCTCCTCCACCAGCTGCGCCTGACGCAGGGTGGTCTCCTCGTGCAGCGGGCCCTCGGCGCCCGAGCGGACCGCCGCGGTGAACGCCCGAACCGCACCGCGTACCTGATGGTCCGCCGTCAACGTCAGCTCCGTATGCCGGTCCTGCTGATGGATCAGCACCGGGGGCCTCAGCTGCTCGGGCGGGGTGAACGCGCGCTCGACCGTGATCCGGCCCGCCCGGCCCCACAAGGCGTAGTGCGACCGGTAGGCGTGGTCGAACCCGAATGCCAGGTGCGCGGCGGTGCCGTCGGCGGCGGACAGCAGGGCCGTGCCGGCGATGTCGACCCCGGTGCGCTCGTCGATCCGCAGCGTGGCTCCCAGCACCTCCAGCTCGGTGCCCAGATACAACTGGGCCGCGCGCAGCGGATAGACCCCGGTGTCCAGCAGCGCGCCACCGCCCAGCTCCGGGCGGTAGCGGAAGCCCGCCGGATCCAGCGGCGGCACCCCGAAGGAGCTGCTGAAGACCTGCACCCTGCCCACCACACCGTCGTCCAGCAGCCGTTGTACCTCGGCGTGCTGCGAGTGGTGGAGGAACATGAAGTTCTCGGCGAGCACGAGACCGTGTTCGTGAGCCCGCTTCATCAGATCCAGGGTGTCGGCGTAGGACGTGGACAACGGCTTCTCGCACAGCACGTGCTTCCCGGCCGCCAGCGCCTCGGTGACCCAGTGATGGTGCAACGCCGGCGGCAACGGGATGTAGACCGCGTCGATGTCGTCCCGCCGCAGCAGCGTGTCGTAGCCGACGGTCCCGTCGCATCCGAAGCTACGCGCCGTCTGTGCCGCCTTGCGGGCGTCACGGCTGGCCACCGCTACCAATTCGGTGCCCGCCTCCTCGACCAGCACGGGAAGCATCCGGCGCAGCGCGATGTCGGCACACCCCAGCACGCCCATTCTCAACGGACCGCGGCGGGTGTCCATCACAGAGCGGCCAGCACGTCGCGCAGCGCGCCGATCACCTTGTCCTGGACGCCGGGGGCCAGGGAGGGGTACATCGGCAGGGAGAAGATCTCTTCCGCGACCTGCTCGGTCACCGGTAGCGAACCCCGCTCGTACCCGAGGTGCGCGAACCCGGTCATGGTGTGGATCGGCCACGGATAGCTGATGTTGAGTGAGATGTCGTAGGCCTTGAGCGCCTCGATGATCTCGTCGCGTCGCGGGTGGCGGACCACATAGACGTAGTAGACGTGCTCGTTGCCCGGCGCGACCGTGGGAAGCACCAGCTCGGTGTCGCCCAGACCCTCCGCGTACCGCCGGGCCACCTCGCGTCGGCCTTGTGCGTAGGCGTCGAGCCGGGTCAGCTTGCGGCGCAGAATCTCCGCCTGGAGTTCGTCCAGACGGCTGTTGTGGCCGGGAGTCCGTACCACGTAGTAGCGCTCCTCCATGCCGTAGTAGCGCAACCGGCGCAGATTGCGCTCCACCTCGTCGTCGGAGGTCACGGTCGCGCCGCCGTCCCCGTACGCGCCCAGCACCTTCGTCGGGTAGAAGGAGAACGCCGCCGCCCGGCCCATCGTGCCGGCGAGTCGCCCGTGGTGACGGGCGCCGTGGGCCTGTGCGCAGTCCTCGAAGAGCACCAGGCCATGCCGCTCGACCAGCGCCTTCAGCGGTGCCATGTCGACGCACTGCCCGTACAGATGCACCGGCAGCACGGCTCGGGTGCGGCTGGTGACGGCCGCTTCGACCTGGTCGACCCGCATCAGGTACGTGTCGGGGTCCACGTCCACGAAGACGGGCGTCGCACCGGTGCCGTCGATGGCGACCACGGTCGGTGCCGCGGTGTTCGACACCGTGATCACCTCGTCGCCGGGTCCGATGCCACAGGCCTGGAGGCCCAGCTTGATGGCATTGGTTCCGTTGTCCACACCGACACAGTGCGCAAGCCCGTGGTAGGCGGCGAACTCCTCCTCGAAGCCGCGGACACTGCGGCCGAGCACCAGCTGCCCGGAGCGCATCACGGTCTCCACCGCGTCGTGGATGTCGTCGCGTTCGTTCTCGTACTCGGGCAGGTAGTCCCACACGTAGGTGGTCATGGGTGGTCGGCCCCTCCGATCGGTCGGTCATGGTGGTCTAGCGGCGGATGCCGACGAACAGCCCCCGGCCGGTCGGTGCGCCGGGAAGGTATTCGACGGAGCAGTCGGCGTCCAGGAACGCCTGGGTGTACTCGTCCTTGGTGAACAGCGACAGCACGTCGATCTCGGTGAACTCCCGGATGCCGGAGGCGTCTCCGACGAGGAAACGCACCTCCATCCGGGTCGCCCTGCCCTGCAGCGTCGAGTGCGAGATCCGGGCGACGGTCAGCCCGTCCTCGCGCCCGAGGTCGCCCGCGACGTAGCCC
Source organism: Streptomyces sp. NPDC045955 (assembly GCF_056430805.1). Taxonomy (NCBI): domain Bacteria; kingdom Bacillati; phylum Actinomycetota; class Actinomycetes; order Kitasatosporales; family Streptomycetaceae; genus Streptomyces; species Streptomyces sp. NPDC045955. The sequence continues at coordinate 389,695 of NZ_JBWKKY010000003.1, forward strand.
TCGATGTGGTCCTCGGGGAACCACCAGGGCTCGATGACGAGCACGCCACCGGGGGAGACGTGGTCCGCCATGGCACGCACCGCGGCACGCATCTCCTCGACCGTGCCGACATAGCCGATGGCGCAGAACAAGCAGACCACGGCGTCGAAGGTGCACTCCAGCGCGAAGTCGCGCATATCGCCCTCATGGAGGGTGACACCCGGCAACCGCTGCCGCGCCATCTCCAGCATCGGCGGTGCGATCTCCAGCCCCTCGGCCTGCGAGAACTGCTCGCGGAACGTGGCCAGATGGGCGCCCGTACCGCAGGCCACGTCCAGCAGCGTGTCGGCCTGCGGCATCCGCTCACGGATCAGCCGCGTCACATCCTCCGCTTCCGAAGCCCAGTTCTTGCCACGGCTGCGGTAGAAGATCTCGTAGACCTTGGCGAGTTCCTGTCCGTACATCGCTCTCCCGGAGGTCGGATCGGATGGGTTGGCTCACTCCTCGACGATGGCCACGGCCCTCGCCCAGCCGGCCCCCGCGCCGGTGATCTTCACGGGGAAGCAGGAGACCCGGAAGCCGTACGGGCCGGGCAGCGCGGCGAGTCCGGCGAGCCGCTCGATCTGGCAGTACTCCCGCCGCCGCCCGGCGAAGTGGGCCGGCCACAGCACCGAACGGTCCCTGGTGGCCCGGTAGCGGGCGATGATGTCGGCGAACGGGGCGTCCAGGCTGAACGCGTCCGTCCCGATCACCCGCACCCCCAGATCGAGCAGCAGCTCCACGGCCGACCCGTCGAGGCCCACGAAGTCGGTGAAGTACGAGGGTGTCCCCACCCGGGAGTCCGCGCCGGTGTGCAGCAGCACGATGTCCAGCGGCTCCGGGCGCCGCCCGATGAGGGCGAACTCCTTCTCCAGCCGCTCCGCGCCGACCACGCCGGTCGCCGCGTCGGTCAGATCCAGCACCATGCCCGGGCGGTGGAACCAGTCCAGTGGCATCTCGTCGATGTGCCGGGGAACACCCGTGCCGTACGCCGCCTTGGAGCCGTAGTGCGAGGGCGCGTCGACGTGGGTGCCGGTGTGCGTCGTGAGGGAGATCCGGTCCAGGGACAGGAACTCGCCGTCAGGCAGTTCGTCCGGATCGAAGTCGATGCCGAAGTGCTCCCGCATCTCCGCGCTCATGTGCTCGGCGCCCTGGCGCGGTGTCAGCACGTCATGGACCACCGGGTCGGGCTCGACGAACGAGGAATCCACGGGGGAGGACAGATCGATCAGGCGCATACGTCACCTTCGGGCCGCCGGGACGACAGGGCGATCCGATCCTCAGCGCAGCGGAGCGAGCCCTGTTGGAGAATGACTGGGGCGGTGCATTGAACGGATCTCGAAGCCGGTGGGGGATCGTCCTTCCACTCCCACCGGCTTCGAACACCCGAGGAGAACACGTGTCAGACGCCGTGTCCGCACAAGTGGCCGCCGAAGTACAGCAGTTCTACGCCCGCCACATGCACCTGCTGGACGAGGGGGACGCCGACGGCTGGGCCCGAACCTTCACCGAGGACGGTGTGTTCGCCCCGCCGTCCCTCCCCGAACCCGTACGCGGCCGGGAGGCACTCGCCGCAGGAGTACGCAAGTCGGCCGCCGGACTCGCCGAATCCGGTGAGGTCCACCGGCATGTGCTCTCCATGGTGCACGTCGACCCCCGGGACGACGACACCCTCGCGGTCCGCAGCTACGCGCAGATCTTCGCCACTCCGCGAGGCGGGGAACCGCGGCTGCACCTCCTCTGTGTCTGCGAGGACGTCCTGGTCCGTGAGAACGGCCGGCTGCTCGTCCGCGAGCGCCGGGTCACCCGCGACGACCGCCCCTGAGACCGGGCCTCAGCTGCCCAACCGCACGGTGAACGAGGCGAAATCCCGTAGCGGTATGGACCGTCGGCGTACCGGCTCCTCGGCGAACCGCAGGCCGGGGAGCCGTTCCGCGATCGCCATCAGTACGGCGGCGATCTCCATCCGGGCCAGGTTCATGCCCAGGCAGTGGTGTACGCCTCCGCCGAAGACCAGTGTGCGGGGCGCCTGCCGGTCCGGGTCGAAACGGTCCGGGTCCGCATTGGCCTGCGGATCCCGGTTCGCCGCCCCGAGCAGCACCCGCACCGGTGACCCGGCCGGCACCCGGTACTCCCCGAAGTCCGCGTCCTGAGCCGCGTACCGGAATCCCGCCGACATCGGCGCCGGGGAGTCCCAGCGCAGCACCTCGTCGACGAACCGCAGCGCCCCCTCGTAGGTCCGCAGCGACGCCCGGTGCTCGGGACGGGCGAGCAGGGTGTGCACACTGATGTCGATCGCGGTGGCCGAGGTCTCGAACCCGGCCGTCAGCAGCGCCACGAGGACCGCTTTCAGATCGTCCTCGGACAAGTGGTCCGCGCCTTCGGAACCGTCCGATTCCAGCGCCACGAGACCCGACACCAGGTCGTCCGCCGGCTCCTGGCGGCGCCGTTCGACCAGCTCCCACAGTCGGCCCAGCAGGGAGGCCAGGGCCTTGTCCGCGTCCTGCAGCGCCGCCGTGTCACTGCTCGGATCGACCACGTTGATGATCCGCGGGATCAGCTCGGCGAGCATCCGGTCGTCCTCCAGCGGCAGGCCGATCAGCCGGGCCAGCACCTGAAGCGGTACGGGCACGGACAGCTCCGCGTGGAAGTCGATGACCGCTCCGTCGCGGGCGCGGGCCGCGACCTTGTCCACGTGGCCCGCCGCGATCGTCATCACGCCCTGCTTCAGCGACTCCACCCGCCGCGCGGTGAACGCCCGGCCGACCAGGCGGCGCAGCCTGGTGTGCTCCGGCGGGTTGGCGTTGACGATCGAGCCGACCAGCACCCGGAAGGCCTCGTACTTGCTGTGTTCCGGCAGGAAGGACGCCACCGAGGCGGCATCGGGCGCCGGGAAGAGCGCCGGGTTCTTCATCACGTGGGAGCAGTCCTCGAACCGGGTGAGGACGTAACCGCCCAACTGCGGGCTGAAGTGCACCGGTGCACGGCGGCGCAATTCGGCGTAGAGCGGGTACGGATCGTCCTGCCCGGGCGCGAGGAGGCGGTCCAGGACTTCGTCGACGGTGTTCATACGGGTCTCCCTCGCTCGGTGGCCGGCCGTCGCACCCGCGGACCGGGTGCGGGCGCGCATACGCCGCGCCGGGCATGACGTGCGTAGCGTGGAGGGCTCCGTTCGAGTGTGACTCAACGCAAACTCGATGAGTCTCGGCGATGGTGGCGCGATGACTCAACTTCCCGCTCCCGGCGGCCCCTCGGTCAGCCGGGTCTGGTTCGTCACCGGAGCCTCCCGTGGCCTCGGCCGCGCGTTCACCGAGGCCGCGCTCGCGGCCGGGGAACGAGTGGTCGCCACGGCCCGCGACGTCTCCTCCCTGGACGGTCACGGGCACGACGGCCGCCTGGTGGCGCTCCCGCTCGACGTGAGCCGCCGGGCCGACGTCTTCGCGGCGGTGGACCGTGCGGTGGCGGCATTCGGCCGGCTCGACGTCGTCGTCAACAACGCCGGCCAACTCGTCCTCGGCATGGTCGAGGAGACCACCGAGGAGCAGGCCCGCGACCATTTCGACGTCAACTTCTTCGGTGCGCTGTGGGTGACCCAGGCGGTCCTGCCGGTCCTGCGGGCGCAGGGAGCCGGGCACCTCTTCCAGGTGACGGCGATGGGAGCCGGCGGGGGATCCGCGGGCAGCGGAATCTACAGCGCGGGGAAGGCGGCGCTCGGCGCGATGGGCGAGGCCGTCGCTGCCGAGGCCGGGCCCCTCGGCATTCACGTCACCCTCCTGGAGCCAGGCGCGTACGACACCGGCCTCGGCCACCTCGGCTCCACCGTCGCCCCGCCCCACCCCGCCTACGACGGCGTCCGCGCCGCGCTGGAGGCGTCCTGGGCCGAGTCCCCGCCGCCGGCCTCACCGGCCGCGGCCGCCAAGGTGGTCCTGGAGATCTCCCGCATGGACAGCCCGCCGCGCCGGATCGTCCTCGGCGACCGGGCCTGGGACGAGGTGGTGGCGGGCCAGCGCGACCGCCTGCGCGAGTACACCGATGGGGAGCAACTCAGCCGTAGGGGCGGGTGAGGTGTCGCGATGCGGGTCCTGTTCACCCCGTTTCCCGCCACCGCCCACGTCAACGCGCAGGTACCACTGGCCTGGGCGCTGCGCTCGGCCGGCCACGACGTGCGCATGGCCAGCCGCCCGGACGTGCACGACGACATCCTGGCCGCGGGCATCACAGCCGTGCCGCTCGGAGAGGTGACCGGACGGGACGGGGCGACCGGTCCGGGCCGCGTCGAGGAGTCGCCCGCGTGGTCCGGGCCCGAGGAGGAGGCCTGGCTCGGCGACCTTCCCGTCGACGAGCCCGCCCACGCCCGCGTCCACAGGGCACTGACGGCCTGGGCCCGTCGTGCCCGACGGACCACCGCCTCCCGTCCGGTGATCGCTGAACTCGTCGGCTTCGCCCGGTACTGGCGTCCCGATCTGGTGGTGTGGGACTGGGCGGACCACGCCGGTGCCGTCGCCGCCATGGCAGGCGGTGCGGCCCACGCCCGTCTGGTGTCGGGTCTGGACCTCGTGGGCTGGATGCGGGGGCAGTACCGCGGTCTGCCGGAGGGGCGTCCGGACGCCCCGAGCGAGGACGCGTTCCAGGAGTGGCTCGGCCCGCTCCTGGCGGAACACGGCCGTGTGTTCGCAGAGGAGGCCGTCCTGGGCCAGTGGACCGTGGACTCGCTGCCCGCCCCGCTCCGCCTGCCGGTGAGCCACCGTCACGTTCCCGTCCGTCACATGCCGTACAACGGCTTCTCGCACATGCCCGACTGGCTGTGTGAACCGCCCACCCGGCCCAGGGTGTGCCTCGCCCTCGGCCGCTCCTTCCTCGGCGTCGACGGCCCCCCGGCATCCGCCCCCGCCCTCCTCGACGCCGTCCGCGACGTGGACGTCGAGGTGGTCGTGCCCCTCCCGGCCGGTCTGGCCGACTCGCTGCGGGACGTCCCGGACAACGTCCGACTGGTCGTCGGCGTTCCCTTGGACCTCCTGCTGCCCAGTTGCGTCACCCTCATCCACCACGGCGGACCGAACGACATCGCCACCGCTCTCGCCCATGGCGTTCCGCAGCTCATGCTGCCCACTCGGCGACGGCGTGGGATCCCCGAGGCGCGGCGGGTCGCCGGGTTCGGTGCCGGGCTGTACCGGCAGGCCGAGGAACTCTCCGCTGCCGAACTCCGCAGCATGCTCCTGCGCGTCCTTCACACGCCGTCCTTCGCCAGGGCCGCGGCCGCGCTGCGTGCCGCGTCGCTCGCCGCCCCGTCCCCGGCCGACCTCGTCCCCGTACTGGAACGCCTGACCACCGCATACTGCATCAGCCAAGGAGTGAAGAGCAGATGACCCATGCCAAGCCCCGGCTCGTGGCCGCTGTCCTGGGCGCGACCGGCTGTGTCGGCCGCGCAGTGTGCGCAGCCCTGCGCCGGGACGGATACGAGGTCCTGGGCATCGCCCGCCGGGCCAGGCCGGACATCACCGGCCATGCCTTCCACACCCTCGACGTGGCCACCGCCGACCCCGCCGCACTCGCGGCGCTGCTCGGCTCCGCGCGTGTGGAGGTGGTCGTCAACGCGACCGGGGGGTGGGCGCTCACCGAGGAGGCCATGCAGCTGGCCCATGTCCAGTTGGTCCACCGGCTCCTCGCCGCGACCGCCCCGATGTCCCGCAGGCCCCGGATCGTTCACGTCGGCACCATCCACGAGTACGGGTTCGTCCCCGAGGGCGTCTCCATCGACGAGAACGTCACACCGCATCCGACGACCTCGTACGCGCGCACCAAGTACGCGGGTTCGGAGGCGGTGCTGACCGCGACCCGGGCAGGTGAAGCCGATGGAGTGGTGCTGCGCGCCGTCAACGTCTGCGGGCCGTACACCACCGAGGCGAGCTTCCTCGGGGCGGTCGTCGCCAAGCTGGCAGCGGCGTCCGCCGAGGAGGGACTCGACCTCACGGTCGCCGATTCCCGGCGCGACTACATCGACGTGCGGGATCTCGCTGACGCCGTTGTTCGTGCCGCCCGCGCTCCGGTGGTCGGGCAGGTGATCAACATCGGGCGGGGCGAGGCGGTGCCCATACGCGAGCTCGTCCGCATGCTGGTGTCCGTCTCGGGATTCCCTCTCCACGCGGTGAGGGAGCGTTCGGCGCAGGTGGAGAGCAAGGGGGGCGGCTGGACACGGGCGGACATCACCCTCGCCGGCCGGTTGCTGGGATGGCGTCCGATGGTCGGTCTCGACCAGTCGATGGCCGACATGTGGTCCACTGCGCGTGCCGGGCGACCTGCAATGGACGACCGGCCGGTCGGCTGAGTTCCGAGGGGACCGCGATGTCCGGCCGTCCAGCCGCGGGGGCGGCTGGACGGCGTCCCGGACCGGTACGGGCCGTTCGGATGCGGGTCCGGAGGGCGCGTGTCGCCGGGCCGGCGGAGCGAACGCGCGTCCGCGAGGTCGACGATGGGGGCTCTACGGCTTTCCGCCGAGCGAGGCCTGAGGTTTCGGATTCAGCACGCTGATGCGGTGACGGGATTGGTCAGAGAGCACCGGGCCACTCGCCGTCGCTGCGAAGCAGGGCACGGGCCAGGTTCTGGTAGAAGGAGATGACCGCCGGTTCCTTGGGGCTGAGGTGGCCGCGTGCGGCGAACCGGGAGCCCACGGACCGCTGCACGGCCTCCAGTCCTCGCCGGTCCTCCGCATTGATCATCGCGGCGTACGACTCCACGCCCTCGCGCATCTCCTTGAGCTCGGCCTCACCCATGCCCTGCACCTGGGCACCGGGCACGAGCATGCCGCCACGAACCTGTGTGCGGTCGATGGACAGGGGGATCATGCTCAGCCAGATCAGGGTTTCTCCGGCGGCTGCCAGGCTTCCGGTGGGGAAGACGAAGAAGTCGTAGAGGTGTGCCTTCTCGTCGTCGTTCAAAGGGAGGACGTCCGGTTGCTGCGGCTCGGTGAGGCGGATGCGGAAGCGCAGTGCCCAGGGGGTGTCGTCGCGCAGATCGGTGTCGGAGCGGCCCGGCGTGGATGGTTCCAGCGTTTCCGGGTGGAAGCCCATCACGTGGTAGTTCTCGTGTGCGTTCTCCACTGCGATCTTCCAGTTGCAGTGCCACTCCTCGACCCACTCCCCGACCAGGACCATCTCGTCGAGCCGGTAGTTGACCAGGTCGCTCTCGATGCGGGAGAGGTGCGGGGCGAGCGCCTCCACGGTGTCGTCCAGATTGACGAAGACGAAGCCGTGCCACTCCTCGACGGCGAACGGCGGCAGCCGGCAGGCTGCGGGGTCGAACGCCTCGTTGCGCCGCATGTAGGTGGCGCCGATCAGTCGACCGTCCAGTCCGTAACGCCACAGGTGGTACGGGCAGGTGAAGCGGTCGGTGTTTCCGGCGCCCGGTTCGACGACCGGCATCATGCGGTGCCGGCAGATCGGCGACATCGCGTGCAGCTCGCCGTCCTTGCCACGCGTGACGACAACGAGCTCACCCGCGACGGTGAGGGACACGTAGTCGCCGGGCGTGGTGAGCTGGTCGGTGTGGGCGACGAGCACCCACGACCTGCCGAACACCTTGTGCCGCTCCAGTTCGTACAGTTCCTCAGAGGCGAACGCGCGGGGCGGAATACTGAGGGCGGGCGGATCCTCCGTCAGATAGTTGCCGAGTTCGGCGAGGAGTTCGGAGGTCTCCGGCGACAGGGCGGGAACGGAGGCAGACTCCGGGCGCGGTGCCGCCGAGCCTGTCTGATGGATTGTCAAGTCGGTCTCCTTCGGAGGAACGGGCCGGTGATCTGCAGCCGCCTCAGCGCAGCAGCGGGAATCGATCGCCCGCGAGGGGGGCGCCCTCCCGCAGGGTCTCCGCCCTGGTCCCGGGCAGCTCGTCCAGGAACGGCATGCCGGTCGGCAGGTAGGTGGCCGTGGCGTCCATGTAGACGGCGGACGTCGACAACCGGGGCGTCTCCGTCGTGTTCGCTCCGGCGCTGTGGACGGTGCGGGCGTGATGGAAAGTGCAGTCACCTGCCCGTAGCGGCACCGTGATCCGTGGCATCCACATCTCCCCGGGCCGGGCGAAGGCGCTCGCCCAGGGGTCGGCGCCGGTGTCCGGCGGCAGCAGGTGCGATCCCGGGACGAAAGTCATGCATCCGCGTTCCGCCGGAACGTCGACCAGGGCCACCCACGCCGTCAGGGCCGTGCCGGCTGTGGAGAAGGGGAAGGCGAACACGTCGTGGTGCGGGTCGGTGGGGGCCGAGCCCTGCCTCTCCTTGTGCAGCACCTCCAGCTTGAACAGCCGCAGCGGGGTGCCGGCCAGCCGCTCGGCGATAGCGGCGATCCGCGGATGGGTGGCGAGGCGACGCATCGGTTCGCTTCTGAGCTGGGCGTCGGGGATGTAGTCCATGACGGTCTCGTCACCGGATCCCCACCGGGCCGGTTGGTCGTCGACGAGGAGCCGACGGGCTTCGGCCAGGTACTGAGCGGTCTCCTCGGCGTCCAGTACGCCGGGCACGTGGACGAACCCGTCCCGGCGATAGCGTGCGGCGAGCCGTTCCATGGCTGCCGGTTCACTCTGGGCGGGAGCCCCCGCAATGACGCGGGGTTCGATGTCCTGCACGGCGTTTCTCCTTCTGTTGCTGGAGTGATGGCGCGGTCTTCGCGTGGCCTGCGAGCCGGGGTGGCGACGTCAGACCAGCGACAGGCCACCGTCCACGGGGAGCACCATTCCGGTGGCGTAGCCGGCCTCGGGACGGGCGAGCTGGGTGATCCACCAGGCAATGTCCTCGGGACGTCCGACCCGGCCTGCCGGGATCCGCGCCCCCATGTCGGTGAGGAAGTGCCGGTAGTCCTCCGCGGACATGCCCATGCGGATTCCGATGCCGGTGTCGATCACACCGGGTGCCACCCCGACGACGCGGATGCCGCGCGGTGCCAGTTCGACAGCCCAGGTCCGTGTCAGGTGGTCGAGAGCCGCCTTGCTCGCTCCGTACAGGGCACCGGTCGGAGCGGCACTCAATCCCAGAGTCGCGGCGGTGCCCACGTTGATCACGACACCCCGTGACTTCTCCAGCGCTTCGAGGGCTCGCTGCACCAGAAACAGGGGCGCTGCCAGATGGGTGCCGAACTGGCGTTCCACCGCTTCGCGGTCGATGGCCTCCAGGGCCTCCATCCCCGCGACCGCGGCGTTGTTGATGAGGGCGTCGATCCTGCCGAACTCCCGCAGGGCGGCGTCGACGACCAGCGCGGGCCCCTCGGCCGATGTCACGTCCGCCGTGAGGACGCGCACGCCCTCGTGCCCCTCGGCGGTCTCCGCGAGCGTGGCTTCGGTACGGCCGACGACGAGCACCTTCCAGCCCTGTGTGCTGAAAGCGCGGGCGGTGGCCCGGCCGATGCCCGTGCCGCCGCCTGTGACGATCGCAGCGCGTGGCGTGGGGCCGCTACCGGTGGGGTGGGATTGCGGGCTGTGACCTGTCGCGTCAGTCATGGCTCGACGCTAGATTCGCCGTCTCGACAGGGACTCGACGCCTGGTGGCGCGCCGGCCCACCGGGCGCGTCGTGGCTACCCGCCCACCGCGGGTGCATGATGGCCGACAGGCTGAGCGAGGGGCCGTGGGCCCGTGGAATGCCACGTTCGTATGGCCGGATCCATGTGGTCGGTGCGGATGCACTCTCGGTCTGCCCGACGACGCCTCCCCTTGAGTCCGGGGCGTTCCGGGCAGTCTGGGCGGGGCCGTTGGCCATTCGTTCGAGACCCGGTGGAACTTGAAGGCGTTGCAGGCCGATCCGTCCGCCGGTGCTGCGCGCCGATGGTGTCGAAGATCCGCACCGCCCGTCCGGGCGCCGGCGCCTCGTCCCTGGAGCAGGCGCCACCGCGCTGAGCTGCGGCCGGTCCCTCGGGGCCCTGCCCTGGACTGGACTGGGTCGTCCGCCGCCGGCGGTTCACCGGCGGCGGACGGAACGTTCGTCAGGCGCGGAACTCGTCGGCATGGTCCCGTGCCCATTGGGCGAAGGTGCGCGCCGGCCTTCCGGTCACGGCTTCGGCCGTCGGCATGGGGCCCAGGGACGACAGGTCGAACGCCTCCGCCTCCGCCGAAGGGTCCGATTCGTTGCCGCCGTAATCCTCGAATCCGAGGAGGAAGTCCACGTTCTCCGCAGCGAAGCCGCCTTGCGCGAGATAGATCTCGCGAGCCTGCTGAGGCGTGACCACCTCTAACCGGATCTCCTCGCCCATCGCCTCGGCGATGAGCTCCACTTGCCGCCGGTGGGTGAGGAGTTCGGGACCATTGAGGGTGTACGCCTGCCCGGCATGGCCCTCTTCGGTCAGAGCGAGGACGGCCACGTCGGCGATGTCCTTCTCATGCACCGGGAACCACCCGGCATCCGGGGCCGGCTCACGCACCACGCGCTCGGCGCGGATGGGTGGCCCCCACAGGGCCAGCTTGTTCATGGCGAACTCACCGGGGCGCACATGCGTCCACTCCAGCCCCGACGCCTCGACCGCCCGCTCCACCGGCAGGTGGAAGTCGGTGTCGTAGCCGGCGGTGACCGCACCGGAGGAGAGGACGACGATACGCCGCACACCTGCCGACTTCGCCATACCGACCACCTCCTCGGCGGTCGCCGCCACCGGGAACAGAAAAAGCGCGTCGACTCGCTCCAGGGCGTCCTTGAGCGTCTCCGGACGCGTGAGATCGCCCTCCTGGACCTGGACTCCCTCGGGGGCCGCCCCGGGCCTCGCCCTGCGGGTCAGGGCCCGCACGTCGTGGCCCCGCTCTACGAGTTGCCGGACGACATTGCGCCCGACGTTGCCGGTAGCGCCGGTCACCAGAATGGTCATGGATCACCTTTCGTCTCATCACGTCCGTCAGGTGCCGCACACCCCGATGCCGCTCTCCAGCGTGCGGATGACCCATGCGGAGGCGCCGTGACGTGGCAGTTCCCCCTTGTTGGTGGCCACGCAGCCGGAGGACACGTGGGCCCACATCACCTGCTCGATCCAGTCGCTGCTCACTTCGGGGTCCAACGCTCGTGCGGCCTGGCCGTGTCTGATCAGCCGGCCGATCTCCTCGGCCGCCGGATCAGGGCCGTCCGGCTCGGCGAGGGCATCGGTGATGCGCGGGTCGCCGTACAGGAACAGCACGTGGTCGCCGACGTCGAGCATGGCGGTCACCAGCTGGCGCAGCGCGTCCATGGGCGGGCTCTCGTCGGTCCGCGCCTTCTTCCATGAGTGCTCGAGCCGCTGCAGCGAGTCCTCGACGACCGCCGAGACGAGCTTCTCCCGGTCCAGGAAGTACCGCTGGAGAGTGCTACGTCCGACGTCCGCCGCTATCTCGGCCGGCGTGGCATCGCGCCGAGGGGACAGCAAATTGGCCGCAGCGCTGAGGGTCGCCCGACGCGTGCGTGCGCGGGCTCCCGTTTCCCGAGGAGCACTGGACATGAGCTCACCTTAGCAGCCAGTGCCCCATATTCAGAGTCTAGATTTCCATTGCGGGACGTTGGTGTCTCATTCTAGGGGGAGTGTTATCCATACTGTGCGCTACCGTTTGAAGGGGCGCGCCGTCTTCCAGGAGTCCAAAGTGCTGCGCACCAGCGTTTGGGTGCAGCTCCTGGACGCCCTTCACAGGATCCTCGGTGCGGGTCTGGTCGGGGTGCGACTGCGGTTCCACGGGCAAGATGGCTCCTTGAGGCTGGCCTGAGCCTGCTCGCGGCAGCGGCTCGCGCTCTGCTCTGGCCGAATTCCAAACGTCCTTGGCTATGTTGCCGCGCGCTGCTTCGGCCACTCAGATTCATGGAGCTGTGGGCGCCTCTTCCTTTGAGGCGGGATACGAGGGCCCTGGGTCAGCTGACCCAGGGCGGCGCGTGGTCCGACTTCCGGTCGAGTGCCTTCGCTCCTGACTGCCGTCCAGACGTCCGCGTGACCGTGATCACGGGCGTCCATCGGGGGGTGCTGCGTAGGCTTGGGCCGTCGCCACGGTGGGGTCCGCGAGAGTGGGCGACGCCCTCCCCCGGCCGCCTGACGAGGCGTCAGAAAAGTCAGCAAGTGGTCAGCATGAGTCCTGAAAAACCTGGGGACAGCTGCCCGAACATGCGACTCGTTGTAGGGTATGGAACAGCCCTTGACCTGCAAAAACGCAGGCAGGGAGCCTACTAGTGGGAGTGCCCCGATGTTGCGTACTATGTTCAAGTCCAAGATCCACCGCGCCACCGTCACCCAGGCCGACCTGCACTACGTGGGATCGGTGACCATCGACGCCGATCTGCTCGACGCCGCCGACCTGCTGCCCGGCGAGCTCGTGCACATCGTGGACATCACCAACGGCGCCCGGCTGGAGACGTACGTCATCGAGGGCGAGCGCGGGTCCGGCGTCATCGGGATCAACGGGGCCGCCGCCCATCTCGTCCACCCAGGCGATCTGGTGATCATCATCAGCTACGCCCAGGTGACGGACGCCGAGGCCCGGGCACTCACCCCCCGGGTCGTGCACGTGGACCGCGACAACCGCATCGTGGATCTCGGCGGCGACCCGTCCGAGCCGGTACCGGGTTCGGACCAGCAGCGCAGCCCGCAGGCCGTCGTCCGGGCCTGACCGACGTACAGGGGACAGGAGCGTGTCCGTATGAGGGACCTGGTGATCCGTGACGACCGCGAGGCGGGCCGCCTGGAGGCGGTGTCCGGCGGCGAAGTCGTCGGCCGCGTCGAGTACTTCGTCCTCGACAGCCCCGAACGCGCGCTCGTGCCCGTGCACACCATCGTCGAACCGGCCCACGAGGGCCAGGGCATCGCGGGCGCGCTGGCGCGAGAGCTCTACGGCATCGCCGCTCGCGAGCACAGCGCCGTCGCCCCGCTCTGCCCCTATGTCGCCAAGTGGTCCGAACGCCACCCCGACGAGGCCCCACCGGCAGATCAGGCCCTCCTGACGGCGGCGAAGGACTGGCTGGCCGAACACCCCGGCCGTTTCTGACTCCCGGATCCGAACTCCCGAGCCGGGATACGCGGTGCCCGGCCCCGCCTCCCTTACGCCCACCTGGCCCCTCCCCGTCCTGCGCCGGGGTGACTGGGGAAGGAGCCGACGGGTAGGCGGGGGAGTAGTCCAGAGCCGGAGTCGAGCGACTGGCTGGAGGACCTCATGACGAATCCGTATCCCGACCCCGTGCCGCCGGGGCCGACGCCGGGCCCCGAGCCCCAGCCCCCGGAGCCGCACCCCGATCCGGTGCCGAACCCGCAGCCGCCGCCGGGCCCGGAGCCGAACCCGCCGCCCCCGGCCCCGGTCCCGCCCCCGGGTCCGACGCCCCCGGGTCCGACTCCACCGGGCCCGACCCCGCCGACACCCCCGGGTCCCGACCCGGTGCCGGGACCCGACCCGTCCCCGATCCCGCCGGGACCGGAACCCGTACCGAACCCCGAACCGGGCCCGCCGCTGTCCTGACGGTGGCGCGAGAACGGGGCCGGTGGACAGTTGTCGCAGCCGTCCACCGGCCCCGTACCGTTCGCGTCAGCGCGAGCGCGGAGCGCCTACGCGGAGACCTCCGAGCGGTCCCCGCCCCACAGCGTGTGGAACGACCCGTCCCGGTCCACCCTCCGGTAGGTGTGCGCACCGAAGTAGTCCCGCTGCCCCTGCGTCAGCGCCGCCGGCAGCCGCTCCGCGCGCAGGGCGTCGTAGTAGGCGAGCGCCGCGGCGAAACCGGGCGTCGGCACGCCCTGGCGGGTGGCCGCGACCAGCACCTCGCGCCAGTCGTCCTGGGCGTCCGCGATCTCCTGCGCGAACGTCGCGTCCGACAGCAGGCTCGGCAGGTCCGGCCGGGCGTCGTAGGCCGCGCGGATCCGGTCCAGGAAGGCCGCGCGGATGATGCAGCCGCCACGCCACAGCGCGGACACCGCACCGAGGTCGATGTCCCAGCCGTACTCGTCGCGCGCCGCGTCGATCTCGTGGAAGCCCTGCGTGTACGACACGATCTTCGACGCGTACAGCGCCTGCTCCACCCGGTCGGCGAAGGCCTGCGCCTCCGCCTCGCTGAGCGGCTTCGCCTTCGGGCCGGCCAGCCCGCGCGAGGCCTCCCGCAGCGCCGCGTGCCCGGACAGCGAGCGCGCGAAGACCGCCTCGGCGATACCGGACACCGGCACACCCAGGTCGAGCGCGATCTGCACGGTCCAGCGGCCGGTGCCCTTCTGCTCGGCCTGGTCCACCACCACGTCCACGAACGGCTCGCCCGTCTGCGCGTCCACGTGCGAGAGCACCTCGGCCGTGATCTCGATCAGGTACGAGTCGAGGCGGCCCTGGTTCCAGGTGCGGAAGATCTCCGCGATCTGGGCGGGGGAGTACCCGGCGACATCGCGCAGCAGCTGGTACGCCTCGCCGATGAGCTGCATGTCCGCGTACTCGATGCCGTTGTGCACCATCTTCACGAAGTGCCCGGCACCGTCCGGACCGACGTGCGAGACGCACGGCGAACCGTCGGCCGCCTTGGCCGAGATCTTCTCCAGCATCGGGCCCAGCGAGTCGTACGACTCCTTCGGGCCGCCCGGCATGATGCTCGGCCCGTTGAGCGCGCCCTCCTCACCGCCGGACACGCCCATGCCGACGAAGTGGATGCCCTGCTCGCGCAGGTCGCGCTCCCGGCGCCGGGTGTCCGCGAAGTGCGCGTTGCCGCCGTCGATGATCATGTCGCCGGGCTCCAGCAGCGGGGCGAACTCCTGGATCACCGCGTCCGTCGGCTCACCGGCCTTCACCATCACGACCAGCCGCCGCGGCCGCTCCAGGGCGGCCACGAACTCCTTGGCGGTCTCGCACGCGACGAACTCCCCCTCCCCGCCGAACTCCTCGACCAGGGCGTGGGTGCGCGAGGGCGTCCGGTTGTGCACCGCCACCGTGTAGCCGTTGCGGGCGAAGTTGCGGGCGAGGTTGCGGCCCATGACCGCGAGACCCGTGACGCCGATCTGCGCTGTACTGCTCATTCGGTTGGCTCCTAAAGACCTCGGTATCGGTGCTGCGGACGGTGTCCACCAGAGTGTCCACCAGCATGCCCCCGTCGCCCATCCTGACGTGCCGCTCCTTCGTCCGCACGCGTGGGTCGTACGACGTCGCGCACGCAGATACGCACAAGAGCCCCCGTCGCACTCACCCGAGGTACGCGTCCCCGCGCGCGCCGCACCCGCGCACCGGGTGACGTACACGGTGCACCGCCGGGGCGCACGTCGCGCAACAGGGGCCTCATCCCGGCCATTTGGGCAACCGGGCGGCCGATAGCCGCCTTGTCCTGGCCGGTTCGCAGCGCTTACTTTTGCCCCTCCTGACGCATGTCTAGGGGGGCTCTCGATGGCCGTACGCGGCCGGCATCGCCGGTATCAGCCGAACAGGATCAACCGCGCCTCACTCACCGTCACGGCGGGCGGCGCGGGCATGGCGCTCCCGTTCATGGGTGCCGGCGCCGCCCAGGCGGCGGACGTGGACACCTGGAACAAGGTCGCCGCCTGCGAGTCGAGCAACGACTGGAACATCAACACGGGCAACGGGTTCTACGGCGGGCTCCAGTTCACTCAGTCCACCTGGGAGGCGTACGGCGGCCGGGCCTACGCGGCGCGCGCGGACCTGGCCACCAAGAACCAGCAGATCACCGTCGCCGAGAAGGTGCTCGACGGGCAGGGTCCGGGCGCCTGGCCGGTGTGCTCGGTGCGGGCCGGACTGACCCGGGGCGGAGCCGAGCCCGGCGTCCGGCCGGCCGCCGAGAGCACGAGGCAGAGCGAGAAGGCGGACCGGAAGCAGAGGCCCAGGACCTCCATCGAGGACGTACGGCCGCAGTCCACGCCGCAGTCCCGGGCGGGCAGCGCCGAGATGTACACGGTGGTGCGGGGCGACACGCTCTCCGGCATCGCGGAGGAGCGCAAGGTGCGGGGCGGCTGGCGAGGTCTGTACGCCGCCAACCGCTCGGCCATAGGGGACGATCCCGATCTGATCGTGCCCGGCCAGCGTCTCGCGCTGCGCGGCGAGGGCGCCACGAAGACGCGTCCCGCGCCCGAGCGTGCCGCGACCCCGTCGGCCAAGCCGTCGGCGAAGAAGCCGGCGAAGAAGCCGTCATCGAAAGCCCCGGACCGTGCCAAGGACCGTTCCAAGGACGAGAGCAAGGAGCGCGCCGCACGGTCCACGGCCACCCGGCAGGGCCTGGTCGCCCCCGTCAGCGCCTCCCTGGGGACGCCCTACCGCAAGGCGGGCTCGTCCTGGTCGAAGGGCTACCACACCGGCGTCGACTTCCCCGTGCCCACGGGCACGTCCGTCAAGTCGGTCGCCTCGGGCAGCGTCGTCAGCGCGGGGTGGGGCGGTTCGTTCGGCTACCAGGTCGTCATCCGGCACGGCGACGGCCGCTACAGCCAGTACGCCCACCTGTCGGCGATCTCCGTGCGGAACGGGCAGACGGTGAGCCCGGGCCAGCGCATCGGCCGCTCCGGCTCCACCGGGAACAGTTCGGGCCCGCATCTGCACTTCGAGGTGCGGACGGGGCCCGGTTTCGGCTCGGACGTCGACCCCATCGCCTACCTGAGGGCCGGCGGCGTCAGGATCTGACACGCGTGCGGTGCCGGTCCACCGTGGGCATCGGCACGTACGGAATGCCGTAGCAGGCAGCGTAGGAGAGCGGGCGCTCCCCGCTCTCGTACGCGACGTCCGGTCCGGCCTCGGGTTCACCGGTACCGGCACCGGCAACCGCAGGCACCGGCACGTCCCCCGACGCCCCCCGGCCGACCTCGGCACCCATCGCCCTGGGCAGCGCCCTCACGGCGACGGGCGGCGCGCCCACGGTCCCGGGCAGCGACGCGCCCACGGGCTCGGGAAGCAACGCGTCCGCCGTCTCGGGAAGCAGCGCGTCCACCGTCCCGGCGACCTCCAGCCCGGCGGCTCCCGCAGGCTCCGGCTGGGCGTGGGCGAGCCGTTCCGTCGTCAGCAGGATCAGGCCGCCCGCCGCCACCACGCCGCAGCTGAGGGCCAGCGCCGTGCCCGTCGTGCCGTAGCGGAAGGTTTCGCCGAACATCGTGATGCCGACCGCGGCCGCCACCACCGGGTTCACAACCGTCAGCGTGGCCAGCGGGGCCGCGAGACCGGCACCCCGGTACGCGGCCTGCGACAGCAGCATGCCCGCCGTGGCCAGGACGCCGATCACGGCGAGGGACGGCACGTCCGCCGCCGAGACACCGCCGGTCCAGTCGACCGCGACGGTCTTGGTGAACACCGAGGACATGCCGAACGCGACACCCGAGGCCGTCGCCAGCAGCATGCTGCGGACCGCCGGGTGGCGGTGCGCGGCCCGGCCGGCGATCATCAGCGCCACGACCACACCCGCGGTGACCACGGCCACGGCAACCCGCTCCGCCGCATCCAGCGACCGCGCGTCGGACGCGGCGACCAGGGACAGCAGACCGGCGAGCCCCACCGTCGCCATGATCGCGCCCCGCCACGCCGTGGCGCCCGCCTTGCGGCCGACGAACAGCGCCGCCATCGGCAGGGCCACCACGATGGTCAGCGCGCCGAGCGGCTGCACCAGGCTGAGCGGACCGTACGCCAGCGCCACCACGTGCAGCAGGCCGCCGAGGCCGTTCAGCGCGACCGCCGCCCACCAGCCCGGCCGCCGCAGCGGCGCGTACTGCTCGCCCGGCGAGGACTCCGCCACCCGCTCCTGCACGATCGCCCCGCCCGCGTAGGCGAACGCGGAGACGAGCGACAGCAGGACGGACAACGCGAGGGCGCTCATCGGCTGCTCCTCTGCGTCAGGCGGGGGCGATCAGCCCGGCGCGGTGAAAGGTCGGCTTTCATGACCAACACCCTGCCGTGTCCAGGTCTTCCCGTCGTCGTCCCTGAGCACTCATTGGGTCCTACTGCCGATGGAGTACGAGGGGACCCCCGTCATCCCCAGGGTGGGCGAACCCGCTCGGGGACCACCGGGTCGCATCCCTTAGGGGCCTTGGTACTACTGCTCTTCGTGAACCTCGACCCCGACCTTGCCGCGCTCCGCCCGCTCGGCGGCTACTTCGTGCTGCGCACAGCGGGAGCGGCAGCGGGGCCTCTTCCCACTCTCGCACAGGCCTACGCCACCATGTCACCGGATGTGTACGGAAATCCGCTGATTTTCCGTGTCGGCAAAGTCGCGGACTCCCTGCGCGTCCCGGAGGTGCGCGTCGCGGCGTCCGTGGCCCAGCTGGGACTCGCGGCCCGCCTCTGGTCCGTGGCACTCGGCTGCGCCGCGCTCTACGGCCGTGTCCCCGACCTCGACCCCCGGCTGCTGCACTGGGACGCCGACGCGGGCACCCCCGACGACCTGTGGCTGTCGGACGTAAGGCCGCTCCCCGGGGACGCGCAGACCCTCGTGGACGTGGTCCTGCACGGCCACCTCGACCCCCTCTCGGCCGCCCTGCGCGCCCCCTACCGCCTCGCCCCGGGATTGCTGCGGGGCAACGCCGCCTCCGCGCTGGCGGGCGCCGCCCGGGAACTCGACCGCTGGGCCCGGCGGCACGGCCGAACGGACACCGCCGCCCGGGCCCGTTCCCTGACCGCGGAACTCCTCGCGCACCCCCTGCTGACCGGCGCCGGAACCCTCACCGGCACGGCCTTCCGGCGCCGCAGCTGCTGTCTGTACTACCGCGTGCCCGGCGGGGGCCTGTGTGGTGACTGTTGCTTCACACGGCCGCCCCGCTCTTCCCCACAGGCCCCATCTGGGTGACCATGAAAGGGAACGGCCGCTGAGAGCAGGGAGTTGCGGGTGCGCGTCGGACTGCTGACCCGGGAGTACCCGCCGGATGTGTACGGCGGTGCGGGTGTCCATGTGGAGTTCCTCGCCCGGGAGCTCAGACCCCTGGTCGACCTCGACGTGCACTGCTGGGGCGAGGGCCGCGCCGACGGCGTACTGCGCCACCGCCCCTGGTCCACGCTCGACGGCGCCAACGACGCGCTGCGCACCTTCTCCGTCGACCTGGCCATGGCCGCCGCCCTCGAAGGGCGCGAGCTGGTCCACACCCACACCTGGTACGCCAACCTCGGCGGCCACCTCGCCAAGATGCTCCACGGCATCCCGCACGTGATGACAGCCCACTCCCTGGAGCCCCTGCGCCCCTGGAAGGCCGAGCAGCTCGGCGGGGGCTACGAGCTGTCGAGCTGGGCCGAGCGCACCGCGATCGAGGCCGCCGACGCGGTGGTCGCCGTGTCGGGTGCCATGCGCGAGGACATCCTCGGCTGCTATCCGGCCCTGGACCCGGACAGGGTCCACGTCATCCACAACGGCATCGACACGAGCCTGTACCGGCCCGACCACGGCACGGACGCCCTGGACCGCGTCGGCCTCGACCGCTCCCGTCCGTACGTGCTGTTCGTCGGCCGCATCACCCGCCAGAAGGGTGTGCCCCACCTGCTGCGCGCGGTGCGGGACATCGACCCGGCCGCGCAGGTCGTGCTGTGCGCGGGCGCGCCGGACACGCCGGAGATCGACCAGGAGTTCCGCGAGCTGTTCGGGGAGCTGAGCCGGGTCCGGGACGGCGTCTTCTGGATTCCGAAGATGCTGCCGCGCCCGGAGGTGATCCAGCTCCTCACGCACGCCGCCCTGTTCGTCTGCCCCTCGGTGTACGAGCCGCTCGGCAT
Source organism: Streptomyces sp. NPDC045955 (assembly GCF_056430805.1). Classification (NCBI taxonomy): domain Bacteria; kingdom Bacillati; phylum Actinomycetota; class Actinomycetes; order Kitasatosporales; family Streptomycetaceae; genus Streptomyces; species Streptomyces sp. NPDC045955. The sequence goes on from NZ_JBWKKY010000003.1 coordinate 409,319, forward strand.
CGTGAACCTGGAGGCGATGGCCTGCGGCACGCCCGTGGTGGCCTCGGCGGTCGGCGGCATCCCCGAGGTCGTGGACGACGGCAGGACGGGCCTGCTCGTCCCGCCCGGCGACGGCTTCGAGGCGGGACTCGCCCGGGCCATGGACTCCGTCCTGGGCGACCCGCAGGCCGCCCGGCGGATGGGCGAGGCCGGGCGGGAACGCGCGGTCGGCGAGTTCGGCTGGGACGCGGTGGCCCGCCGCACGGTTCGGCTCTACGAGGAGATCCTGAAACAGGCTTAGTACGAGCTGCTCAGGGGCAGGCATCGGGAAATCTGCGTGAGGGGAGCGGCCATGCGTCGTGGTGGTCCTTCGGTCCTGGGAATCGTGCTGGCGGGCGGAGAGGGCAAGCGTCTGATGCCCCTGACCGCGGACCGGGCGAAACCCGCGGTGACCTTCGGCGGTACGTACCGCCTGGTCGACTTCGTCCTGTCCAACCTGGTGAACGCCGACGTGCTGCGCATCTGCGTGCTGACGCAGTACAAGTCGCACTCGCTGGACCGGCACATCACCACCACCTGGCGGATGTCCAGCCTGCTCGGCAACTACGTCACCCCGGTGCCCGCCCAGCAGCGCCTCGGCCCCCGCTGGTACCTGGGCAGCGCCGACGCGATCCTGCAGTCGCTGAACCTGATCTACGACGAGCGCCCCGAGTACGTGGCCGTCTTCGGCGCCGACCACGTCTACCGCATGGACCCCCGCCAGATGCTCACCCAGCACATCGACAGCGGAGCGGGCGTCACGGTGGCAGGGATCCGCGTGCCACGCATGGAGTCCTCGGCGTTCGGCGTGATCACGCCGGGCTCGGACGGCCAGACGGTGGAGCGCTTCCTGGAGAAGCCGACGGACCCGCCCGGCCTGGCCGACGACCCCGAGATGGTCTTCGCCTCCATGGGCAACTACATCTTCACCACGAAGGCCCTCATCGAGGCGCTCCAGCGGGACGCGGAGGACGAGCGTTCCGTGCACGACATGGGCGGCTCGATCCTGCCCCAGCTCACCGACCGGGGCGAGGCCGCGCTGTACGACTTCAGCGCCAACCACGTGCCCGGCGAGACCACCCGCGACCAGGGCTACTGGCGTGACGTGGGCACGCTGGACGCCTACTACGAGGCGCACATGGACCTGATCGCCGAACGCCCGGCCTTCAACCTGTTCAACCGCAGCTGGCCCATCTACACGCACTCGTACCAGCTCTCGCCGGCCCGCTTCAACGCCGGCGGCATCGCCAGCGAGTCCATCATCAGCGCCGGCTGCCTCATCCGCGGGCAGGTCACGCGGTCCGTGCTGTCGCCGGGTGTGGTGGTCGACCCGGGAGCCGTCGTGCAGGGGTCGGTGCTGCACGACAACGTGCACATCGGTCGGGGCGCGGTGGTGCGCGGCGCCGTGCTGGACAAGAACGTCGAGGTGCCGCCGGGCGCGACGATCGGCGTCAACCCGGAGCGCGACGCGGAGCTGTACACGGTGTCCAAGGGCGGCGTCATCGCCCTCGGGAAGGGGCAGCTGGTCACCTGACGAGGAGCGGCCGGCCGGTGTGGCGGGACCTGCCCGCGATGACGGCCGGGGTGAACCCGAGCGCCGCCTCCCGCGCCCGCTACGAGCGCGAGCTGAAGGAGATGATCGACGAGCACGTCAGCAGCCCGTCGGTCGTCATGTGGGTGACCTTCAACGAGGGCTGGGGCCAGTACGACGTGGGCCGGACGGCCGAGCAGGCCAGGGCGTGGGACCCCACCCGGCTGGTCAACGGCCAGTCCGGGCTGAACCTCGGCGCCGACGGCGGCACCGGCGACATCATGGACGAGCACGGCTACCCGAGCCCGGCCCTGCCGCCCCGCCCCGACGGGGAGCGTGCCCTGGTCAGCGGCGAGTACGGCGGCCTGGGCCTCGGGGTGCCCGGCCACGCCTGGTCGGTGCAGCAGTCGTACGTCGACGTCGACCCGGCCACCCACACGGACGACTACCTGGAGCAGCTGGACGAGGTGCGGGCGCTGGTCTGCCGGGGCAGCAACGGGGCCGTCTACACCCGGATCGCGGACGTCGAGGGCGAACCGAACGGCTTCCTCACGTACGACCGGGACGTGCTCAAACCGGACACGGCCCGGCTGAAGGCAGCCCACCAGGCCCTGAATCCGTGACGCCTCCCGGGTGACTCCTACGGGGTGCCCGGCGCAGCGTCCTGTGCTGGACTGACCCCACGTGCACCATAAGTCCCGCCCCTTTCATCGGGGCGGGACTTAATCTGCTGTTAACTGTACGTAGCCTGATCGTACTTGACCGTAATCAGCTGCGGGCGATTGACTGCTGGCCCACCCCGTCGTCGACGCGAGGCAAGCCCTTGACTGCTGACCTGCTCGCTCCTCTCGACCTGGCGTTCTGGAACATCGAGTCCGCGGACCACCCGATGCACCTCGGCGCGCTCGGGATCTTCTCGTCCCACTCGCCCGCCGCCGGCGCCCACGCGGCCGACCTGCTCGCGGCCCGCGCCGCGGGCGTGCCCGGACTGCGGATGCGGATCCGCAACGTATGGCAGCCGCTGCCCGCCGCGCTGCGCCGGCCCCTCGCCTTCGGCGGCGCCACCCGCGAACCGGACCCGGACTTCGACGCCCTGAACCATGTGCGGCTGCACGCCCCGACCGCCGACTTCCACACGGTCGCGGGCCGGCTCATGGGACGTCCGCTGGAGCGTGGCCGGCCGCCGTGGGAGGCCCATGTGCTGCCCGGCGAGGACGGGGTCTCCTTCGCGGTGCTGTTCAAGTTCCACCACGCCCTGGCCGACGGGTTGCGGGCGCTGACCCTCGCCGCGGGCGTCATGGACCCGATGGACATGCCAGCGCCCCGGCCCCGCCCGGTCGGGCCCCCGCGCGGCCTGCTGCCGGACGTACGCGAGCTGCCGGAGATGGTGCGCGGCGCCCTGTCCGACGTGGGCCGGGCCCTGGACATCGGCGCCTCCGTCGCCCGCTCCTCGCTCGACGTGCGCTCCAGCCCCGCGCTCAGCTGCGAGCCGAGCGGCACCCGCCGCACCGCCGGAGTGCTGCTCGACCTCGACGACGTGCACCGCGTCCGCAAGACCGTCGGCGGCACCGTCAACGACGTCCTGATCGCGGTCGTCGCCGGCGCGCTGCGCCGCTGGCTCGACGAGCGCGGCGACGGCAGCGAGGACGTGGCGCCCCGCGCCCTGATTCCCGTCTCCAAGCGCCGCCCGCGCACCGCGTACCCGCAGGGCAACCGGCTCTCCGGCTACCTGATACGGCTTCCGGTGGACGATCCGGGCCCGCTGGCCCGCCTCGCCTCGGTCCGCACCGCCATGGACCGCAACAAGGACGCCGGCCCCAACCGGGGCGCGGGCGCCGTCGCCTTGCTCGCCGACCACGTCCCGGCCCTGGCCCACCGGCTGGGCGGACCCCTGGTCGGCCAGGCGGCCCGGCTCTGGTTCGACATCCTGGTCACCAGCGTGCCCCTGCCCAGCCTCGGCCTGAAGCTCGGCGGCAACCCGCTCACCGCCGTCTTCCCGTTCGCCCCGCTGGCCCCCGGCCACTCCCTGGCGGTGGCGGTCTCGACCTACCGGGGGAGCGTCCACTACGGGCTCGTCGCCGACGGCCATGCCGTACCGGACCTCGACCTGCTCGCGGCGGCCGTCACGGAGGAGGTGCGCACGCTGATCGCCGCCTGCCGGTCCTGAATCGGGCGGGTTTGGCGGTGCGCCCCGCCGCTCGCGTAAAATTCGCCCTTCGAAAGCGGGCGCGACCGGCGCGCCACCACAGCAGAGCAGGGAACGACAGCGGCGATGACGGTGACAGAGGACGGCCCGCAGGCCATGGACGAGGCGAGCGGGCTCTCGTACGGACCCGGCATCGACCCGGAGCGGCTGGCCGTCTGCCTCAGCGTGCTCGAGGAACTCGACAAGCTGGAGATCGACCACCCGGACGCCGTCGCCGTGCGCCGGGCCACCGCGGGCGTCTACCGCACGGTCAAGCAGCGCCGCCGCCAGGAGCGCCGGGCCGCCAAGACCGCCCACGACAAGGCGGTCACCGAGGCCACGGCGACCGGCTCCGCCCAGCGCATCGACGACGAGACCGAAGGCTTGCTGCCCTCCTCGCGCACCGAGGAGGGCCGGATCGCGGGGATACTCCAGCGCCCGCGCTCCTGCTACACCTGCAAGACCCGGTACGTGGAAGTCGACTACTTCTACCACCAGCTCTGTCCCGACTGCGCCCGCGTGAACCGCGAGAAGCGCGACGTCCGGGCCGACCTCAGCGGCAAGCGCGCCCTGCTCACCGGCGGCCGCGCCAAGATCGGCATGTACATCGCGCTCAGGCTGCTGCGCGACGGTGCGCACACCACGATCACCACGCGCTTCCCGAAGGACGCCATCCGCCGCTTCAAGGCGATGGACGACTCGGCGGACTGGATCCACCGCCTGGAGGTCGTCGGCATCGACCTGCGCGACCCGGCCCAGGCCGTGGCCCTCGCGGAGCAGGTCGCCGAAGCGGGCCCGCTCGACATCCTCGTCAACAACGCGACCCAGACCGTACGCCGGCTGCCCTCCGCCTACGCCGCGCTGGTCGAGGGCGAGAGCGCCCCGCTGCCCGCCGGTGAGCTCCCCGCCCACCACGTCATCGGCGCCTTCAACTCCGGCGCGGTCGACGGTCTGGCCGCGCTGCCCCTGGGCACCAGCGGCCTCGACGCCCAGCAGGTCGCCGACCTCGCCCTGGTCGCGGGCAACGCCAGCGTCGAGCGGCACCTCGACGGCACGGCGATCGACGCGGGCGGGCTGGTCCCCGACGTCGTCGACTCCAACACCTGGGTGCAGACGATCGAGCAGATCTCCCCGGTGGAGCTGCTGGAGACCCAGCTGTGCAACTACACGGCGCCGTTCATCCTCATCAGCCGGCTCCGCCCGGTCATGGCCGAGGCCGCGAAGAAGGCGGCGAGCGGACGCGCGTACGTCGTGAACGTCTCGGCGATGGAGGGCGTGTTCGGTCGCGGCTACAAGGGCGCGGGGCACCCGAACACGAACGCCGCCAAGGCCGCCATGAACATGGTGACGCGGACCAGTGCACAGGAGATGTTCCAGACCGACGGGATTCTGATGACCTCGGTCGACACGGGGTGGATCACGGACGAGCGGCCTCACTACGACAAGCTGCGGCTGGCCGAGGCGGGGTTCCATGCGCCGCTGGACCTGGTCGACGGGGCGGCCCGGGTGTACGACCCGATCGTGCGGGGCGAGGCCGGGGAGGATCTGTACGGGGTCTTCCTGAAGGACTACGCGCCGGGCAAGTGGTAGGGCTTCCCGGCTTCCCGGCTTCCCGGCCGACGTCTGGAAACCGCCGGTGCGGGTTTACCCCGTTCGGGTGAGCCGCAAAACGTCCTTCCATGGGCAAATCAGTGCGTAAACCCGAGCTGAACACGGGATGACGCGCGATCGTTACCGCTTGTTTTCAGCCCCATCGAGCGGGGGGCCGCTCATTTGGTTAACCTGGGGCGGACGGACAGCAGCACGGGACCCACACCCACGGTCCGTCATGGGACTTGCCGGTACACCACGGCCTGCGCTCCCGCGAGTTACCGGCGCCACCGCGTCCGAACTGCATTTGGCATCAGACCCGAGCGGGCGTCAGGCGCAGAGCAGGATGGCGCAGACGTCCCGAGGGTGACCGACACATAAGGAGTGCGCGGTGACACCGGAGAAGACGAATCGCGAGCAACGCCCCAAGGAACGCACGGAGCGCAAGGGCCGCCGGTCCGACGAGCTCGGCAGCCTCGACGTGTGGGCCCGGTCGGCCCCCATCCGCCTCGCGGGCTACGAGGAGGACCTCGCGGAGCCCCACATCCTGCCCAGCGTCGACTGACCGGGCGCGGCCCCTCCGCGTTCGCGAGCGCATGGGCGTGCCAGACTCGCGCCCATGCTGATCAGGGAAGCAACGGCTGACGACTGGCCGCGCATCTGGCCGTTCTGGCACCGCATCGTCGCCGCGGGAGAGACCTACGCATGGGACCCGGGCACCTCCGAGGAGGAAGCCCGGGTCCTGTGGATGAATCCGGCGAAACGCGTCTACGTCGTCGAGGACGACGGCGGCGGGGTCGTCGCCTCCGCGTACCTCACCCCCAACTACGGCGGGCCCGCCGCCCGTATCGCCAACGCCGGCTTCATGGTCGACCCGGACCAGGGCGGGCGGGGTTACGGCCGTGCCCTGGCCGAACACCTCCTGACGGAGGCCAGGGCCGCCGGCTACCGGGGCATGGTGTTCAACGCCGTCGTCGAGACCAACCCGGCCGTGAGGCTGTGGACCTCCCTCGGCTTCACGATCCTCGGTACGGTGCCCGATGCGTTCGAACACCCCCGGCACGGCCTGGTGGGGCTGCACATCATGTACCGGGCGCTCTAGATCAGGACATCGGAGGGTTCCATGGCCGGCTTTCGGGTGAGGCGCCTGGACGCGGGCAGCTGGCCGGACTTCGCCGGTCTGGTCGAGCGGCACAACGGAGTGTGGGGCGGCTGCTGGTGCATGGCGTTCCGTTCCACCCCGAGGGCCTGAGCCGCACCAAGAATCCCGAAGAGAACCGCGCCCGGAAGGAGAGCCGGGTCCGCGAGGGCGGCGCGCACGCCGCCCTCGTCTACGACGGCCAGGTCTGCGTCGGCTGGTGCCAGTTCGGGCCGCCGCCCGAACTGCCCCGCATCAAACACCGGCGTGCCTACGAGAAGGACCTCGGCGCCCTTCCGGACTGGCGGATCACCTGCTTCTTCGTCGATCGGGCCCACCGCCGCCAGGGCGTGGCCGCCGCCGCCCTCGACGGAGCCCTCCAGGAGATCGCACGCCTCGGCGGCGGAACCGTGGAGGGCTACCCCGAGGAGGCCGAGGGCCGGTCGGTCTCCGCGTCGTTCCTCTACTCCGGCACGGTGACGCTCTTCGAGAGCCGCGGCTTCGAGCGGAACCGGCGCCTCGGCAAGCACCACTGGGTGGTGGGCGGGACGGTCCCCCGGGCGGACGTCAGGGACGGACGTACGGCCGGGTCATGATCTCCATGTTGTGGCCGTCCGGGTCGGCGAAGTAGGCGCCCCGGCCGCCGAAGAGGTCGTTGACCCGGCCGGGCTCGGTGTGCCTCGGGTCGGCGAAGTAGGTCACCCCCAGCGCCTCCAGCCGGTCGATCATGGTGTCGAACTGCTCCTCGGGCACGAGGAACGCGTAGTGCTGCCCCTGGATCGGCTCGTCGGTCTTCTCGTAGTAGTCGAGGGTCACGCCGTTGCCCAGGTCGACGGGGAGGAACGGCCCGAAGGGGGCGCCGACCTCGAGGCCCAGGACCGCCGCCAGGAACTCCGCCGACCGTTGGCGGTCCGAGGCGAAGACGGCCGTGTGGTCGAGATGGGCGACGGTGGCCGGACGTTCGGGGGTGTGCTGTGTGTGGGACATGAGTCTGAAGGGTCTCCGGGTCTCGGGATCCGTGGTGAAGCGCCGCGGCGGGCGCGAGGGGATTGAGGACATGGAGACGGGAGGCGGGGCTCGCGCCCTCACCGGCTCTCGGCGGGGCCCGGACGGGGTCACCCCCGCCGCGCTCACTCCGAGGCCGGGCGCCTCACTCGTGCATGGCCTACGGCCGACCCGGCAGTCACCCGGCCGACTCTAGTTCATCGGCGCCGTACGCCGCCACGGATTACGTTCCTCCAACTGCTGAGCAAGTTCCAGGAGTTGGTACTCCGTACCGGGCCGTCCCACCAACTGCACGGCGCACGGGGCGCCGGAGGGGAGGGTGCCGCAGGGGACCGACATCGCGGGCCAGCCGGTCAGGTTCCACGGGGGCGTCAGGGGCGAGTAGTTCGTGTTCGCCAGGACGTTCCTCAGCCAGCCCCGCTCGTGCCAGGGTGCGGCCTTGGGGGAGCGGCGGGCGAGCGCGGGCGTGAACAGCACGTCGTACTCGGCGAAGAACGGCTCCAGCCGCCGGCGCAGTTGCTCCCGGGCCGTCCCGGAGCGCACCCTGCCCAGGACGAGCCGGCCGAGTCTCGCGTGGGTCCGGGTGCGCCGGGTCAGCAGACGTGCGTCGAGGTGCCGGGCGTCCGCGGCGGTGCCTGCCGTCCAGTGGGCCAGTGAGGTCGTGGCGAGCGACATCGGGTAGGGCGGGTCGGCGCGCCGGACCTGGTGGCCCGCCTTCATCAGCACCCCGGCGGCCTCCCGCGCGGCAGCCGTGTACGGCCGGCTGACGGTGACGCCGGCCAGCGGACTGCGCAGCGACACGGCGACCCTGAGGGGGCCGGGCTCGCAGCGCAGGGCGGGCTCGTCGTCCGCGAGCACCGAGAGCATCAGACGTGCGTCCTCGACGGTCGTGGCGAGCGGTCCGTTCTCCGACAAGCCGAACCAGCCGCCGTCACCGTCACCCGCCGGGACCACTCCTTGCCCCGGCTTGATGGTGACCAGGCCGCAGTTGGCGGCCGGTATGCGCAGCGAACCCATGCCGTCGTTGCCGAGGGCGATCGGCACCATCCCGGCGGCGACCGCGGCGGCACTGCCGCCCGACGAGCCGCCCGCCGAGCGCGTCGGGTCCCAGGGGTTGCGGGCGATGCCCAGCACGCCGTCCGTCGTGCCGAAGACACACAGTTCGGGCACGTTCGTCAGGCCCACGACCACCGCGCCCGCCGCCCGCAGCCGGGCCACCGTCACATGGTCCTCGGCGGCCGGGGTGTCCGGTGTCGCGGCCGAGCCGACACGAGTGGACTCGCCGCGCACGGCGAGGTTGTCCTTGACGGCCACGGGCACCCCGGCCAGGGGCAGGCGGTCGAAGTCGCCGCGTGCGGCCACCTCGTCGGCCTCGGCGAGCGCCGCCTCGGCGCGCACAGTGCGGAAGGCCCCGACACGGCCGTCGAGGCGCTCGATGCGTGCGAGGTGCTCGGCGGCCACCTCGCGCGGGGTGACCCGCTTCTCGCGTACGGCGGCGGATATCTCGGCGGCGGTGCGGCCGGCCCAGGTGGTCACAGAGGCTCCTCGGCGTGGAAGGACGGGCTTACTGGCGAGTACGTAGGGAGAACTGTGCACCGGCCGGGGGCGCACGTCGAGGCCCTCGGCAGCTCGATGATCCGAGCGGTTCAGCGCAAGTGGCGTGCCAAGAAGGCCTCGGTGAGGTCCATGGAGGCCGGCCACCGTGGCCCGAAGGTGTGTCCCTCGCCGGCGTGGGTGCGCAGTTCGACGTCCTTGCCCGCCCTCTCGAACGCGGCCGCGACCTGCCGTGACCAGGTGAGGGGACAGGTGTCGTCCGCCGTGCCGTGCTGGATCAGCAGGGGCGGAGGTCCACGTCGTTGTCCGGGTCGTCGTCGGAACGGGCGTGGTTGCGGTAGTCGGTGTGCAGGACGACGTAGCCGCTGCGGGCCAGGCGGTCCTGCCCTCGAGGCATGCCCTGGCCGCTGACGTAGCCGACCGGGTCGATCTACCGTGCGCCGGCACCAGCGCCGGGAACGGACCCTCGCTCTCCGGGACGTTCATGCCCATTGTCGCGCACGTCACATTCGTCGATGTCACATCGGGCCGAGCCGCCGGCTCATAAGGGCGTAAGCATCGACAACGACAGAGGAGCTCACCATGAGCGCGCGTCTGGACGTCTTCGCCATCCCGAGCGCCGGCAAGGTCATCAAGCAGTTCATGTCCCTGGGGCGGCTGGTCGTGGAGTCTCCGCTGCCGGCCGCCACCCGGGAGCTGGTCTCGCTGAGGGTGAGCCAGATCAACGGCTGCGCGGTCTGCATCGACATGCACACCAAGGAGGCCGCCGCGGCGGGCGAGAGCTCCGTACGCATCAACCTCGTCGCCGCATGGCGGGAGGCCACCGTCTACACCGAGGCCGAGCGTGCCGCTCTGGAGCTGGCCGAGCAGGCGACCCGGATCGCGGACGGCGCCGGCGGGGTGCCGGACGAGGTGTGGGAGCGGGCCGCCAAGCACTATGACGAGGAGCAGCTCGTCGCGTTGGTGACCCTGATCGCCTTCATGAACACGGCGAACCGGCTGAACGTCGTCCTCCAGCAGCCGGCGGGCGACTACCAGCCCGGTCAGTTCAAGTAGCGGCGGCACCTCGGGCCCTGGGGACTGGTCCTCAGGGCCCGAGCTGTGCCCGCAGCCACTCCTCCACCTCGCCCACGTGCGCGGCCGCCGCCGCGCGGGCCGCCTCCGGGTCGTGGGCGGCCAGGGCGCGGTGGATCGCGGCGTGTTCGCGGCGGGTGCGGGCGAAGGCGCCCTCCTCCTGGTAGCCGCGCCAGACACGGGCGCGGAACGTCCGCGACGACAGGCCCTCCAGGATCGCGGCCATCGTCTCGTTGCCCGCGGCCACCGCGATCTCGCGGTGGAAGGCCAGGTCGTGGGCGAGGATCTCCTCCGGATCGTCCGTGGCGTTCATCGCCGCCAGGTGCTTCTCGACCTCGGCCAGCTGGTCCGCGGTGATCCGGGCGGCGGCCAGTGCCGTCGCCGTCGACTCCAGGATCCGCCGGATCTCCAGCAGTTCCACCAGACGCGGGCCGCGCGACAGGTCGGCCACGACCCCGAAGGTCTCCAGCAGGTCGCCGGCCTCCAGCTGCGTGACGTAGATGCCCGACCCGTGCCGGGCCTCCAGCACGCCCAGCACCGTGAGCGCGCGGATCGCCTCCCGCATCGAGCTGCGGGACATGCCGAGCTGCGCGGCCAGGTCACGTTCGGTCGGCAGCCGCTGGCCCGGCTCCAGCCGGCCCTCGCCGATCATCGCCTTGATCCGCTCGATGGCGCGCTGCGTCACGGTGCCCTTCTGCGGGGCTGTCTCGTCGTCCACGCCATTCCTCCGATCACCGGCTGCGGCGCAGTCTAATCGCCGAGGTGGTCGGACCACTATGCGCCAGAAGCGCGAAAAACTGGCGTCGCAGGGTGTTCCGGTGGGGGAGTGGTCTGATAAGTATGCGGGCATCTGCTGGAAGACCGGTCGATGGGAGGGCCTCAGATGCCCGGAAGCACAGCCCGCAAGCGGAACAGGTCCCGGATCGTCGGCACGGTGGCCCTGGCCGCCGGAGCCTCCCTCCTGCTCGCCGCGTGCGGCAGCACCAAGGACACCGGCGCCTCCAGTGCCGGCGGCGGTGACGGCAGCGGCAAGGTCGGGGTCGTCCTGCCCCTGCTGACCTCGCCGTTCTGGCAGTCGTACAACGACTACGTGCCGAAGATGGCGAAGACCGAGGGCGTGGACGCGATGAAGACCGTCAACTCCAACAGCGACCCCTCACAGCAGATCACCGACATCAACAACCAGCTCAACCAGGGCGTCAAGGGCCTGGTCGTCGCCCCGCTGGACAGCGCCGCCATCGAAGCGGGACTCGACCAGGCCGAGCGCAAGGGCGTACCGGTCGTCGCCGTGGACGTGGCGCCCGACAAGGGCAAGGTCGCGATGGTGGTCCGGGCGAACAACGTGGCCTACGGCGAGAAGGCCTGCCAGTACCTCGGCGAGCACATCACCTCCGGCAAGGTCGTGCAGATCATGGGCGACCTGGCCTCGGTCAACGGCCGCGACCGCTCCGAGGCGTTCCGGGCCTGCGTGAAGAAGAACTTCCCGAAGCTGAAGGTCCTGGAGATCCCCGCCAAGTGGGAGTCCGACGCGGCGGCCTCGAAACTCGACACCCTCCTCAACGCCAACCCCGACCTCAAGGGCATCTACATGCAGGCGGGCGGCGTCTACCTCGCGCCCACCCTCCAGACCCTGAAGTCCAAGGGGATGCTGAAGAAGGCCGGGCAGCCGGGCCACATCGCCATCGTCTCCAACGACGGCATCCCGCAGGAGTTCGACGCGATCCGCAAGGGCGAGATCGACGCGACCGTCTCCCAGCCCGCCGACGCCTACGCCAAGTACGGCATGTACTACATCAAGGCGGCGATGCAGGGGAAGACGTTCAAGCCCGGCCCGACGGACCACGACTCCACCATCGTCAAGCTGCCCAGCGGCATCCTGGAGGACCAGCTGCCCGCGCCGCTGGTGACGAAGGACAACGTCGACGACCCCAAGCTCTGGGGCAACACGGTCAAATGAGCACCCCACTGGCTGAAGCGCGGGGCGTCGTCAAGCGGTACGGCCCCACCACCGCCCTCGCCGAGGGGCAGCTCACCGTCCTGCCGGGCGAGTCCCACGCCCTCGTCGGGCGCAACGGCGCTGGCAAGTCGACCCTCGTCAGGATCCTCACCGGCCTTCAGGCCCCGGACGAGGGCACCGTCCGCTTCGACGGCGACCCCGCGCCCCCGCTCACCGACCGCGACGCCTGGCGCCGCAAGGTCGCCTGCGTCTACCAGCACCCGACGGTCGTCCCCGAACTGACCGTCGCCGAGAACCTGTTCATCAACCGGCAGCCGCTCCGGCGCGGGTTCATCAGCTGGCGCCGCCTCAAGACCGAGGCGGCCCGGCTCCTCGACACCTGGGACGTGCGCGTCGACCCCGGCGCCCGCACCGCCGACCTCAAGGTCGAGGACCGGCAGATGGTGGAGATCGCCCGGGCCCTCAGCTTCGGCGCCCGCTTCATCATCCTCGACGAACCCACCGCCCAGCTCGACAACCGGGAGATCGAGCGGCTGTTCACGCGCATGCGCACGCTCCAGGACTCGGGCGTCACCTTCCTGTTCATCTCCCACCATCTCCAGGAGGTGTACGAGGTCTGCCAGACCGTCACGGTCCTGCGCGACGCCCGCTGGATCACCACCGCGCCGGTCGCCGACCTGCCCCGCCAGGCCCTGGTGGAGGCCATGGCGGGGGAGACGATCGCCGAACAGGCCGAGCGGCTGCGGACCGTCGCGGCCGCCGGGCCCGTCCTCCTCGACGTCCACGGCCTCACCTCGCCCGCATACGAGAACGTCGACCTCACCGTCCGCCGCGGCGAGGTCGTCGGACTCGCCGGATCCAGCGCCAGCGGCAAGATCGAACTCGCCGAGTCCTTCACCGGACTGCACACCCCCACCAGCGGGACGGCCCGGATCGACGGCGACCCGCTGCCCTTCGGGGACGTCCAGGCCGCACTGAAGGCCGGCGTCGGCTTCGTCCCCCGCGACCGGCACGACGAGGGCCTGGTCTTCGGCATGTCCATCGGTGACAACGCCACCCTCAGTGTCCTGGACCGGCTCGGCCGCTTCGGCTTTGTCGGCACCGACCGCAAGCGCGGGGTCGCCACGGCGCTGATCGAACGCCTCGACATCCACGCGGAGGGCCCCGACCAGCCCGTCTCGGACCTGTCCGGCGGCAACGCGCAGAAGGTCGTCATGGCCCGGGCCCTCGCCTCCGACCCACGGCTCCTCGTCCTCGTCAACCCGACCGCCGGCGTCGACGTGAAGTCCAAGGAGTCCCTGCTCGCCCGGGTGGGCAGCGCCCGCGAGGACGGCACCGCCGTGCTCGTCGTCTCCGACGAACTCGACGACCTCAGACGCTGCGACCGGGTCCTCGTCCTCTTCCACGGCCGTGTCGTCGCCGAGCACCCGGCGGGCTGGCGCGACCACGAGCTCATCGCCTCCATCGAAGGAGTGGACCATGGCTGACACCAAGGCGGCCCCGCCGCTCGCGCCCGCGCGAGCCACCGACCCGCGCGCCGCCAAGGCCGTCCTCCTCCGCCGCGCCCGGGAACTCGCCCTCGTGCCCGCCCTGTTGCTGCTCCTCGTGCTCGGCGCGGTGGTCAACGACTCGTTCCTCACCGAGCGGAACATCGTCTCGATCCTCGGTGCCTCGGCCGCCCTCGCGATGGTCGTGCTCGCCGAGTCCCTCGTGCTGATCACCGGCAAGTTCGACCTGTCCCTGGAATCGGTCGTCGGCATCGCACCCGCCGTCGGCGCCCTGCTCGTGCTGCCCGCCGCCGCGTCCGGCTGGGGTACCGAACTCCCGGCTGCGGTCGCCCTGTTGGCGGTCCTCGTCGCGGGCGCCGTGGTCGGCGCCTTCAACGGCGTCCTGGTCGTGAAGTTCAAGCTCAACGCGTTCATCGTGACGCTCGCGATGCTGATCGTGCTGCGCGGCCTGCTGGTCGGCGCGACCAAGGGCAAGACGCTGTTCGGGATGCCCGACAGCTTCTACTCGCTGGCGACCACCACCTTCCTCACCGTGCCGCTGTCGGTGTGGCTCGCCGCGATCGCCTTCGCCGTCGCCGGGCTGGTCCTGAAGTACCACCGCGTCGGCCGCGCCCTGTACGCCATCGGCGGCAACGCGGACGCGGCCCGGGCGGCGGGCATCCGGGTGGAGCGCGTCATGCTCGGCGTGTTCGTCGTCGCGGGCGTCCTCGCTGCCGTCGGCGGCATCATGCAGACCGGGTACGTCGGCGCGATCAGCGCCAACCAGGGCCAGAACATGATCTTCACCGTGTTCGCGGCCGCGGTGATCGGCGGCATCGCCCTCGACGGCGGCAAAGGCACCATGTTCGGCGCGCTGACCGGCGTACTCCTGCTGGGTGTCGTGCAGAACCTGCTCACCCTCGCCCAGGTGCCGTCGTTCTGGATCCAGGCCATCTACGGCGGGATCATCCTGGTCGCCCTCATGATCGCCCGGGTCACCACGGGCCGCGCCCAGGACTGACCCGCCCGCCTCCGCAACCGACCCGAAAGGCCCCCTGTGTCCCCGACGCCCGCCCGCATCATCGCGGTCGACACCCACGACATCCGCTTCCCCACCTCGCGCGAGCTCGACGGCTCCGACGCGATGAACCCGGACCCCGACTACTCGGCGGCCTACGTCGTCCTGCGCACGGACGCCGCCGACGGGCACGAGGGGCACGGATTCGCCTTCACCATCGGGCGGGGCAACGAGGTGCAGGTCGCCGCGATCGAGGCGCTGCGCGGACACCTCATCGGCCGCTCCGCCGACGACCTGTGCGCCGACCCCTCCACCCTGAACAGCGACCTGATCGGCGACAGCCAGCTGCGCTGGCTCGGCCCCGAGAAGGGCGTGATGCACATGGCGATCGGCGCGGTCGTCAACGCCGTGTGGGACCTGGCCGCCAAGCGCGCCGGCCTGCCGCTGTGGCGGCTGCTCGCCGAGGCCGAACCCGAATGGCTGGTCCGCCAGGTCGACTTCCGCTACCTCACCGACGCCCTCACCCCCGAGGAGGCCCTGACCCTGCTGCGCCGGGGCAGACAGGGCGCCGAGGAGCGCACGGCCCGGCTGCTGGAACACGGCTACCCGGCCTACACCACCTCGCCCGGCTGGCTCGGCTACGACGACGAGAAACTCACGCGGCTCGCGGACCGGGCCGTCGCCGACGGCTTCCGGCAGATCAAGCTCAAGGTCGGCGCCGACCTCGACGACGACATCCGCCGCTGCCGTGTGGCCCGGTCCGTCATCGGCCCGGACGTCCGCATGGCCATCGACGCCAACCAGCGCTGGGACGTAGACGAGGCCATCCGCTGGACCAAGGCCCTCGCGGAGTTCGACCCCTACTGGATCGAGGAACCCACCAGCCCCGACGACATCCTCGGCCACGCTGCGATCCGCCGGGCCGTCGCCCCCGTGAAGGTCGCCACCGGCGAGCACGTGCACAACCGGATCGTCTTCAAGCAGCTCCTCCAGGCCGGCGCGCTCGACGTCGTCCAGATCGACGCGGCCCGCGTCGGCGGCGTCCCCGAGAACCTCGCCATCCTGCTGCTCGCGGCCAAGTTCGGCGTCCCGGTCTGCCCGCACGCGGGCGGCGTCGGCCTGTGCGAACTCGTCCAGCACCTGTCGATGTTCGACTACGTGGCCCTGACCGGAACCACCGAGGACCGTGTCATCGAATACGTCGATCATCTGCACGACCACTTCCTCGCCCCGGTCGTCATCAGCGAAGGTCGTTACACGGCACCGACCGCGCCGGGCTTCTCGGCCGCCATGCGGCCCGAGTCGCTGGCGCGGTACACCTACCCGGGCGGCGAGTTCTGGGCCGCCGACCTCGACAAACAGAAGAAGGGTCGGGCTGCATGAGCGACTTCGAGGGCATCAGGGCCCTGGTGACGGGCGGCGCCTCCGGCATCGGCCGGGCGACCGCGGAACTCCTGGCCGAGCGCGGCGCCCAGGTCGCCGTCCTCGACCTGGACCCGTCGCCGGTCGACAAGCCCCTGCTGGCCTACCGGGCGGACGTGACCGACGACGCGTCCGTGCGCGAGGCCGTGGCGGCGGCCGTCGCCGACCTCGGCGGGCTCGACGTCCTGGTCAACAACGCGGGCATCGGCGCCCAGGGCACCGTCGAGGACAACTCCGACGACGACTGGCACCGCGTCTACGACGTCAACGTCGTCGGCATGGTCCGCACCACCCGCGCCTGCCTGCCCCACCTGCGTGCCTCCGCGCACGCGGCGATCGTCAACACCTGCTCCATCGCGGCCACCGCGGGCCTGCCGCAGCGCGCCCTGTACAGCGCCACCAAGGGCGCCGTGTACTCGCTGACGCTCGCCATGGCCGCCGACCACGTCCGCGAGGGCATCCGCGTCAACTGCGTCAACCCGGGCACGGTCGACACACCGTGGGTCGGTCGCCTCCTCGACGCCGCTCCCGACCCGGCCGCCGAACGCGCCGCCCTGGAGGCCCGCCAGCCCACCGGTCGCCTGGTCGGCGCCGCCGAGGTCGCGGGCGCCATCGCCTACCTGGCGAGTCCCCTGTCCGGAGCCACCACGGGCACCTCGCTCGCCGTCGACGGCGGCATGCAGGGCCTGCGGCTGCGGCCGGTGAACCGGTGAACCGGCTCGGCGGCAGCGGCGTCCGGGTCAGCGCCCTGTCCTTCGGCGCGGCCGCGATCGGCAACCTGTACACCGAGGTCGGCGAGGAACAGGCACGCGAGGCCGTGGAGGCCGCCTGGCAGCGCGGCATCCGCTACTTCGACACCGCCCCGCACTACGGCCTCGGCCTGTCCGAGCGCCGCCTGGGCGCCGCCCTGCGCGACCGCCCCCGCGACCGGTACACGATCTCCACCAAGGTCGGCCGCCGCCTGGAGCCCACGGACGGCACCGGCGACGACCTCGCCGGGGGCTTCGCCGTGCCCGCCACCCACCGGCGCGTCTGGGACTTCAGCGCCGACGGCATCCGCCGCACCCTGGAGTCGAGCCTGGAACGCCTCGGCCTCGACCGGGTCGACATCGTCTACCTCCACGACCCGGACGAGCACGCCGAGTGGGCTTTCCGCGAGGGGTACCCGGCGCTGGAGAGGCTCCGCTCGGAGGGCGTGGTCGGGGCGATCGGCGCCGGGATGAACCAGGCGGAGATGCTCACCCGCTTCGTCCGTGACACCGACATCGACGTGGTGCTGTGCGCAGGCCGCTACACCCTGCTGGACCAGAGCGCTCTCACCGGCCTGCTGCCCGCCGCCCAGGAACGCGGGAAGTCCGTCGTCATCGGCGGCGCCTTCAACTCCGGCCTGCTGGCGAACCCGCAGCCGGGCGCGAAGTACAACTACACCGTCGCCCCCTCCGACCTGGTCCAGCGGGCGCTGCGCCTGAAGTCCGTCGCCCACCGCCACGGCACCACGCTGCGCGCCGCCGCCCTCGCCTTCTGCGCCGCCCACCCGGCCGTCGCCAGCGTCCTCGTCGGAGCCCGCTCGGCGCACGAAGTGCGCGACTGCGCCCACCAGTTCGCCGCCCGGGTGCCCACCGGGTTCTGGCAGGAACTGCGCGCCAAGGGCCTGCTGCCCGCCGACGCCCCCGTCCCCGGCGAGGAACCGTCCTCCACGACGGCCTCGGCCAAGGAGCCGTCATGAGAGTCGCCCTGCACACCAAGGTCCGCGCCGACCGCATCGCCGACTACGAAGCCGCCCACCGCGAGGTGCCCGAGGAGCTCACCGACGCCATCCGCGCCGCGGGCGCCACCTCCTGGACCATCTGGCGCAGCGGCACCGACCTGTTCCACGTCCTGGAGTGCGAGGACTACGCCCGCCTCCTCGCCGAGCTGGAGAACCTGCCGGTCAACGTCGCCTGGCAGGCCCGCATGGCCGAACTGCTGGACGTGGTGCACGACTACTCCGGCGACGGCGCGGACGCCGGCCTGCCCGTCGTCTGGGAGCTGCCGTCATGACCGTGGTCGACGCCCACCACCACGTGTGGGACCTGTCCGCGCGGGACCAGGACTGGATCGCGGAAGACAGCCCGATCCGGCGTGACTTCACGATGGGGGACCTCGCACCCGAGGCCCGCGCGCTGGGCGTCGACCGCACCGTCCTCGTCCAGACCGTCACCGTCCCCGAGGAGACCCCGGAGTTCCTGGCCCTGGCCGATGAGCACGAGCTGATCGCCGGGGTCGTGGGCTGGACCGACCTCACCCGCCCCGACGTGGCCGACGAGCTGGCCCGGCTACGGGAACTGCCCGGCGGGCGGTACCTCAAGGGCATCCGGCACCAGGTGCAGGGCGAGCCGGATCCGGAGTGGCTGCTGCGTCCGGACGTGGGCCGGGGCCTGACCGCCGTGGCCGACGTGGGGCTGGTGTACGACCTGGTCGTGCTGCCCCACCAGCTCCCGGCCTGCACCAAGGCGGCCGCGTCCCTGCCGCACCTCACCTTCGTCCTGGACCACTTGGGCAAGCCGCCCATCGCCTCCGGCACCCTCGAACCCTGGGCGTCCGGTCTCCGCGCCCTCGCCGCGCTGCCCAACACCGTCTGCAAGCTCTCCGGCATGGTCACCGAGGCCGACCTCGCGTCCTGGACGATCGACGACCTGCGCCCGTACGCCGACGTCGTGCTGGAGGCCTTCGGCCCGGACCGCCTGATGTACGGCTCGGACTGGCCGGTGTGCACCCTCGCGGCCTCCTACGCAGAGGTGCTCGACACCGCACGCCGGCTGACGGGTCCGTCCGAACACGCCCGGATCTTCGGAGCCACCGCCACCCGCGTCTACGACCTCTGAACCACGCCGGTCAGCCGCGTCGGCGGCAGATACTCCCGTACGTACGTCCGCTCCCAGCACGCGCCCGTCTCCCGCAGCTCGCGCCAGGTCGTGTAGCGGTAGCGGAAGAGGCGGGCGCGGACGAAACGGGGCGGCGCGTCGGGCGGGAACGGCGAGCGGCGCAACAGCTTCAGCGTGTCGCGGTCGTTCTCCAGCAGCCGTTCCACCAGGGCGCCGAACCACGACCCCGCGTACGCGGGGGAGAGGGCCGCGAACCACATCATCCAGTCGAGGCGCAGATGGTACGGCGCGAACTGGCGCGGCCAGCGCCGGGGATCACCGGGCTTGCCCTTGAACTCGTACTCCCGCCAGTCGGAGTCCTCGCGGGGCACGTCGTCGGCCGTGCCCTCGACGACCACCTCGTAGCGGATCCGGCTGACGCTGCCGAACGCGCCGTAGGTGTTGACCAGATGAAGCGGGTCGAAGGAGCGGTTCATGACCTGCCGGCGGGAGATCATGTTGCGGACCGGCTGGTAGCTGAGCCCCAGCAGCAGCGCGGCGACCGCGAGGACCACGACCACGTACCACAGCGGCGCGCCGGGCACCGACGGCGGATCGGTGGGGAACTCGACCGCCGACAGGGCCAGCACGATCGTGATCCAGTTCAGCCAGGAGAAGTTGCCCGACAGCACCAGCCACATCTGGGTGACGATCATCAGCGCTGCGGCGGCCGACGCGACGGGCTGCGGGGTGAACAGCAGGAAGGGCACCATGAGTTGCGTGACGTGGTTCGCGGCCACCTCGACCCGGTGCAGGGGCCGGGGCAGATGGTGGAAGAACCAGCTCAGCGGGCCCGGCATCGGCTGCGTCTCGTGATGGTGGTCCAGGCACGTCAGCTTCCGCCAGCACTCGTCGCCGCGCATCTTGATCAGCCCCGCGCCGAACTCCACGCGGAACAGGATCCAGCGCAGCAGGAACAGCACGACGACGGGCGGCGCCACCTCGTCGTTGCCGAGGAACACGGCGAGGAAGCCGACCTCCAGCAGCAGCGACTCCCAGCCGAACGAGTACCAGGTCTGCCCGACGTTGACGATCGACAGGTACAACGCCCACGGCACCAGCCACAGCAGCATGCCGCCCCACAGGGGCAGCAGCGAGTCGAGCCCGGCCAGCAGCGCCGCCGACACCGCGCAGCCCGCCCACGCGCAGAGGGCGAAGAAGCGGTCCGAATAGTGCAGCTGGAACAGGCTCGGCGCCCGCTTGAAGGGCACCCGCTCGACGAACTTCGGCACCGGCAGCATGCCGCGTTCCCCGAGCAGCGCGCGGAACTGCAACGCGGCCGTCAGGAACGCGACCAGGTACACGGCGGCCAGCGCCCGCTGGAAGACCAGCCGGCTCAGCCAGTAGTCGGATGCGGTGAACCAGTCCACGGCCGTGCGTCCCTCCCAGTGCGGCGCCGGACCCCGGTGTCACGCTCCGTGTACGGACGCTCCGGTTGCGTAACCCGAGTGAGTGAAGCAAACAATAGTGACGAGGGGCCATATATGTGACGTCATGTGACGGAGTGAGCTGGAGGGCGAGGTGCGGACACCTACCGGGGCCTTCGTCACGGCCTGCACGCTCTTCGCGGCGCTCCTCCTCTCGGCGTGCGGCGCCACCAGCGGCGGCTATGGCGACGCCGCGGGCACCGGCGGGGCACTCTTCCTCCAGCCGGCCGCGGCCCAGGGGCAGAACCCCTTCACGGACTCCACGGCCACCACGACGGCTACCCCGTCCCCCATCCCCCGAACGCCACAGACGGCCGACGCGGGCGACGCGGGCCCGGTCTCCGCCGACCTGAGCGGCCTGCGCTCGCTCTCCGGCGGAACACCCGGCCTGTACGGCGGCATCGAGCGGACCGGCAGCTGCGACGTCGCCCGGCAGATCGGCCATCTCACCCGCGCCCCGGCCAGGACGCGCGCCTTCGCCCGGGTCGCGGGCGTCTCCCCGGCCTCCGTCCCGGACCACCTGCGCGGACTGACCCCGGTCGTGCTGCGCGCCGACACCCGCGTCACCGACCACGGCTTCCACGGCGGCCGGGCCGTCGGCCACCAGGCCGTCCTCCAGGCGGGCACCGCCGTCCTGGTCGACGACCGGGGAGTGCCGCGCGTCCGGTGCGCCTGCGGCAACCCCCTCCGCCCTCCCGCGGCGCTGCGCGGCACGCCGGACACCAAGGGCACCCCCTGGCCCGGCTACCGGCTCGGCCGGGCCGTCGTCGTGACCCCCGCCCCGCAGGCGATCACCACCTTCACGATCGTCGACGTCACCACCCGCACGTGGATCGAACGGCGCACCGGCCACGACGTACGCCACGACCGGGCCCTGCCGCCACCGGTCTGGGCGACGGACCCGCCGCCACCGGCTCCGGTGGCGTCCGAGCCGCCGCCCGACGCTCCGCGCGAGTCCGGCGTCTCCGCGGACCTGGACAGCACGTACCCCTGGGACGTGAGCTCCCCGCTGACCGTCACGGACGCACCACCGCCCGACGAGCCCGGCCCGCCGCCCGACGAACCCTCCCCCGAAGACCCCGAAGGCCCCGAAGACCCCGAAGATCCCGTAGACCCCGAAGATCCCGACACCGGCGAGGTCGGCCCCGACGCCGTGCCGGACAGTCCCGATCCGCCCGACGGAGCCGGGCTGATTCCCGACGACCGGGCCGCCGATGTCATCCTCGGCAGCCCCACGGACGTCTTCGGTAACTGAGGACCGCTTCCGCGGAGCGGCCCGTAAACTCAGCACATCTGGTCGAAGAATCGGACGAATCCTGGCAAGGTGGGCCCATGGCTGATCGGGGAGCGAGCGCCGTGTCCCTCCCGGACGACTGGCCCGCCCGCCCGGACCCGATCCTCGCGCTCAACCGGATGGGCAGCTTCGACTGGGATCTGGACACCGGCCTGATGCATATGGACGCCCAGGCCCACGACATCTTCGACGTGCGCCCCGACGAGTACGACGACCATCCCGAGACGCTCGCCAAGCGCGTCCCGCCCGATGAGTCCCGGCGCCTGGACACCGCGGTCTCCCAGGCCCTGAAGGACGGCAGCGAGAACTACGGCGCCTACTTCCGCATCCGCCGCCGCGACGGCTCCCTGCGCTGGACCCACACCCAGGGCTACATCCGCCGCGACCGCACCGGACGGCCCCGCCGCATCATCGGCATCGTCCGCGACGCCACCCGGGAACTCGCCGAGAGCGACGCCCGCGGCGACGAGGCCGCCCAGGACGAGGCCCGCCGGCAGCAGACCAGCGTCGTCGAACTCACCACGGCCGCCCTCGCCCACGCCCGCACCGTCCAGGACGTCATCGACGTCCTCAAGGACACCCACGGCCTCACCCACCTGGGCGCCACCAGCCTCGTCATGGGCCTGGTCGAGGCCGGCCGCATCCGCCTGGTCGCCGAGGGCCCCTCGGACAGCTTCGTGCCCGGCACCCGCATCACCCGGATCGACGATCCCTACCCGATGAGTGAGGCCGTACGGACCCTCGGCCCCTGCTTCATCGAGTCGCCGGAGGAGTTCGCCGAGCGCTACCCGATCCTCTGGCCGCACATCACCGGCCTGAACATCACCTCGGCCGCCTATCTGCCGCTCATCGTCCAGGCACGGCCGATCGGCGCCATCGGCCTGCTCTACAGCGACCGGCGCGGCTTCACCCCCGAGGAGCGCAACATCCTCGTCGCCCTCGGCAGCAGCATCGCGCAGAGCCTGCAGCGGGCCATGTTCTACGAGCAGGAGATGGACCTGGCGCAAGGTCTCCAGCAGGCCATGCTGCCCCGGACCATCCCGAGCGTGCCCGGGGCCGACGTCGCCGTCCGCTACCGCGCCGCCACCATCGGCGGCTCCGTCGGCCGGGACATCGGCGGCGACTGGTACGACCTGATCCCGCTGCCCGGCGGCCGGGTCGGCGCCGTCATCGGCGACGTCCAGGGCCACGACACGCACGCGGCGGCCGTCATGGGCCAGCTGCGCATCGTGCTGCGCGCCTACGCCGCCGAGGGGCACACCCCGGCGACCGTGATGGCCCGCGCCTCCGTCTTCCTGCACGAACTCGACACCGACCGCTCCGCGACCTGTCTCTACGCGGAGGCCGACCTGTCCACCGGCGTGCTCCAGATGGTCCGGGCCGGCCACATCGATCCGCTGGTGCGGCGCACCGACGGCTCCTGCCGCCGCGTCACCGTCCCGGGCGGCCTGCCGCTCGGCCTGTCCGCCGAGTTCGGCCGCCTCGACTACCCGGTGAGCACCGTGGAGCTGGACCCGGACGAGACGCTGCTGCTGTGCACCGACGGCCTGGTGGAGCAGCCCGGCGCCGACCTCGACGACGGTATGCGCACCCTCACCGCACTCGTCGACACCGGCCCCGACGACGTACGGGACCTCGCCGACCGGCTCATCGACGTGGCCGCCGAGCGCGGCGGCGACGACGACGTGGCGCTGCTCCTGCTGCGCCGGCGCGGCCCGGACAGCCCGCGGTCCGGCCAGCGGCTCCAGCGGCACGTCGCCCCCGGCGACCCGGCGGCCCTGGCCGAGGCCCGGCACATGATCCGCACCGCGGTCGGCGTCTGGGGAGCCCGGGAGCGCGCCGACGACGTCGAACTCGTCGCCGACGAGCTGATCACCAACGCCCTGATGCACACCGAGGGCTCCGCCATCGTCACCCTGCGGACCCTCATCGGCTCCGAGCGCCGGCTGCGCGTCGAGGTCGAGGACTCCTCCAGTGCCCTGCCACGCCGCCGTGAGGCGGGCGAGTCGGGCGTCTCCGGCCGGGGCCTGCTGCTGGTCGAGCTGCTCACCGACGTGTGGGGCGTGGAGGCACGCGGCGGCGGCAAGGCCGTGTGGTGCGAGTTCGTGGTGCCCGGCCAGGAAGAAGGACCCTGACCCCGCGTGGCACTCTGGACCTATGCCGGAACTCCCCGAGGTCGAGGCGCTCAAGGACTTCCTCACCGAGCATCTCGTCGGCCACGAGATCGTACGGGTGCTGCCCGTAGCGATCAGCGTCCTGAAGACGTACGACCCGCCCCTGTCCGCGCTGGAGGGGCACGAGGTCTCCGCGGTGCGCCGGTACGGCAAGTTCCTCGACATCGGGACCGCGGACGGACCGCACTTCGTGACGCATCTGGCCCGCGCCGGCTGGCTGCACTGGAAGGACCGCCTGCCCGACGGCCCGCCCCGCCCCGGCAAGGGCCCCCTCGCGCTGCGCGTGGCCCTGGAGACCGGCGCCGGGTTCGACCTGACCGAGGCCGGCACCCAGAAGCGGCTCGCGGTGTACGTCGTGGCGGACCCGCAGGAGGTCCAGGGCATCGCCCGGCTCGGCCCGGACCCGCTGGCCGACGACTTCGACCAGCGGCGCTTCACGGAACTCTTGGCCGGTGAACGGCGGCAGCTCAAGGGCGCGTTGCGGGACCAGGGCCTGATCGCGGGCGTGGGCAACGCCTACAGCGACGAGATCCTGCACGCGGCGAGGATGTCGCCCTTCAAGCTGGCCGCGTCGTTGAGCGAGGAGGAGACCGGCCGGCTGTACGCGGCCCTGCGCGACACGCTCACCGAGGCGGTCGAACGCTCCCGGGGCGTGGCGGCCGGCCGGCTGAAGGCCGAGAAGAAGAGCGGTCTGCGTGTGCACGGCCGCACCGGCGAGTCCTGCCCGGTGTGCGGCGACACCATCCGCGAGGTGTCCTTCAGCGACTCCTCGCTCCAGTACTGCCCGACCTGCCAGACGGGCGGCAAACCGCTGGCGGACCGCAGGATGTCCCGGCTGCTGAAGTGAGCCGCGGAAGTGGGCCGTGCCCGCCCTCACCGAGCAGCGGCTCGTGGACGAGTCGAGGATGGAGTGGATGAGGCGCCGCAGCGTCTCGGGCGCCAGCTCGCCCGCGGCCGTCGCCCGGCTTCAGCGTGATCTCGTGCGTCTGCCGCTGCCGCTGCCGCTGCCGCCCGGCCGGCAGCGAGGGCAGAGGGGGTGCCCGGCGGCAGGGGTGTACGGACGGCAGTCCCTTCGCGGGCGGAGACGGCCTACTGGGGCTGGAGTCTCACCAGGACCTCTCCGGACGCCGAGCGGACCTCGTAGCGGGCGGTCTCGTCGGGATGCTTGGAGGAACTGGCCATCATCGTGCTGGGCCGGTCGTCGTGCCCGGGCCCGTGCCAGCTGGTCGCGGTCTCCTCGGTGCCGTCCCGGCCGACGATGACCAGGTGGCAGGGGCGGGGACTGGCCGCGTCCTTCACCTTCAGCTCGACCTGGCTGCCCGAGGCCTTGTCCTCCACCGTGACCTGGGCCCAGACACCCGACCGCGCGTCGGTCGCCGCGATCCGCACCGGCTCCTCGGCGCCACCCCGCGCCATCATCGCGACGCCGGGTACCGACACGGCGATCACCACCGACGCGGCCAGGCCGAACAGCATGCGCCGGCGTCCGGCGCGGCGCCGCGCCGCCACCTCGGCCAGCAGCCGGTCCAGCATGCGCGGCCCGGGCTGCGCCATCGGGTGCACGAACCGTGGCGTCGCCCGCCGGTACAGCATCAACTGCCGTGTCGTCGGGCCGAATTCCGTCACCTCTGCGGCGCACCGAGGGCACTCCATGAGGTGGTCCTCGAAGCGGAAGGCTTCCGCCTCGTCCAGCACGCCGAGCGCGTAGGCGCCGACGTCGCGATGCCTTTCCAGGGACCTCATGCCGAATCCTCGTGCCGTTGGGTGCGGGTGGGGTTACTCCTTGCTCCCATCGGTACGGACCAGGCAGCGGAATCACTCAAGCCGGTGACACAATCGCAACCAAAGGATTCGGAGCGCTCCGGCCCGCGGATTGGTCCGGGGCCGCAGAAATCTAAAAAAGATGGATGGCGAGGTGTCCCAGCGGCAGTCCGAGCTGCCAGGCGGGCGTCCAGACCTTCGGCCCCTCGTCCTCCCCGACCACCGGAGCGCCGCCCGGCACCGCGTTCAGGTCGGGTGCGAGCAGCTCCGTCTCCTGGAGCCAGCGCCAGGCCTCCTCCGCCAGGTCCAGATCCGGCGCGGGCCGACCCGACTCCGCGGCCGCGGCGGCGAGCTCGGCGAGCCGCTCGCGCACCCACTCCTGCCACGGCTGGTCGTACGCCGTCAGTGACAGCCACGTCTCCAGCTGCGTGACGACGCGGATGCCGGACAGCTCTCCCTCGGTGTCGGAGAGGAAGATGGTCAATGCCAGTGCGTCCCGCCCCGCGCGGAACTCGAAGGACGTCGGCGGCATCAGATCGCCGGTCCGCAGCAGCTCGTCTGCGATGTACTCGGCATACAACCACGCCATGGGGACGGTCAGTTCACCGCCGGCGCCGTCCGTGCCCTCTTCGCTTCTGTGCAGCATCCCTTCCTGCCTTCCTCCGGTACGTGCGCGTCGCCCGACACCGGGCCCCGGGGCGCTGACGGCCCCATCCGGAACACGGATGGGAACAGCCGATTACTCAACCGGGGTCCTCAGCAAGGCGCTTTACGGAGGCTTGACTCGGCCATTGGTTTCAGCGCAGGTCGGCGGCGTATCCCGGAAGCACCCGGCGCAGGGCGCGCAGCGCATAGTACGCGCGGGACTTCACGGTACCGGGCGGGATGCCGAGGGTCGCCGCCGCTTCCGCCACACTCGCCCCCTGGAAGTACACGAGCACCAGGACTTCACGGTGATCCGGAGTGAGTGTCTTCACAGCCTGGCGGACGTCGAGCATCGCCGCGGCCCGCTCGGCGTGGTCGGAGATGACCCGCGCGTTCTCCAGCACCGCGTCTCCGACCTCGGCAGGGCGCGCCTGCCGGGCCCGCCGGGCGTCGATCGCGAGCCGCCGTGCGACGGTCATCAGCCAGGGCCGCACGGAGTCGAAGTCGTCGGCGCGCAGGGCCTCGGGGTGCTGCCAGGCGCGCACCAGCGTCTCCTGCACCAGGTCCTCCGCGCGCTGCCGGTCGCCGTCGCAGAGCCGGAGCAGGAGCGCGAAGAGGGGCCGGCCGTGCTCCCGCTGCAGTGCGGCGAGCTCGTGCTCGGCGGTCGTCCCGTTCGTGAGAGTGGATCCGGCCGTCATGGCCGTATGCCACCGCAGGGCGCAGCCGGGGGACAGGCCACGTACCCGCCTGTGCGGCGGACGGTCGATCGCGTCGACGAACGGTTCGACGAACGGTCGGGGCGTCCGCCCATGTGGGTGCCGGACGGGCTGATGAGCGTGTCGGAGCCGCGTGGGGCGCTGTGCGCCTCCTTTCCTGTTTGCGTGTAAATACGACCACAACGCCCACAGTGGGGTGAATGGATGATCGCACGCAGTCGACAGGTGGCCCTGGCCCTGACCGTCGCCCTCGCCACGGGGGCCGCCTGCCAGGCCCGCAGCCACGAACGGGCCGGCCACGGACGCCCGGCACCGTCCGTGGCCACACCACGCGGCTTCACACTGGTCGCCTCCGGAGACGTCCTCCCGCACAGCTCGATCATCGACCGGGCACGCTTCGACGCAGGCGGCACCGGCTACGACTTCCGGCCGATGCTCGCGGGGATCCGCTCCGTCGTCTCCCACGCCGACGTGGCCCTGTGCCACATGGAGACCGTGTACGGCGCGAACGGCGAGTACACCGGCTACCCCACGTTCAAGTCCCCGCCCGAGGTGGCCCCGGCCCTCGCCGCCACCGGCTACGACGGCTGCTCCACCGCCTCCAACCACACCCTCGACGACGGCGCCGACGGCATCCGCCGCACCCTTGACGCCCTCGACCGCGCGGGAGTCCGGCACGCCGGTTCGGCACGCACCGAGGAGGAGGCCCGCACGGTGACGGTCCTGAGGGCCGGAGCGGCGAAGGTCGCCCACCTCGCCTACACCTACGACACCAACGGCATCCCACTCCCCGGCGGGCAGCCCTGGGCGGTGAACCTCATCGACGAGGCCAAGGTCCTCGCGGACGCCCGGGCCGCACGCGAGGCGGGCGCCGACGTGGTCGTGGTCTCCCTGCACTGGGGCACCGAATGGCAGGACGCCCCCGACGAACGGCAGCTGACCCTGGCCCGGAGTCTCACCGCCGCGCGCAGCGGGAGCCGCCCCGACATCGACCTGATCCTCGGCACCCACGCACACGTCCCGCAGGCCTACGAGAAGGTCAACGGCACCTGGGTGATCTACGGCATGGGCGACCAGATCGCCGGCGAGATGACCAACCACCAGGGCGCCAAGGACCCGCGCGGCAACCAGTCCACCCTCGGCCGCTTCACCTTCGCCCCGCCCGCACGGCCGGGCGGCCGCTGGGAGGTGACGAAGGCCGAGTTCGTCCCGCAGTGGTTCGACGTCGACGCCGGCCGTGTCGTCAACCTCAACCGGGCGATCGCCCAGGGCGCCGGCGTACAGGCCGTCCGCGACCGCATCCACGACATCGTGCTCAGCCGGGGCGCGGCCGAGGACGGCCTGGTGATGGGGGAGTAGGCGAGAGGCGCCCGGTCAGCGCCGCGCCAGCTCCGAGCGCCGGTAGGAGGAGGCGAAGTAGATCACGAGCCCTAGCGCGAACCAGACGGCGAACCGCACCCACGTCTGCCACTGGAGGAAGGTGATCAGCCAGATCGAGAAGACGATGCCCAGCGCCGGCACCACCGGCATCCACGGCGTACGGAACGTGCGCGGCAGGTCCGGCTGCCGGTACCGCAGCACGATCACCGCCGCGCACACCACCACGAACGCCAGCAGGATGCCGATGTTGGTCAGCTCGGCCGCCTCGCCGATCGGCAGGAAACCGGCGATGACGGCCGACGCGACCCCCACGATCCAGGTGACACGCGTGGGCACGTGCCGCGTGGGATGCGTCTTCGCGAACCACCTGGGCAGCAGCCCGTCACGGGACATGGAGAACCACACCCGGGTGATGCCCAGATGAACGTGAACATCACCGTGAGAATGCCGATGATCGCGCCCACCGCGATGACGTCGGCCAGCCCGCTCAGCCCCACCGACTTGAACGCCGTCGAGAAGCCGCTCTCCTTGTCGATGTCCTTGTAGTCCTGCATGCCCGTCAGCACCAGCCAGGCCGCCACGTACAGCACCATCGAGATGACGAGCGAGGAGACGATCGCCTTCGGCATGTGCCGCTGCGCGTCCTTGGACTCCTCACTTTGCGGACCCGACCTAGGGCACCACCGTGACCGGCCACCGGCCGGCCTTCACCAGACGCACCGCCACCGATCCGACGAACCGGTGGCCCGCCTGCTCGGACGCGCCCACGACCACCGCGTCCGCCTTGAGTTCGTCCGCCGCCTTCACCAGACCGCCGAAGGGGTCGCCGCGGAACGTGTGGAACTCCCAGCGGACCTCGAATATCCCCTTGAGCCGCTCGGCGGCGTCCCGGATGTACGCCACCAGGTCCTCGGCGATCTCGTCGGTCGTCTCGGCCACCGGCGCCCCGAGCGCCGCTCCCGCCGCCAGCACCGGCTGCACGTACACCACGGCGAGCAGCGCGTGCTGGCGGCGGGCCAGGCCGGCGGCGTAGGCCGCGGCCCGCAGGGACGAGTCCGAGCCGTCCACCCCGACCACGATCACCTTCGGCCCGTCCGTGCCCCGTTCGAACTGAGGGGAGTGCTGTTCCGTCACGCCGCGAGGTTATCGAAGGCCACAGCTCCGTTCCGGGGGCGGGAGCGTCGAGGGGCGAGAAGACGCGGGTGTCCCTGAACTTCGCCGTCTTCCGCTCCGTGTTCGAGGAGCCTGCCCGCATCGGCGCCGGACCGGTGCTCCGCCTCTGACGCCGCCTGCTGCTGTTCTTCTCAAGTGGTGGCGACTGGAGGCCCCGTACCGGTCCAACGCCAAGTACCGCCCCGAGTGGTACCCCCGCTTCCTCTGCTACGCGGACGCTGGCGCGCTCGCCCAGGCCGGCCTCGCCTCCGGCATCGCCGAGGGCTTTGTCTCCGTACCGTCGACGAGCACGTTGCGGGGAAGAGGAAGAGGGCACCCGAAGGGCGGACAGCGGCCCGCCACCACGCGCGGGCTGCCGTCACTGGCGGCGCTCGGCCTCGCCGGAGGGGACGGGACCGAGCCCGCCGACCCTCTCGACGGCCTGCCCGGCCAGGTCCGCGTCCGGCACCGCAAGCCGCCGCTGACCCTTCCGCTTGGGCCGTTCGGGTGAAAACGTGCCGCCGCACCGGTGTTGCTCAGGTGCGTCGGCCTTCCACCGGGCGACTGATGAGTCATGAAGAAGGATCAGTTGCTCACCCGCCGCCGGCTGTTGATCGCGGGCACCGGCGCCGTGGGAGCGGCCGCCACGGCCGGTGTGTTCACGGCGGTCACAGGGGAAGGCCCCGCCGGGTCCGTCCCGGTGGCGGGGCCCCAGCCCCGCCGCCCTCTCGGCTCCTCCGCGTACCGTCTTCAGCCCCTGACCGGATACGGCCCGCCGCAGGCGGCCCCCCGCCGGACCCTGGTACGCCGCGAACCGCTGCTGCGCGTCTCCGGACGCGGCCGGACCATGGTGCTGACCTTCGACGACGGCCCTGACCCCCGCTACACCCCGGCCATCCTCGACACCCTGGCCGCGTACGACGTGCGCGCCATGTTCTTCGTGTGCGGGGAGATGGCCGCCGACCACAAGGTGCTGCTGGCCCGGATGGCCGACGAGGGCCATGTCGTCGGGAACCACACCTGGTCCCACCCGTTGCTCACCCGCCTCACCCACCGGCAGATCCGCTCCCAGCTGGAACGCACCTGCGACGTCATCGAGGAGGCCTACGGCGAGCGCCCCGAGTGGTTCCGCGCCCCCTACGGCGCCTGGAACCGCGCCACCTTCCAACTGGGCGCCGAACTCGGCATGGAACCCCTCGCCTGGACGCTCGACACCCTCGACTGGACCACCCCCGGCATCCGGTCCATCGTCGACCGGGTCCAGAACGGCGCCGCCCCCGGTGTCGTGGTCCTCTCGCACGACGCCGGGGGCGACCGCTCGCAGAGCGTGCGGGCCCTGCGGCGCTATCTGCCCGAACTGCTCGACTCCGGCTACCACGTCACGGTGCCCCGGCGGCACTACGCCTGAGACTGCCTGCCGTCGGGCCTTCGCCCGCCCCGCCGGGGAACGCTCAGCGCACCTCGACCAGGCGGGCGAAGGCGACGACGTTGCCCTCGTAGCCGTTCTGCTGGGAGAAACCGCCGCCGCAGGTGATGACCCGCAGTTCCGCCGCTCCCTTGGATGCGTAGACACGGTCGCCGGGGAAGTTGTCCTTTGCGAACACCTCGATGCCGTAGATCTCGAACACGGCGGTCTTCGCGTCCTGCCGGGCGACCTCGACGCGGTTTCCCTTCTTCAGGGCCCCGAGCCCGTAGAACACGGCAGGGCCCTGCTGGTTGTCGACATGGCCCACGACGACCGCGGTTCCCTTCTCGCCGGGGGTGACGGCACCGGTGAACCAGCCGGCCAGGTTCGGGTCCTCCGGGGGCGGCGCGCCGACCCAGCCGTCCGCGTCCAGGCCTACGGGAATCATCGGCGCGTCGACCTGGATCGCCGGGATGCGGACCCGGTCCGGGAGGGCGTAGGGGAGGGGCTTGACGGTCCCGGCGAAGGTGGCCCCGGGCACGCGGCTGTCCGCCGCGGCCGCGGTCGCCGGCTGGGGCGGGCCCTCGTCGAATTCCCCCGAACCATTCCGGATGAGCGCGAGGCCGGTCAGCAGAACCAGCGCTATCACGCCCCACGGGGCGCGCTTCTTCGGCCGCGCCTCCTCCTCCGCCTCGGCCAGTTCGGACGCAGACATGGGCCATCCCCTCTCGACGCGGCCGTCGCCGTGTCGTTCGCGCATATCAGAACGCTAAGTGCCGCGCGCGAAACCGGCGACGGGGCGGGAGCGAACGGGTGGTGGGGGGCCGTCCGGGGTGGTCACGGGCCGTCCGGGGCTTCGAAGCCATCAGGTGCGCCATCCGAGTTGCCGCCGCGAGGAAATTTCTGACGGTACGTGACCTGGGGCGATATCCGATTGCGCGGTTCTCCCGCGGTGCCTTCTCTCACCAGGACGGACCAGTCCCGAAGTGCGGGTGATCGCAAGGCGACTGACTGTCTTTCTGGGAGGCGCTTTCTCGCCGATCGACCGGGGACGGGTCCCGGGGCGTCTTCCGCGGAGGTTCACATGCGTAACACTCGTGCCCTGGCGGTCGCCGGCGCCGCGGTCGCCGCCCTCGGCCTCTCCGCCCCCGCGGCCGTCGCGTGGGACACACCCAGCAACATCGTCGTCCTGCCCAGTGTGATCGCCCGCGGCGGCCAGC
The DNA here is from genome assembly GCF_056430805.1 of Streptomyces sp. NPDC045955. Taxonomy (NCBI): domain Bacteria; kingdom Bacillati; phylum Actinomycetota; class Actinomycetes; order Kitasatosporales; family Streptomycetaceae; genus Streptomyces; species Streptomyces sp. NPDC045955. Next base: position 441,375 of record NZ_JBWKKY010000003.1, read on the forward strand.
TGACCATCACGGTCGACGACTGCCGCCACGGTGGCACGGCCACCTCGAATGCGTTCACGACGCCGGCGACGCTCTCGCCCGTCTCCGGCGCCAAGGGGACGGCGAGGGGTACCGCCACCATCAGGAACAACGCCCACCCGGGGCCGTACGACATCACGGTCACGTGCAACGGCAGGAGCCTGACCAAGCCCCAGGCCTTCACCGTCATCGGCGGTGTCCGCGGCGGTATCGGCGGCAGCAGCACCACCGGTGCGACCCCGACCGACATGGCCATCGGCGGTGGCCTCGTGGCCGCCGCGGTCGTCGGCGGCGGGGTGTTCTGGATGCGCCGCCGTGCCGAGCGGCGCGTCTGACGCCTCGCTCCACGCTCCTTGGACTCCTTCGACGAGCCGTCTCGCACGTGAACGGTCTTCGCCCCGGATCCCTCGACGGATCCGGGGCGAAGACCTGTGCGGTGCGTGCCGCGCGGTGCGCGGGGCCGGTCAGCCGGCGTCCTCGTCGGTGCGGCGGCGGGCGAAGTGGTAGGCCGTGCCCAGCGCGCCCGCGATCAGCGCGGCGCCGAGGCCGATCTCCTTGAGGTCGAAACCGCCGAGGGCGCCGCCCTCTCCGGCGTGCACGCCCTTCCACGGGTGGTGAGGGTGGTGGGGGTGATGCGTGGGGTGGTGCGTCGGACGGCCGCCGGCGATGGTCAGGCGCGCGGTGCCGCTCGACTCGTCGCAGGCGAACTCCACGTCGTACACGGCGCCGGGCTTGGCGTCCCAGTCGACCGTGGCCGTCGCCCACGACTCCTCGGGCGGGATGACGACCACGTCGAAGACCGGTGAGGAGACCGCCGCCTCCCCCTCGCACGCTGCGTTGCGCTCCACCCGCAGCGTGACCTCGCCGCCCGCCGCGACGGTGGAGGGCTGGACGCTGAAGCCGAAATCGGTCTGCATGGCCGCGTCGGCGGCCGGCACGCAGGAGGTGAGGGCGCCGGCGCCCAGCAGTACGGCCGAGGCCGAGGCGACGCATATCGCGCGCATGGTGAATCCTCCGGGTCCCCGAGGAGCACCCGCGGACCTGTTCCGCTCACGTCACAAATGCACCTCGATGCCCGAAACGCTAAGAACGTGCGCGCGCCGGCGCGATCGCAGTAGCGCGAATGGGGCACACGTGTGGGCCGCCAGGGGGAATCCCGTTGACGCGAACGGGGGACGGCGACGGTGTGTCGCGCGCCCCCGGCCGGGTTCCGTGATGCGGGTGCCGTCAGTCGCCGACCGCCGGGAACAGGTTCAGGAACGGTTCCGCCGACGCGGTCACGCCCCTGCTGTAGGGCGAGTCGAAGTCCCAGATCAGGAACAGCAGGAAGGCGATCAGTGCCGAGAACAGCCCGGCGAGGATCAGTTCACGCGTCGTTCTGCGGATCTGGAGGACGAAGATCATCCCGATGGTGACGACGGCACCGGCGACCAGCCCGAACCACACGACGCCCGGCATGGTCTCCCCGGTCGACTCCGACCGGGCGATCCGGGCCTGGCTGGCCGCGGTCACCTGGTCGACGAGCGGCTGGTAGGCCTGCGCCTCGAAGTCCGTCTTCGGCTCGTAGTCGGTGACGTCCTGGCGAACGCGCTCGAAGAGCTCACCGCCGCGCGCGGTGACCTGGTCCTGGTCGGCCATGGCGTCCCACTCGGTGGTGACGACGTGGCTCACGTACGTATGGATGTCGTCCCGGATGCGGTCGCGCACGTCGTCGGGGTAGACCCGGACCCGCTCCGAGATCTCGTGCAGCGCCGTGGCCTCCGCCTGGACGTGGTCCTGGGCGGCGCTGCGCCCCTCCCACACACCGGCGATCGCCAGACCCAGGACGATGGCGTACACCACGCCGATCCACATCGTCATGTACTCGATGACGTCGGGGGTCTCGCTGGGGTCCTCGTCGTCGGACGCCGTGCGGTGGCGGACGAGGGTGACGACGACCACCACGACACCGGCGGCCAGCATCGCGAGGGTGAGAACAAGCCATTCCGGCAAGAGATGCCTCCAGAGCTTCAGGGTGTCAGCGCGCGCGCAGCGCGGCGACGGCGACCACCGCGGGCACCGTGACGAGCAGGACGAAGGTGAGCGGCGACATGGTGCGGCTCACCGGTCGTGGCCGCGGCGCGGCCCGGTACCGCGGGTAGTGCACGGGCGACGCGGAAGGCCGCGGGGTGGGCTTCGCCGACGGCTTCGGTGCCGGGGCGGGCGGTGGGGGAGGGACCGGTCGGGGGGCCTGCCGGGGCGGTGGTGCCGGGCGTGGCGGGGGCGGCGGAGGCGGGGGCGGCGGCTCCGGTCTGGCCGAGGGGGTCGGTTTCGGAGGCGGCGGCGAGGGCGGCGGCGGTTTGGGAGTCGGCTTCGGCGGCGGCTCGGGAGTCGGCTTCGGCGGCGGCGGTTTCGGAGTCGGCGGCGGGGGCGCCGGGGTGGGCGTGGGGGTCGGTGTGGGTGTCGGGCACGGCGGGTTCGGCCAGGTCCTGCTTCCGGCGACCGCCACCGCCTCCGTGCCGTCCGGCCCCGTCGAGGCGTACGCGCAGGCGTCGGCCACCGCCACTCCGGACGGTGCGCCGACGAGCGCCCACGTCAGGGTCGCCACCGCCAAGGCCTTTGCGGCGAGGGCGGATTGGGTCGATACGGGTCCATGCACGACGAAGATCATGTGCCTTCGGCCGCCGGGACGTGCCGGAGCGCAAGGGGATTGCCCCGAAAGAGGGATATCCGGGTGCCGCCGGTTTGCCGGGCGGTCGCCCGCGGAGCTCTCGGCCCGTACCCGTGTGCGGTGGTGGGCGGTGCCGTCACAGGGTTCCGGAAAGAAATTTGGCCGGTGGTTGAACACAATCACGCCCGCCATGCGTACTCATGACCGTGCGGCGGCGCAGCAGGGCGCTGCAACACCCTTGCGATTATGGGGAGTTGACGATGAAGACCTCCTGGCGGAGCGCCTCACTCGTGGCGAGCGCCGCGGCGGTCCTGGCGCTGACGACGGCGTGTGGTCAGGACAGCCCTCCGGCGGCCAGCCAGAACGTGGGTGCCTCGGCAGCGCCCGGGGACTACGGAAGCATCGGCACCGGGAACGGGGTCGCCGGCACCGCGGGCGGCCAGCAGGCCGCGCCGAGTCCTTCCAGCCCGTCCAACCCCGCGGGCAAGCTCTCCGTCGCCACCGCCGAGGAGGTCGGCAAGGTGGTGACCGACAGCCTGGGCCTCACCCTGTACCGATTCGACCAGGACGCCGACCAGCCGCCCAAATCGAACTGCGACGGCGACTGCGCCAAGACCTGGCCGCCGGTGCCCGCGGACGACGCGGAGGCCGGCGAGGGCATCGACAAGGCGCTGCTCGGCTCGGTCACCCGGGCCGACGGCACCAAGCAGCTGACCGTCGGCGGCTGGCCGGCCTACCGCTACGCCAAGGACGTCAACGCCGGTGACGTCAAGGGCCAGGGCGTGGGCGGCAAGTGGTACGCGCTGGCCCCCGACGGCAAGAAGGCGCAGGGCGGCGGGGCCGGCGGCGCGGGGGCCGAGGCGCAGCCCGGGCTGTCCACCCGCAACGACCCCAAGCTCGGCGAGATCGTCGTCGACAAGAACGGCATGACCGTCTACCGGTTCAAGAAGGACGAGGCCTGGCCCAAGCCCGTCTCCAACTGCACCGGCGAGTGCCTGGAGAAGTGGCCGCTCGTGGAGCCCGTCGACTACGCCGACACCAAGGGCATCCAGAAGAAGGGGTACATGATCTTCGACCGGACCGACGGCAAGGGCAAGCAGCAGACGATCAACTGCTCGCCGATCTACACCTTCGCCGGTGACAAGGCTCCTGGCGACACCAACGGCCAGGGCGTCGGCGGCACCTGGTACGCCGTGCGGCCCGACGGAAAGCTGGTCGGCGCGTCGGAGTAGAAGAGAAACCTCCCCAGGGTTGATCATCTCGTCCACCCGACGGAGCCGACCCGGTCCGCCCCTCCGCACTGACGGAGGGGCGGACCGTTTTGCCGTGCTTCACCCGAAGCCGTCGCGTGTTCGTCATGTTCGAAGGGCATGCGCCCGGGTATCAATTCGGCACGTGCCGCAGGCAGTGACCGGGAACGGATGGTCAATTTCCGTTTCGGGTCGCTCCATTGGCGGGCGATCAGTAGCCTCTGCTCGAACACCGGATCGCCTACGCCTTGGAGAGATAGATGGAGCGTCCCGCCTGGGCCCCACGGAGCATCGACATCTCGGTGCCCAGCGTCTCCCGGATGTACGACTACTACCTGGGCGGATCGCACAACTTCGAGGTCGACCGGGAAGCGGCCCGCAGGGCCATGGAGTTCATGCCGGGGCTCCCCAAGATCATGCAGGCGAACCGGGCGTTCATGCGCCGCGCCGTGCGGTACGCGGCCGGCCAGGGCATCGGCCAGTTCCTGGACATCGGCTCCGGCATACCCACCTTCGGCAATGTGCACGAGGTGGCCCAGGCCGCCCGCCCCGGCGCGCGCGTGGTGTACGTCGACCACGACCCGGTGGCCGTGGCGCACAGCGAGGCGGTCCTGGAGGGCAACGACGACGCGGCCGTCGTCGCCGCGGACCTGCTCAAGCCCCAGGAGATCCTGCGCAGCCCCGAAGTGGAGCGGCTGATCGACCTGAATCAGCCAGTGGCGCTGCTCCTCGTTGCCATACTGCACTTCGTGGAAGACGAGGACGACCCGTACGGGGCGGTGGCCGAGCTGGGCGAGGCGCTCGCGCCGGGCAGCCTGCTCGTGCTCACCCATGCCTCGTACGAGGGCGTCCCGCTGCCACCGGAGCGGGCCGGGGGCGCGGTGAGCGTGTACCAGGACATCCGCAACCCGCTGATCATGCGCTCGCGCGAGGAGATCGCGCGGTTCTTCAAGGGGTACGACATGGTGGAACCCGGACTGGTGGCGATGCCGCGCTGGCGGCCCGACACCGCACCGGAGGACGAGGATCCGTATGCGTTCTCCGGTTTCGCGGGCGTGGGGCGTACGGCGTGATCGCGGAACCGGACGGGCCGGAGGACAGACTGCGCCGGTTCGCGACGATCTGGAGCCGGGCCGTCTTCCCGGTCACCTCGACGTCGTCGACCCGGCCCGAGTTCGAGGAGGAACTGCTGCCGCTGGCCCGGCGGTTGAGCCGGGCGCTGCTGGCCCGCGCCTTCGACGCCGACGAGGGCAGGGCGGTGGGCGCCGCCCTCGTGGACGCGCACTGCACCGACCCGGAGGCGCTCAGCCGCACGCTGGACTGCGTGGACGCCTACCTGGTCCTGTACTGCGGCGGGGACGGCGACCAGGAGGACCTGCGGGCGCGCTCCGCACGCCTCCAGCACGCGATGGCCGCCGGCTTCGCGCAGGCGCTGCGCGAACGGACCCTGGCCGAGCAGGAGGCCATCGCCCAGGCCGCCCTCCGGGCGCAGGGCGTGGTGGCACAGGCCCTGCACGCGACCGAGGCCCGCTTCCGCGCGGTCTTCGAGGGCGCGGCCATAGGCATCGGCATGGCCGACCTCGACGGAAACATCCTCCAGGTCAACGGCGCGCTGCTGCGCATGTTCGGGGTCTCCGAGCAGACGATGCGCAGCCGCAACGTCATGGAGTGGACCCACCCCGACGACGCACCGCAGACCTGGCGGCTCTACGACGAACTCGTGCGCGGCGAGCGTGAGCACTACCACGTGGAGAAGGCGTTCTACCGCCCCGACGGAACGGTCCTGTGGACCAACCTGACGGTCTCCCTGCTGCGGGACGCCGACGGCAGTCCGCAGTACCAGCTCGCGCTCATGGAGGACACCACCGAGCGGCGGCTGCTCAACCTGAGGCTGCGCTACGAGGCCACGCACGACGCGCTGACCGGACTGCCGAACCGCACCTTCTTCTTCGAGCGCCTGGAGAAGGCACTGAGCGCCGGGGAGGGCCAGCGGTTCGGCCTGTGTTACCTCGACCTCGACGGCTTCAAGACCATCAACGACAGCCTCGGCCACGCGGCCGGCGACCGGCTCCTGGTGGAGGTCGCCGACCGGCTCCAGTCCTGCGCCACCGCACCCGGCGAGATGGTCGCCCGGCTCGGCGGCGACGAGTTCGTGGCTCTGACCACGGGCCCCGACACCCAGCGCGAGGTCGACGAGCTCGCCACGCGCATCATGAACGCGCTGCTCGCCCCGATCAGCGTCGACGGCCGGGAGCTGACGGTGCGCGGCAGCATCGGCATCGTCGAGGGCCCGGCCGGCGAGCGCAGCCCGGCGGAGGTGCTGCGCAGCGCCGACATCACCATGTACCGCGCCAAGTCGGCGGGCGGCAACCGCTTCGAACTCGCCGACCCCGAGGCGGACGCCCGCGCCATCACCCGGCACGGGCTGACCACGGCGCTGCCGACGGCCCTGGAGCGGGGCGAGTTCTTCATCGAGTACCAGCCGCTGGTCCATCTCGGCGACGGCAGCGTGCGCGGTGCGGAGGCCCTGGTGCGGTGGCTGCATCCGCAGCACGGGGTGCTCGGCCCGGACCGGTTCATCCCGCTCGCCGAACACACCGGGCTCATCGTGCCGTTGGGCCGGTGGGTCCTGGAACAGTCGGTGCGGCAGGCCCGCGAGTGGCGGGAACTGCACGGTGGGGCCGAGGCCGCGGGCCCGCTGCGGATCAACGTCAATCTCTCGCCCTGCCAGCTGACCCACCCCGGTCTGGTCCAGGACACCGTCGACATCCTGGAACGCACGGGCATCGAACCGGACGCCCTCTGCCTGGAGGTCACGGAGTCGGCGCTGATCGGTGCGGACGACGACCTGCTGAAGCCGCTGCGCCGCCTGGCGGAGATGGGTGTCGACATCGCCCTGGACGACTTCGGTACCGGCTACTCCAACCTGGCCAACCTGCGCCGCCTGCCGGTCAGCATCCTGAAACTGGACCGCTCCTTCACACAGAGCATGCAGCAGTTCCCGGCCGACCCCGTCGACCTGAAGATCGTCGAGGGGATCGTCTCGCTGGCCCACAGCCTGGACCTCGCGGTGACGGTCGAGGGCGTCGAGACGGGCGCGCAGGCCGAGCAGTTGCGGATACTCGGGTGCGACACGGCACAGGGCTGGTACTACGCAAGGCCGGGCCCCCCGGACCGCCTGCACGAACTGGCACTGGCGGACGCCACTGGCTGAGGTTCCTGGGGGCGCGGGGAACTGCGCGATCAACCACAGACAACCCGCGCCCCGAAGCTGCCGCTCACATCCCACGGTGCTCCCGCATACGGAACGCCCTCACCGCTCAAGCAGCATCCGCTGCAACTCCCGAGCAGCCCGAGGCGGAGCCACATCGCTGCGGTGCGCCAGCGCGATCGTGCGGTGGAGGCCGGGTCTGGCCAGCGGAGTCACCCGCAGGCCACGGCCCGACCTCGCCGCCACCATCCGCGGCACGACGGCAACCCCCAGCCCCGCCCGTACAAAACCCAGCACCGCGTCCATCTCCCCGCCCTCCACCGCGAAGTCCGGCTCGAACCCCTCCGCGCGGCACGCTGCCACGGTCAGTTCGCGCAGGTCGTAGCCGTGCCGGAACATCACCAGGCGCTCGCCCTCCAGGTCGGCGATGCGTACGGTGCGCCGGCCCCGGCCGGGTCTCGGCGCGTCCGGGGAGGAGACCACGACCAGGTCCTCGCGCAGCAGCTCCACCGTCGTGAGCGCCGGCGACGGCGTCGGCAGGGGCAGCACCACCAGGGCGAGATCCAGCGCGCCGCGTGCCAGCTCCCGCACCAGGTCGTGCGAACCGCCCTCCTCGATCAGCAGCCGGATGCCCGGGTAGCGGTCGTGGAAGGCGCGCAGCACGTCCGGCAGCAGGCCCGTGCACAGACTGGGCGTGGCACCGAGCCGCACCCGCCCCCGGCGCAGCTGCACCAGCTCCAGCACCTCGTGCCGGGCCGTGTCCGCGTCCGCCAGGATGCGCCGGGCCAGGGGGAGCAGGGCCTCCCCGGCGTCCGTGAGCGAGATGTTGCCCCGGGCCCGCAGGAACAGGTCCGCGCCCAGCTCCCGCTCCAGCGCCTTGATCTGCTGTGACAGCGACGGCTGCGCGACATGGACCAGATCGGCGGCCCGGGTGAAGTGCCGGGTCTCGGCGACGGCCACGAAGTACTGGAGCTGGTGGAACTGCATCCTCGTACGATAGCCCCAGCCTATGGAATCAAGCTGGACCATGTCTTGGACCGATCGGCTGCGCGTCCGTAGCGTGCTGTGCCATGGCTCTGGCAACGCGGACGGACCGACGGCCGTCCATGGCACGCACCGTGTGGGACTCCACCCTCGGCAAGAAGACCGTGATGGCGGTCAGCGGGCTGATCATGCTGCTGTACCTGGTCGTCCACATGATCGGAAACCTGAAGATCTTCTTCGGGGCCGGCGAGTTCGACCACTACGCCCACTGGCTGCGCACCGTCGGCGAGCCGTTCATGCACTACGAGTGGACGCTGTGGCTGGTCCGGATCGTGCTGGTGGCCGCCGTCGTCGCCCACGCCGTGTCCGCGTTCCAGCTCAGCCGCCGCGACATCAGGGCACGGCCCAGCAAGTACGTCCACAAGAGGCCCCGGGCCAGTTACGCGACGCGCACCATGCGCTGGGGCGGGATCATCCTCGGGCTGTTCATCGTCTGGCACATCCTGGACCTCACGACCGGCACCGTGCACCCCGGCTTCCGGCCCGGCCACCCGTACCAGAACGTCGTGGACACGTTCTCCACCTGGTACGGCAACGTCATCTACATCGTCGCGATGCTCGCCCTCGGCATGCACATCCGGCACGGCTTCTGGAGCGCCGCCCAGACTCTCGGCGCCGGCAGCCGCACCCGCGACCGTGCCCTGAAGACCGTCGCCGACGTCCTCGCGCTGCTGCTCACGGCCGGGTTCGTCGCCGTACCCGTGGGCGTCATGACCGGAGTGGTGAGCTGACATGACCTACACCGACTACACGACCGGGGAACCGGTCGTCGACACCAAGGCCCCCAAGGGCCCCGTCCACGAGCGCTGGGACAAGCGCCGCTTCGAGGCCAAGCTGGTCAACCCCGCCAACCGGCGCAAGCACACCGTCATCGTCGTCGGCACCGGCCTGGCCGGCGGTTCCGCCGGAGCCACCCTCGCCGAACAGGGCTACCACGTCGTCCAGTTCTGCTACCAGGACTCCCCGCGCCGGGCCCACTCCATCGCCGCGCAGGGCGGCATCAACGCGGCGAAGAACTACCGCAACGACGGCGACTCCGTCCACCGGCTGTTCTACGACACCGTCAAGGGCGGTGACTTCCGGGCCCGCGAGTCCAACGTGCACCGCCTCGCGCAGATCTCCGTCGAGATCATCGACCAGTGCGTGGCCCAGGGCGTGCCGTTCGCCCGCGAGTACGGCGGCCTGCTCGACACCCGCTCCTTCGGCGGCGTCCAGGTCTCGCGGACCTTCTACGCCCGCGGCCAGACGGGACAGCAGCTGCTGCTCGGCGCCTACCAGGCCCTCAGCCGGCAGATCGCCGCGGGGAACGTCGAGATGCACCCGCGCACGGAGATGCTCGACCTGATCGTCGTCGACGGGCGGGCGCGCGGGATCGTCGCGCGGGATCTCATCACCGGCAGGATCGACACGTACTTCGCGGACGCCGTCGTCCTCGCCAGCGGCGGCTACGGCAACGTCTTCTACCTGTCGACGAACGCCATGAACTCCAACGCGACCGCGATCTGGCGGGCGCACCGGCGCGGCGCCTACTTCGCCAACCCCTGCTTCACCCAGATCCACCCCACCTGCATCCCGCGCACCGGCGACCACCAGTCCAAGCTGACGCTGATGAGCGAGTCCCTGCGCAACGACGGCCGCATCTGGGTGCCGAGGGCCAAGGGCGACGACCGCCCGCCGAACGAGATCCCCGAGGACGAGCGCGACTACTACCTGGAGCGCATCTACCCGTCCTTCGGCAACCTGGTGCCGCGTGACATCGCCTCCCGCGCCGCGAAGAACGTCTGCGACGAGGGCCGGGGCGTCGGGCCCGGCGGGCAGGGCGTGTACCTGGACTTCGCCGACGCCATCGAGCGTATGGGCCGCAAAGCCGTCGAGGCCAAGTACGGCAATCTCTTCGACATGTACCAGCGGATCACCGACGAGGACCCGTACCGGGTACCCATGCGGATCTACCCCGCCGTGCACTACACGATGGGCGGCCTGTGGGTCGACTACGACCTCCAGACCACCATCCCCGGCCTGTTCGCGATCGGCGAGGCCAACTTCTCCGACCACGGAGCCAACCGGCTCGGCGCCTCCGCGTTGATGCAGGGCCTGGCCGACGGCTACTTCGTGCTCCCGGCGACCATCAACGACTATCTCGCCCGCAACCCGCTGGGGGACCGGGTCGACGCCGGTCACCCGGTCGTGCAGGAGGTGCTGGCCGAGACCGAGGACCGGCTCAACCTGCTGCTGTCCGTCGACGGTGACCGCACGCCCGACTCCTTCCACCGCGAGGTCGGCGAACTCATGTGGGAGTTCTGCGGCATGGCCCGCACCGACGCGGGGCTGCGCAAGGCGCTGGAGCGCATCCCGCAGATCCGTGAGGAGTTCTGGCGGCGCGTCAAGGTGCCCGGCACCGGCGAGGAGTTCAACCAGTCGCTGGAGAGGGCCAACCGCGTCGTCGACTACCTGGAGCTGGCCGAGCTGATGTGCCTCGACGCGCTGCACCGCAGCGAGTCCTGCGGCGGCCACTTCCGCGAGGAGTCCCAGACGCCCGACGGCGAAGCCGCCCGGAAGGACGACGAGTTCGCGTACGCGGCCGCCTGGGAGTTCAACGGCACCGGCGAGGCTCCGACCCTGCACAAGGAAGACCTGGTCTTCGAGTACGTCCACCCCACCCAGCGGAGCTACGCATGAAGCTCACCCTGCGCGTCTGGCGGCAGAAGAACGCCGACGCCGACGGCGCCATGTCCACGTACGAGGTGGACGGGATCTCCCCCGACATGTCCTTCCTGGAGATGCTCGACACCCTCAACGAGGAGCTCACCCTCAAGGGCGAGGACCCGGTCGCCTTCGACCACGACTGCCGCGAGGGCATCTGCGGCGCGTGCTCGCTCGTCATCAACGGCGACGCGCACGGGCCCGAGCGGACGACCACGTGCCAGCTGCACATGAGGTCGTTCAAGGACGGCGACACGATCGACATCGAGCCGTGGAGGGCGTCCGCGTTCCCGGTGATCAAGGACCTGGTCGTCGACCGTTCGGCGTTCGACCGGATCATCCAGGCCGGCGGGTACATCACCGCGCCGACCGGTGCGGCGCCCGAGGCACATGCCACGCCGGTGCCGAAGCCGGACGCCGACTTCGCCTTCGAGCACGCCGAGTGCATCGGGTGCGGGGCGTGTGTGGCGGCGTGCCCGAACGGGGCGGCGATGCTGTTCACGTCCGCCAAGGTCAACCATCTGAACGTGCTGCCGCAGGGGGCGCCCGAGCGGGAGACGCGGGTGCTGGACATGGTGACGCAGATGGACGAGGAGGGGTTCGGGGGGTGCACGCTCACGGGAGAGTGCGCCACGGCCTGTCCCAAGGGCATTCCGCTGATGTCCATCACCAGCATGAACAAGGAGTGGCTGCGGGCCACGCGGAAGGTGAGCAAGCGGTAGGTCCGGGCAGGTAGAACGTTCGCCGTCTGGTGCGGACGGGCGGGGCCGGTTGGTGCTCACCGGCCCCGTCTCGCCTTTCCGGGCCCCAGGCATTCAACGTCCCGGCATCCGCGCTCCCGGCACTGGTCACGCGAAGGTCAGGCGGCATGGGCACAACAGTGACGGCGGCACCGCTCGCCGCCCCCGGCCCGTGACCAGGAGAGAGCCATGACCGGCGTACTGACCGTCGACCGCCCCGCGCAGCCCACGGCCCCCACCCGCTACACCGTCGCCCTCGCCCGGAACGAGGAGGACGTGCGTGCCGCGCAGCGGCTGCGGCACGACGTCTTCGCCGGGGAGCTGGGCGCCCTGCTGGCCGGCTCCCAACCGGGGCTGGACGTCGACCCGTTCGACGCGTACTGCGACCATCTGCTCGTCCGCGAGGAGACGACCGGCCAGGTCGTCGGCACGTACCGGCTGCTGCCGCCGGAGCGTGCGGCGGTCGCCGGGCGGCTGTACTCCGAGAGCGAGTTCGACCTGGGTTCCCTCGCCGGGATCCGGCCCGAGCTCGTGGAGGTCGGCCGCTCCTGCGTGCACCCCGGCCACCGCGACGGCGTGGTCATCAGCCTCATCTGGGCCGGGATCGCCCGCTACATGGCCGACCGGGGCCACGAGTGGCTCGCCGGCTGCTGCTCCGTCCCGCTCGCCGACGGCGGCGCCCTGGCCTCCGCCACCTGGGACCGGGTGAGCGCCAAGCACCTGTCGCCGCAGGAGTACCGCGTCCGGCCGCTGCTGCCGTGGGTCCCGGGCCCCGCGCCCGCCGCCCGCGTCGAACTGCCCGCCCTGCTGCGCGGCTACCTGCGCCTGGGCGCCTGGGTGTGCGGCGCGCCGGCCCACGACCCGGACTTCGGTGTCGCCGACCTGTACGTGCTGCTGCCGATGAGCCGGGTCAACCCGCGCTACCTGCGGCACTTCCTGTCCCTCGTCCCCGCCTGATGAGCACCTGGCTGCCCACCGCGCCCTGCACACCGCAGGCCTGTGTCGAGGCGCCGGCGGGGGTGCCGGCACGGGCCGTGCCGCGTGCCGTGCTGCGGCTCACCGGGGTCGTCCTGCTGCTGCTCGCCGGGATCGCGCTGTCGCCGTTCGGCGCCCGGATGCCGGCATCCCTGATCCGGCGGTGGTGCCGTTGGATCGTGCGGGCCGCGGGGGTCCGGGTCCGCGTCACCGGCGCCGCCGTCCCCACCGGCGGACTGCTGCTGGTCGCCAACCACATCTCCTGGCTGGACATCCCGCTGCTCGCCGCCGTGCGCCCCGCCCGGATGCTGGCCAAGACCGAGGTACGGCGGTGGCCCGTCGCCGGGCCGCTGGCCGCCCGCGGCGGCACCCTGTTCATCGACCGGGACCGGCTGCGGACCCTCCCGGACACCGTCGCCCGGATCGCCCGGGCCCTGCGCGAGGGCGCCGCCGTCGCGGCCTTCCCCGAGGGCAGCACCTGGTGCGGCCGGGCCCAGGGCACCTTCCGCCGGGCCGTCTTCCAGGCCGCCCTGGACGCCGGAGTGCCGGTCCAGCCGGTCCGGATCGGCTACCGGCTCACCGGCGGAACCGCCACCACCGCCCCCGCGTTCGTCGGCGACGACACCCTGCTCGCCTCCCTGTGGCGGGTGGTCACGGCCCGCGGCCTGGTCGCGGAGGTCGAGGTCCGCGACCCCATCCTCCCGCGCACCTGCCCCGACCGCCGGTCTCTCGCCCGCTCCGCACAGCCACAGCAGACGGCGATGCCGGCGTGGACGCACACGGTGCTGGTGGCGTAGCGGCCCCGGACGCTTCAGCGAGAGCCGGACAACGCGCGTGCCAGATACGGCGCCGTCCGGCTCTCCACCGAGCGTGCCACCTCCGCCGGCGGTCCCGCCGCCACGATCCGGCCGCCCGCGTCACCGCCGCCCGGGCCGAGGTCGACGACCCAGTCCGCGCGCGCGACGACGGACATGTCGTGTTCGACGACGATCACGGTGTGCCCGGCGTCGACGAGGCCGTGCAGCTGGCGCATCAGGACCTCCACATCGGCCGGGTGGAGGCCGGTCGTGGGCTCGTCGAGGAGGTACAGCGTGTGCCCGCGCCGGCCGCGCTGCAGTTCGTTCGCCAGTTTGATGCGCTGGGCCTCGCCGCCGGAGAGCTCGGTCGCGGGTGGCCGAGGCGCAGGTAGCCAAGGCCCACGTCCAGCAGGGTGCCCAGACTGCGAGCCACGGCCGGGGTGTCGGCGAAGAACTCCGCCGCGCTCTCCACCGTCAGATCCAGTACCTGAGCGATGTTCCGCCCCCGGTACGTCACCTCCAGCGTCTCGGGGGCGTACCGGGCCCCGCCGCAGTCCGGGCAGGGCGCGTAGGTGCTCGGGAGGAACAGCAGTTCCACGCTGACGAAGCCCTCGCCCTGGCAGGTCTCGCAGCGCCCGCCCGCCACGTTGAAGGAGAACCGGCCGACGCCGAAGCCCCGTTCCAGCGCCCCGTCGGTGCCGGCGAACACCTTGCGCACGACGTCGAAGAGACCGGTGTAGGTGGCGAGGTTCGAGCGCGGGGTGCGTCCGATCGGCTTCTGGTCGACCGAGACCAGCCGGCCCACCCCGGCCGTGTCCTGCGTGATCTCCCCGATGAGCGTCGACTTGCCGGAGCCGGACACCCCGGTGACCGCCGTGAACGCGCCGAGCGGGAACTCGGCGGACACACCGCGCAGGTTGTGCCGGGTGACCGGCCCGGCCTTCAGCCACCCGCTCGGTTCGCGGACCTCGCGCGCCGGGACGGGGGAGCGGTCGAACAGGTAGCGGGCCGTCGCCGACTCCTCGACGGCCGCCAGCCCGGCGACCGGGCCGCTGTGCAGCACCCGTCCGCCGTGCTCGCCCGCGTGCGGACCCACGTCCACCAGCCAGTCGGCACCGCGCACGACATCGAGGTGGTGCTCCACCACGAACACCGAGTTCCCTGCCGCCTTCAGCCGCTCCAGCACGACCAGCAGCGCCTCGGTGTCCGCCGGGTGCAGCCCGGCCGACGGCTCGTCGAGGACGTAGACGACACCGAACAGGCCGGAGCGCAGCTGCGTGGCCAGACGCAGGCGTTGCAGCTCGCCCGCGGAGAGGGTGGGGGTGGGCCGGTCCAGGCTGAGGTAGCCGAGGCCGAGTTCGACGACCGGCGCGATACGGGATGTGAGGTCGTCGGTGAGGACCCGGGCGGTCTGAGACGTCGCGTCGAGCGCGGCGGCCAGCTCCACCAGCGGCAGCGCCGCCAGCTCGGCGATGGTCCGGCCGCCGAACGTCACCGCCAGGGCCTCGGGCCGCAGCCGGCTGCCGCCGCAGGCCGGGCAGGGCGCGCTGGTGAGGAACCGCTCGGCCCTCGCCCGCAGAGCCGGGCTCTTGGAATCCGAGAACGTCTTCATCACGTACCGCCGGGCGCTCATGTACGTGCCCTGGTACGGCCGCTGGATCCGGTCCGCGTCCCGCACCGGGTGCACGGTGACCACCGGCTGCTCGTCCGTGAACAGGATCCACTCACGCGCGTCGGCGGGCAGTTCCCGCCACGGCCGCTCCACGTCGTACCCGAGCGCGTCGAGGACGTCCCGCAGGTTCTTGCCCTGCCAGGCGCCCGGCCACGCGGCGATCGCGCCCTCGCGGATCGACAGCGACGGGTCGGGGACCAGCAGCTCCTCGCTCGTACGGTGCACCCGGCCGAGCCCGTGGCACTCCGGGCAGGCCCCGGCCGCCGTGTTGGGCGAGAAGGCGTCGGAGTCGAGGCGCCCGGCGCCGGGCGGGTAGGTGCCGGCCCGGGAGAACAGCATGCGCAGCGAGTTCGAGAGGTTCGTGACGGTACCGACCGAGGAACGCGAAGTGGGAGCCGCCCGGCGCTGCTGGAGCGAGACGGCCGGCGGCAGACCGGTGATCTCCCCGACCTTCGGCGCGCCGACCTGGTGGATCAGCCGGCGCGCGTACGGCGCGACCGACTCGAAGTAACGCCGCTGCGCCTCCGCGTAGATCGTGCCGAACGCCAGCGACGACTTGCCCGAGCCGGACACCCCGGTGAACACGGCCAGCACGTCCCGGGGAATGTCGACGTCGATGCCCTTGAGATTGTGCTCGCGGGCGCCGCGGACACGGACGTACGGGTCGCGGGGGCCGTGAGGGTCGTGCATGGGCAACGACTCTAACCGGAGGCGATCGCGGCCAGCCGCCGGTAGGAGTCCAGCAGCGCCTCGCGGTCGTACGTGCTGGTGGTGACCAGGACTTCCTGTGCTCCCGTCTCCTTCAGCACCGTCTCCAGTTCGTGCGTGACCTGCTCCTCGGTGCCGGCGATGTGGCCGGTCAGCCCGGACTCGTAGAAGCCGCGCTCCTTGCCGGTCATCGTGAGCGCCTCGACGCTCTCCGCGGACGGCAGGGGCGGGAAGGTGCCGTGGGTGCGGGAGTACGCCATGGACCAGGCCTCGGGGATCAGCAGGCGCCGGGCCTCCTCGGGTGTGGCGGCCACGGCGATCGTGCCGGAGACGACGACGTAGGGCTCGCTCGCCCAGGCCGAGGGGCGGAAGGCGTCGCGGTAGTGGTCGATGCCGCGCCGCATCTTGTCCCGGTTGCGCAGGTCGTCGATCACCATGGGAAGGCCGAGGCGGGCCGCGATGCCGGCGCCCTCGCCCATGGCCAGGACGAACGGCGGCACGGCCAGCCCCTCGGCGGGCCGGGCGTGCACTCCGGTCGGGGAGGTGCCCCGGAACCAGCCGAGCAGCTCCCGCAGCTGGGCCTCGAAGTCCTCGGCGTCCTCCTTGTCACGGCCCAGGGCCCTGCGCACCCCGTCGGTGAAGCCGACGGACCGTCCCAGACCCATGTCGATCCGGCCGGGGAACAGCGACTCCAGCACCCCGAACTGCTCGGCCACGACCAGCGGCCGGTGGTTGGGCAGCATCACCCCGCCGGTGCCGACCCGGATCGTCCGTGTCGCGGCGGCGACGGCCGCCGCCAGCACGGTCGGCGCGGAACCGGCGACCCCGGGAACGCCGTGATGCTCCGAGACCCACAGCCGGTGGTACCCGAGTCCCTCCAGCTCCCCGGCCAGCCGCACGGTGTCACGCAGCGCCTCGGGGTGCGTGTGCCCGTCGCGGGTGCGGGAGCGGTCGAGGACGGAGAATCGGGTCGAGGCGATCAGGGAGCTCACACGGGGTTCAACGCGTGCGAGGCCGTGGCATTCCCGGCACCGCGCCCGCCGCTACGCCGCGTGCTCGTGGTCGCACGCCTCGTCGATGCCGTACGTGTCCCAGGCGGGGAAGGGGTCGTCGTCGGCCGAAGGGGCTTCGCCGGGCGCCGCGAGGCAGCCGGTCAGGGCGGTGTGCAGGGCCTTCGTGTCCAGGTCCGTCCCGATGAACACCAGCTCCTGCGCGTGCGGGGCGTCGGTCTCGCGGGCCGCGGACGGTTCGAAGCGGGCGACGGAGCCGGCCTGTGACCACAGGCCCGTCACGTGCGGGCGGCTCGCCAGGGTGAAGAAGCCCTTGGAGCGCAGGATCCGCCCGTACGTCCCGGCGTCCAGTTGCTCCGTGACGAACGTCCACAACCGCCCCGGATGGAAGGGCAGTTCGGAGCGGAAGACGGTGGAGGAGATGCCGTACTCCTCGGTTTCGGGGACGTGGTCGCCGTTGAGTTCCCTGACCCAGCCCGGCGCCTGCTGGGCGCGTTCCAGGTCGAACAGGCGGGTGCCGAGCACCTGGCGGAGGTCCACCCGGCCGTGCGTCGCCGGGACCAGCCGGGCGAGCGGGTTCAGCCGGGTCAGGGCCGTCCGCAGCCGGGCCGCCGCGTCCTCGTCGACCAGGTCGAGCTTGTTGAGGATGAGGACGTCGGCGAACTCGACCTGGTCGACGAGCAGATCGCTGACCGTGCGCTCGTCGTCCTCGTACGGGGCGAGACCCCGCTCGGCGAGGTCGTCGCCGCTCTCCAGCTCGGTGAGGAAGTTGGCCGCGTCCACGACCGTGACCATGGTGTCCAGCAGGGCCACGTCGTCGAGGGTCGCGCCGTCGTCACGGGCGAAGGCGAAGGTGGCCGCGACGGGCATCGGCTCGGAGATCCCGGACGACTCGATGAGGAGATGGTCGAACCGGCCCTCCCGGGCCAGCCGGTCCACCTCGTCCAGCAGGTCGTCGCGGAGCGTGCAGCAGATGCAGCCGTTGGTCATCTCGACCAGGCGTTCCTCGGTCCGCGACAGGGCGGCCTCGCCGCCGCGCACCAGGGCCGCGTCGATGTTGACCTCGCTCATGTCGTTGACGATGACGGCGACGCGCAGACCTTCGCGCTGGGACAGGACGTGGTTGAGCAGCGTGGTCTTGCCCGCCCCGAGGAATCCGGAGAGCACGGTGACGGGCAGACGTTCGTACGACACGGTGTCAGCCCTCGGGGCGCAGCAGGCCGCGCTCGTAGGCCTTGACCAGGTTCTGCGGTACGAGGTGACGGACGCCGTCGACGGTGACCGGCACCAGGGTCGGCGTGGCGGCCTTCCACTGGGCGCGGCGGTGACGGGTGTTGCTGCGGGACATCTTCCGCTTCGGTACAGCCATGGGACTCCTCCTCGGTGGGCAGGCACCGAGGACGCTACATGAAAATGGATCCCATTAACAATTCGTGTCCTCGGTGCCTCGTGGCCCGTGGCCGGTGTCCCGGTCCGGTGCGTCAGTCGTCGGCGCCCACGAGCATCCGCACCTCGAACTCCTCGTGTGCGGTGCTCTCCTCGGCCGGGCCCTTGTCCAGCACCGTGCCGAGCCAGCCCAGCAGGAAGCCCACGGGGATGGAGACGATGCCGGGGTTCTGGAGCGGGAACCAGGCGAAGTCGACCTCGGGGTAGAACGAGGCCGGGGCGGAGGAGACGACGGGGGAGAACACGGCGAGCAGGACGGAGCAGAGCAGACCGCCGTAGAGGCTGAGCAGTGCTCCCTTCGCCGTGAAGCGGCGCCAGAAGAGGGTGTAGATGATCGTCGGCAGGATCGCGGACGCCGCGATGGCGAACGCGAGGAACGCGAGCGTCGCGGTGTTCGCCCCCCAGGCGACGAGAGCGAGCAGGATGCCGAGGATGCCGATGACCGCCCCGGACAGCCGGGCGACGGTCAGCTCCTCCGTCTCGCTCGCCCGGCCCTTGCGGATCACCTCGCCGTACAGGTCGTGAGCCAGGGACGAGGCCGCGGCCAGGGTGAGGCCCACCGCCACGGCGAGCAGGGTCAGATACGCCAGGCAGGTCAGCAGCGCGGTCAGGACACTGCCGCCCAGCTCGTGCGCGAGCAGCAGGACGGAGGCGTTGCCGGTGCGGTCCGTGCTCTCGATGGCGTCCCGGCCGAGGAGTGCGGTGGCGCCGAGGCCGAGGATGCCGGCCCCGAAGCAGACCGCGCCGACCAGGCCGATGGCCCACAGCACGGAGGAGCGCAGGACGCCGCTGGTGCGTGGAGCGAGCAGCCGCATCAGCACGTGCGGCAGGGCGGCGAGACCGAGGACGATGGCCAGTTCGAGGCTGAGGAAGTCCAGCTTGTTGCTGACGGTGCCGCCGTAGCGCAGCCCGGGTTCGAGGAAGCTCAGGCCCGTTCCGCTGCGGTCGGCCGCCCTTGCGAGCAGGGCGTCGGGGTTCCAGTCGAAGCGGTAGAGCACCCAGCCCGCCGTGAACAGCACGCCCACGATCAGCATCACGGCCTTGATGATCTGGATGACCGTCGCTCCGGGCATACCGCCGAGGGAGGCGTAGAGGATCACGAAGGTGCCGATCACGACCACGCACAGGGTGCGGGTGGTGCCGCTCGGCGCGCCGGTGAACTGGGTCAGCAGGGCGACGCTGCCCACGAGTTGAGCCACCAGGTAGAGGGTCGCGATCGCCAGGATGCAGACGGCCAGCGCGACCCGCACCGGACGCTGCTGCCGGGTCAGGCGCAGCGCCACCGTGTCGCCCAGGGTGAACTTGCCCGTGCGGTGCAGGGGTTCGGCGATGAGCAGCAGCACCATCATCCAGGCGACGGTCGTGCCGCCGAGGTACATCAGCCCGTCGTACCCGGTGAGGGCGACCAGTCCGGTGCTGCCCAGCAGGGTGGCCGCGGACAGGTAGTCGCCGCACATGGCGAGGCCGTTGCGCAGCGGCGACATGGCGCGGTTGCCGAGGTAGAACTCGCTGATCTCGTCGCGCTGAGGCGCCGTCAGCAGTGCCGTGAACAGGGTGATCACGACCACGGTCAGGAACAGGACGAACGTCAGCTGGAGGCTGCTGTCGTCGATGGCGGCGAGCGTCACCACGTGCGGAACCCCCTCGTGCCGGGCTGGGCGGGCTGCCCGGTCGCCTGAGGGGGTGTCGCCGAGCGGGCGCGGCGGCTGTCGTGCTCGTGCTGCCGGGACCTCAGTCCGCGGGCGAGCGGATCGACGCGGGTGCGCATGTGCCGGACGTAGCACCACGCGGTCACACCCATGATGACGAACTGGCCGAGACCGAGGGTGAGTCCGATCGTGAGATGGCCGAACAGCGGCTGGTTCATCACCGCGGGCACAAAACTCGACAACAGCACATACAGCAGGAATCCGCCGACCGACAGGATCGTCGCCCGGGTGCCGAACCGGCGGTGCGCGCGACGCAGGGAGTGAAATTCGGGATGATCGGATATACGGGTCGGCGGAGTGTGTTCGATGTGCGGAAGTGGGAATGTGGGAGTGTCATCCCGTCGCGGTGGAAATTCGGGCACAGGCGCACCTTCTTCGCTGCTTCGTGCCCCGCACTCGACCCCTTCGAGTCAGTGGTCTCGTCCGGCTTTCGAGCAGGGTGGAGGGACGCCGGGCGCACTGCGGGGGTGCGGGCTCTGTGGGGGTCTCGTGAAACCGAAAAAACCGCTGTTCGGATTCACGCGGACTGCCTCGGGGTTCTGTGTGGAGATCCCCGGCCAGCCCCGCCCACGGGTGGGGGCGAGGCTGAATGCGGAGTATGTCAGTGCGGTCCTTGAGCCATCAACTGTGAGGAGCAATTGACGGCTGTCCACGGCTCGTTCACGCCACGGTCAAAGGTGGGCGCTGCTGCCCGCCGGCCTGCTGGGGAAAGGCCGGCCGGTAAACAGTACGGACCATTTCTCCGGCCGGACCGGTCAGAAGCGGGCGCCGACGGCGGTGCCGGACCGGGGGACGAGGAACGCCGGCGCCTTCGGCAGCGAGCCGTCCGCCGCGCGGGGGCCGGTGAGGGGGGCCGGGTCGGTGCCCAGGACCGAGGCGGCGTCCCAAGTCCCGCCGAGGTTCCATGAGTTGCCGCTGGCGACCGTCCCGGACCCGACGGCCGCCGGACGCTGGTCCACGACGGAGAGGTTGCCGGTGAGCCTGGCGGTCCCGCCCGAGATGTCGGCGTCGAAGCCCGTACCGGCGTTGGCGAACGTGGAGTTGCGACTCAGGGCGAGGGAGCCCGGGTTGCCGTTGTCGGTGAATCCGTGCTTGGCGTTCTTGAACGCGACGCTGCCCCGGACGGTGTGGGCCACGGCCGGGGCCGGGCTGCCGCCGCCGAGTTTGAAGCCGTTCCCGTCGCCCGCGAAGTCGGGGAAGTTCCAGCGGTTGAAGCCGTTGCCGTACGCCACCGTGTTCTCGATCGTGACCGGGGAGGTGAACTTCCAGGCGTCGAAGCCGTCGTCGACGTTGTTCCACAGCCGGGCGCCGCGCACGACGTTGCCCGAACCGCTGCCCTCCTTGACGGCCAGGCCGTCGGCGCTCTCGCCGTTCTTCCGGGGGTCGCGGTTGCCGTAACTGTCCAGGTTCAGGATCTGATTGTCACGGGAGGCGCCCTGGAGCTGGAAGCCGGACTCGTAGTTGTCGTGCGTGCTCAGGCGCGCGAAGACGTTGCTGTCGCAGCCGTCGCAGTACACGCCGTACGGGCCGTTGACGATCTCCAGGCCCGAGATCCGCCAGTGCGACGCCTCCATGTGGACCGCCCCGCGCTCGGCACGCGGGATGCTGCCGCCGACCGGGGTGTGGCCGGCGGGCAGCTTCTCCCCGTCGACGACCACGCGCTCGCCCTGGTGGGGCGCGAGGGTGATGGGCTGGGAGGCGGTCCCCGAGGTGGTGATGGTGATGTTGTCGGTGAGGGCGTACGTCCCGCCGCGCACGCTGATGGTGTCGCCGGGCCTCGCCAGGTCCACCGCCCGCTGAATCGTCCTCAGCGGCCGGTCGAGCGTGCCCGGGCCGGAGTCGTCCCCGCCGGGTGCCACGACCAGGGTCGTCCCCGCCGCGGCCGCCGGCCCCGCCGGCCCGCCCAGCCCCATGGCCACCGCGGCCCCCGCCACCGCCATCGACCAGATCCTCACGTTGCGCATACGGCCTCCTGCCTGTACCTGCGTGGGTGTCGCAGACCAGTGGCCGCCCGGGAGGTGAAGGTTGCCGGGGTACGGGAGGCCGCCGCGAGCGAGGGTCCGGCAGGGTGTTCGTGTCGGCCGCGGACGGGGTTCCCGTTCCTTCGGGCTACGGGCTGGGCGGGGGACGGGCTCCAGGTGCGGTCTCGTGTTCTCCACCCGGGGCGGACGACGAGAACCGCCGGACGGCCTAGGGTGGGCTGCGTGAGTGACGATCGCCGTGTGGCCCCGCTGGCCGTGTTCGACCTGGACAACACCCTCGCCGACACCGCGCACCGGCAACGGTTCCTGGAGCGCCGGCCGCGGGACTGGGACGGGTTCTTCTCGGCGGCGCCCCAGGACCCGCCCCTCCCGGAGGGCATCGCGCTGGTCAGGAAGAGCGCGCGGGAGTGCGAGATCGTCTACCTCACCGGGCGGCCCGAGCGCTGCCGGCGCGACACGCTCGACTGGCTCGCCGCGCAGGAACTGCCCGAGGGGCGGGTGTACATGCGGCGCGACGCCGACCGCCGGCCCGCCCGGTTCACCAAGCTGGAGATCCTGCGGCGGCTCGCCCGCACACGCGAGATCCGCGTCCTCGTGGACGACGACGAGCTGGTCTGCGAGGACGCCCGGCGCGCAGGCTTCACCGTCGTACGGGCCGACTGGGCCACCCGGTCCGCCGAGCTGAAGGTGGCGCAGGAGCGGGAAGGGCGCACCTGAGAGCGCGCGTTGGCGGAGCGTTTACCTCCGGCGGGTATCTCCTTGCCCAGGAACCAGGACGCACCGGCGCACTCGTGCCCGGACAGCGGACAGTGGACAAACGGGGGATGCCATGAAGGGAAGTCGCAGGGGCGTGCTCGCGGCAGCCGCGCTCGCCGGCGCCGTACTGCTCACCGGCTGCGCGAAGCCCGACCGGAGCGAGATCGTCACCTGGACCGACGAGCATGGCCGGGCCTGCACGGGTGTGGCGATCGTCGACTCCGAGGACGGCGACCGCGAGGTGAGCAGCATCGACTGCGACTACCCGCCGGAGGGCAGGCAGCCGGGCCGCTCCACCTCGGCACCCCTGCCGGGCTGAGCCGGCCCTTCGCAGCGCGGCGGACTACTCGGCCTCCTCCAGCCGGAAGCCCACCTTCAGCCCCACCTGCCAGTGCGCGATCTGCCCGCCCTCCAGCTGCCCGCGCACCTGCGTCACCTCGAACCAGTCCAGGTTGCGCAGCGTCTGCGAGGCACGGTCGATGCCGTTGCGGATGGCTTCGTCGACGCCGTCGGGGGAGGTGCCGACGATCTCCGTGACCCGGTAGGTGTGGTTCGACATGCCGCTGCTCCTCTTCAGTGACGGGTGTCACACGTCACTCCACCGTGCCCCAAGCGGCGGCGAAGCGCGAGACGTGGTCTCCCGCCCCGCCGCCGTCCAGGGGGTACAGGGGTGCCACAGATGTCAGCGCACCACGCTCAGCGAGAGCGCGAACCGGCCCGCCTCGTCCGTCCACCAGTGGGACAGGTCCAGCCCCGCCGCGGACAGTTCGCTCCGCACACCCTCCTGCCGGAACTTCGCCGACACCTCGGTGCGCAGCTCCTCGCCCGCCGCGAAGTCCACGGCGAGGTCGAGCGCCGGCACCTTCACGGTCTGCGCCGTACGGGAGCGCAGCCGCATCTCGATCCACTCGTGCCCGGCGTCCCACAGGGCCAGGTGGTCGAACGCGGCGGGCTCGAAGTCGGCGCCCAGCTCGCGATTGATCACGGTGAGCACGTTCTTGTTGAACGCGGCCGTCACCCCGGCCGCGTCGTCGTACGCCCGGACCAGCACCTCCTCGTCCTTGACCAGGTCCGTGCCCAGCAGCAGCGCGTCGCCCTGGGCGAGCAGGGCCCGCACGGACGCCAGGAACGCGGCGCGCTCCGCAGGCAGCAGGTTGCCGATCGTGCCGCCGAGGAACGCCACCAGCCGGGGCCCCGGCGTCTTCGGCAGCGTCAGTTCCGCGGTGAAGTCGGCGATCAGCGCGTGCACGTCGAGCCCCGGCCGCTCGGCGGCGAGCGCCTGCCCGGCCTGGGTGAGGGCGCTCTCGCTGACGTCGACGGGGACGTAGGTGTGCAGGTCCGTCAGGGCGTCGAGCAGATGCCGCGTCTTCTCCGAGGAACCGGAGCCGAGCTCGACCAGGGTGCGGGCCCGGGTCGCCGCGGCGATGTCGCCGGACCGCGCGACGAGGATCTCCCGTTCGGCGCGCGTCGGGTAGTACTCGGGCAGTTCGGTGATCTTCTCGAACAGGTCACTGCCGTGCGCGTCGTAGAACCACTTCGGCGGCAGCGTCTTGGGGCGGCCGGTCAGGCCCCGGTGGACGTCGGCGCGCAGCGCGGCGTCCGTGGCGTCCTCGGGCAGCGTGCGGGTGAGATGGAACGGGCTCACGTACGGGGCTCCTTGGGTGAGGCGGGCACGAAGGTGTCGGCCGGCTCCTTCAGCGGCGTGAGCAGCACGTCCGTGCGGCTCGCCGCGAGCAGCGTGCGGTCGGGCACCTCCTGCCAGTGCGGATCGTCGTCGTAGGGCTCCGAGGCCACGACGGTGCCGCCGCCGGGCCGGGTGAGATACCAGAGCGTGTCGCCCCAGGCGGTCGCGGTGACGGTGTCGCCGTCGGTGAGCAGGAGGTTGAGCCGGGAACCGGGGGCCGCGGCGGCGACCTCCACAACCGTGTCGGCCAGCGCCTGGCCCTGCTCGTCGCCGCTCCTGAGCCGGGCCAGGACCAGGGCCCACACGAGCGCCGAGTCGTTGCGGGCCTCCAGCGACAACAGGTCCTCCGGCGGCAGCGTGCGGGACACCGGCGCGAGCGATCCGGGCCAGCCCCTGACCGCTCCGTTGTGGCTGAACAGCCAGGTCCCCGCCGCGAACGGCGCCGCCGCGGCCTCCGCGTCCGCGCCCGACAGGGTCGCGTCCCGCACCGCGGCGAGCAGTGCGGTGGACCGTACGACCCGGGCGAGGTCGGCGAACGACAGGTCCGCCCAGATCGGCCCGGCCCGGCGGTAGCGCGCCGGCACCGGGTCGCCCTCGGCGTACCAGCCCATGCCGAAACCGTCGGCGTTGACCGTCCCGTACCGCTGCCGCCGGGGCGCCCACGACTGCCGGTACAGGCCGTGCGGGGGCTCCACGAGGAACCGGCCGAGCGGCTCCGCCGGTCCCACGTACGCCACATGACGGCACATCAGACGTCCTCCGAGCGGGCCGTGCGGAACCCGGAGAAGATCTGCCGCCGGATCGGGTGGTCCCAGTTGCGGAACGTGCCCCGGCAGGCCACCGCGTCCACGGCGAACGAACCGCCGCGCAGCACCTTGTAGTCGGACCCGAAGAAGACCTCCGAGTACTCCTTGTACGGGAACGCCCTGAACCCCGGATAGGGCAGGAAGTCGCTCGCCGTCCACTCCCACACGTCGCCGATCAACTGCCGTACGCCGAGCGGCGACTCGCCGGCCGGGTAGCTACCGGCCGGCGCCGGGCGCAGATGCCGCTGGCCGAGGTTGGCGTGCTCGGGCCCCGGGGCGGCGTCGCCCCACGGGTAGCGCATCGAGCGGTCGCCGGCCGGGTCGTACCGGGCCGCCTTCTCCCACTCGGCCTCGGTGGGCAGCCGGCGTCCCGCCCAGCGGGCGTAGGCGTCGGCCTCGTACCAGCACACGTGCAGCACCGGCTCGTCCGGCGGGACGACCTCGGTGACGCCGAAGCGCCGCCGCAGCCACTGCCCGCCGTCCCGCCGCCAGAACAGCGGGGCCGTGAGGGAGTTCCGGCGGATGTGGGCCCAGCCGTCCGCGGTCCACCAGCGCGGGTCGTCGTAGCCGCCGTCGTCGATGAACGCCTGGTAGGCGCCGTTCGTCACCGGCGTGGTGTCGATCCGGAAGGGCGCCACCTCACGCCGGTGCGCGGGCCGTTCGTTGTCCAGGGCCCACGGCTCGTCGGAGGTGCCCATCGTGAACGGGCCGCCGGGGACGAGGACTTCGGACGGTCCGGTGAACAGCGGCACCGGCTCCGGGTCGGGCGCGGTCAGCGCCTGCGGACCCCGGCGCAGCTGATGGGTGATCAGCATGGTCTCGTCGTGCTGCTGTTCGTGCTGCGCGATCATTCCGAAGGCGAACCCGGCCTCCGTCAGCCGCGTCCCGTGGAACGCGGCCTTCTCCAGCACGTCCAGGGCGCGGCCACGGACATCGGCCGCGTACGTGCGTGCCTCGGCCGGTGACAGCAGGGGCAGCTTCGGCCGCTCGGCCCGCGGATGCTCGAAGGCGTCGTAGAGGCCGTCGATCTCGGGCCGTATCGCCTCGTGTCCGGCGACGGCCCGCAGCAGCCACTGCTCCTCCTGGTTGCCGATGTGCGCCAGGTCCCACACGAGCGGCGACATCAGCGGCGAGTGCTGCGCGGTCAGGTCCGGGTCCTCGACGCAGCTCGTCAGCAGGGTGGTGCGGTCGCGGGCGAGCACCAGAGAGGCGACCGCCCGCTCGCGCAGGGCCTCGGGGTCGGTGGTGCCGGGGTCGACAGCCGGGCTGGTGTCGGTCATGAGCGCGGGTCCTTCCCGTGGGCGCGACCGTCCGTGCCGCGCTGTCGGTCGAGCAGGTCGTCGGCGGGGCAGCGGCCCAGGACGACATGGCGGTCCAGATAGGCCGTGACGGCCTCGACGACCTCGGGTCCGGCGCCGAGCCGGGGCAGGGCCTCCAGCGCGGCCGTGAAGCACGTGACGGCCACCTCGCGCAGTTCGGCGTCGGCCAGCCCGCTGCGGGCCGCGTCGACCCACAGCGGGTTGTGCGGCGCGGGCAGCCCGAGTGTGCGCTCGGCCAGCGGCTTCACGGCCCGGTAGGCGGTCTCGGCGGCCTCCGGGTCGTCGAACAGCGCCGCGGTCACGGCCAGCGGCACGATCCAGCCGTCGTCGCCGGGCTGCGCGTCGATCATGCGCAGTTCGAGGTGGCCGCGCGGCCTGACCGGCGGGAACAGCGTCGTGACGTGGTAGTCGAGGTCCTCCCGCGTGGGCGGCCTGGGGGCGCCCGTGCGGATCCACTCGCGGAAGCTGAGCCCCTCCGGGACGTCCCAGGGCCCGCCGTCGCGCCGTACGCACATCACCGGTGAGTCCAGCACGTGCCGGGCCCAGGCGCCGCGCGGGTCGGCGTCCAGGGGCGGTCCGCCCGCCCGGCCGGCGCCGATCCGGGTCCACATCAGCTGCCGGGTGGACAGCCAGCCGGTCGGCCGGTGACCGGCGAGCGGGGAGTTGGCGAACACGGCCACCAGGACAGCGCCCAGGTGATGGGCCAGCCACCAGCGCCGCACATGGCCGAGGGGTCCGGGCTCCTCGTGGCCGGCGTCCACGCACACCTGCACGGAGGCCGAGGCGCACATCATGGCGCGGCCGGAGGGGCCGTCGCGGTCGAGGCAGGCCTCCATGGCGTCGTAGCGCGGTTCGCGCAGGAACCGGCGGGGTTCGTGCCAGGGATCGTGGCCGAGGCCGACCAGCGTGAGGTCGTTCTCGCGCAGGACCGCGCGGACGGCGTCGAGGTCGGCGGAGACGGTGGCGATGACGTCCGTCAGCGAGTCGGCGGGGGGCGAGCTCAGCTCCAGCTGGCCGCCGGGCTCCACGGTGAGCGCCGACCTCAGGGACAGGGGCCGCAGTGCGGCGTAGGCCGCGTCGAGTCGTTCGGGTGTGACGGGGAGCTGCGGTGCGCGCAGCTCGTGGACGAGCCATTCCACCTCGACGCCGAGGCGGCGCGGCGGGCCGGTCTTGAAGCAGATGCCGCGGACCAGAGCTTCGACCTCGGCTTCGGACAGGGCGGTGTGCGGCTGGGTACAGCCACCCGCCGGGGCAGTGGGCGCATCGGACATGTCGGGATCCTCCTGAGATTCCACCATGCCACCGGTTCGGGCGCTTCGGCGGCCCGGGCCGGGATCACTCGTCCCACCCAAGTCCCTCGTGTCGCTCGGCACAAGGGGGCGTAGCGGGGCGTTCCGGGGCGGTCATCCGGCTCGACCGGGCGTTTCCCGGCGCTTTCCCCGGTGTTCTCCGATGGCGAAAACTCCGTTGCACCGCGGGTCCGGCATCGCTCACGATGGCTGCGTGAGCACGACAAAACCTGCCGCGCGGCACGCGGTCACGGCGCACACGGGGGTGGCGCCGTGAGCGCGCGCCTGCGCGGTGTCGCGCAGCAGACCGAGCACATCGTGGCGGCGGGCGCCTACCGGGCGCCGGACGGGCGCGAGGTGTCCCTCGCGGCCGAACTCCGGGCGGCCCGCGAGGGCACGCGCATGTACGGTCCGGAACCGGTGCCGGTGCCCTCCGTCCGGGTGACTCGGACGCTGGTCGAGGTCACGGGCGAGAGCAGCCTGGAGGCCGCCCGCCGGCTCGGCGGACACGTGGCCGCCCTGAACTTCGCCTCGGCCCGCAACCCCGGCGGCGGTTACCTCAACGGCGCCCAGGCCCAGGAAGAAGCCCTGTGCCGGGCCTCCGCGCTGTACACCTGCCTGCTCCGAGCCCGCGCGTTCTACGACCACCATCGCGCCCACCGCGACCCGTTCTACACGGACCGTGTCATCCACTCACCCGCCGTGCCCGTCTTCCGCGACGACCGGGGCCGCCTGCTGGACGAGCCGTACACCGCCGGTTTCCTGACCGCGGCGGCGCCCAACGCGGGCGTGGTGCACCGGACGGCACCCGAACGAGCCCCGGAACTGCCGCGGGCCCTGGCCGTCCGCGCCGAACGGGTCCTGGAGACGGCCGCCGCCCACGGCTACCGGCGCCTGGTGCTGGGCGCCTGGGGATGCGGCGTCTTCCGCAACGACCCGGCGCAGGTCGCCGGGGCGTTCCGGACGCTGCTGGAGCCCGGCGGGCGCTTCGCGGGCGCCTTCGAGCAGGTGGTGTTCGGGGTGCTGGACCGAACGCCCGGCGCCGCGGTGCGGGGCGCTTTCGAACGGGCTTTCAGTTCCAGCCGTAGCGCTCCCGCAGCCGGTGCCGGACGAGGTTGAACCGCATACGGTCCAGAGCGCAGGCCTCCCGGCGCATGCCGTCCTCGTGCAGACGCAGGACCCGGTCCACATCGACCCACGACTCGCGGCCCGACCGGTCCCACGGTCCGCTGCCGATCGGCACCCACTCCCGATCGCCGTCGTGCCGCTTGCTGGACAACTGCACGGCGAGGAACGTCCCCGCCGGCTCGCGGGCGACCACGAGCACCGGGCGGTCCTTGCCGCGCCCGTCGTTCTCCTCGAAGGGCACCCACGTCCAGACGATCTCGCCGGGGTCGGGGTCGCCGTCGTGCGCGGGCGAGTACTCGGTGCGCACCCGGCCCGCCTCGCGCGGATCGGCCTGAGTGGTGGCGGTGGGGCCGGAGCGGCCCGGGACGTTCTCATCGGTAAACGCGGTCACGCGGGCACCCTAGACGTTGCTCCCGTGCCCCCGGCCACCGACCGGCCCGCCCGGTGAAACCCCGCACGGTCGCTCAGGCGGCAGCCGAAGGTTCGGCGACCGGCGGCGCAGGCCACTTCTCGTGCCAGCGCAGCTGAGCCTCCAACTGTGCCGCCACCTGCACCAGAAGCGGTTCGCTGTTCGCCGGGCCCAGCAACTGGGCCCCGACGGGCAGGCCGTCCGCCGTGAAACCGGCGGGCACGTTGACGCCCGGCCAGCCCAGCACGTTCCACGGCCAGGCGTACGGGCAGGCGGCGATCATCGCCCGGTCGGTGGCGAAGCCGCTGAGTTCCAGCAGGGCGCCGATCCGGGGCGGGGGAGCGGCGGTGGTCGGCGCGAGGACGACGTCGTACGAGGTGAAGAACCCGCCGATACGACGGTGCAGGACGGTCTCGGCCCGCCGGGCCGCCCGCAGCGGCGCCCCGCCGAGCAGCCGGCCCAGCCTGGCCGCTCCCAGCGTGCGCCGGTCCAGCAGCGCCGGGAAGGGTGCCTCGGCCACTCGCTCGGCGATCCCGGCCGTCGCGCGCGGCACGAAGGTCAGCCCGATCTGCCCGTACGGCGGGTCCGCCTCCTCGACCGTGTGTCCCAACGCCGCCAGCCGCTCGGCGAGTTCCACGACCCGGGTCCGCACCTGAGGCAGGAGCCGGGCGGGAACGGCCGTGAACGGCGGCTTGAGGGCGAGCGCGATGCGCAACCGCCCGGGGTCGCGACCGACGGCGGCCGAGGCGTCGACGGCCGGGGGCCGGTGCGGGTCCTGCGCGTGGTTGCCGCTCGCCGCGTCCAGCAGCAGGGCAGCGTCGGCGACCGTACGGGCCAGGGTGCCGTTGACGGTGATGCCCTGGAAGGACTCGCCGCGCGGCCAGGTGGAGACGCGGCCGCGCTGCGGCTTGATGCCGACCAGATGGGTCCACGCGGCCGGGATCCGCACCGAGCCGGCCCCGTCCGAGCCGAGCGCGGCGGGCACCAGACCGGCGGCGACCGCGGCGGCCGAGCCGCCCGAGGAGCCACCCGGCGTATGGGCCGTGCTCCACGGATTGCGCGTGGCGCCGAAGGCCGGCCCCTCGGTGAAGGGCCACTGCCCGAACTCGCAGGTGTTGGTCTTGCCGACGATCACGGCCCCGGCCGCGCGCAGCCGCCGCACCGCCTCGCCGTCCTCGGCGACCGGCGGGAACTCCCCGCAGCAGCCGAAGGCGGTCGGCTCACCGGCCACGTCCATGTCGTCCTTCACGGCGACGGGCACCCCGAGCAGCGGCCTGCGCACACCCGCGGCGAGTTCCCGGTCGGCGGCCTCGGCCTCGGCGAGAGCAGCCTCGGCCCGGACGATCCGGAAGGCGTTGATGGTGCTCTGCGTCGCCTCGATCCGCGCCAGCGTCCGCTCGACCAGCGCCCGGGACGTCACATCCCCGGCGGCCAGCGCACGGGCGGTCTCCGCCAGGCCTGCGGGACGGTCGAGCGTCATGCGGACACCTCCGGAAGCGACCTCTCTACCGAACGGTAACGTCCGATGGCCGGTGGCGGAACGCCGACGACCGGAATGGATGTCCACCCACCGGCCCACATCTACCTCACTGGGCTCATCCGCTCCTGTTCAAACCATTGACGCCTCTCTGCCTCGCCCTTACTTTCTGATCCCCCACGTCTGATCGAGTTGCCGAACCTTGTTCGGCATATCGATCCCTGTGTCCCAGGGAGAGCCGCCCGTGACCTCAAACCCCGCCCCCCCGTCCCGCCGTACGCTCCTGCGTGCCCTGGCCGCCCTGCCCGCCTCGGCGGTGCTGCTGGGGGAGGCGCCCGGACTCCTGGGCAGCGCCCTGGCCGCAGCGCCCCCGAACGGCTCCGCCACGCGCTACACGATCGTGCCGTTCCTCGACAGCAACGACGGCACGGTCAACGTCTACCAGTCGGACGACGCCACCGACTTCCGGCTGTTGCGCTCCTCCGCGTACACACCACCCGCGAACCGGATCCGCGACGCGAGCGTCATCAGACACACCGACGGCTACTACTACGTCACCTACACCACGCACACCTGGCAGGACACCAGCAGGACCATCGGTTTCGCCCGCAGTTCCGACCGCGTCAACTGGACGTTCCTGTACGACTACACCGTCCCCGTCGCGAACCTCTCCCGCGCCTGGGCGCCCGAGTGGTTCGTCGACAGTGACGGCAGCGTCAGCGTCATCGTGTCCTGCTCCACCACGAACGACGAGTGGATCTTCACGCCGTATCTGCTCAGGGCCACCAACTCGGCCCTGACGGCGTGGAGTACACCGGTCGCGCTCGCGGGCATCGGCGCCAACCACATCGACACGTTCATCGTGAAGATCGGCTCGACCTACCACGCCTTCCCGAAGAACGAGACGACGAAGTACATCGAGTACGCCACCGCCTCGAACCTCACCGGCCCGTACACGATCCGCAGGACGGGCGACTGGGCGGGCTGGGGCAGCTACCGCGAGGGCCCGGCGCTGGTGCGGCTCGACAACGACGGCTGGCGCATCTTCTTCGACGGCTACGGCGACGGCAGCTACTACTACTCCGACAGCTACGACACCTTCGCCACCTGGACGGCACCGGCCGCGCTCCCCGGCATCTCCGGAACGGCCCGGCACTTCACGGTCGTCAAGGAGACGGTCTCCGGCGGCCCGAGCCTCGCCCGCAACACCACCCGCTCCTTCCGGTCGGCCAACTACCCGACCCGCTACTGGCAGCAGCAGTCCGCACTCCTCAACCTGCCCGTGGTCAGCGGCTCCAGCACCACCGCCGAGAAGCAGGCCGCCACCTTCACGGTCGTCGCCGGCCTGGCCGACGCCGGCGGCTACTCCTTCCGCGACGCGGCCGGCAACTACCTGCGCCACTGGGACTTCCGCGCCCGCTTCGACCCGAACGACGGCACGAGCACGTTCGCCAAGGACGCCACGTTCGTCCTCCGGACCGGCACGGCGTCGGGCGCCGTCCGCTTCGAGTCGTACAACTACCCCGGGTACTACCTGCGCCACTACGCCTACCAGCTCCGCGTGGAACGCGCCGACGGGACGGACCAGTTCCGCCAGGACAGCTCGTTCGTGCCGGTGACCGCCTGGGGCTGAGCCGCCCATCTGCTGACCGGTGCGGGGGCGTGAAGAGACGGTCGTGGAGGGCACCTTGGCTAATCTGCACGCGTGACCACCGACCTCACCCTCCTGCCGCGTGTCGCCCATCGCGGACAGGAGATCACCGCGCCCCGGCTCCGCGGCCTCCTCGCGCTGCTCGCCGGCGACCTGCGCACGGGCTGCAGCACCGAGCGCCTGGTGGCGGGGCTGTGGCCGGACCAGCTGCCCGAGCGGCCGGCGAAGGCGGTGCAGGTCCTCGTGTCCAGGGCGCGGGCGCAGCTGGGCGCCGACGTCATCGCGAGCACGCCGACCGGATACCGGCTCACTCTCGCCGAGGACCAGGTCGACACCTCCGCCCTGCTGCTGCACGCCGCCGCGAGCGCGGACCGGGCCAGGGCCGGGGACCACGCCGGAGCGCTGGCCGCGGCCGAGGCCGGACTCGCGCTGTGGGAGGGCGCCCCTGACGAGGCCGGCGACACCGAGGACCCCGTGGCCGTGTTGCGCGCCGAGCGCGCCCCCGTCCGCGGCAGGCTCGTCCGCGCGCGGGCGCTCGCGCTCGCCCGCCTCGGACGGCACGCGGAGGCGGCCGGGCCACTGGCCGCGGCAGCCGCGGAGCATCCGCGCGACGGAGGAGGTACTCGCCGGGCTGCTGCGCGTCGAGGCGGCGACGGCGGGCCCGTCCGCCGCGCTGGCCCGGTACGAGGCCTACCGCCGTGAGCTGCGCGAGACACTCGGCTGGATCCGGGCCCCGGGCTCAAGGCCGTCCAGCGGGAGCTGTTGCGCGGCGAGGCGCCCGTGGCCAGACACGGCGTGCCGCACGAACCGAACCCGCTGCTCGGCCGGGACGAGGACATCGCGGCGGTGCGGCGGCTGCTGGGCGCCTCGCGTGCCGTCACCGTCGTCGGCCCCGGCGGCCTCGGCAAGACCCGGCTCGCGCACGCCGTGAGCCGCCGGGCCGAGCAGCGCGTGGTGTACGTCGTGCCGCTCGCCGGCGTCACGGTGGACGAGGACGTGGCCGTGGAGGTGGCTTCCGCGCTCGGCGCGGGCGAGGGACGGCCCGGCGCCGTGGGCGGCCACGCCCCGGCCGACCCGGTGTCCGGCATCCTCGGCGTGCTCGGCTCCGGGCCCGCTCTGCTGGTGCTGGACAACTGCGAGCAGGTCATCGAGGGTGCCGCCGACCTCGTACGGGCTCTGGTCTCGTCCTCGAAGGATCTGCGGGTGCTGGCCACCAGCCGGGCCCCGTTGGGCCTCACGTCGGAGGCGGTGTACGCGCTGCCGGAACTCCGGCTGGACACCTCGGTCGAGCTGTTCACGCAGCGGGCGGCCCGGGCCGCCCGGCCCGGCGTGGAACTGCCGCCGGAAGACGTGTCCGAGCTGTGCCACCACCTCGACGGGCTGCCGCTCGCCGTGGAGTTGGCCGCGGCGCGGGTGCGCGTGCTGTCGGTGCCGGAGATCGCCCGCCGCCTCGGCGACCGGTTCGCGCTGCTGCGCGGCGGGGCACGGGACGTGCCGGAGCGCCACCGCACCCTGCACGCGGTCGTGGACTGGAGCTGGAACCTGCTCGCCGAGGAGGCCAGGGCGGCGATGCGCATGCTGTCCGCCTTCCCCGGGGGCTTCTCGGGCGAGACGGCGGAGCAGGTACTGGGCGAGGACGCGCTGTTCCTGCTGGAGCAGTTGGCCGACCAGTCGCTGCTCACCGTCTTGGACACCCCGGCCGGCGTGCGGTTCCGGATGCTGGAGACCGACGGGAGTTCAGCGCGGCCCGGCGTGCGGAGGCGGGCGAGGAAGAGGACGCCATCGGCCGGTTCCTCGCCTGGGCTCGGGACTTCGGGGTCGCGTACCACGACTGGCTCTTCCGCTCCGAACCGCTGATCGCCTGGGAGCGGGTCAGGGCCGAGCAGGACAACCTCGTGCCGGCCCTGCGGCACGCCCTGGCCCGTACGGACGGCCCCACCACCGCCGCCCTCACCGCCGTCCTCGCCGCACTGTGGTCCACCGGCTCCCACTACCCCCGCCTCACCACCCTCGCCGCGGACACCGGCCCGCCGCTGTCGCACTACCACCCCGAGCCCGAATACGTCGAAGTCGCCCGCGCCGCCGCGGTTTTCTGCACGGCGAGCCTGTTCATGGGCTACGGCCCGCGCGCCGTACGCCATTCGGGACGGTGTTGCACGCCCTCGGTACGCGGTGGTCTTGCCGGCGCCGTTCGGACCGAGCAGGGAGAAGACGGTGCCCGTGGGCACCGCCAGGTCGATGCCGTCGAGGACCGTCTTGTCCCCGTATGCCTTGTGCAGCCCCTTGGCCGCGATGGCAAGTGAGCGGGATGTCGTCGTCATGCCGCAGAGGTTGCGGCAGGGCGCATTCAGCCCGGTTTCAGGGTGCTTTCAGCACCCTGAAACCGGGCCACGGGAGTCCTGCATCAGTAGCCGTAGATCATCTTGTAGGCGACCTCGGGGAGGAACTGACCGGCCGAGGAGCCGCCTCCGACGCCGCAGTTGCCGTCGGACTCGCCCGGAACCTTGATCCACAAGAGCATCTCGGCGCCTCCGCCCAACTGGGTGGGGGTGCCGATGCGGCGGCCCGAGGGGTTGCACCACTGGCCGTTGGAGCCGTTGCCGTTGCGGCTGGTGTCCACGACGAACGGCTTGGTGTAGCCGTAGCGGGCGCTCAGTTCACGGTTGACCGCGTTGCCGTAGGCGGTGTTCTCGGCGGTGGCGATGTAGTTGGAGATGTTGAGCGAGAAGCCGTGGGCCTGCCGGAGGCCGGCTTCGTGGAGGCGCCGGGCCATGGTCGCCGCGTCGGTCCAGCGTGGATTGCCGGCGTCCATGTACACCCAGGTGTTGGGGGCCTGGCGGTTGAACTCGGCGAGGGCGCCGGTGAGCATGCTTTCGCGTTCGTCGATCTGGGCCTGGGTCATGCAGCCGTAGTCCCCGAGGGAGTCCGGTTCCAGGATGACGACGGCCGGGCGGTTGGCGATACCGCCGGCGAACTGGGCTATCCAGCTCCGATAGGCGGACGGCGAGGCGGCGCCGCCCGCGGAGTGCCCGCCGCAGTAGTCGCGGTTGTAAATGTTGTAGGCGACGAGGAGGGGGAGCTTGTCGACGCGGTCCGCCGCTCCCGCGTACCCGCCCGTGGCGGTGCCGATGGTGCCGCTCCAGGAGCCGAACCAGCGGGCCATCGGGGTGTTGGCGATGGAGGCGTTGATGGCGGCGGCTCGGCCGTCACCGGGGTTGGCGGCGGTCCACCTCTTCGCGCTGGAGTCGGGATCCACGTAGAACCCGCTGGTCATGCTGGTCGGATCGGCGGCGTGGGCGGACGGTGCGGCGGCGAACGCCAGCGGCAGAGCGAGGAGCGCTGCGGCCAAGGCGCGGAGTCTGGGCATGACTGAACCTCGATTTCCTGGCAGGTGGACGTCGCACGCTCTGGTCGTGCGACCTGAGCAGGAGCGGTGTTACGACCGGATCTTGGGAGCGCTCCCATTGGAAGCGATCCCAGCAGCACTGGAAAATCGCCGGGGTGTGTTCGGTATGGTGTTGCGGGGTAGTTGAGGAGTCAAGAGGCGATGCCCGACGCGATTCGTCTGGCGAGAACACGCCTCCCTGACCCTGAGACTGGAAGCGGTCCCAAACTTGTGGAGGTCGAGAACCCTCCCTGGGGGAAAGGCTCGTGGTTCATGGCACAGGACGCGCCGCGCCGAC
The DNA here is from genome assembly GCF_056430805.1 of Streptomyces sp. NPDC045955. Classification (NCBI taxonomy): domain Bacteria; kingdom Bacillati; phylum Actinomycetota; class Actinomycetes; order Kitasatosporales; family Streptomycetaceae; genus Streptomyces; species Streptomyces sp. NPDC045955. The sequence goes on from NZ_JBWKKY010000003.1 coordinate 477,492, forward strand.
AGCCGACGCTCGACGAGGTGGCCGAACGCGCCGGTGTCTCCCGCTCCGTGGCCTCCCGCGCCCTCAACAACGCTCCGCATGTCAGCCGCGCCAAACGGGAGGCGGTCGAACGGGCTGTCCGGCAACTCGGTTATGTGCCCAACCCGGCCGCCCGCGCCCTGGCCACGCGTCAGACGGGAGCGGCCGCCCTGGTCGTCTCGGGAGAGGATCCGTCGATCTTCGCGGATCCGTTCTACGCCCAGGTGATCGTGGGGGCGTCGGCAGCTCTGGAAGAGGCCGAACTGCATCTGATGCTGTGCCTGGCCGCGTCCGACCGGGGCCGCAAGCGGGTGGAGGAGCTCTTCCGGACCAAGGGTGCCGACGGTGTCATGCTGATGGCGCTGCGCGAGGACGATCCGCTGGCCGATATCGCCGAGGAGGCGGAGATGCCCGTCGTGTTCGGAGGGCGCCCGGTCGGTTCGACTCCCCGGTGGTACGTGGACGTCGACAACGTCGGCGGAGCCCGCGAGGCGACCGAGTACCTGGTGTCACGCGGCCGGACGCGCGTGGCCGCGATCTGCGGGCGCCTGGACACCGAGGCCGGGCGTGCCCGGTACCGCGGATACCGGGACGCCTTGCTGGCGGCCGGCCTCGATCCGTTGCCGCCGCAGGAGGGGGACTTCACCGAGCCCAGCGGAGCCGCCGCCATGGCCGTCCTGCTGGCGCACCATCCCGACCTGGACGGGGTGTTCGCCGCCAACGACAACATGGCGGCGGGGGCGCTGCGCACCCTGCGCTCGGCCGGCCGGGCGGTCCCCGCCGACGTCGCTGTGGTCGGCTTCGACGACCTGACCGTCGCCCAGGTCGCCGATCCGCCCCTCACCACCGTCCATCAGCCCATAGCGGCTCTCGGGCGGGAGATGGCGCGCATGCTCGTCACGGTCGTCAACGGACACGACCCCACCCCGTTGATCCTGCCCACGCGGCTGGTCGTCCGCTCAAGCGCTTGACTGACGAGCATGACGGCGTGGAACGGGCCCGGCCGGCTGATCGACTACCGCGGTCTCGGTCGTCCGGGTGATCGCTGTCCGCGTTCGGTGAGGTGTCAGCCCATCAGGGCCTTGCCGAGCCTGGCGCCGACCGGAGTGCAGGCGGCGTGGATCAAGCTAGTAGGTGTGGAAGCCCCGGCCGCTCTTGCGGCCGAGGTGGCCTGCGGCGACCATGCGGCGCAGGAGGGCGGGCGGGGCGTACAGCGGCTCCTTGAACTCCTCGTACATCGACTCGGCCACGGCCTGCGCGGTGTCGAGGCCGATGAGGTCGAGCAGCCGCAACGGCCCCATGGGGTGGGCGCATCCGAGTTCCATGCCCCGGTCGATGTCCTCCGGCCGCGCGGAGCCCGACTCCACCATCCGTACGGCGCTGAGCAGGTAGGGCACGAGGAGGGCGTTGACCACGAAGCCGGAGCGGTCGGGCGCCTGGATGGCCTGTTTGCCCAGCTGCCCGGCGAAACCGCGGGTGCGCCGCACGGTGTCCGCGCTGGTGGTGAGGGCGGGAATGAGCTCCACCAGCTGCTGCACGGGCACGGGGTTGAAGAAGTGCATGCCGATGACCTGCGCGGGCCGCTCGGTGACGACGGCGAGATCGACGACGGGGATCGAGGAGGTGTTGGTGGCCAGGATCGCCGCGGGGTCTTCGACCGCCTTGTCGAGGGTGCGCAGGACGTCCGTCTTGATGTCACGGTTCTCGGCGACCGCCTCGACGACGAACTGACGGTCGGCCAGGTCACTGAGGTCGTGGGTGAAGGAGAGCCTGGCGAGGGCCTGGTCCCGCTGTTCCTCGCTGAGCTTGCCGCGCCGTACGCCTCGGTCGAGTGAGGCGGTGAGCCGGCGGCGGCCTGCCTCCAGCGCGTCCGGCGTGGCCTCGGCGACCCGGACGTCGATGCCGCTGCGGGCCGCGACTTCGGCGATGCCGGAGCCCATGAGGCCGCATCCGGCCACGCCGAGACGAGTAACGGGATCCATCTGAGGTCCTATCTGGTGAGTCGCTGCGGGGTGGCTTCCGTGGCGGCGGGGCTGGGTCAGACGTTGCGGCGGTACTGGCCGCCCACCTCGAAGAAGGCCTCGGTGATCTGCTGGAGCGAGCAGACCCGGGTGGCGTCCATGAGCACGGCGAAGACGTTGTCGCCGTTCGTCGCCGCGTTCTTGAGGGCGGCCAGGGCGTCGTGGGCCCGGTCGCGGTGGCCGGTGTGGAAGTCCCGCACGCGCTCCAGCTGGGACTGCTTCTCCGCCTCGGTGGCCCGGGCGAGTTCCAGCTCCTGAGGCCGGCTGTCGCCGCCGGGGCGGAGGAAGGTGTTGACGCCGATGATGGGCAGGGTGCCGTCGTGCTTGCGCTGCTCGTACAGCATCGACTCGTCCTGGATGCGGCCCCGCTGGTAGCCGGTCTCCATCGCGCCCAGCACGCCACCGCGCTCGCTGATCCGCTCGAATTCCTGGAGTACGGCCTCCTCCACCAGGTCCGTGAGTTCGTCGATGATGAACGATCCCTGGAGGGGGTTCTCGTTCATGGCCAGGCCCCACTCGCGGTTGATGACGAGCTGGATCGCCAGCGCCCGCCGGACCGACTCCTCGGACGGGGTGGTGACGGCCTCGTCGTAGGCGTTGGTGTGCAGTGAGTTCGCGTTGTCGTAGATGGCCGTGAGGGCCTGCAGGGTGGTGCGGATGTCGTTGAAGTCCATCTCCTGGGCATGCAGGGAGCGTCCGGAGGTCTGGACGTGGTACTTCAGCTTCTGACTGCGTTCGCCCGCCCCGTACTTCTCCTTCATCGCGACGGCCCAGACACGGCGGGCGACGCGGCCGAGGACGGAGTACTCGGGGTCCATGCCGTTGGAGAAGAAGAACGACAGGTTCGGGGCGAAGTCGTCGATGTGCATGCCCCGGGCGAGATAGGCCTCGACGTAGGTGAAGCCGTTGGCGAGGGTGAAGGCGAGCTGGCTGATGGGGTTCGCGCCGGCCTCGGCGATGTGGTAGCCCGAGATGGACACGGAGTAGAAGTTGCGGACCTTGTGGGCGATGAACCATTCCTGGATGTCGGCCATCATCCGCAGCGAGAACTCGGTGGAGAACAGGCAGGTGTTCTGGCCCTGGTCCTCCTTGAGGATGTCGGCCTGCACCGTCCCGCGCACGTTCGCGAGCGCGTGGGCCCGCAGCTCGGCCGCCTCCTCGGGTGACGGGTCACGGCCCTCGGCGGCTCGGAACTTCTCCGTCTGCTGGTCGATGGCCGTGTTGAGGAAGAACGCCAGGATCGTCGGCGCGGGGCCGTTGATGGTCATGGAGACCGAGGTGGTGGGTGCGGTCAGGTCGAAGCCGTCGTAGAGGGCCTTCATGTCCGCGAGCGTGGCCACCGACACCCCGGACGTGCCGACCTTGCCGTAGATGTCGGGACGTTCGTCCGGGTCGCGGCCGTAGAGCGTGACCGAGTCGAAGGCGGTGGACAGGCGGGTGGCCGGCTGGCCCTCGGAGAGCAGCTTGAAGCGCCGGTTCGTGCGGAACGGATCGCCCTCACCGGCGAACATCCGCGCCGGGTCCTCGCCGTCGCGCTTGAAGGGGAACACCCCTGCCGTGAAGGGGAAGTAGCCGGGCAGGTTCTCCCCGCGCCAGAACCGCACCAGCTCCCCGTGGTCGGTGAAGCGGGGCAGGGCGACGCGCGGGACCCTGTTGCCGGACAGGGACTCGCGGGTCAGCTTGGTGCGGATCTCCCTGTCCCGGACCTTCACCACCTGCTCGTCTCCGGAATAGGAGGCGATGACGGCGGGCCAGTTCCCGATCTGCTCCGTGATCTGGTGCGGGAGCCGCTTGCGGGCGTCGTCGAGCAGTGAGTCCACGTTCGCGGCGTCGGAGCCGGCCTCGACGAGCTCGTCCCTGACCGCCTCCAGGCGCTGCAGCCGCCTGGCCGCCTCGGCCAGTCGCTCGGTCTCGGTGTGGTACGCGCGGACCGTGTCGGTGATCTCGGCGAGGTAGCGCACCCGGCCTGCGGGGACCACCTGCCGGATGCCGGAGGAGTGGCGTACCGCGACCGGTGCCAGCGCGCCCTCGGACAGCGGCAGGCCCTTCTCGGCCAGGCCCGTCTTCAGGTGCTGGTAGAGCGCGGTGACACCGTCGTCGTTGAACGTCGCCGCCGACGTGCCGTACACCGGCATGTCCTCGGGCCGTTTGCCGAACGCCTCACGGTTACGGACCAGTTGGCGGCCCACGTCACGCAGCGCGTCCTGCGCGCCGCGCCGCTCGAACTTGTTGATCGCCACGACGTCGGCGAAGTCGAGCATGTCGATCTTCTCCAGCTGCGAGGCGGCACCGAACTCTGGTGTCATCACATACAGCGAGGTGTCGACGAACGGCACGATCGCCGCGTCGCCCTGGCCGATGCCCGGCGTCTCCACGATCACCAGGTCGAACCCGGCGGCCTTGACCACGTCGATGACGTCGGACAGGTGCTCGGGCAGCTCGCGACTGCCACGGGTGGCCAGGCTGCGGAAGAAGACCCGGTTCCCGTCCAGGGAGTTCATGCGGATCCGGTCGCCGAGCAGTGCCCCGCCGCCGCGGCGGCGGGTCGGGTCGACCGCGATCACGGCGATCCGCAGCTTGTCCTGCTGATCGAGGCGGAAGCGGCGCACCAGCTCGTCCGTCAGTGACGACTTGCCCGAGCCGCCCGTACCGGTGATGCCGAGCACCGGCATGACCCGCGCCTTGGCGGTGGCCCGCAGCCGCTCCAGGAGATCCGGGGGCAGCTTGCCCAGTTCCGCTCCGGTGATGGCGCGGGCGATCGCGAACCGGTCACCGGCCAGAACGGCGGACGCGTCGGCCGGCTTGCCGTCCCAGAGGTCGAAGTCGCAGTCCTGGACAACCGAGTTGACCATCCCGGCCAGGCCCATCCGCTGCCCGTCCTCGGGCGAGAAGATGGTCACCCCGCTGCCGCGCAGCCGGGCGATCTCCTCGGGCACGATGACGCCGCCTCCGCCGCCCACCACACGGATGTGGTCGGCTCCCGCCGCGCGCAGCGACTCGACCAGGTACTCGAAGTACTCCACGTGCCCGCCCTGGTACGACGAGACGGCGACACCGTGGGCGTCCTCCTCCAGAGCGGCGTCGACGACCTCCCGCACGGACCGGTTGTGTCCGAGATGGATCACCTCGGCGCCCTGCGACTGGAAGATGCGCCGCATGATGTTGATCGACGCGTCATGCCCGTCGAACAGAGCCGAAGCCGTGACCAGGCGGACAGGGTGCACGGGTCGGTGCAGGTCGCTCATGGGGGCCTTCCCGGACGGGGCGGGGGTACTGCCGACAGAAGAGATACTAGGACGTCCTAGTAAATTGCAGGGAGTGATCGCCGTCACAGATCCAGGACGAGGCGAGTCCCGCACGAGCGGGAGACGCAGATGAGCATGGTGTCGCCGGCGGCCCGCTCGTCCTCGGTCAGCAGCGAGTCGCGGTGGTCGGGCTTGCCGCCGAGTACGTCCGTCTCACAGGTGCCGCACGTGCCTTCCCGGCAGGAGAAGTCCACCGCTACACCGGCCTGCTCCACGGTTTCGAGCACCGAGCGGTCCGCCGGCACGGTGAGGGTGAGCCCGGATCGTGCGAGCTCCACCTCGAAGGCCTCGGCCTGGCCGGTCGCGTCCGCGCGTACCGGAGCGAACCGTTCGACGCCCAGCGTGCCGGGAGGCCAGTGCCCGCAGTGTTCCTGCACCGCCTGCAACAGCGGCTCGGGACCGCAGGCGTGGACCAGGGTGCCCTCCTGGGGTGCGCCGAGGTGGGCCGCGAGGTCCAGCAGGCCGTACTCGTCCTGCGGACGGACGAGCACCCGGTCCCCGTGCGGGGCGAGGCGGTCCAGGAACGCCATGGAGGTACGGGTGCGCCCGCCGTACAGCAGACGCCAGTCGGCCCCCGCGGACTCGGCGGCCTCCACCATCGGGAGGATGGGCGTGATACCGACGCCGCCGGCGATGAACAGGTGGCGTGCGGCGGGCCGCAGCGGGAAGTTGTTCCGCGGTCCGCGGACCCGCAGGACGGTGCCTTCGCGCAGGTGGTCGTGGATGTACGCGGAGCCTCCGCGGCCCTGCGGCTCGCGCAGCACGGCGATCTGCCAGGAGTCGCGCGCGGCCGGATCTCCGCACAGGGAGTACTGACGGATCAGGCCCCCGTCGTCACCGTTCAGGAATACGTCGATGTGGGAGCCCGGTGTCCAGGCGGGGAGCATCCCGCCGTCGGGGCGGCGCAGGGTGAGGGAGACGACGCCGTCGGCGGCGAGGGTACGGGCCGCCACGACAAGGGTCGTGTCGACCGAGGTCAGTTGGACGTTCATGATGATTCGGCTCCGGGTTCAGTCCTGGGTCGGCACATGCAGCAACAGCGCGTCGCCCTGGCCGCCGCCCCCGCACAGGGCCGCCGCTCCGCTGCCGCCTCCGCGCCGCCGCAGTTCGGCCGCGAGGGTCAGCACGAGCCGGGCTCCGGTCATGCCGACCGGGTGCCCGAGCGCGATCGCTCCGCCGTTGACGTTCACCTTGTCGAGAGGGAGGTCCAGCTCCCGTACGGAAGCCAGGGCCACTCCGGCGAACGCCTCGTTGATCTCGAACAGGTCCAGGTCGGCGGCTTTCAGGCGGCCGTCACGGGACAGGGCGTCACGGATCGCGCCGGCCGGCTGGACGAGCAGTGAGGGGTCGGGGCCGGCGACCGTGCCGTAGGCGCCGACCTCGGCGAGTGGCGTCAGGCCCTCGAACCGGGCGCGCTCCGCGCTCATCACGACGACGGCCGCGGCGCCGTCGGAGAGCTGTGAGGAGTTGCCCGCGGTGATGGTTCCGGCGCCGGAGAAGGCCGGTTTCAGGCGCCCCAGGCTCTCGGTGGTGCTTCCCGGCCGTACGCCCTCGTCGATGTCCACCACCGTCTCGCCCCGGCGTCCGGCCACGGTGACGGGGGCGATCTCCGCGGACAGCGCGCCCGACTCCCGGGCGCGGGCGGCCCGTTGGTGGGACAGCGCGCTGTACTCGTCCTGCTCCTCGCGGGACAGGGCGTGCTGGTAGCGCTCGGTGGCCGCGCCCATGGAGACGCCGTCGAAGGCGCAGACCAGGGCGTCGCGATCGAGGGCGTCCTCGGCCGCGGCCGATCCGTACTTCCAGCCGCTGCGAGCGCCGCGCAGCAGGTGCGGGGCGCCCGACATGGACTCCATGCCACCGGCGACGACCACCTCGTGGCGGCCGGAGGTGATCATGAGGTCGGCCAGGGCGATGGCGTGCAGACCGGACAGGCACAGTTTGTTGACGGTGCTCGCGGGGACGGAGAACGGAACGCCGGCGCGGACCGCCGCCTGCCGTGCCGGGTTCGGCCCGGCCCCGGCCTGCACGACATGACCCATGACCACGGCTTCCACCGCTGCCGGGTCCAGACGGGCGGCGGCAAGTGCCGCGCCGATGGCGTGGGCGCCGAGGTCGACCGCGGACACGGTGCTCAGGGCACCCGCCAGCCTGCCGATGGGCGTCCTTGCTCCGGCGACGATGACGGATCCGGGCATGCCGGGACCTCCTGGGGTGTGGGGCGGGTCAGGCGACCGCGTCGACGGCACGTTCGGCGACCATGTGGGCCGTCTCGTTCACCGAGTGCAGGACGATCCGGCCGCCGGGCATGCGCCGCACCCGGCTGACGGACGTGTAGTCGGGGTGGAACCAGAACATCGTGGGCAGCCCGAGCACCGTCGCCAGATAGGTGTTGGTGATACCGCCGTGGCACACGACCGCGACCCGCCCTCCGGGATGGGCGTCGAGGATGGTGTCCATGGCCCGCCGGGCACGGGCGCGGAAGGCGTCCCAGTCCAGTTCGGGCACGAAGTCCTCGTAGCGCCCCTCGGCGAGCGCCGCCGCCCGCGGATCGTCCGCGCCGATCTGCTCCGGCGGCATGTAGGGCTGGGACACGTCGGTGTCCCACTCGCGCAGGTCGTCGAGGACGGTGGCGGTCATGCCGGTGAGGCGTTCCAGGGGTGCCACGGTCTCGCGGGCACGCCGGTACGGGCTGGAGTACAGCGCGTCGACGTCCTCGTGCACGAGCCAGGCGGCGAGGCGCTCGGCCTGGGCGGTGCCCTCCGGTGACAGCCGGGGGTCGAAGACGCCCGCCAGGGGGAGGCCGTGCCGGATGAGGAGGAGTTCGGTCATGGGTGGTCCTTACTGGGGGAGCCCGGCTCAGCCGGCGATGGTGCGTTCGGAGCGCCAGTACGGGCGGCGCATCGCACGCTTGTCGAGCTTGCCCATCGCGTTGCGCAGCAGCTCGGGGACGAACTCGTACGACTTCGGGCACTTGTGGGCGGCGAGGTGCTCGCGGCAGAACCGGTCCAGCTCATCGGCCGGCGGCTCGTCCGCCGCCACCACGACGAGCGCCCGCAGGGACTCGCCGAAGTCCGGGTCGGGCACGCCGATGACCGCGACCTCGGTGACCGCCGGGTGCCGCCGCAGGACCGCCTCGCTCTCGGCCGGGTACAGGTTCACGCCGCCGGAGACCACCACGTCCGCGGCCCGGTCGGTGATGAAGATGTAGCCGTCCGCGTCGACGAAGCCGATGTCGCCGAGCGTGAAGACGCCGGGGGAGAGATAGGCGGACCTGGTCTTGTCCGGGTCCGCGTGGTAGCGGACACCCTGGTCGTCGGGGGCCCGGAAGGCCAGCAGCCCGCGTTCGCCGGGCGGCAGCCGCCGGCCGTCGTCATCGGTGACCAGGACCTCGAACGGGGCCCGGACGCGCCCGACCGAGCCCGGGTGCGCCAGCCATTCGCTGCTGCTGATGCGGGCCACCGTCCCGGCTTCGCTGGCGCCGTACGACTCGGTCAGCACCGGACCGAACCACTCGATCATGGCCCGCTTCACGTCCGGCGGGCACGCCGAGCCGGTGTGGGAGACCTGCCGCAGGCTGGAGACGTCGTACCGGGCGCGGACCTCCTCCGGGACGGCGAGCAGCCGCTGGAAGTGGGTGGGCACCATCACCGTCGAGGAGACCCGCCACCTCTGCACCCGGCTGAGGAACGTCTCCCCGTCGTATCTGCCGAGGACGACCACCGGCTGACCGGCCGCCAGGTGCCGCAGCGAGGTCAGCGGCGCGTTGTGCTGGAGCGGACCGCACACGAGATGCGGCCCCGGCGGGAATCCGGGCCGGGCGGACATCGCGGCGAGGTAGGCGGCGCTGTCGGCGACCGGGCCGCTCACCCAGCGCACCTCGGTGCCGCGCGCCCGACCGGTGGTGCCCGAGGTGTAGACGAGCGGTGGCCGGGCGGGCCGGTCCGACGGGACGGCGCGTCCGGCCGGCGCGGCCGCCAGCCACAGGTCCCAGTCGAAGGCGTGCCCGGCGGCCGGAGTTCCGTGCGTCACCAGCGGCAGGCCCAGTTCCCGGGCCGCGTCCAGCGCGGCACCCGCCCCTGCGGGACCGGTGACGATCGCGGTCACGCCCGCGTCGATGATCTGGTCGACGAGTTCGCCCGAGGTGAGGTTCCGGGACGTGGCCACGGTCCCGACCCCGGCGCGCAGGCCGGCCAGATGGGCCACCAGCGTCGGGATCGCGTTGTCACCGAGGACGGCGATCCGGTCGTCGGGACCGGGTGCGAACTCCAGCAGCCGCGCCGCCGCCCGCGCCACCTGGTCGGCGAGGTCGGACCAGGACAGCACGCCCAGGTCGTCCACCAGGGCGGGGTCCTCGGGGGTCTCCTGGGCGCGACGGTCGAGTGGCAGCGGCGACATGGCTCCTCCGGCGGCTCCTGGGTCCTCTCCCGAATCGAGGGGGAGAGGTGATGCGGAGACTGTAGCGTTTATCAAGAAAGTACGGAACACTCTGTTCCAAGCGGAGGTGTTCCCGCATGCTCAAGGCGCCTGGCTGGCGCACTTCGCCGCCACCGTTACTGAATCTTTCGTCTGGTAAGTGTCCGAGGAGGAGTCATGCCCCAGCCCGATCCGGACGCATGGCGCACGCAGGTACGGCAGTGGCTGGCCGGCGTGCTCGAACCGGCGCGGGCGCCGGAGTCCACCGGAGAAGACGCCGATCTCGCCGTGTTCCACAACCTGCCCGAGGACGAGGAACGCCTGCTGCTGGAGCGGTGCCGCGCCTATCAGCGGGCCCGCTTCGACGCCGGCTACCAGGCGCTGACCCTCCCCACGGACAGGGGCGGCGCGGGCCTGACCGCCGCCCACGTGGCCGCCTTCGCCGAGGAGGAGTCCGCCTTCGAGGTGCCACCCTCCACCGAGCTGATCAGCGTCACCGTGCGCCTGGTCGCGATGGCCGTCTCCCTCTTCGGGACTGCGGAGCAACTCCACGAGCACGCACGCGCGTTCCTGCGCACCGACCTGCTGGCCTGCCAGCTCTTCAGCGAGCCGGGTGCCGGGTCCGACCTCGCCGCCCTGCGCACCCGCGCCCGGCAGACCGACGGGGGCGAGTGGGTGATCGACGGCCAGAAGGTGTGGACCTCGGGCGCCCAGTTCGCCGACTACGGCCTGCTGCTCGCCCGCACCGACCCGGATGTCGTCAAACAGGCCGGCATCACCGCCTTCCTGGTCCCGATGGACGCCCCGGGCGTGGAGGTGCGCCCCATCCGGCAGATGAACGGCGGCGCGTCCTTCAACGAGGTGTTCCTCAGCGGCGTACGCGTCCCGGACCGGCTCCGGATCGGGCGGCCGGGCCAGGGCTGGGAGGTCGCCACCACGACCCTCGCCTTCGAACGGACCGCCTCCGGCAGCGGCAACCGCCGCAAGGGCGGCACCTTCTCGGACGTGCTCGCACTCGCCCGCTCCCTCGACCGCACCTCGGACCCGCTGGTCCGCCAGCGTCTCGCCGACCTGTACGTGCGGGCCGCCCTGCGCGCGGCCACCGTGGACCGCGTCGCCAGGACGAGCGCGGCCGGCGGACGGCCGGGCCCCGAGGCGTCGTTGACCAAGCTCATGGCCTCCGACCTGCTCACCCGCACGGGACAGGTCGCCGCCGAGCTGATGGGGGCGCGCATCAGCGCCGACACCGGGGAACCGGGCACCTTCGCCTGGACACAGCACCTGCTCGGCGCCCCCGGCTACCGGCTGGCCGGAGGCACCGACCAGATCCAGCGCAACCTGATCGGCGAGCGGGTGCTGAAGCTGCCACCGGAGCCGCGGGCGGACCGGGCGCCGTTCTCGCAGCTCCCCGGCAACTGAAGGACTTCTCGGCAACCGGGCTACCGGGACCGTTCCGGCAATCACAAAGGAGTGACATCGATGGATCTGGGACTGACAGGAGCGAAGGCGCTGGTGACCGGCGCGAGCCGGGGCATCGGCCGGGCGATCGCCGCAGCCCTCGCGGCCGAGGGCTGCGCACTGGCTCTGTGCGCCCGGGGCGAGGAAGGGCTGGCCAAGGCAGCCGCCGAACTGCGTGGCGAAGGGGCCACGGTGTTCGCGGACCCGGTCGACGTCACCGACCCGACAGCCCTGGCGGCGTTCGTGGAGCGGGCGGCCGGTGAAATCGGCGGCCTGGACCTGCTGGTGTCCAACGTGTCGGCCGGCAATGTGAAGGGCCCCGAATCCTGGGAAGCCAGCCTGCGCGGCGACCTGATCCCGTTCGCGGGACTCGTCGAGGCGGCTCTTCCGTACCTGGAGGCCTCCGAGCGGGCCGCCGTCGTGGCCATCGGCACCACCAACGCCTCCGACACCGCGCGCCCGGCCGGAGCGAACTCCTACTCCGCGCTCAAGGCCGCCGTCGTCCAGCACGCCTCGGCCCTCGCGCACTCCCTCGCGCCGAAGGGCATCCGCGTCAACACCGTCTCGCCCGGCCCGATCGACTTCCCAGGCGGCGCCTGGGAGACCATCCGCACCAGCCGCCCGGAGGTGTACGAGGAGATCCTGGCCAAGCTGCCGATCGGCCGCTACGGCACCGCCGAGGACGTGGCCGCGGCGGTGGCCTTCCTGCTCGGACGGACCGGCTCCTTCTGCGTCGGGGTCAACCTCGTGGTGGACGGCGGGTTGCTCACCCGCGTCCAGTACTGAGCCGTGGGTGGCCCGGCCGGCCGCCTTGACGCCGTACTGGTCTGCGGCGGCCGCTGGCACGACTTCGACCTCGCGCGACTGCGGCTGCTGGAGCTGCTCGGCGAGCATCCCCGGGTGCGCACCACGGTGTACCAGGACTACGACTGCGTGGCCGCGCTCGACAGGGCCGACGTGCTGGTCACCTACACCTGCGACGTCCGGCCCCGCCCGGCGCAACGGGCCGCGCTGGCACGGTTCGTCGAGCGGGGCGGGCGCTGGCTCGCCCTGCACGGCACCAACGCGGTGATCGAGCCGTCGACGGGCAGCGGCCCGCGGGTGTTCACGACGCCACGGCTGCTCGGGGACCTGGCGGAGGTGCTCGGCAGCCAGTTCCTGGCCCACCCGCCGATCGAACCGTACGAGGTGCGGGTGACCCGGCCCGAGCACCCGCTGGTCGCCGGGATCGAACCGTTCACGGTCACCGACGAGCTGTACGTGTGCGAGCTGCACGGCGAGCTGGAGGTGCTGCTGCACACCGAGTACACGGGGCCGTGCCGCGGTTTCGCCGAGGGCGACACGGCGGCCCTCGACCGCGCGCCCCGGCCGGTGCTGTACCTCAAGCGGCACGGCCTCGGCGAGCTCTGCTACTTCACTCTCGGCCACTGCCGGGGCCGCTACGACGTGCAGGACCTCGGCGTCGACGACACCGGGCGCGTGGACGTGGGGCCCTGGCAGACACCGGAGTTCCTGACCGTGCTCCGGCGCTGTGTGGAGCGGACGGTGGGCGGGCGAAGCCCGGCTCGGTGAAGCACGGGCCGTGGAGTGGGTGCCGGGGGACCCGCGGGGACTGCGCAGGGGTCCAGCCCGACCGTCCGACCTGCGGATTGCCATGGACGGGGCCTCGCAGCAGGCGTACCGTGCCTCCGCACGCGCTCTTTCGCGGGCCTTTTCGTACTCCGCCCGTGGGGGGCCAACCGTCATGTCTGCTTCCGATGAACTCCGTCCGCGTCGCATGCTGCCGAACGGAACACCACGCTCGGTGCGCGGCCTGCTGGCCGCGGCGTCGGTGTCGCTCGCGATCGTCGCCCTGAGCGATCTCCTCGGCATCTTCGCCGGAGCCCGGATCTACCTGCTCATCGACGAGGACCAGGGATTCGCCGCCGCTCCCCGGCAAAGACTGGACGCCGCCTACTCGCTGTACCAGACAGCCGGCAACGTGCAGGGCATCGTGTTCGTGCCCTGCGCGGTCCTCTTCGTCGCCTGGTTCTTCTCGACGCGCCGCAACACCGGGCTGCTGGCACCTGATCGGTTCCGTAAGGGCCCGGGCTGGGCCATCGGGGGCTGGCTCATCCCCCTGGCGAACTTCTGGCTGCCGTACCGCATCGCCGTCGACATGTGGGGTGCCGCGTCACCCCTGCCCGCCGACGGGGAACCGTACCGGGCAGGGATCTGGCCCGTGAACCTGTGGTGGGGCCTGCTCGTCGCCAGCTCGCTGTCCGGCCTGTACGCCGCGTCGCGATACGAGAGCGCCGAGACCCACACGCAGATTCGGGCCGCGGTGATGCAGTACATGGCGGCGGACGTCCTGCACATGGCCGCTGCCGTGGCCGCGGTGTACTTCGCCGTCCGCCTGACGTCCATGCACTGGCTGAAGGCGACCGCGAGCAGCCCTTACGGCGCGTGAGGCGACGAGGCGTGCGGCAGTACCACCGCGCGGCCGTCGATCTCCCCGGCGTGCAGGCGCTCGTACGCCTCGGGCGCCTGTTCCAGTGTGAAGGTCTTGACGTGGGACGACACGAGACCCCGGCCTGCGAGCTCCAGGACCTCCATGAGTTCCGTCCGGCTGCCCCAGTAGGGGAAGGAGGCCGACACCTCGAACGGCAGACCGCCCCCGAAGCCGACGGCCAGCGTGCCCCCGCCGAGGCCGACGACGGTGACATCGCCCGCCACCGCCACCGACGCGGCGGCGACCGCCAAAGTCGCCTCGGCTCCGACGAAGTCCAGGACGACCTGCGCTCCCGTACCGCCGGTGAGTCCGCGGATTCGTGCGGCCGCCTCGCCGTCGGAGAGGAGCGTCTCGTGCGCGCCGACTTCGCGGGCCAGCTCCAGCTTCTCCTTGCTCACGTCGAGGGCGACCACCCGGGCCGGGGTCAGTGCGCGCAGCAGCTGCACGGCGAGGTGCCCCAGACCGCCGACGCCGATCACCACCGCCGTGCTGCCGGGCAGCAGCTTCGGCAGCGATCCGCGGATCGCGTGATACGGGGTCAGTCCGGCGTCGGTGAGCGGTGCGGCCTGCACCGGGTCGAGTCCGTTCAGCGGCACCAGGTGCCGGGGCGAGTCCACCAGAAGGTACTCGGCCAGGGCACCGGGTGAGCCGAGCCCCGGCGGCAGGATGCCGAGCCCGGCGGCGCGCGGACAGCGGTTCTCCTTGCCCTCGGCGCACTGGTGGCAGCGCCCGCAGCCCCACGGGCCGTACACCGCCACCGCCTCGCCCTCCGCCACGGCGGTGACACCGGCGCCCAGCGCCGCCACCGTGCCGACGCCCTCGTGACCGAGTGTCATCGGCAGGGCGTAGGGGAACTGCTCCTCGGGCCAGCCCATCACCGCCAGATCGGAGTGGCAGAGCCCCGCCGCCGTCACCTTCAGCAGCACCTGGCCCGGGCCGGGTTCGGGTACCGGGACCTCCACCACCTCGGGGGCGTGCCCCACGCGCCGGTACTGAACTGCCTTCATCATCCGATCTCCTTGCCGGTGGTCGAGTCCGGCCGGGTCTTCGCCCGGCGGCGCAGCATGGTGGGCAGGGCGATCCGGCCCCCCGTGAGGACCAGCGCCACGATGAGGACCGAGCCGGTGAACAGGCTCGCGGCCCACTGCGCGCTGGTGGCCAGCCCGAGGCCCGTGATGCCGGTGCCGAGGAGGAGGACCGCGAGGACCGTGCCCCAGGCGTTGAAGCGGCCCGCGCGCAACTGGGTCGCCCCGACGAAGGCGGCGGCGTAGGCCGACAGCAGATACGGGGTGCCCGCGGTCGGCGATCCGGAGCCGACCGAGGCCGTGAAGACGACACCGGCGAAACCGGAGAGCAGCGCGGAGGCCACCAGGGTCAGAAAGCGCAGCCGGTCGGTGCGCACCCCTTGCAGCCGGGCCGCGTCGGCGTTGAATCCGGTGGCGTACAACCGGCGCCCGGTGGCGGTGTGTTCCAGCAGGAACCAGATGGCGAGGGCGGCGAGCAGCAGATACAGCACCGGCAGGGTGACGCCGCCGGCGTCCAGCTGGGCGATGCTCGCGAACGGCTCGGCGAGCAGCCGCACACCTGTGATGGAGCTGTCGTTGGTGACCATGGTGATGAGGGACTGGATCAGCGCACCGGTGGCCAGGGTGGCGATGAACGAGTCGACGCGCAGGACCACCACCACGATGCCGTTGACGACCCCGATCAGCAGTGCGGCGGTCATCGCCAGGGTGATGGCCGCGCCGGGGCCGAGCCCGGAGGTAACCATGAAGCAGGCGGTCAGCACGCTGGTGAGCGACATGGTGAAGGCGATGGAGAGGTCGAAGACGCGCGCGGCCAGCGGGGGGACGACGCTGAGTGCGACCAGGCCCGCCACGGCGTTGCCGTTCAGTACCTGCTTGACCGTGATGGTGGTCGGGAACGTGTCCGGCGCCCACACGGTGAAGAGCACGACGATGACCAGCCACACGTACACGGCGCCGATGTTCCGGAACGACAGGGCGGCCGCCGCCCGTCGGACCGGTGTCCCCGGCACGGACACCGGGGACCTCTCCGGTACGGACGGCGGGACCTCCGCCGCCCGGGTGGGGGTGGACGTCATGTCAGTCGGTTCCTTCCAGGGCTCATGTCACTCGGTTCCTTCCATGGCGTGCACGAGCGCGGGTTCGGTGATGTCCCGGCCGCTGATCTCGCGTGCGATCCGGCCGTCCCGCACCACCAGGACGCGGGTGCACAGCGCGAGCAGGTCCTGCGTGTCGGAGGAGGACACGATGACGCCCATGCCCTCGTCGGACTGACGCTCTATCAGGTCGTACAGCTGAAGGCGGGTGGCGATGTCCACGCCCGCCGTGGGTTCGCACAACGCCAGCACCGGCGGCCGCCCGGCCAGGCAGCGGGCCATCACGACCTTCTGCTGGTTGCCGCCGCTCAGCGTGGTGATCCGGGCCCCGGCCGGATGGCGGCCGGCCGTACGCACTCCGACCCGCCGTATCCAGTCCTGCGCCAGGGCGGACTCGCGGCGTCGGCGCAACCGCCCGGACCGGGAGCGCAGCCGGTCCAGGAGCGGCAGCGTGAGGTTCTCGCCGACCGAGAAGTCGCCGATCACTCCCTCGCCCGCCCGGTCCGCCGGGACCAGGGGAAGGCCCAGGCCACTCGCGTCACGCGCCTCGGTCCACCGCTCGGAGCGTTCCGGCAGCCGCAGCCTGCCGCTCACCCGGCCGGCGTGGGCCCCGCACACCGCGTACGGCACGATCTCGTGGCCGGAGCCGACCAGACCGGTGATGCCCAGGCGCTCGCCCCCGGCCAGGTCGAACCCGACTCCCCGCAACGGCCCGGCCCACAGGTCGCGGACCTCCAGCACGGGGTGGGTGGGACCGGAGGGGGGTGCCGGGCGATGGGTGGTCTCCATGTCCTCGCCCGCCATGAGCTCCGCCAGCAGGCGCGGAGTGAGCTCGGCGACCGGGCGGGTGGCGATCCGGCGCCCGCCGCGGATCACGGTGACCCGGTCGGCGAGCGCGAAGATCTCGTCCATCCGGTGCGAGACGTACAGGACACCGGCGCCGGCGTCGCGGACCTCCCGCACGATGTCGAAGAGGCGGGCCACCTCGCCGGGCGGGAGTACCGCGGTGGGCTCGTCGAGCACCAGGACCCCGCGGCGGCCCTCCCAGCCCTGCAGCGCGGCGGCGATGGCCACCACCGTGCGCTGGACGGGGGTAGCCGTCATCAGGGGCCGCCGTACGTCGATGCCGAGGCCGAACCGTTCGACGAGGGCGCTCGTCCGCCGCTCCATCTCCGGCCAGCGGATGTTGCCGAAGGCCGTGCGGGCGAAGCCGTGGCTGAGCGCGAGGTTGTCGATGGCGCTCAACTCGCCCACCAGCCCCAGCTCCTGATGGACGAAGCGGAGCCGGTCGTGGCGGGACGCCGCGACCTGACGTCGGAGGAGAGATGATGGACGAAACGTCGGAGCCGGCCACGGCACGGTGCCCCGGGCCCAGCGTCCAGGACTACCTCGACCAGGACAGCCGCCCCGTTCCCCCCGCCCTGAGGTACGAGCGGAACGACTACCTCGGCAGCGAGGACATCGACACCGCCCGTTTCACCTCCCGCGAGTGGGCCGAACGCGAGATGCGGCAGGTCTGGAGGCGTGTCTGGCAGTTCGCCTGCCTGGAGAGCGAGATCCCCGAGGTCGGCGACCACGAGGTCTACGAGATCGGCGACGACTCCCTCATCGTCGTCCGCACGGCTCCCGACGAGATCCGCGCCTACGTCAACGTCTGTCTGCACCGCGGCCGCAAACTGCGCATCGGCGGCGGCAACGTCAGCGAGTTCCGCTGCTCGTTCCACGGCTTCACCTGGAACCTCGACGGCACCATGCAGAGCCCGCCCTGCGCCTGGGACTTCCCGCACGTCACCCCCGAGAAGTTCGCCCTCCCCGAGGCCCAGGTGGCCACCTGGCGCGGCTTCGTCTTCATCAACATGGACCCGTACGCCGAGCCCTTCGACAGCTACCGCGGCACCTTCGACGACTACTACATCTGGCCGCTGGAGAACCGCTACAAGTCGCTGCACATCGCCAAGGTGCTGCCCTGCAACTGGAAGGTCGCGCAGGACGCGTTCATCGAGTCCTTCCACGTGATCGCCACACATCCGCAGATGCTGACGTGGCTCGCCGACGCCAACTCGCAGTACGACGTCATGGCGGACCAGCCGAACTGGAACCGGATGATCAACATCCAGGGCGCGCCCAGCCCGCACGTGGCGGACTCGGTCACCGAGGAGGACGTCCTGGAGACCTTCTACGACTCGCGCTCGTTCTACGCCGCCGCCCAGGGACGTGACCTGGTGATGCAGGAGGGTGACGAACTGCCGGCGATCCCGCCCGGCGGCACCGCCCGTCAGGTCCTCGCCGCGCGGATGCGCGAACAACTGGCGGCCACCTCGCAGCAGGACTTCTCGGAAACACCCGACACCGAGCTGCTGGACGCCATCAACTACCTGCTGTTCCCCAATTTCAACCCCTGGGGCGGCGCCAAGTCGAACATCATCTACCGGTTCCGGCCCCACGGCCTCGACCCCGACTCCTGCATCGCCGAGATCATCTTCATGTCGTCCCCGAAGCGGCCCGGCGAGACGCCGCCCCCGGCGAAGATCCGCTGGGTGCCAAAGGACACGCTCTTCGCCGACATCCCCGAACTCGGCGTGCTCGGGCCCGTCTTCGACCAGGACTGCGAGAACCTGCCCTACGTCCAGCAGGGCCTGAAGGCGATGCGCAAGCCGGGCATCACCCTGGCGAACTACCAGGAGAGCCGCATCCGCCACTTCAACCAGACGCTCGACCAGTGGATGAGCAGATGACCCACCGGGTGGCGGTCAGGCCCTCCGGCGTCGAGCTCGAAGTCCTCGACGCCGAGGACCTGTTCACCGCCGCCGGACGACTCGGCTACCGCTGGCCCACCCTCTGCGGCGGCAAGGGCACCTGCCGCACCTGCTTCGTCCAGGTCGAGGAGGGCGCCGAGAACTGTTCCCCCGTGGACCCGCTGGAACGCGAGGGCATCGAGGCCCTGCGCAGACCGGTGGACGGCCTGACCCGGCTCGCCTGCCGGCTCCGGGTCGAGGGCCCGGTGACCGTGACCAAGCGCGGCGTACGCCGCCGAGTGCAGGAGTGAGGCCCCCATGTCCAACATGTCCAAACAAGTGATCCACCCGCTGACCGGTCAGGTGTACCGGCTCACCGAGGACGGCCTGGTCGAGGTGACCGATCCCAGGACAGGGGTGCAGGGCGTCTTCGACTTCCAGGGCCGGTGGCAGTCGGGCGAACTGCGCCACGCCGACCTCCAGATGGCCGGCTGGGTCGGCCGCCTCGCCCAGCGGCGCAGCACCCAGCAGCCGGAGGAGTGATCCCGTGACGCCTCGTACCACCCGGGTGGTCTGCCTGGCGCGCCGGCCCGACGGAGAACCGCTTCCCGGCGACTTCGTCGTCGAGGAGCGCCCGCTGCCGGCCCTGGGAGAGGGACGGCTGCTCGTTCGCAACCTCTACATGAGCGTCGACCCGTCCATGCGCGGGCGGCTGTCGGCCACCGAGAAGCACTACACGCACAACTTCACCCCTGGATCACCGCTCGACGGCCGCGCCCTCGGTGTCGTGGAGGAGAGCCGCTGCGCCTCGGTGCCGCCGGGCACCTACGTACGCCATCAGCTCGGCTGGCGGGAGCGGGCCGTGCTCGACGCGGCGGCCGTCGACGGCGCCGGCCGCATCGACCCGCACCTCGCGCCGCTGCCCACCTGGCTGGGCCTGCTCGGCCAGACCGGATTCACCGCGTACGTCGGCCTGACCCGTATCGCGCGACTGCGGCCGGGCGACACCGTCTTCGTGTCGGCGGCGGCCGGTGCCGTCGGCACCGCCGCCGGCCAGTTCGCCCGTCTGCTGGGCGCGGACCGCGTCATCGGGACCGCCGGAGGGCCGGACAAGTGCGCCCTGCTGGTGACGGAGTTCGGCTACGACGCGGCCGCGGACTACCGCGACGAGCCGGTGCGCGACGCGCTGGCGCGGCTGTCACCCGACGGTATCGACGTGTACTTCGACAACGTCGGCGGTGAGCAGCTCGCCGCGGCTCTGCACGCGCTGCGCACCGGTGGCCGGGTCGCCCTGTGCGGCATGATGTCGCAGTTCGGCGACGCGGGGCGGACCGTGGACATCAACCAGTTGATGCAGGCGGTCCTCAAGCGGCTGACGCTGTCCGGGTTCATCGTCCGCGACCACGAGGACCTGCGGCCGGAGTTCGAGCAGCGGGTCGCGGGCTGGCTCACCGAGGGCCGGATCACCGCGCGCGAGACGGTCGTCGACGGCCTGGAGAACGCCGCGGGGGCGCTGCTGTCCCTGCTGGGCGGCGGCAACGTCGGCAAGATGCTGGTGCGGCTGGACGGTTCCCGCTGAGACCACTGGAAACGGCGCCCCGGCCGGGGCGCCGTTTCAGCGCATGGGACGTGACGCGGCGACGGTGTGCGCCGTCAGGGAGACCCCGACCCGGGCCAGCCCCGCCACGGCCGCCCGGAAGTCCTTGATGTGCGGCGTGGCGAAGTGCTCGTCGAGGGCCTGCCGCGAGGTCCAGTACTCGTACACGCGGATACGCCGCTCGTCGGTGGGATCGGCGGTCATCGCGTAGTCCAGACAGCCGGGTTCCTCCTCGCGGGTGCGCCGGCCCAGCTCGACGAGGGCCGCCAGCACGGTGTCCCGGTCGCCGGGTTCGTAGTCCATCCAGCCGGACACGATGATGCCCTCAACCATGGTGGTCCTTTCGAGGTCGTGCCCGCGGGCCCGTCGCTCCGGTGCAGGGAAGCGACGGGCCCGCGGAGTTCTCAGATGCCGAGCGGCGCGGGAACACTGTCGACGGTGACCGTGCCCTGCTCACCGTCGACCGTGATCACCATGCCGTCCCGCAACCGCCGCGTCCCGCCCTCGACGGAGATCACGGCCGGGATGCCCAGCTCACGGCAGACCACCACGGCGTGGCTGTTGAGCGCGCCCACGTCCACGACGGCCGCGCCGGCGACCAGGAACAGCGGGGTCCAGGCCGCGTCCGTGATCGGCGCGACCAGCACCTCGCCGGGCTCCAGCGCCTCACACGAAGCCGGGTCGGTGACCACCCGCACCCTGCCGGTGTACGTGCCGTGGCTGCCGCCGACACCGCCGAGCACATCACCCTCGACGGCCACCTCGGTCCGCTCCTCGGCGCGGCGCGGCCAGGTGTCGATCTCGGTCTGCGCGTCGTCGGCGACGAAGAACGGCGGTTCCAGCTCGTGCAGGCTCGCGTACTCCTCCAGCCGCCGCGCGATCACCGGGTCGAAGGACTCCGGGGCGGCGACGTAGTCGTCGAGTTCGGTGTCCAGCAGCATCATCACGTCCTCGGGCCGGGCGAACAGCCCCGCCTCGACGCCGCGGCGGCCGAGCTCCCGTACGGCCATGCGGATCTCGTTGACGACGGTGACGCAGTTCGCCTTGGTGCGCTCGCGGGCCGGGATCCACACCCGGGAGGCGTGCATCCCGGCGTCGAACATCGGCTGCGTCTCCTCGGGCAGCACGGCCCGGATCTCCCGCGCCGTCCGCTCGCGCCCCTCGGTCAGCCGTTGGTGCCGGGCGGCCGGGGAGTCGTCGTCGGGGCTGTGCCGGATCCGGTCGACCAGGGCCAGCGCCTGCACGGGCGACGCCTCCCACGACAGCGCGTGGATGTCCCACTCGTTGGGACCGCGGTCGCCGGACTCCGCGAGGAACTCCTCGAAGGAGTCCCGGAACGCCTTCACGTCCCCGTTCGCCCCGTCGAGCGCCCGCTCCACGGCCGCCGGTCCCTGGTCGAAGAGTGTGCTCAGTTCGGCCGAGGCCGCCACCTGGCGGGACAGTGTCCACAGTCCGGTCGAGGGGGAGGCGGAGTCGACGTCGCCGAGACCGCCGATGAGGTCGAGCATGGCGCCGGGGCGGTCCGCGCTCGCGCACAGCGGGCCGAGGATCGCCGGTCCGACGGACGCGGGCAGCGACGACTCGACGTGCCGCTGGAAGGTCGTCTCCACCTCCTCCAGCAACGACCGGGCGTGCGCCACCAGTTCGGTGTCCGACAGCTTCGCCAGGTCGGGTCGCGAGCGGCGCAGGGCGCGCAGCCGTTCCCGGTCGGCGTCGGCCTCCGGGAAGCCGGTCTGGCCGAGCATCCGCTGGAGCGTCGCGCCCGCCTTGGCGGTCAGCTCCTCGTCCTGGTCGTCCGGGTGCGCCAGGTACACCGGCGTGTCGGAGCGCTGACCGACGAAGGCCGCGTCGATCTGGTCCGCCGTCTGGCCCATGCGGATGCCGAACAGCCGCATGTGGGACAGGTTCAGATAGAAGTGGCCGCCGAACATGCCGACGAACGGCGGCCGGGGGCCGGCCACCTCCTCCTCGCGGTAGATGCCGAACCCGACGAAGCCGCGACGCCAGCCCTGTAGGCCCCGTCCCCAGACCAGGGTCCAGCCCAGCGGGCTGGCGGGTTCCGGCAGGGTCTCGCCCGCGTTGGCCCGGGTGTAGTGCGGCAGCCGCTCACTGCGCTGCCAGTCCGTGATCCAGCTCTTCATGACCGAGGTCTCCCGCTGTCCGTGCCCGCGCCTACCACTGCGCTGTTCCGCCGTCGACGCTGATCAGCGTGCCGGTGATACCCGCCCCCGCCTCGCTCGCGAGCAGCGAGGCGACCGCCGCGATCTGCTCCACCGTGGTGATCTTCTTGGTGGCGGCATGCTCGGCGAAGCGGCTCAGCCAGTCCTCGTAGGAGATGCCCTCGGCCTCCGCGGCGGCGGGGCCCGCGGCCCGCATGAGGTCGGTGTCGACGGCGCCGGGGCAGATCGCGTTGCAGGTGATGCCCTGGGTGCCGTACTCGAAGGCGGTCGCCTTGGTCAGGCCGTGGATGGCGTGCTTGTTGGTGATGTAGTGGCTGATCGCGGGCTTGTTGGCCTGCTTGCCCTCCACCGAGGAGATGTTGATGATGCGGCCCCAGCCGCCCTCCAGCATCTTCTGCAGGGCCCGGCGGGTGCCGTAGAAGTAGCCGTTGACGTTCAGGTTGAGGGCGTCGTGCCAGGCCTCGTCGCTGAGCTGGTGGATCGGGGCGAAGCCGGAGCTGCCGCCGACGTTGTTGACCCAGATGTCGAGCCTGCCGAAGCGCTCGGCGGCGAAGTCGGCGAGGCCCTCGATGTCCTCCTGGCTGTTGGCGTCGCAGGGGTGGAAGACGGCCCGGTCCCCGGCGTCCATCTCCTCCAGGGCCTGCTTGCCCTTGACCTCGCTGCGGCCGCTGACGACGACCGTGGCGCCGTCGGCCAGGAAGGCCTCGGCGATGGCGCGGCCGATGCTGCGCGTGCTGCCCGTGATCACCGCGACACGTCCGTCGAGGCTGCCCGTAGCCACCATGGTGTTCTCCCGCGAGTCTTGTTGGTTGCTCACCTGGCGGCTCTGTGGGGTGCTGTGTCCAGGTGCTGATGGATGGTGCGGTGGAAGTGCTGGAGTCCGGGCTCGTTGCGTCCGAAGACGAAGTCGGTCCCGTCGAGGGCCTTCAGGCCCTGCTGGACTCCGTAGGTGGTCGCGTAGTCCTCGTCGCGGACCACCTCGTGGAACCACGCGCCGAAACGGTCGGCGGCCTCGCGCTCCTCCTCGGTGACCGCCGGGTCCCGCAGCAGGATGATCTGCTGGGTCACCGACTCGGTCGCCGTCCGGGGGAGCACCAGGGAGACGGCGATCTTCTGGCGCCAGCCGCCCGCGATCGCCAGGCCGGGGAAGAGCCAGTAGATGGGCCCGACACAGTCCCCGGGGTCACGCCGGTCCGGCGGCAGCTCGACCGCCTGCGCGATGGGGCGCAGGGCCGGTGCGATGCGCTGGTGGGGGCCCCAGGTGTCGTGGGCCATCATGTTCGAGAGGTTCGTCTCGAACACCGTCTTCGGGTGCAGCGAGGCGAAGTGGTACGTCTCCAGGTACCCGTCGAGGGTGACCTTCCAGTTGGGACTGGTCAGCTCGCTGGTGGCGTAGTGGTGGCACTCCGCCAGCCGGAGGCCCTCCAGCAGGGGCTGGAGGTCGCCCAGCCAGGCGTCCAGGTCGGGCTCGGCCTCCGGATCCAGCGAGACGAAGACGATCCCCGCGCGCTCCCCGGCCGGGAGCCTGACGAGGCTGCGGCCCTCGCGCGGCACCTCGCCGAACGTCTTCTCGGCGTACACGCCCCGCAGCTCTCCGGCGAGGTCGTACGACCAGGAGTGGTACGGGCAGGTGAGCCGCTTCGACACCCCGCAGCCGGGTTCGAGGAGCTTGGCTCCCCGGTGCCGGCAGGCGTTGATCATCGCGTGCACGGTGCCCTGACGGTCACGGGTGATCAGCACGGGGATGCCGAGCACCTCGATCGCCTTGTAGGTGTTCGGCCCGGGAAGCTCGCAGGACATGGCGAGCGGCAGGGGGACGCTGCGGTGGACGGCGTCGGTCTCGCGCTGCCAGCGGTCGGCGTCGAGGTAGTTGGCGACGGGTTCCGTCCACTGGCCGTCCGCCTCGTGCGTCGTGTTGTCGCGGTAGTGCGTCATCACGCGCTCGACGAGTTCGGCGGCCTCCCGTCGCATCGTCACGGACGCGGCGTCGGTGGACCGGTCCTGGCTGATCCACGACGAGTATTCGGGGGCCGACGGGGCCGGGATCGACGACCTGGGCCCCGCGTCTGGTTCCCGAATCTCCGGCGAACTGGTTTGGACCACGATGTCCTCACATCCTCCCAGCCGCGAGCCGGTGACCGGCTTCGGAATGCGACAGCTGGGCTGTGTCCGAAACGACAACAGGACTTAGTGTGGTCTGTCAATAGAAAGTGGCGAAGTTGCCGCTCGGTGTCCCATGGGGGTGGGTGCGATGGTCATGACCCTGCCGTTCGAGGTGGGCGTGGTGGTACGGGACCTGGAGCTGATGGAGCGCTTCTGCTGCGACGTGCTCGCCTGCCGCGCCGAGCGCCGCTCGGGTGTACCGGAGGCCGTCGGCGGTCCGGCCGGGCTCGGCGGAGAGCTGGTGGTCACCTGGCTGCGGGTGCCCTCCGGGGAGTGCGTCAAGTTGATCCTTCCCCGGTCGGCGGGGGTGCCGGAGCGCGCGTCGGCCTTGCCGGCCGGGCGTCCGGGCCTGTCGTATCTCACCTTTCACTTCGACGACATCGACCCGGTGGTCGAGGCGCTGCGGGCCGCGGGTGCCCGGCCTGTGTCGGACCCGGTCGTCGTCCGGGCGCGCGGCCGGCGGATCAGCTTCTGGGCGGATCCGGAGGGCAACGCCGTGGAGTGGGTGGACGTGCGGGGCCGGCAACCCGGGGCAGAGGCGTAGTAATTAGAGACGCTGTTCAGTAAGGTGCCCAGTGCTGGTTACTGTAGACCAGCACAAGTAAGTCCGATTGTTTGGCAACCTCCCTCGGACGAAGGGGCGGACGGTGGCTCAACGAGTGTCAACGGCGTCGAAGAAATCCGCGCAGGTCAGCGCGCAGGTCATCAAGGACCTGCACGAGCGCATGGTGCGCATCCGGCTGTTCGAGACCGAGGCGGGAAAGCTCATGGAGGCCGGAAAACTGCCCGGCTTCCTGCATCTGTATGTCGGCCAGGAAGCCGTCGCCGCCGGCGTGATGGCAGCCCTGCGCGACGACGACCAGATCACCTCCACCCATCGCGGCCACGGGCACGCCGTGGCCAAGGGCGTCGGCTTCCGCGCGATGTACGCCGAGTTGTACGGCCGGGTCACCGGTGCCTGCCTCGGCCGCGGCGGCAGCATGCACATCAACGACCTCACCCGCGGCATGCTCGGCGCCAACGGCATCGTCGGGGCCGGCGTCCCGATCGCCGTGGGCGCCGCCTTCGCCGCCCGGTACAAGGGCGAGGACAACGTCGCCGTGACCTTCTTCGGTGACGGCGCCACCAACATCGGCGCTTGGCACGAGGGCGCCAACATGGCCGCGATCCTCGGCCTGCCCGTGGTCTTCGTCTGCGAGAACAACGGCTACGCGGAGTTCACCCCCCAGTCCGGGCACATGCTGCTCACCGACGTCGCCGACCGGGCCGCCGCCTACGGCATGCCCAGCGTGATCGTCGACGGCATGGACGCGGTCGCCGTCCACCGGGCCGCCGTCGAAGCCGTGGAACGGGCCCGGGCCGGCGCGGGCCCGATGATGATCGAGGCCAAGACCTACCGCTTCTTCGATCACCAAGGAGTCAAGGGCCTGCGTCACCCCTACCGCTCCGACGAGGAGGTCGCCCAGTGGAAGGCGCGCGACCCCATCGACGTGCTGGAGGTCCGGGCCGTCGCCGACGGCACCGCGACCCGTGCGGAGCTGGACGACGTATGGCAGCGCACGCGCGAGGAGATCGCCGAGGCCATCGCGTACGCCGAGGCGAGCCCGCTGCCCGACCCCGCCGACCTGCTCCTCAACGTCTACTCGGGATGACCGCCATGACCACCACCACCGAGGCACCGGCCGTCACCCCGGTCGCCGCCCCCCGCAAGCTGTCCTACGTCAAGGCCTTCAACGAGGGCCTCGCCCAGGCCATGCGCGAGGACGAGAACGTGTTCGTCGCCGGCGAGGACGTGGCCGGATACGGCGGCGTCTTCCGCATGTTCGACAACCTGCTCGACGAGTTCGGCCCCCGCCGCATGATCGACACCCCGATCTCCGAAGCCGCCCTGGTCGGACTCGGTGTGGGAGCCGCCGCCCGGGGCCTGCGGCCCGTCGTCGACCTGATGTTCATGGACTTCATCGGCGTCTGCCTCGACCAGATCGTCAACCAGGCGGCGAAGATGAAGTACATGTTCGGCGGCGCGCTGTCCGTGCCGCTCACCATCACCACCGCCTCGGGAGCGGGCCTCGGCGCCGCGGCCCAGCACAGCCAGAGCCTGGAGGCCTGGCTGGCCCACGTGCCGGGCCTCAAGGTGGTCATGCCCAGCGACGCGTTCACCGCCAAGGGCCTGACGGTCTCGGCCATCCGGGACGACAACCCGGTCGTCATCATGCTCAACAAGGTCCTGCTCGGCAGCACCAGCGAGGTGCCCGAGGAGATCTACGGCATACCGCTGGGCCAGGCGCACACCGCACGGCACGGCTCCGACGTCACGGTGATCGCCCTGGGCCGCATGGTGGGGGAGGCCCTCGCGGCGGCCGAAGAACTCGCGGCCGAGGGCGTGGAGATCGAGGTGATCGACCCCCGCAGCGTGCAGCCGCTGGACACCGAGACGATGTTCGCCTCCGTGCGCCGCACCAACCGGGTGCTCGTGGTGCACGAGGCCGTCACCTTCGGCGGGCTCGGCGCGGAGATAGCCGCCCAGATCCAGGACTCCGTCTTCGACTACCTGGACGCACCGGTCCTGCGCATCGGCGCCCCCTTCTCCCCGGTTCCCTTCTCCCCGGTCCTGGAGAAGGCGTACGTGCCCGATCGCGCCCGCATCGCCCAGGGCTGCCGGCGTCTCCTCGAAAGGTCGTGACCGACATGGCGGTCGAGGTTCTGCTGCCGAAGATCGGTCTGACCATGCAGGAAGGCACGATCGACGAATGGCTCGTGCCGGTCGGCGCGGCCGTCGCGGAGGGCGACGCCCTGCTGAGGCTGGCGACCGACAAGGTCGACGTGGACGTCGAGGCGGAGGCCGGGGGACTGTTCCACCCGGTGGTGGCGGCGGGCGTCACCGTCCCCACCGGGGCCCTCATCGGCTGGCTGCTGGCCGAGGGCGAGCAGCCACCGGACCCGGCGGGTACGCCGATGCCCGCCGGGTCCGGGGCCGGTGCGGGTGCCGCGCCGCCCGCGCTCAACGGCACCGACGCCGGGGCTGCTCCGGCGGTGAACTCCGTCAACGGCACCGGCACCGGCGCTGCTCCCGCGGTGCCCTCCGCCAACGGCACCGCCGGCCGGCTTCTGTCCTCACCCAACGCCCGGCGGGTCGCCACCGCTGCCGACGTCGACCTCACCGCCGTACGCGGCACGGGACCCGGCGGCCGGATCGTCTCCGAGGACCTGGAGGAGTTCCCCGCGGCCCTCCCCGGCGACCCCGGTACACCGGCCCCGCCGCGCGGTACCTCCTCCTCGCCGCTGGTCCGCAAGCTGGCCAAGGAACGGGGCATCGACCTGTCCGAGGTGAACGGCACCGGGCCGGGCGGCCGGATCCGCCGCTCCGACCTCGACGCCGTCACCCCGGCCCCTCCTCGCCGGGACGCGGCCCCTCGGCCCGGCGACGTCCTCCCGCTCACCGGGATGCGCGGCACCATCGCCCGCAGGATGCACGCCAGCCTCCAGGAGATGGCCCAGCTGACGCACGGCTTCGAGGTGCGGATGGACGCCGTGGTGTCCCTGCGGGACCGGCTCAAGGAGGAGTGGGCCGACAGCGATCTGCCGGTGCCCAGCCTCAACGACTTCCTGCTGAAGGCCGCCGCCCTGGCCCTACGCGAGCACCCGCTGCTCAACGCGACGGTGCGGGAGGACGGCATCCATCTGCTCGACGGCGTCCACCTGGGCTTCGCCGTGGCCGTTCCGGGCGGCCTCATGGTCCCCGTGATCGAGGATGCCGTGGAACTCCCCTTGCCCGAGATCGCCCGCCGGTCCAGGGCCCTGGCCCAGGCCGCGAGCGAGGGGCGGATCTCCCCCGCACAACTGGAAGGGGCCACCTTCACCGTCACCTCGCTCGGCGGATACGGCGTCGACTTCTTCACCCCGGTGATCAACCCGGGCAATGTCGCGATCCTCGGGGTGGGCAGGCTCAGGGACGGCGTCGAGTGGGCGGACGACCGGCCGCTGCGTACGCGCGTGCTCACCCTGAGCCTCACCTTCGACCACCGTGCCGTCGACGGGGCACCCGCCGCCGAATACCTGCGCACAGTCGGTGAGTTGCTGCGCAGGCCCCTCCGGCTGCTGGTGTGATCCGCCGGACGGGCCCTCAGGAGGCCGGGTCGGCGATCCGCTCCGCGAGAGCGCCGACCTCGCGGACGAACGAGCGGTGCCCCAGCGACCGGTACACGTCGTCGCCCCGGACCTGTGAGATCGCCGCGGTCTCCAGCAGCGCCAGCAGGCCCAGCCCGATCACCGCCGCCTCGGCGTCGGTGACGGACGTACGGGCCTTGCGGATCAGCCGCACCAGCTCGTCCAGCAACTCGCTGCGGCTCTCCTGGCGCAGCGCCTCGGCCTCCTGGCTCATGCCGGCCGACGACACGAAGAACACCGTGGCGGCGGAACGGTGTTCGCCCAGCCAGGCCAGCAGCGTGGTGACCGCCGCACCGACGTCCGAGCCGGGTTCATGGGCCTCCGTGAGCGCCTGCAACTGCTCGCGCAGTGCGGTGGCGAACGCCCGCATCCCCTCTGCCAGGACCTGGTCCTTGGAGGAGAAGTGGTAGTACACCGCTGCCGAGGTCATCTCCGCGCGAGCGGCGATGTCGGCCACCGTCACCTCGTCCGGCGGCTGGGTGGCGAACAGCTCGGTGGCTGCTTCGATCACCCACTGCTTGCGCGACGGACGGTGAGCGGCGCGGGCTCCGGAGGTCTTCATGGTGTCAAGTATGCCGGGCGGCGAGCGTCCCGTAAGCCCAAGCGCAGCAGGAATTACTCCGCCGGCCGGTCGGAGTTACTGGATAGCATGGGCAGTACACAGGGCCCGCGGACGCGGGGTCACGGCAGCCGGCAGGGAGCATGATGGCCAGCACGAAGAACGGCAAGCAGCCCGCCCACCGACCCTCGCGGCGGCAGCACATCATCACCGCCGCCGTGCGGGTGTTCGGCCGCAACGGCTTCGCGGAGACCAGCATCCAGGACATCGCGGACGAGGCCCAGGTGGTGCCCACGGCCGTCTACTACCACTTCGACGGCAAGGAGGAGCTGCTCGAACTCGCCATGCGTCGCGTGTTCGACCAGCTGAACGCGGTCGTGGAGGCGGCCCGTCCCGAGTCCGAACCGGGTGACGCGGAGGGGCTGATCCGCGTCATCGACGCCGTGTGGGACTGGGTCGAACAGAACCCGGACGAGGCCCGCCTGTACCAGGTCCAGGTCGCCTCCGCCAACGGCAGCGTCAAGGTGCTGCGGGACGAGTTCGAGCAGCGGCACATCCAGCGTGGCTACGACTATCTGCCCGAGGGCACCACCCGCAGCCCCCGGGCGGCGAAGGTACGGCACGCGTCACAGGCGCTCGCGGTCCGCACCCTGATCAGTACGACCATGCTCGTCACCGCGCTGCGGGCGGAAGGGGGACCGCTGTCCCGGCTGCCCTCCCGCTCGGTGCTGGAGGCGGTCAGGGAGCTGGCACTGCGCATCGTCGCCACGGAGCAGAAACCGGCGAAATCCACGACATCGGCGAAATTCGCGAAATCCGCGAAATCCGCGAAATCCGCGAAGTCGGCCGAGCCGGCCACGTCCCGGAGCTGAGGCGGTTCACCAGGCGAGCGGCCTGCGCTCGGCGAACAGCCCGCCGGTCGTCTCGTCGCCCTCGGGCAGGGTTGCCAGCCAGACCGGGGTGTCCGCCCCCTCCCGCGGACCGCGCGGGGCGGAGGGACCGCCCATGCCGCTGCGGGTCCAGCCGGGGTCGGCGGCGTTGACCAGGACGCCCGTGCCGGACAGCTCGGCGGCGAGCATGCGGGTCAGGGCGTTGAGCGCCGTCTTGGAGACCCGGTAGGCGGGACGCCGGCCGGAGTCCATCAGCGCCAGGGAACCGTACGAACTGGTGACGTTCACGACCCGTCCGTAGCCGGCTTCCACCATGCCCGGCACGACAGCCTGGGCCATCCTCCAGGCACCGGTGAAGTTGGTGTCCAGCGTGGCGTGCAGGACGTCCTCGTCGACCCAAGGGGGCCGCAGATCCCCGTCCAGCGACACCCCGGCGTTGTTCACCAGCACGTCGATCCCGCCGCTCAGCTCCCTCGCGTCCCGGACCGCTTCGGTGACGCTCCTCGCGGAGGTCACGTCCAGGGCCAGCGGCACCGCCGCCGGGCCGATGGCACGGCACGCCTTCTCGGCGGCCTCCGGCTTTCGCGCCGCGACCAGGACCCGCAGCCCCCGGTCCGCGAGTCGCCGGCCGATCTCCAGCCCGATTCCCCGGGCCCCGCCCGTGACGAGTGCGGTTCTGCCGTCGTGCCGCATGGCGGTGTCCGCCCCTTTCACACCGTGAGGACCGAGCAGGCGCTGATCCCGGGCGCCCCGTACACATGGGTGAAGCCCACCCGGGGCGCGCCGGGCACCTGCAGACCGGGCGCCCGGCCCTGCAACTGCCGTACGACCTCGTGGAACTGACGCAGCCCGGAAGCGCCGACGGGCTCCCCGCCGGCCAGACAGCCGCCGTCGGTGTTGACCGGTATCCGGCCCGCGGGATCGGTGTCTCCCGCGGCCAGCAGTGCCTCCTGCTCGCCGTGGCAGCACAGCCCGGTCTCCGCCAGGTGGATCAGCTCCGAGCCGCTGTCGGTGTCCTGCAACTGGGCCACCTGCACGTCCGCGGGCCGCAGCCCCGCCGTGCGGAAGACCGCCTCCGCGGCGTCCACGCTGGGGCTGCGGTGCGGTCCCGGCGGCAGCCAGGGCGAGAACACCTCGAACGAACCGAACCGCCGGGTCCGGAAGGCCAGCGACGCGAGCCTGACCGGTCGTTCGCACAGGTCGAACGCGCGGTCGCCGAGCGCCAGCACCAGCGCGGCAGCGCCCTGACCGGGCGAACAGAACATGTACTGGGTGAGCGGGGGACTGACCTCGGCGGAGTCCAGGATCTCCTGCTCCGTCAGCGGCTTGCGCCGCCACGCCAGGGGGTGGTGCGAGCCGTTGCGGAAGGCCCGCGCCGCCACCCTCGCCAGCGCCCCCTCCGAGATCCCGTGTTCGTACAGGTACCGCCGGGTCTTGAGGGCGAAGAACTGGGTCGTGAGCATCATGCCGGTCTCGGCGTACCAGTTGCCCAGGCCGTAGCGGGCCGCGGAGACGTGGAACGCGCCCCGCTCGTGCTTGTCGAACCCCACCGCCAGTCCCACGGAGGCCTCGCCCGCGCGCAGCGCGCTGGCCACCGTGAGCACGGTGGAGGCGCCGGTCGCGCAGCCGTTCTGCACGTTGACGAACGGCACTCCGGTCAGGCCCAGCCGGCCCACCAGGGTGTCGGGCTTGCCGGACACGTCGGAGCCGCCGGCCGCGTAACCGATGTTCTCCCAGGCGACACCGGCGTCGGCCAGCGCCTCGCGCATCGCACGCTCGGCCATGTCCATTCCGGTGACGCTCTCGTCGCGGCCGAAGGGATGCATCCCGCAACCGACCACGTACACGTCGTCGGGCCGGCTCATCGCTCCCCGTCCAGCTCCGCGCGGAACCCGAAGGTCAGCACGTCGGTCCCGTCCTCGTCCCGGTACGCGGGCACGGTGGTCAGCCGGACCGGCAGACCGATCCGGATCTGCGCGCGGGGGACCGCCAGACGCGCCTCCACGAGCACCTCACCGAGATCCACATAGCCCACGTGGTAGGCCCGGTGGCCGCCGGACGGCGGCCGGTACGGCGGTTTCGGCGGGAACGCCTGAAGCGTCCACGACCACACCCGCCCGCTCACCGGCAGCACCCGCGCGGACATCGCCCCGTCCGGGCACCTGGGGCAGGACTCCTGCCGGGGGAAGACGACGGTGCCGCACGCGGAGCAGCGGGCGCCCACGAGACGCGGTGGATCCCCGTCGCCGAACTCCCCGCTCGCGAACAGTGACTCGTCGATGAGTCTGGTGGCCATGCCGTCCCGCCTTCCACGTCACCAGCCCAGCAGCCCGGCCAGCCGTTCCCGATGGTGTGCGGCGCCGCCCAGCAGGACCGCGTCCGACTGGGCGCGCCGGAAGTACAGGTGCGCGTCGTGCTCCCAGGTGAAGCCCATCCCGCCGTGGAACTGCACGCACTCGGCGGCGACGGAGACGAATGCCTCGCCGCACCACGCCTGCGCCACCGCCGCCGCCTCGGCCAGCGCCTCCGGTGAGCCGTCCGCCAGGACCGCGCGCACCACGGCCGAGCGTGCGGCCTCGACCTGGAGCAGCATGTCGGCGCAGGCGTGCTTGACCGCCTGGAAGCCGCCGATCGCCCTGCCGAACTGGGTGCGGTCGCGCACATGGGCCACCGTCATGTCCAACGCGGCCTGTGCTCCGCCGAGTTGTTCGGCGGCCAGGGCGATCAGCGCCACGTCCAGGGCGCGGGAGACGATCTCCGTTGCCTCGCCGCCGGCGGTCAGTGCCCTGGCCCGGGCCCCGGAGAAGGCGACCACCGCCTGGCCCCGGCTGAGGTCCAGGGTGGGCACCCGGCGCACCGTGACCCCGGGCTCGCGCGGGTCGGCCAGGAAGAGGTCCACGCCGTCGGCCCCCGCCGCGGCCACCACCAGCGCCTCGGCGTCGGCGCCGTCGAGGACGAACGGCGCCGTGCCGTCCAGCAGCGGGACACCGCCCTGCCAGGAGACGGCCACCGGCACGGCGTCGGGCCGCCATCTCCCGTCGGGCGCGGCCACCGCCAGGGCGTGCACGGTCCCCTCGGCCAGCTCGGCCAGCGCCTTGTCGGCCGTACCGCAGCCGGCCAGCACCTGCCCGGCCAGGACGGTGGAGGACAGCAGCGGTACCGGTGCCAGCGTCCTGCCCAGCTCCTCGCAGACGGCGGTGATCTCGGCGAGGCCGCCGATGCCTCCCGCCGACCCGGGCAGGCCGAGGGCCGCGAGGCCGACCTGCCGGCCGAGGGTGTCCCACAACTCGGCGTCGATGCCGGGGGCTTCCTCGGGCATCCGGCGGACCGCGGCGGTGCCGCCGGCGTCGGCGCACACCGACCGCACGGTCTCGCGCAGATCGTCCAGCTCGGTGTCCGACAGGGCGGTGCCCTCGGTCGTGGTGCTCGTCATCGTGCGCTCCCGCCCTCGTCCTGCCGCTGCCGCAGGGCACTGTGCGCGGCGGCCATGCGGGCCACCGGTACGCGGTGCGCGGAACAGGAGACGTAGTCGAGGCCGACGTCGTCGCAGAAGGCGATCGACTCGGGGTCCCCGCCGTGCTCACCGCACACACCGAGCTTGATGCCGGGCCGTACGCTCCGTGCCCGTTCGGCGGCCAGGGCGACGAGTGCGCCCACCCCGTGCGGGTCGAGCCGGGCGAAGGGGCTGGCGGTCAGGAACCCGCGCTCCTGGTACGAGGCGAGCACCTGGCGCTCGACGTCGTCTCGGGAGAACCCGTAGGTGAGCTGAGTGAGGTCGTTGGTGCCGAAGGAGAAGAACTCGGCGTGCTCGGCGAGTTCGCCGGCCAGCAGCGCGGCCCGCGGGGTCTCGATCATCGTGCCGAGCCGGTAGGGGACCTCCACCCCGGTGCGGGCGGCGACCGCTTCGGCGGCTCCGCGCACGTACGCGGCCGCGGCGGCGAGTTCCTCCGGCAGGCTGACGAGCGGGATCATCACCTCCAGCTCAGGCCGTACTCCGGTGGCGGCGACATCGGCCCAGGCGGTGAAGAGCGCCTCGGCCTGCGCCGGGTAGAGCCTCTCGTGCAGCAGCGCCAGCCGCACCCCGCGCAGCCCGAGCATCGGGTTGGCCTCGCGCAGCGCGGCGGCCCGCTGCTCCTCGCCCGCGTCCAGGGCCTGTCCGGGGGCGGGCAGGAACTCGTGCAGCGGGGCGTCCAGCAGGCGCACGGTCACCGGGCGGTTCCCGACGGCGGCCAGCAGCGCGCGGAAGTCCTCGTGCTGCGCGCGCTCCAGCGCCGGCAGGGCTTCGTCGCGGGCGGTCGGGTCGGCGGCCAGGAGCACCCGGCGGATCAGCGGCAGCCGTTCGCCGAGGAACTGGTGTTCCGTACGGCACAGTCCGACCCCCTCCGCGCCCAGGGCGAGGGCCGTTTCCACCTCGGCGGCCGTGTCCGCGTTGGCCCGCACGCCCAGTCGGCGCATGCCGTCCGCCCACTCCAGCAGGGTGGACAGTTCGGGCGGCGGTCCGGCGACACTGACGCTCAGGGTCCCGGCGTAGACGGCGCCGGTACGGCCGTCCAGCGAGACCGGGTCGCCCTCGCGCACCGTCCGCTCCCCGAAGCGGACCGTCCCGGCGGCCGGGTCCACCCGGAGCCCCTCGGCGCCGCACACCGCGGGCTTGCCGGCACCCCGTGCGACCACGGCGGCGTGCGAGGCGATCCCGCCGCTGCCCGTCAGCACGGCAGCGGAGGCCAGCATCCCGGGGACGTCCGCCGGGGTCGTCTCGGCGGCCACGAGCACGACCCGGGTGCCGTCCGCGGCCAGTTCGAGGGCACGTTCGCTGGACAGCACCACCGCTCCGGTCGCTGCTCCCGGGGACGCGGGCAGCCCCCTCACCAGGAGGTCCTCCCCGCCGGTCAGCCGCAGCTGGGGGTGCAGCAGTTCCTGCACCTGCGCGGGGGTGATCCGCCGTACGGCGTCCTCGCGGCCGAGTGCCCCGTCCCGGGCCAGGTCCGCGGCCAGGCACACCGCCGCCCTGAGCGGTGGGCGCAGTTGCGCCGAGGCGGCGAGCAGGGAGATCTCGTCGTCGCGCATCTCGAAGTCGACCGACACCGGTGCCCGCAGATGGCGCTCCAGGGTGAGCAGGGAGTGCTCCAGCAGCGCTGCCCCGCCCGCGAGCCGGTCCAGCGGCTCACCGGTGTGCGGCGGCGGGGCGCTGCGGCGCACTCCCCGGAAGAAGAAGCCCTGGGGGAAGAGCCGCCCGGTGTCGGGATCGCGGCTGACCGCCGTGCCGTGGCCCGAGTGGTCCGCCGGGCCGATGCGCAGCGCCTGCACGTGCAGGGCGAGGGTCAGGTCGGCGGGGAGCCGCTGGGCTCGGCGGGACCTTCGCGCGCGCGGCGATTCCCACCGGTTGAGGAGGGCGCGGGCGGCCAGCGCGAGCTGCTGCGCCGGGTCGTCCGGGAAGGGCCGGGAGCCGTGCCGCGCCACCAGGGAGAGCAGTGCTTCGACCCGCGCCCGCGGCTCGGGCGTGTCCAGAAGAGCGTCGTCGAGCACCGCGCCGGACACGTCGAGGGCGTACTCGGCGATCATCCGTACGGTGGCGGCCCACACCTCGTACAAGGCCTCCGCGCGCCCGATGACGGCACACAGGTCGTCGGCGTTGCCCGTGGTCACGCCGAGACAGGCCAGGTCGGGCGGCAGTCCCGCGATCTCGGTCGGCGCGCTCGCCGACAGACGCAGCAGCAGTGGCCGGGTCGCGTCGCCGATGCGCCGCCCCGAGAGCTGTTCGACCAGATCCACGGCGGCCTCGGCGGTGTCGGGTTCGCCCAGCGACGCGGAGGAGCCCGCGGGTACGGTGAGCCCCGGCACGACCGGCAGCCCGAGGGCCACCAGCCGGTCCATCGCCGCGCCGTGCGCGCCCAGCTCGTCGGCGTCGAGGCCGCGGATCCGGCCCTGTCCGTAGGGCACCAGGACCCGGCCGGGGGCCTCGGAGGGCGCGAGCGGAGCGGCGGACTGGGCGAGCGGGCCCGCTTCGCGGTCGGCGACGCTCACCCCCGGCTCCTGGTGACCAGTGCCTCTTCCAGGGCCTCGTCCTCGGCCCGGCTGATCCCCAGCACGAGCAGCAGTTCCTGGTGCAGCCGTATCCACACCGTGTGGTACGAGTCGCACAAGGGTGAGGCCAGCCACGCCGTCGCGCCGTCGTCGAAACGCTCGAGGGCGTCCTCCAGGGCCGTGAGGTACCGTCCGCTGCCCGCGAGTACCCGCTCCAGCCTGCGCAGCACGGGCTGGATGGCCTCGTGCACGTCTTCCAGCGACTCGCGTACCTCGGCGTCGTAGGCGTCGTCGGAGTGGTCGTTCGCGGTGCCGTCGGGGCGGCACTGCCAGGCCGTGCAGACGTCGCGGATCTTCCGGTTGACCGGCAGGAACGCCTCGTAGGCGGCGGTGATCCGCGCCTCCTGACCGGAGCCGGCGGGGACCCGCAGGATCCGGGCGGCGGCGGCCTTGGCCCGCTCGGTCGGCAGCACCACCGGACCCTTCACCATCGCCAGCCCGGCGTCGACCAGCGGACGGTGCTCGGACTCCGGCCGGCCGCGCCACATGCCCCGCAGAACGAGGTCGACGACGGCTTCGCCGAGCAGCTCGTCGGGAGCGTCCGGAAGGCCCACGGCAGCAGATTGCATCGCCACACCTTTTCCCCGGTTCTGTGGTCACCGGTTCCTCGGATCTGTGTTGCCCGGAGGTTACGCCTCGGCGAGCCTGTTAGTGAAGAGGGACTCAAGAAACACTTTCGGATGCGCCGGTCTCGGTCCGCACGTCGCCCGCCTGCGGGCGCTGCCGCGCGGCGAGGAACGACGCCATGCGGTCCCGCGCCTCCCGGCCGTCCGCCAGGGAGGCGATCAGCCGTGCCTCTTCGGTGAGGTGGCGGGTCAGTTCGTCCGCCGTGCCGGCGCGCAGCAAGCCCTTCGCGGCACGCAGCGCGTCACCGGCGCCGGCGGCCAGGCCGGCCGCGGTCCGGTGTGCAGTGTCGTCCAGTTCCTCGTCCTCCACGCAGTGGGAGACCAGGCCCCATCGTTCGGCGTCGTCGCCGGTCAGGACCCGGTTGGTGAGGATCAGGTCCGCCGTCCTGTGGGGGCCCACCAGGCGGGGCAGGAACCAGGAGGCTCCGCAGTCCGGCGTCAGCCCGATCGCCGTGTACGCCAGCCGGAACCGCGCGGACCGGGCCGCCAGGACGATGTCGCCCACCAGCGCCAGGCCGATCCCGCCGCCCGCGGCCGCGCCGCGCACGGCGGTCACCAGCGGGACGGGCAGTTCGTAGAGGGCCTGTACCGCCGCGTGCGCGGCGCTCGCCACGGCATGGACATAGGCGCCGGTCCCGGCGCCGCGACCGGCGAAGGCGCGCAGGTCACCGCCCACGCAGAAGCTGCCGCCCGACGCCCGCAGCAGCACGGCGCCGCCCGGGTCCGCGGCCACCTCACGCGCGCTGTCCCGCAAGGTCTCGGCCGTCCGCAGGTCCAGGGCGTTGCCCCGTCCCGGGTCGTCGAGTCTCAGCTCGACGACCCGGTCGGGGTGGCGGACGATCCGGACCGGCTCGGTGCTCACGGCAAGGCTCATGGGTGCTTCTCCTGTCGTAGCTTCCCGTCGCCGGGTGCTTCCCGTCCTCGGTGCTTCCAGGCAAGATACTTAAGACGCTATACAGTTTCTAGATGCGACGGGACCCGATGCCCGTACGCCCGTCGGCGGGAGGTCCCGTGTCCATCCAGTTCGATGTAGACCCGACTGTCACTCAACTCGCCTCGGACATAGCCGAGTTCGTGCGCGAGGTGGTCATTCCGGCCGAGCGCGAGTGCGGCGGGTCCGTGCACGACGCCCCCGAGGCCCTGCGGGAGACACTGCACAAGGCGGCCCGTGACGCGGGAGTCTTCGCTCCCCACGTGCCGGCGCGCTGGGGCGGACACGGGCTCGACCTGCGCGGGCAGGCGGTGGTGTTCGAAGCGGCGGGCTACTCCCTGCTCGGACCGCTGGCGCTGAACTGCGCGGCCCCTGACGAGGGAAACATGCACCTGCTGGAGAAGGTGGCCACCGAAGAGCAGAAGCAAAGGTATCTGCGCCCGCTCGCCGCGGGGGAAGCGCGGTCCTGTTTCGCCATGACCGAACCGGCTCCCGGGGCGGGTGCCGATCCCCGCTCCCTGCGGACCACCGCGACCCGGGTTCCCGGCGGCTGGCGCATCGACGGGCGCAAGTGGTTCATCACCGGTGCCGAGGGGGCCGGCTTCGCCATCGTCATGGCCCGCACCTCCGGCAGTCCCGGCGACCCGGGCGGCGCCACCATGTTCCTGGTCGACGCGGGCAATCCCGGCATGCGCCTCGTCCGGACCATCGAGACCCTCGACGAGTCGCTCTTCGCCGGGCACAGCGAGATCGCCTTCGAGGGGTGCGTGGTGGGGGAGGAGCAGGTGCTCGGCGCGGTGGACCACGGCTTCGAGGGTGCCCAGGTCCGGCTCGGTCCCGCCCGGATGACGCACTGCATGCGCTGGCTGGGAGCTGCCCGCCGCGCCCAGGACGTGGCGCTGGAGCGGGCGGGGAGCCGGATGGCGTTCGGCTCGGCGCTGGGCGACCTCGGCATGGTCCAGCAGATGCTGGCCGACTCCGAGATCGACATCGAGGCGAGCCGCGCTCTGATCCTGCGCGCCGCCTGGGAACTGGACACCGGCTCCGCGGCCGCCTCGCAGCTCACCTCGGTGTCCAAGACCTTCGTGGCGGAAGCGGTGAACCGGGTGGTCGACCGCGCGGTGCAGATCTGCGGAGCGCTCGGCATCTCGGCCGCCGACGCCCCACTGGCCCGCCTGTTCCGGGAGGTGCGGCCGTTCCGCATCTACGACGGCCCGTCGGAGACGCACCGGTTCGCCATAGCGCGCCGCGCGCTGCGACCCTACCGGCAGCCGCGTACGGGCGTCGCGGACGGCTGACGACGGAGCTCAGCCCATGCGCAACCATATGT
This sequence comes from Streptomyces sp. NPDC045955, assembly GCF_056430805.1. NCBI lineage: Bacteria > Bacillati > Actinomycetota > Actinomycetes > Kitasatosporales > Streptomycetaceae > Streptomyces > Streptomyces sp. NPDC045955. The sequence continues at coordinate 516,582 of NZ_JBWKKY010000003.1, forward strand.
TGCGCATGGCTGCCCCCTGCCGTACTCTGATACGCAACTAAAGGTTGCGAAAGGGTTCGGGCATGGAGTACGGCAGCATCGAGCGCGAGATCCACGTCGACGCACCACCGGAGGTGGTCTTCGAGGTCGTCAGCCGGCCGGAGCACATGCGGGAGTGGTGGCCGGACGACGCGCGGTTCACGTCCGTCCCGGGCGCGCCCGGTGAGCTCTTCTGGCGGGACGAGACGACCGGCCAGACGATGACCGTCGCGCTCACCGTCGTCGAGGTCGACCCGCCGTCGCGCTTCTCGTTCAGGTGGTGCTACACGGGCGCCGAACGCGGCGGGGACTCGTTGCTGGTCACCTTCGACCTGCTCCCGGCCGAGCAGGGGACGCGGGTGCGGATGACCGAGACCGGGTTCCGCGAGATGGGCTGGGAGATCGCCGTACTCGAGGAGCACTACCGCGATCACGCGAGCGCGTGGGACCACTACATCCCCAGACTGGGCGCCTACATCGCGCGGCTGGTGTCGGCCTCATGAGCACGCCGGTCGACGACGAGCTGTGGTCGGCGATCGGTGACCCCACCCGGCGCACGCTGATCGACCTGCTCCTCGCGTCCGGAGCCGGAACGGCCACCTCACTCAGCGCGGGCCTGCCCCTCACCCGGCAGGCCGTGTCCAAACACCTCGCCGTCCTCGACCGGGTCGGGCTGGTCCGTGCCGAGCCGGCCGGTCGTGAGCGGCGCTACCGGGTCGACGAGGCACAACTCGCCCGCGCGGCCGCGCAACTGGCCGCGGTCGGCACGTCCTGGGACGCCCGACTGCGCCGGATCAAGCACATCGCGGAGGCGATCGAACGCAGCCGCAACCACACCGAAGGAGAATGAAGATGCCCGACATCCTGCATCGCATCGGCGCCGTCGCGCCGCTGGACGACGTCTACCGTGCCATCGCGACGCCCGAGGGCCTCGCCGGCTGGTGGACGACCGACACCACCGGCAAGAGCGAGGTCGGCGGTCAGCTGGCGTTCCGCTTCGGCGACGTCGGCGGCTTCGACATGGAGATCCTGGAGCTCGACCCGGTCGGCCGGGTGCGGTGGCGCGTCACGGACGGCCCCGCGGAGTGGATCGGGACCGAGATCGACTGGAACCTCAGCCGGCGCGACGACTACACGATCGTCCTGTTCAAGCACGAGGGCTGGCGTGAGCCGGTCGAGTTCATGCACCACTGCAGCACGAAGTGGGCGACCTTCCTGCTGAGCCTCAAGGACTTCGTGGAGACCGGACGCGGCAGGCCCGCACCCGACGACATCCGGATCAGCGACTGGCACTAGCTGGGGCCACGGTCGTCGTGACCCGCGTGAGCGTGGGTTTCCGGGGCACCGACCCGAAGCCGAAGCGCACGGGTGGTTCGACCGGTGCCATGGCACCGAGGTCGAGGCCCTCGAAGACCGCGGACACCGCGCCGACCGGCCGTATGTCCCGTACGCCGTACCACTCGCGGCGTCGCGCGCCGGTACGGCCGCGGGTGCGTACGTGGGTCGGCAGCAGACGGGCGGGCCCGTTCGTCAGGGCGGCCCATGCCGGGCGGGCGGCGAGCGCGCCGGGCACGGCCGCCAAGAGGACGCCCAGCGGCCCTCGCCGGCCCACGGTGAAGCCCAGCTCGAGAGGCCCCGCGGTGACGGTCCAGGTGTCGTCCGCGACGCTCACCTCCACCGGCACGACACGCACCGTGTCGAAGCTGTAGGCGCCACTGACGAAGTCCGCCGTCCGGCGCGTGGGGGCGAGTAGCAGCCGTTCCCCGTCGGCCCGCTCGATCATCACGTCGCTGAACGGCCCGAACGGCGACCGCTGCCAGTGCCCCACCACGACGCGCGTCCCCGAGGAGGTGCCCACGCCCGCGATCCAGCCGTCGAAGCGCAGTCGCGAGCGCCCTCCGCGGGTGCCGCGCGTGCGGCTCAGGGCGCTACCCCCCGGACCGGCCCGGCGCCGGGACACGCGGCCTCGTCACCCCCAGCCGCACGTGCCGTACTCCTTCCGAGAAGTGCACCAGGGGCTCGGCGCTGGGCGCGGGAAGGCCAGCCGCGCTGGTCAGCGTCTCCTCGAGCACGTCGACGGCGGCGCCGGCCAGCGGCCAGGGCTCGTGTTCGACCGGCGTCTCCCAGAGCATGCCGAGCCGACGGGTGTACGCCCGCCAGCGCGAGGTCAGCCACACGTCCCGCTCGGTGGGTGCGATCGGGTCACCGGGCCGGACCACCAGGCGGTAGGAGGCCTCGCCGGCCCATCTGGACCCGGCGTACGAAACGGCGTCCCCGTCCAGGGAGACGCTCAGCGTGCCCGGATGGTACGGCGCGCCGACGACCCGGGCCGCCAGCATCAGCGGGCAGGCCACCTCGATGGACAGGAACCACAGCCCGTCCGTCCCGTCCCGCTGCCGGACGAAGGTCCGCAGGTTGGTCTCCGCGAATGCCGCGAGCCCCGGCACCCGGGCGGGCACCGCGGGAGGGCGCACATCAGCCATCACGAAGGGAGTGAGCCCCACCCAGGCCGCCCCCTCGTACTCGTCCACCACCAGTTCCTCGGGCAACAGCGCCTGGACCGCGTCCGGCGGAAAGGCCCAGTGGACGAACGTCTGCCTCAGCCAGCCGGCCCGCAGCGCGGGAACGCGCACCCGCTGCTCGGCTCCATAGGCGACCACACCTGGCGGGTTTCCCGGGGTGGCGGACGGAAACGCGAGGTCGGCCGGCCCGGCTCCACGATCATCGTGGGGATCCTCGACGAGAACGGCGAGGCGCAGGTCGTCGGGACAGCACACGGGTGCCGGTGCGTCGTAACCGGACAGCGCCCGGTTGACGCGAGACGCTGCCGCTGGCACCCGCCCCTCACCCCTGACCGCTCACCCCCGGAGTCCGCCATGGCAGCACCGCCGGCCCCGTCCGCCGAGGACGGATACCGCTTCGACGACCTGCACGCCCTCTTCATCAACTGCACGCTCAAGCCGTCGCCCCAGCTCAGCCACACCCAGGGACTCATCGACAAAAGCCGGGCGATCATGGAAGCGCAAGGGGTGGCCACGCAGGTCGTCCGCGCGGTCGACCAGGACATCGCACCGGGCGTCTACCCCGACATGACCGAGCACGGCTTCGCCACCGACGCCTGGCCGGCGCTGTACGAGCAGGTGATGGCCTCGGACATCCTGGTCCTGGCCGGACCCATCTGGCTGGGTGACAACAGCTCCGTCACCAAGCAGGTCATCGAGCGCCTGTACAGCTGCTCCAGCCTGCTCAACTCCCAGGGCCAGTACGCCTACTACGGACGAGTCGGAGGGTGTCTGATCACCGGCAACGAGGACGGCGTCAAGCACTGTGCCATGAACGTCCTCTACAGCCTCCAGCACCTCGGCTACACCGTCCCGCCGCAGGCCGACGCGGGCTGGATCGGCGCCGCCGGGCCCGGCCCCTCGTACCTGGACCCCGGCTCGGGCGGCCCGGAGAACGACTTCACCAACCGCAACACCGCCTTCATGACCTGGAACCTGATGCACCTGGCGGCCCTGCTCAAACGCGCCGGGGGGATCCCGGCCCACGGCAACCAGCGCACGGAATGGGACGCGGGGTGCCGACCGGGGGCGGACAACCCCGAGCATCGCTGAGCGGGACCGGGTCCCGCTGTTCTCCATCCCCGGGGCCGACGGTGCGACGTAAGGATTTCGTCATCAGCCGCGGGGTACTGCCCGGCCGCCGGCCTCCGTTGAATGGGAGAACAACAGGAACGTCACAGGGGGGAGACGAGTGGGGATGGGGCGCGTGCGCAAGGCATGGACCGGGCCGTTGGCCATCGCGGTGCTGGTGGCGGTGGTCGCCGGGGTCGGCTTCGGGCTGTACTGGTTCCAGCCGTGGAAGCTGTGGCAGGACGAGACCGTCCAAGAGGCGCTGCCCGGGGTCGTGGAGAACTCCGCTCCTCCCGCCGCGGCGCCCTCGGCCGAGCCGTCCGAGCCGCCCTCCCCGGCCACCGGCCCGCAGACGCTGGCCAGTGGTGAGCTGATCAGTCACGAGCACGCGACAGCGGGCACGGTGAAGCTCGTACGGCTGGCCGACGGCTCCCATGTCCTCCGGCTGGAGAACCTCGACACCAGCAACGGACCGGACCTGCGCGTCTGGCTGACCGACGCGCCGGTGAAGCAGGGGCAGGACGGGTGGCACGTCTTCGACGACGGGAAGTACGTCAGCCTCGGCAAACTGAAGGGCAACAAGGGAAGTCAGAACTACGCTCTGCCCCCTGACGTGGATCCGTCGAGCTACGACAGCGTGAGTATCTGGTGCGACCGTTTCGACGTCTCGTTCGGCGCCGCCGAGCTTGCCCGAGTCTGACAGAGCGGCCCGGTCGGCCGAGAGCCGACCTGGGCCGCGCAGTCATGCCTTATCGGCGGGATCCGGGCAGAAGACCGGCACCCGTTGGACGAGATTGTTGGCGAACCTTGTGCACCTCTGAGACGCGCGCCCTGAAATTCCCGCCGTCAGGATTTCCTTTCCCAGGACTATCGCGGCCGTCCGATCCGGGGGTCCAATGGTAGGAGTCAGGCTCTCCGCGCCGGCGCCGTCAGGAGAGGCACGCAATGGACCCATGGCTGATCTGGTTGATCATCGCAGCCGTGCTGGCCGCGGCGGAGATCTTCACCCTTACCGCTGCGCTCGGAATGCTGAGTGCGGCCGCGCTGGTCACGGCGGGCTCCGCCGCCGTCGGGCTGCCACTGCCGTTGCAATTCCTGGTGTTCACCGTCGTCGCCACAGTCACCGTGCTGTTCGTACGCCCCATTGCACTGCGCCACCTCTTCCAGCCTCAGACGGAGCGGTTCGGCGTGGACGCACTCGTCGGCAGGGCCGCCTATGTCGTCTCGGAGGTGACGGGCCTGGGCGGCAGGGTCCGCATCGACGGCGAGGAGTGGACGGCCCGGGCCTACGACGAAACGCTGGTGATTCCTGCTGGAAAGACCGTGGACGTCATGGAGATCAGCGGCGCCACCGCGATCGTCTACCCCCGGGACTGAAACCATGGAAACCTCGGCGCTTCTGATTGCCGGCCTGATCGTCGCGCTGATCGCGGTTTTCACCGTGGTGCGGGCGGTCCGAATCGTGCCGCAGGCGCGTGCTCGTAACGTCGAGCGGCTCGGCCGCTACCACCGGACCCTGAATCCCGGCCTCAGCCTCGTGATCCCTTACATCGACCGGGTTCATCCGGTGATCGACCTACGGGAACAGGTCGTCTCCTTCAAACCGCAACCGGTCATCACCGAGGACAATCTGGTCGTCGAGATCGACACCGTTCTGTATTTCCAGGTCACGGATCCGCGAGCGGCTTTCTACGAGATCGCGAATTTCCTTCAGGCGGTCGAACAACTCACCGTCACCACCCTGCGCAACGTCGTGGGATCCATGGACCTGGAAAAGACGCTCACCTCACGGGACACCATCAACAGCCAGCTCCGCGGCGTGCTGGACGAGGCCACCGGCAAGTGGGGACTGAGGGTCAACCGGGTGGAGATCAAGGCCATCGACCCCCCGCAGTCCATCAAGGACGCGATGCAGAAGCAGATGCGAGCCGAGCGGGACAAGCGAGCCGCGATCCTCGGGGCCGAGGGACAACGCCAGTCGCAGATTCTCACCGCCGAAGGCGACAAGCAGGCCGCCGTCCTGCGCGCGGAGGGAAACCGCACCGCCGCGATCCTCCAGGCCGAGGGCCAGTCCCGGGCCATCGACGAGGTGTTCCAGGCCGTGCACCGCAACGACCCCGACCCCAAGCTGCTCGCCTGGCAGTACCTCCAGACGCTGCCCCAGCTCGCGCAAGGCCCGGGCAACAACTTCTGGGTGATCCCCAGCGAGATCACCGCCGCACTCCAGGGGATGTCCCGAGCCTTCACCGAGGTGCTGCCCCGGTCGCCGGCCACCGTCGACAAGCCCTCGGACGACATGGCCGCCCAGGCCGCCGACGACACCGCACAGGCGGCGAGGGCCGCTGCCGCGGCCCTCGCCGACGCCGCCAAGGCCGAGGGCGCCGGCCCCGACGCCCTCCCGCCCCAACCGCCTCGCTGACCGCCGACGGCGTCTCCGCGAGGACCCCGCGGCGGTGGCGGTGCCGGACCGGCGGCCTGCGCGAAGTCGTCCTTCGGCAGCCCTTCAGGCTGCCGGGCCGGGCAGCCGTGTCGGACAGGTGGTGTGCGCCGTCACGGGAGTGTCTCCTTGACCTGCTGGCAGCGGGCGCAGTAGCGGGCCTGCGGCACGATCATCAGCCGTTGCCGGTCGACGGGGCGCCGGCACAGGTGGCAGGTGCCGTAGGAGCCCTGCCGCATGCGGGCGAGAGCCGCTTCGACGTCGGCGAGGACCATACGGGCGGACGCCGCGAGCTTGACGCGGACCTCCGCCTGCGCGGCGGCCTGCCGCCGGTGCCGGTCCTCGGCACGGGAGGTGGCGGGTCCGGCGAGCTGGCGCAGTTGCTCTTGGCGGAACAGACGCTGCTCGTGGAGGTTCTCACGCAGCGCGGCGAGGTCGTCGGCCGACAGGTGGGTCGTGCTCTCGCCGATGGTCTGGTCGGTCACCACGTCACCCCTTTTGAGGCAGGGCGTAGAAGGTCGGTACGGGCGTCGGGCAAGTCGGCCGGTCAGGCGGCGCGGCGGCAGGCGACGCAGTAGCGGGTGTAGGGGAGGATCTCCAGGCGTTCCGCGGGGACGGGCTTGGCGCAGCCCAGGCACGTTCCGTAGGTGCCGTCCGCAAGGCGGGCGAACGCTTCCTCGATCTCTTGGAGGACCCGCTCCATCGCGGCCTTCTGGACGGCCAGCAGGGGGTCGTCGGCGCTGGGGCCGGTCTCGTCGAGGGCCCGCAACTGCGCCAGCCGTGAGGTGCGGGCGTGCTCCAGGCGTTGGCGGGCGTCGTGAAGACGGGGCTCGGCCCGGGTGACATCGAGCGACATGGTCGGTCCCTTTCTCGGCGGCACAAGCGGCACACCTGGGCGGTTGGTGTCTCTTCCACCCTGGCCGGGCCGGTGGCGGATACCTATCGGGCGCGGGGCCCATTTGTGCCGGGGCGGGGCATCCACGCGGCCGCGTCGTGAGTGGTGCACGACCGGCGAAATGGGGGTCGGGCCCCATCGACGGGGCGATCGGGACCTGGCAGGCTCCTTGCAGGGGTTGTTTCCAGGGGTTTTCCGGGGTTTTCAGGGGTTTTCCGGGAGAGAGGCTGAGGGCGGTTGTCCTTGTTCTGGCGGATCTTCGCCCTCAACGCCGTCGTGCTGGGCACGGCCACGGCTCTGTTGCTGTGGGCCCCGGTGACCGTCTCCGTGCCCGTCCTGCTCACCGAGGCGATCATCCTCGTCGGGGGCCTGGTCGTCATGCTGGTCGCCAACGCCGCGCTCCTCAGGCTCGGCCTGGCCCCGCTGGGCCGGCTCACGAAGCTGATGACCACCGTGGACCTGCTGCGTCCCGGCCAGCGCCTGCCCGCATCCGGCGGCGGCGAGATCACCGAGGTCATCCGTACGTTCAACGCCATGCTGGAGCGGCTGGAGCACGAAAGGGCCACCAGCAGTGCCCGGGCCCTGCTGGCCCAGGAGTCCGAACGGCGCCGCATCGCCCAGGAACTCCACGACGAGGTCGGCCAGAGCATGACCGCGATCCTGCTGGAGCTCAAGCGGGCCTCGGACGAGGCACCGCCGCCGCTGCGCGAGCAGTTGCACGAGGCCCAGGAGATCACCCGGGAGAGCCTGGACGAGGTCCGCCGCCTGGCGCGCAGGCTGCGGCCCGGTGTGCTGGACGACCTGGGCCTGGTCAGCGCGCTGACCTCGCTCACCGAGGACTTCGCCACCCACACCGGGTTGCAGGTCACCCGTCGTTTCGATGCCGACCTGCCGGTCCTGGGGCCGGAGACGGAACTGGTCCTGTACCGCGTCGCCCAGGAGTCGATGACCAACGTCGCCCGGCACGCGGACGCCGCCCGGGTCACCGTCGCCCTGCACCACACCGACGACCGGGTGGTGCTGGCCGTCACCGACGACGGCTGCGGCGTCGAGGCCCCCCGAGAAGGCGCCGGCATCCGCGGCATGCGCGAGCGGGCCCTGCTCATCGGCGGCAGCCTCGAGATCACCCCGGCACCCGACACCGGCACCCGGGTCCAGCTCACCGCGCCCGTATCCAGGAAGCAGCCCTGACCATGCCCGAAGCGACCACGACGACCACGACGACCACGACGGCCATGACCGCAACGACCGCCACGTCGGGGACGAGTACGATCCGCATCCTGCTCGCCGACGACCACGCGCTGGTGCGCCGCGGCGTGCGGCTCATCCTCGACCGGGAACCGGACCTCGAAGTGGTCGCCGAGGCCGGGAACGGGGCCGAGGCCATCGAGATGGCCCGCACCCGCGAAGTCGACCTGGCCGTCCTGGACATCGCCATGCCGCGTCTGACCGGCCTCCAGGCCGCCCGTGAACTGGCCGGTCTCAAGCCGGGCCTGCGGATCATGATGCTCACGATGCACGACAACGAGCAGTACTTCTTCCAGGCCCTGAAGGCCGGCGCGAACGGCTACGTCCTGAAGTCCGTCGCCGACCGGGATCTGGTCGCCGCGTGCCGGGCCGCGATGCGGGACGAGCCCTTCCTGTATCCGGGCGCGGTCACCGCGCTGATCCGCAGTTACCTCGACCGGGCCCGCGAAGGCGAGGAGACGCCCGAGCAGATCCTCACGCCCCGCGAGGAAGAGGTCCTCAAGCTGGTGGCCGAGGGGCATTCGTCCAAGGAGATCGCCGATCTGCTGTTCATCAGCATCAAGACCGTCCAGCGGCACCGCGCCAACCTGCTCCAGAAACTCGGCCTGCGTGACCGTCTGGAACTCACGCGGTACGCGATCCGGGCCGGCTTGATCGAAGCCTGAGCCGCCGGCCCGCACCGCGCTCCACTCACCGCGCACCACCATGAAAGGGGACGGTGCATGCACCACACCGCGCGCACCGCCCCCGCCACCGGCGGAGCCCGGCCCCGCGTCACGTTCCTGGCGGCCGTCCTCCTGGCGCTGCTGGCCACTGTCGGCATCGCCGGTCCGCCGCCCGGCACGACGACCGAGCCCGTGGCCGCCGCGGTGGTAGCGGTCGACCGGCACCCGGGCAACGGGCCGTGTGCGGCCGTCGGGGCCAACGCGTCGTGTGCCGACGGCGGGTGTGAGGCTGTCTGCACCAACGCGTCGTGTGCCGACGACGGGTGTGAGGCTGTCTGCACCAACGCGTCGCGCGCCGACGGCGGATGCGACACCCTCCGCGCCGTCCGGGCGACAACCCGCCCGGACCCGCACAGCGAGAACCCCGCCCCACGCGGGCACCTCGCCACCCCCTGCACCCCCAGCACCGACGTCACATCACCTCTCGCGCTGCAACTCCCGGCACCGGCCGCGCACATCCCCTCCTCGGATCCCCACGCACTCCGTGACCGCGGGCGAGCGCCCCCTGTGTCCTCCGGCATCTGACACGCCCACCCCACCCCCTTTCCTCTCCTCGACAGCACCACGGCCACGCCCGCGTGGCCGTGGTCGCGCCTGCCGGAGGCCCCCGTTGAACCGTTCCGTGCGCGTGAGGGCGCTGCTCGCCCTCGCCGTGATCGCCCTCTCCCTCTCCATCGCCGTCACCGTGCCGGTCCGCCTCGGACTCGACCTGCGCGGTGGTACTCAGCTCGTGCTTCAGACCCGCTCCACGCCCACCACCGACGCCGGCCGTGAGGCCACCGACCGCACCCTGGAGGTGCTGCGCGGCCGTATCGACGGGCTGGGCGTCACCGAACCCACCCTCGTCCGCTCCGGTGAGAACCGGATCATCGTCGAACTGCCCGGCGTGCAGGACCCGAAGCGGGCGGCCGAGGTGCTGGGCCGTACCGCGCAGCTCACCTTCCACCCGGTGCTCGGCACCGCCGACCCCTCCACCGACGGCCCCAGCGCCGACCACCGCACCGACCGCCCCGACGAGGCCTCCCAGCCGCTGCCGAAGCAGCCGCCGCGGGAGCGCGTCCTGCCCGACGAGTCCGGCACGCTGCTGCGCCTCGGGGCCGCGGCGCTGACCGGCGAGGACGTCAAGGAGGCCGCCGCCCGATTCGACCAGCAGGGCGGAGCCGGATGGCATGTCACCGTCGGCTTCGAGGGGGACGGCCGCGCCGGCTGGGCCCGGCTGACCGGCGAGGCCGCCTGTCACCCGGCGGGCGACCCGGCGCGGCGGGTGGCCATCGTCCTCGACGACAAGGTCATCTCCTCGCCGCAGGTCGACCCGTCCGTCGCCTGCCGGACCGGCATCCGGGACGGGGCCACACAGATCACGGGCTCCTTCGCCCCGGAGGAAGCCCGTGAACTCTCCCTGCTCGTCAACGGCGGAGCCCTGCCCGTGCCCGTCGAGACCGTGGAGCAGCGCACCGTCGGCCCGACCCTGGGGGCGCAGGCCATCACCGCGAGCGCCTGGGCGGCGGCCGTCGGCACCGCGCTGACCTCGCTGTTCATCATCGGCGTCTACCGGCTGATGGGTGTCCTGGCCGCTGTCGGCCTGGTCTGCTACGGCCTCGTCTCCTACGCCGCCCTGGCCGCGCTCGGCGCCACCTTGACCCTGCCGGGCCTGGCCGGTTTCGTCCTGGCGATCGGCATGGCCGTGGACGCCAACGTGCTGGTCTTCGAACGGGCCCGCGAGGAGTACGCGGCACGCCGAGCGCAGGCACCGGACGCCGCGGGGCCCGCCCTCCGGGCGGACGACGGGGCTGCGCGGACACGCCCCAGTACCCGCTCGGCGCTGGCCGCCGGGTTCCGCGACGCCTTCAGCGCGATCGCCGACTCCAACATCACCACGCTGATCGCGGCCGCTCTGCTGTTCTTCCTCGCTTCCGGGCCGGTGCGCGGCTTCGGCGTCACCCTGGGCATCGGTGTGCTCGCCTCCATGTTCAGCGCGCTGGTGATCACCCGTGTGCTCGCCGAGGTCGCCGTGAGCCATCCCCGGGTACGCCGCCGCCCCGGCCTCACCGGCATCGCCGGCACCGGCACGGTCCGCGACCGACTCACCCGCCGCAACCCCCGGCTGATGCGCCAGCCAGGCCGCTGGCTGGCGGTGTCGGCCGCCGCCCTGGTCCTGGCCGGCTCGGGCATCGCGGTGCGCGGCATCGACCTCGGCGTGGAGTTCACCGGTGGCCGCCTGATCGAGTACGCCACCTCCAGCCCCGTCGACCCCGACCGGGTCCGCACCGCCCTGGCCGACGCCGGGTTCCCCCGGGCCGTCGTCCAGTCGTCCGGCGAAGCGGGCCTGACCGTGCGCACCGATCCGCTGACCAACGCCGAGGAGACGGAGGTCACCGGTGCCGTGCGCGATCTCGCGGGCGGGGCCGACAAGGTCCGTGACGAACTGGTCGGCCCCAGCCTGGGGGAGGAGCTGCGCCGGGGTGCCCTGATCGCGCTCGCCGTGGCTCTGGGCGCCCAGTTCGTCTACCTCGCGGCACGCTTCCGGTGGGTGTTCGGCACGGCGGCGGTCGTCGCCCTCGCCCACGACGTAGTGATCCTCGTCGGTGTCTTCGCCTGGCTCGGCAGGCCTGTCGACGGGGTGTTCCTGGCGGCCCTGCTCACCGTCATCGGCTACTCGGTCAACGACTCCGTGGTCCTCTTCGACCGCATCAGGGAACTCGCCCGCAGGACTCCCGAGGCGCCGCTGCCCGACCTCACCGACCGGGCCATCGTGCAGACACTGCCCCGGACGGTGAACACGGGTCTGGGCGCCGCGTTCATCCTCACCGCCCTCGCCGTGCTCGGCGGGTCCTCGCTCACCGACTTCGCCCTGGCCCTGCTGATCGGCCTCGTGGCCGGTACGTACTCCTCCGTCCTCACAGCCGCCCCGGTGGCGATCCGGCTCCACCACCGCACCCAGCCCCGGCAGCCGTCCGTCCGCACCTGACCCGGCCGGGGGACCGGACGCCGGTGAGGCGGGTGAGCCGTTTGACGCTCACCCGCCTTCCCCCGTCCGTCCGCGCCGCCGTGTCAGTGCGGCTGCCGCTCGCCGTGGTAGCGCTGGGCGAGCCGGGCGAGGGCGACCGCGCCGAGCAGGAGCCCGAAGTCGCGCAGCGCGATGTCGTAGTAGTCCGGGATGGTCAGCAGGTTGACGATGATGCCGGCCAGCCAGCCGGCCACCAGCCAGCCCCCGAAGCGCGGGGCGAGAGCGACGGCGAGACCGGCGACGATCTCGACGACACCGACGGCGTACATGGCGGCCTGGGCGCTGCCGGGCACGATGTCGTCGATCCACGGAGCGAGGTACGCGGGCCAGTCCACGAGCAGGTTGGTGAACTTGTCCAGCCCGAACAGGATCGGCGCCACGGTGAACCCGACGCGCAGGATGACGAACGCCTGGTAGCCGGGGTCGCCGAGCGCGGCCCGCCGGGACGCGACGGACGGGGAGGGGTGGGTTGCGGACGTCATGACGCACCGTTCCTTCTATCGACAACTTTCTCTAACAATAGAAGCGCGGGCGGCTTCTTTAGTCAATGCCCATGGGTTTTACACTGGTGTTCGTGGACCACCCGAAAGAAGCACCCCACCCGGACGTCTCCGCCGTCGCCGCCCTGGACGAGCCGACCCGCAGGCGTCTGTACGACCACGTCGTGCGCCAGCCGGGGCCGGTCAGCCGCGACGAGGCCGCCGCCGCTCTCGGCCTGGCGCGCCAGACCGCGGCCTTCCACCTGGACCGCCTGGCCGACGAGGCACTCCTCGACGTCGTCTACGAACGCCGCAGCGGCCGCACCGGCCCGGGAGCGGGCAGGCCGGCCAAGCTCTACAAGCGCTCCGCCAAGCAGGTCACCGTCAGCCTGCCCGAGCGGCATTACGAGCTGGCCGGCCGGCTCCTCGCCCAGGCCCTGGAGGAATCCGAGGCCACGGGCGAACCGGTCCGCGCCGTCCTGCACCGCACGGCCCACCGTCTCGGCGGCCGGCTCGCCGGACAGGGCGGCCCCGGAGTGTTCGACCTCCTGGAGCGGTACGGGTTCGAGCCCCGCCTAGACGGCGACGCCATCGTGCTGGGCAACTGCCCCTTCCACGCGCTCGCCCGCGAACACACCCAGACGGTGTGCGGCATGAACCTCCACCTGCTCCGGGGCGTCCTCGACGGGCTCGAGGACAGCAGTCTCCACGCCTGCCTGGCGCCCAGCCCCGGTCACTGCTGTGTCCGTCTGGAGCCGGCTTCCGCCCCGCCCGCGACCGCGAGTCCCTGACGCACCGCTCGCCGCCCGCCAGCCCCTTACCCCGTCATATGAGAGGCACGTCATGGAACTCGCCGGACCGATCAACAGCCACGCGTCGGGCACCGCCGACCTGCCCGCCCCCTCCGCGAGCATTCCCCGCCCGCAGACGGCGGCACCCGCCCCCACCCCCCTGCGCGTCGTCCACGACACCGACGGCATAGACCTGGCCGAAGCCGAACGCGCCGCCGCACGCTTCCTCGCCGCACTCGGCATCGACACCAGCACCGAGAGCCTGCACGGCACACCGGGCCGCATGGCCCGCGCCTACGCCGAACTGTTCAGCCCCCGCCCCTTCGACCTGACGACCTTCCCCAACGACGAGGGCTACGACGAACTCGTGCTGGCCCGCAGCATCCCGGTGCGCTCGGTGTGCGAGCACCATCTGCTGCCCTTCACCGGCACCGCCCACGTCGGCTATCTCCCCGGCCACCGCATCCTCGGCCTGTCCAAACTGGCCCGCGTGGTCGAGCACTTCGCCTGCCGGCCCCAGGTCCAGGAACGCCTGACCAAGCAGGTCGCCGACTGGCTCCAGGCCCATCTCGAACCCAAGGGCGTCGGCGTCGTCATCGAAGCCGAGCACAGCTGCATGACCCTGCGCGGCGTCCAGGCCATGGGCTCCAGCACGCTCACCTCCACCCTCCTCGGCACACTCCGCCACGACGCCCGCTCACGCGCCGAGTTCCTCTCCCTGACGGGGCTGCACTCCTGAAGCACGGTTCGACGACCCGGCGCAGAGGCGGCACGACGAGCCGGAGGTGTCCTCCGGACGGCTGACCGGCCTGATCTGAGCGGTGCTCGTCAGCTGTCGGCGGCCGAGGTGGCGGCCGTGACGAACGCGGCGGCCGCGGGCGACAGGCTGCCGCGGCGGCTGACAAGGGCGATGTCCAAGGTGGTCTCCGGCTCCATGTCCAGGACGCGGGCGCCCAGTCGCCGGGCGACGTCCCGCCAGGAATCCGTGACCACCGCGAGCCCGACCCCGGCCAGTACCAGGGGCATGAGCGACACGCGGTGCTCGGTCTCAACGGCGACGGTGAACTCGATGCCCTGCTCCCGCACGCCGTCGACGTAGGCGCGCATCCCGGTACCCGGCTGTCCGACGATCAGCCGCTGTCCCGCGAGCTCCCGCCACTCCACCGCCGTCCGATCAGCGAACGGGCCGTCGGCCGGCACCACCAGCACGAATCGCTGCCGCCCCAGCGCATGGAAGACGACCTCCTTGTCGGAGACCGGACCGGCAGACGCCAGGAGCCCCAACTCCACGGCACCCGTGCGCACCATGTCGATCACATCACGCGACGTGAACGCCGCCTTGATGGCCACCGAGACGCCGGGGTACCGGTGGCTGAAGGCACTCACCAAGGTCGTCAGTGGCTCCACCGCCTGCGACGGCATCGACGCGACATCCAGGCGCCCCGCACGCAGCTCATGCACCGCCGCGACACTGGCCCGCGCCGTCTCCAGACTCCGCACGGCCTCCCGGGCTGGCGCGATCAGAGCCCTTCCGGCTTCCGTCAGGACTGCCCTGCGCCCGATGCGATGGAACAGCTCGGAGCCGAGATCACGCTCCAGTGCCCGCACGGCCTGCGACAGCGACGGCTGCGACACGTACAGAGCCGCGGCCGCACGGTTGAACCCCCCACGATCGACGATCGCAAGGAAGTACTCCAGCTGCCGAACGTCCATACGCGCCCTCTGCCCCTTCAGGAAGTCAAGCGACGACTCAATCGGTCCCGGTCATGGTCGCGTGACGGATCGCTTCGACGTAGTACGAACCACCGGTGCTGACCGTAATCGTCAGGAACCCGGACGTACGCTCGTGGCCGTTCCGGTGCGGCGCGAGCGGGTCAGGACCAGCCGGCCGAGGACCGTGGCGCTCAGCCCCACCAGCATCGCCACATAGGCCCCGCCCAGCCCGTTGCCGGTGCCGAGACCGCCGTCGGCGGTGGCCGCGACCAGCCCGCCGAGGGCCATGCCGATCAGCCCCGCCACCATGGCCGCGCCGGCCACGAGCGAGGGACTGACGGAGCCGAGACGGCCGGCCGGACGAGCCAGGGCCAGCCCGGCGATGACAAGGCCGGCCAGTCCCAGCAGCGCGCCCGTGGCGGCTCCGAGACGCCCGAGACCGAAGGCGAAGACGTCGGCGGCGAACAGGTGGTGAGCAGACATCGAGATGCTCCTTCTCTTCCTGATGACGGGGGTGTCGCCCGAGCATGTCCGCCCGGACCGGCCCCCGTCGTCCGGCGGACGCGGACACTTCGCGCTGCCGCCGACGCCGCAGCGGCCTACCGCGAAAGCCGCAGGCGGCGCGCACGTACTGCGTGTGCGGTAGCCGGCCACTCGCCCGCGAGGCGGACTCGCCCGCGGCGGCGGCCGGTTAGGGTGCGCGCATGAGTGCAGGTGGGACCCGCGCACGGGCCCTTGTCGGAGACTGGGTCATCGCCGTGGGCGTGGCGGGGACGCTGCTGGTCACGGGAGTGTCCGGGCAGCCCTCGGCCACGGACCAGGACGTGCTCGGGTATGCGCTGCTGACCGTCGGCGGCCTGGCACTGGCCGCGCGCCGCCGCGCTCCGGTCGCCGTCCTGGCCGTCACCGGGCTGTGCGCGGTGGCGTATCAGGCGGCCGGCTTCGATGTGCCCGCCGTCGCCTACCTGTTCGCGGTGTACGCGGCCGTGCGGGCGGGACACCGGGTCGCCGCCGTCGCGGCGAGCCTGACCGTGCTGGCCGCTCTCCCGCTCGCGGCTCTCGCCTCCGGTCTTCATGACACGGGTGAGGCGTTCGCGCGGGCCCGGGGCGCCCTCGAAATCGCCTGGCTGATCGCCGCCGGCGCCGCGGGAGAGGCACTGCGGCAGGCCGAGCGGCGGGCGGACGAGGCCGAACGCACCCGGGAGGAGACCGCGCGACGGCGCGCCGACGAGGAACGGCTGCGCATCGCACGGGAACTGCACGATTCGCTGACCCATCAGATCTCCGTCATCAAGGTGCAGGCCGACGCGGCCGTCCATGTGGCCCGCAGACGAGGCGAAGAGGTGTCGGAGGCCCTGCTGGCGATCCGGGATGCGGGCCGCGAGGCGGCCCGGGAGCTGCGGGTGACGCTGGAAGCGCTGCGCGACGACGGCACGACCCCGCCGCGCGGCCTCGACGACGTGCCCGAACTGGTGGAACGAGCCGGCAGAACCGGCCTGAAGGCGACCCTGACGATCGAGGGGCAGCGGCACGACGTGCCGGCCGCGGTGGGCCGGACCGTCTACCGGATCGTTCAGGAGTCGCTGACCAACATCGCCCGGCACGCGGACGCCGGCACGGCCTCGGTCCGCATCGACTGCCGCCCGGACGCCCTCGCCCTCCGCATAGACGACGACGGCAAGGCCACACCCGCTCTCGCGCCGACGCCCGGCGTCGGGCTGCAGGGCATGCGCGAGCGCGTCACCGCCCTCGGCGGCCGGCTGCGGGCGGAGCCGCGCGGCGAGGGCGGCTTCACCGTCCAGGCCGAACTGCCCCTGGACGGGGCGTCATGATCCGCGTCCTGCTCGTCGACGACCAGCCGCTCATCCGCAGCGGATTCCGCGCGCTCCTCGACCTGGAGGACGACATCGAGGTGGTGGCGGAGGCCGCCGACGGCGGCGCGGGCCTGGAACTCGCCCGGGAGCACCTGCCCGATGTCGCGCTCGTCGACATCCAGATGCCCGTCGTCGACGGCATCGAGGCGACCCGGCGCATCGCCGCGGACCCGGCCCTGGCCGGGGTGCACGTCGTCATCCTGACCAACTACGGCCTCGACGAGTACGTGTTCGACGCGCTGCGCGCCGGTGCTGCCGGATTCCTGGTCAAGGACATCGTGCCGGAGGACTTCCTGCACGCCGTACGCGTGGCGGCGCGCGGCGACGCCCTGCTCGCCCCCTCGATCACCCGCAAGCTGATCAACCGGTACGTCACCCAGCCGCTCCCCAGCCACACCGGCTCGGCGCTGGAGGAGCTGACCGGCCGTGAACGAGAGGCTGTCGTGCTGGTCGCGCGGGGCCTGTCCAACGACGAGATCGCCGACCGCCTGGTGATCAGCCCCCTCACCGCGAAAACCCACATCAACCGGGCCATGACCAAGCTCCGCGTCCGTGACCGCGCCCAACTCGTGGTCCTCGCCTACGAGTCCGGCCTGGTGGCCCCACGCGACTGCTGACCCCTGCGGCCTTCATCGGGGTTCCTCGGCCCCTCCCACCCTCGGCGGGCTACTGTACGAACACGCCGCGCTGCTCTCGGTCAACCGAGGAGGAAACCTGTGTCATCGCCCTGCGACCCCGAGCACGCTCCCGCCGGCGACGTGGGCTCAGCACTCATGATGATCGATTCTCGGCTCAAAGCCGTCCACGACGGCAGGTCCGGGGCCGACGCCGAGCAACGAGCGCTGACCGAGCAGTTCGCCGCGTCCTTGGGCCCGCGCGGGGTCGACGACATCCTCGACGGCGCGTGCACGCTCATCTACATGTTCATGCAGTGGCTGCGGATGGCCTACGAGGATCACGGCAAGGACGTCATCGAGTGCGTGGTGCCCAACCTCGTGGCCACGATGCGCATGATGCCCAGGAGCGTCCGTCCCGAGGCCATCCCCACCATGGCCGGACTGCTCGTCGCGGCAGGCACCGGCCTGAGCCCCAGCCTGTGGCGCAAGCGGTACGGAAACTGGACCATGGACGAGATGAATCCCCTGGAGGCCACCGCCTTCCTCCTCGCGGAGCACATCAACCGGCTCACCGACGACCACGACTTCGCCACCCGCCTGATCACCGAGGCCCTGACCAGGGCAGACGAAGCCTGAGAAGTTCCAGCGCAGATCCCGTCGAACCGGGACCGCTCGACCTGGTAGGCGAACGAGGTCGGGTCGGCCAGCCGGGGCGACAGCGCGAAGGAGAGCTGCCAGGGGTCCGGGTTGCGGCCCCAGCGCCGTGCACGGTGGAGGGCAGCAGGGACTCGCCGATCTGGTACCGGGGGAAGGTCTCCTTCTCGACGAGGAGGACGCGGTGGCCGCGCAGGGCGACGGCCGCCGAGACGGTGGCACCGGTCGGGCCGCCGCCGAGCACGACGACATCGAAGTCCTGCGCGGGCTCGGGGGAACTCATCGGTCTTCCTTCGCCGTTCGCGCGGCGATCCAGGTGCGGATCGCCGACCCGGTCGTCTCCGCGTGTTCCCGCATCATCGTCAGATGGTCTCCGGGGACGTCCACGACGTCGTGCGCCGCGGGCCAGGACGTCCGCCAGTCGTCCGCGTCGGCGGAGGCCGCCATGGCGGGCGTGGGCCGTTGCGCGCGTACGAGGAGCGTGGGCGTGGCGACCGGTTCGGGGTCCCAGCCGAGGAAGATCCGGTTGTAGGCACCGATCGCCGCCAGGACACTGTCGTCGTCCCCGGCGACGAGGGGCTGTCCGGTGTCCTGTGAGGGGTGTTGCCGTGGCCGTGGGGCGGCCAGGGACAGCAGCCAGTCCTTGCCGCTGTTGTCCGGCGTGACGTGGTAGGTGTCCAGGAGCACCAGGCCCGCCGGTGCCCGGCCCCTGTTCTCCAGCTCGTGGGCCACCACGTGCGCCACGTTGCCGCCGGCCGACCGTCCTGCGATCACGAAGGGCCCGTCCCCGAAGTGCCGCAGCACGCTCTCGGCCTGCGTACGCGCCAGCGCGTCACGGTCCTGCGGCACGGCCGCACCGGTTCCGATCCCAGGATGCGGCAACTCCAGGATCTCCAGGACCTCCGGGGCGTCCTGGAAAGCGCGGTGGAAGCGAGGGAAGTCCCCGTCGTCCGACGCGAGCGACGGCCGGCCGCCTCGGCGTGGTTCCGTAACAGCTCGGGCACCGGTCGTATCAGCTCGTCACGCCTCATGTCTCCGCCTTCCGAACCCTTGCGCCGCAACGATGTTGAGGCCTATGCGAACGGGGCTACTCGTACGGTCCGCCGCAGTGGTACGGGCGGCAGCAAGGAGGTACCCCCATGGCCAGCAACGCAGCACACGTGACCACCGTCGAGAACCCTGTCCCCGCGCAGGAGCTCTCCGGGATCGTCGGCCACCGCTTCATCTACACCTACGCCAACGGCTGGCAGTACGAGATGTACGTGAAGAACCCGGCCACCATCGACTACCGGATCCACTCCGGCATGGTGGGCGGCCGCTGGGTCAAGGACCAGCGAGTCGACCTCGTCCAACTGGACGACGACCACTACAAGATCTCCTGGAACGAGCCCACCGGTACGTCGGTCTCCGTCAACGTCATGCCCGGCAAGCGCCGCCTGCACGGCGTGATCTTCTTCCCGCGCTGGGTGGAGGAACACGGCGAACGCACCGTCGTCTACCAGAACGACCATCTCGACGAGATGCGCAAGTACCGCGACGAGGGCCCGACCTATCCGGTCTACGTCGTCCCGGAATTCGCCAAGATCACCCTCTTCGAGTACGTCGGCCCCGACGATGACACGGTTATCTCCACGGCCCCCGGAGACCTCCCGCCTGGCTGGTCCGACCGCACCAACTGACCTGGGCCGACGCCGGTGAACACGGGGCGACCCCGGCAGCCATCCGCGACCGGGCCCGGTGCGGCCCGCGGGTCCCGTCGAACTCGACCATCGGCAGCCGGCGGCGGGCCGCGGCGATCGTGTCGCCCTCGTGGGTGTGGGCCTCCTCGCGGACCAGCAGCTCGTCACAGGCGGCCTGCCAGGTCGCCAGGTCGACGGCGGGCGGGCGGCCGGGCTCGGCGGTCGGGTCGTCCGGGGGGCATGGTGTCCTCCGTGGTGTCTGGTTCCGGCCGGCGGCGTACGACGTCGTCCGACGCTCACCAGAACAGACTCGCGAGCCCGCCGAAACTCATCGCGGGGCCGGTCCCACACCCCCGCCCAGCCGGTCGAGCAGGGTTCACGACCAGGCGGGCGGGGCCCGCACGGAAGCCGAGGCATCACTCCCGGCCTTCCGGGCAGGGAGACGGTGTTCCGGTCCGTGTCCATCGAACGCCTCAGGGAGCTTTCGTGTCCACAACCGACAGGGATGCAGCCGCCGCTTCGGACAGAGGGGACGACACCCCGCTGCGGCGTGCGATAGGCCCCAGACTCCTGATTCTGTTCGTCATCGGCGACATCCTCGGCACCGGCATCTACGCCACCACCGGTCAGGTGGCCGGCAAGGTCGGCGGGGCGCTGTGGCTGCCGTTCGTCATCGGGTTCGTCGTCGCCATCCTGACAGCAGCCTCGTACGTCGAACTCGTCGGCAAGTACCCGAAGGCGGCCGGAGCCGCGCTCTACACCCAAAAGGCGTTCCAGGTCCCCTTCCTGACGTTCATCGTCGCCTTCATGGTCATGTGCTCGGGCCTGTCCTCGGCGAGCGCGGCGGCCCGCGCGTTCAGCGGCGACTACCTGTCCGAGTTCACGGACGTCCTCCCGCCCACCCTCGTCGCGATCCTGTTCATCCTCGCCCTGGCGGCCCTGAACCTGCGGGGCGTGTCGGAGTCCGTGAAGACCAACGTGGTCCTCACCGTGGTCGAACTGACCGGCCTGCTCGTCATCCTCACGATCGGCGCCTGGGCCGTCCTGACCGGTGACGGCGAACCCTCCCGGCTCGGTGAGTTCCAGGCCGAGGGCAGCGGTTACACACTGCTCACCAGCGTGCTGGGGGCGACGGCCCTCGGCTTCTTCGCCTTCGTGGGATTCGAGGACTCCGTCAACATGGCGGAGGAGACAAAGGATCCGGTGCGGACCTTCCCGCGCGCCATCTTCACCGGCGTCGCCGTCACCGGCACCATCTACGTCCTGGTCGCCCTGGTCTCCTCTCTGCTCGTCGACTACCGCGTACTGGAGGACTCCAGCGGCCCGTTGCTGGAGGTCGTCAAGGCCGGTGGGATCGACTTCCCGCCCAAACTCTTCGCTCTGATCGCGCTGTTCGCGGTCACCAATTCGGCACTGATCAACATCATGATGGCGTCCCGCCTCTGCTATGGCATGGCGAACGAGCGCATCCTGCCGCGTGCCCTGGGCCGCGTACTGCCCCGGCGCCGCACCCCGGTCGTAGGCATCGTCTTCGTGTCGCTCCTCGCCATCGGCCTGGTGTCCACCGGGGAGATCGAGGGCCTCGGCGACACCACGGCCTTCCTCCTGCTGTGCGTCTTCGCCGTCGTCAACATCGCCGTCCTCGTCCTGCGCCGCGACCGCGTCGAGCACCAGCACTTCCGTACGCCGACCGCCCTGCCGGTGCTCGGCGCGATCACCGCCCTGATCCTGGCCAGCCCGTTGTCCGACCGGCCCGCGGAGGTCTACATCCGGGCGGGCGTGCTGGTGGCCATCGGGATCGGGCTGTGGGTGCTCAACAAGGTGGTGCTGAAGGTACGCGGCGAGGCGTGAACGGCCACGACCGCTCGGCCGTGTCCCGTGCAACGGCACCGGGCCACCACGGCTCCCGCGCGGCGGCGGGAGCGTGGTGGCCCGGCAGGCGGTGTTGCGCGGTGGTGCGGTCAGCGGGTGAACGTGACCCGGTGTTCCTTCTTGGCGCCGCAGTTGGAGCCGTAGACCGCCACGTACACGTTGTTGATGCTGCCGCCCCAGTCGACGCAGTGCCCCTTGCCGTAGACGTAGGTCGGTCCGGCGTAGGACGTGTACCGCCCCTCGTCCGAGTCTCCCGTCTCGGTGTCGGGGACGTAGACCCATGCGGACATGTCCACGGCGGTGCCCGGGTTGTTGCGGATGGTCGTGACGCAGTTCTTCCCGTTGGTGGCGTTGTACGTCAGGTAGACCGTGCCCAGGGAGCCGACGGCCGCCGAGTTCACGGTCTTGTAGGCGCTTCCGCAGACCTTCTGCGGAGTGGTGTTGGGCGCGGCGGAGGCGGGTGACGCCAGGGCGGTCGTGGTCCCCACGGTCAGCGCCGCCAGGGCCGACGCGGCCAGGACGGAACGGGTGAATCGCATATTTCCCCCTTGCAACTCTTCGAGTGGTTGCTCCTGCATGATGTGACCCGCCGGACGCTCAAAGGGTTGTGCGTCAGTTCCCGGGAAAATCAGGCGAGTTGGGGAGTACGAGCGCGCGAGAGTCCCGCTCGGCGGGCCGGGACCGGGTGGCGTCGGGCGGCAGGGGCCCCCGAGGATGCCCACGCCCCGCCGCGTTTAGTCACCAGCCACTTACAGTGCACGCGAGATCCCGAGGATCTGCTCAGGGGTGTCACACATGCTGCACATCCCCCTTTCAAAGTCTCGTTAGCGTTACGGCTCGATCCCACGTGCGAACGTGACCAGGCCGCGGCCGGCGAGCCGCCGGCAACAGCCAGATCGGGAAGACCACACATGGACTACTGCTCCTCGTGCCGTCGGCACCTCAACGGCGCCTTGGTCTGCCCGGGGTGCGGCGCCTACGCCCCGGACATCGACCCCGCCGCCGACGGCCGTACCGGCCCGGCCGCATGGGAGTACCCGGCCGCCTCCGGCGCATGGCGCGACGAGAACGTGTGGGACGACGGCAGCGTGTGGGACACGAACAGCGCCGGCACGCGGGAGTTGCCCCTCGCACACACCGGATCGTCCGGCGGCCGCCACGACGGCCTCGGCGCCAACCCGTCCGACGGCCACGAGCCCCTGGCTTTCAGCTCGTCCGGCGGCCACGAGACCCCGGCCACGGACCCGTCCGACGGACACGGCACCCCGGAGACCGCCGCCGGAACCGACGGTTACCAGGCCCCGCAGCAGGGGCGCGCGGCACGGCGTCGTCAGATGGCCCGCTGGAAGAAGAACCAGCGCCGGGCCGTGGTGGCGACCGCCGTCGCGCTCGTCGGGGGCGGCCTCACCGTCGCCGCCATGA
Source organism: Streptomyces sp. NPDC045955 (assembly GCF_056430805.1). Taxonomy (NCBI): domain Bacteria; kingdom Bacillati; phylum Actinomycetota; class Actinomycetes; order Kitasatosporales; family Streptomycetaceae; genus Streptomyces; species Streptomyces sp. NPDC045955. Next base: position 539,645 of record NZ_JBWKKY010000003.1, read on the forward strand.
AGGGTGACTCGACGAACGGCGTGCCGTCGGCCACGGCACCCGGGGACAGGACCATGGGCGGCGCCGACGGTCAGGCGCCGGAGTACACCGAACCGACGTCCACCCGGAGCGGCACCGCGCGGTCCGCGGCCACGCCCACCGCTCCGCCGCACGCCGGCCGCACCTCGCAGCGCGAAAAGGCCCGGGACACCACTCCTCGCAGCACACCGGTGGACCCGCGGACGGACGCGGCCGCAGCGCCCCGTGAGCTGCCGAAGACGACACAGCCGAGGACCAGCGTCCCGGACACCGTCGACTCCGCCACCGGCGGCGCCGGCAAGTCCACGTCGACGGCGACCGAGCAGCGGACGACCCAGCCCGGGGCCGGTACCGGCAAGGACTCGCAGCAGGCCACGTCCCCCGACACGACCCCGACCACGGCGAGCCCCACCCCGTCCGCGACGCCGCCCTCGGACTCCGGTTCCGGCTCCGACTCCAAGGAACTCTGTCTGCTCGTCATCTGCCTGGGCTGAGCCGGGCGAAGGCGGTCGCCGAAAACCGGTGGCCACACCGCGGTCACCGTTCCTAGCGTCGGACGCATGGCAGACGAGTGCTTCCGGCATCCGCGGCTCGCCGCCGTCTACGACCCGCTCGACCCCGACCGCGCCGATCTCGAACCGTACCTGCGCATGGCGGAGGACTTCGGGGCGCGCCGGGTGCTCGACATCGGCTGCGGCACGGGTGTCTTCGCGCTGCTGCTGGCGGAACGCGGCGTCGACGTCGTCGGCGTCGATCCCGCCGGCGCGTCCCTGGACGTCGCCCGCGGCAAGCCGGGCGGCGAGCGGGTGCGGTGGATCCACGGTGATGCGACGACCCTTCCGCCCCTGACCGCCGACCTCGCCACGATGACGGGCAACGCCGCCCAGGCGGTCGCCGATCCCGAGGACTGGCGGAGGACCCTGCGAGGGGCCCGTGCGGCCCTGCGGCCCCGGCGGCCGTTTCGTGTTCGAGACCCGGGTGCCGGCCCGCCGTGCCTGGGAGGAGTGGACCCGTGAGGCGACGTACACCGTGACGGACGTCCCCGGTGTGGGCGCCGTCGAGTCCTGGGTCGATCTGCTCGAAGTGCGCGGGCCGCTGGTGACGTTCCGGTCGGCCTATGTGTTCGCCGCGGACGGGCAGGTGCTGACGTCGGAGTCGACACTGCGCTTCCGTGAGCGGGACGAGGTCGAGGCGGAACTCGTCGCACAGGGCTATGCCGTGGAGGAGGTGCGCGACGCGCCCGACCGGCCGGGGCGGGAGTTCGTGTTCGTCGCACGGCGCCCGCGAACAGCCGGCTGAAGCGGGCGCGCCGACGCTCAGAACCGTAGGGAGAGCAGGGGCGACGCGGTCCCTGGCAATTGCCACGGTCGCGCCGGGCAACAGGGGTACATGCGAGGAGAGTTGGTGCCGGACATGAGCCGCGCGACACGGCCGAAAACCGCTCGACGAGCACACCCGCCGCTGTCTACGATCCACCCCGCGGCATCGCGTGCCGGTCACCGGCCGGGTGAGGCATGGAGGCGCCGCGGAGATGCCCGTGGAGGCATTCAACCGTGTCTGTCGAGTTCAATCACACCATCGTCCTGTCCCGTGACCGGGAGAAGTCCGCCCGCTTTCTCGCGGAGATCCTGGGTCTGGAGGTCGGGGCACCGGCCGGGGTGTTCCTGCCGGTGACGACCGCCAACGGCGTCACGCTGGACTTCCTCACCATCGACGCCGACATCCCCATGCAGCACTACGCGTTCCTCGTCTCCGAGGACGAGTTCGACGAGGCCCTCGCCCGGCTCGTCGCGGCCCGGATCCCGATCCAGGCCGACCCGCACGGCAACCACCCGCGCAAGATCAACCGCAACGACGGCGGCCGGGGCGTGTACTTCCTCGATCCGGCGGGCCACGGCCTGGAGATCATCACCCGCCCGTACGGCGCGGACCCGTCCTCACCGCTGAACGGCGTCACGGAGGACGTGCCCGGGGCGATCTGAGCCGACCCGGGCCGGGGGCGGGACGTCGCTGACCGAGCTGCCCCCGGCCCGGCCGGGGACCGGCCGTTCATGCGCCGTCCTTCAGCGCGAGGGGAGCCGGCTCGGGACCGCCGCCGTCCGGCGGTCCCTGGTCGCGGCGGGGGAGCAGGACGGGGGTGAGGAGCAGGAAGACACCGGCGAGGGCGATGGCCGTACGGGCACCGGTCAGGTGGGCCACCAGGCCCCACAGGGCGGTCACGGCCGCGGTCGTGGCCTTGCCGGTGGCCGACCAGGCGGCCAGGGTGCGGGTGACCCGGTCCGCGGGGGTCCGGTCGAGGCGGTACGTGGCGAACACCGGATTGAACACGGCACAGCAGGTGATCAGCCCGAACTCGACGACCATGACCAGCGCCAGCCCGGCCGCACCGGGGCCGACGAAGGCCAGCCCGAGCGACCAGCACGCCCGCAGCACGCCCGCCGTGAACATGACACGGTCCCGGCCCCACCGCGCGACCAGCCGTGGTGCCAGACGTGAGCCGAGCAGGCCGCCCGTGCAGGGCACCGCGAAGGCGAGCGCGTACTGCCAGGGGGCGAACCGCAGCTCACCGACCATGAGGACCATGAGCGGCGGAGAAGCCGCCATGATCAGGGAGTTGGCGAGGACCGTGTTGAAGAACAGCGGGCGCAGCGCCGGGTCGGCCAGGATGTACCGCCAGCCCTCCAGCAGGCCGCCCGCCCGGGGCCGGGTCTTGTCGGCCGCTTGACGCACCGGGGGTTTCTCCTCGCCGCCCATCGCCCGGAGGCCGAACGCCGAGAGCAGATAGCTCACCGCGTCAACCACCACGGTCGTCACCGGGCCCAACAGCCCGATCGCGGCCCCGCCCAGCGGCGGCCCGACCATGCTGGCCGTCCAGGTCGTCGCCTCGAACCGGCCGTTCGCGACGAGCAGGTCCCGCCGCGGCAGCAGATCCTTCAGGAACGCCCCGGCCGCCGCGTTGAAGGTGATGTCGGCCGCCGCGACCGCCACCGACACCATCAGCAGTTGTACGAAGCCCAGCCGGCCCAGGGCGAACGCCACGGGGATGCTCAGCAGCACCGCGCACCGGACCAGGTCCGTCGCGATCATCACCGGGCGTTTGCGGCGGACTTCCACCCACGGCCCGAGCGGCACCGACACGGCCGCGCCGACCGCCGGTCCCACCGCCGCCAGCAGCGACACCTGCGTCGGACCGGCGTCCAGCACCAGGACCGCGAGCAGCGCGAACGCGTCGAACGCGAGCCATGTGCCGGCCGTGCTGACCGCGTACGCGCCCCACAGCCACCCGAACCGCGACCCCAGCGACCGCCTGCCCGCCATACCCGGCGCACACCCCCAGCTCCCGCGGACAACCCGGTGTTGACCGGCAGCCATCCAAGCGGGCGGCGGGGCGCCCGGGCAAACAACCGTCCCCCACCCGTGACACAACCATCGGTTGTGTCACGCGGGTCGGACGGTCCCGTGCGCGGGCCTTCTCAGCGCTGGTAGAGACCCACCAGCGTGCCATCCGCGATGCGGCGCTTCTCGACCTCCTCGTGCACCTGGTCCGCGCGGGGCGCCTCGGGCAGGACGCACGGCTCGGACAGGGCGTAGAGCCGGAAGAAGTAGTGGTGTGCGTCGTCCCCGGGCGGGGGATGCGGGCCGCCCCAGCCCCGCTGCCCGTAGCCGTTCACGAGTTCCGTACCGCCCGGCGGGCAGTGCCCGGCCTCGACGCCGCCGCTGTGCGGGTCGATGCCGACGACGACCCAGTGCGCGAAGGTGCCCGACGGGGCGTCGGGATCCTCGCAGAGCAGGACCAGCTCGGCCGCGTCGTCCGGTACGCCGCTCCAGGTCAGCGGCGGAGAGACGTTCGGTCCCTCGTACGCGTACCGGCGCGCGATGAAGGAGTGGTCGTTGAACGCGTTGCTGCGCAGTTCGATGCCGGTCATGTGCCCCGGAGTACCCCCGCGGGACCCGGACATGCGGTTCGGGACCGACGGCCCCGGGTACCCGTGAGCCGTCCGGAAAACGCGCCGGAAAGAGGTAGGGGACGGAGGATCACGAGGATGTCTCCCCTGGCAGAGGACTCCGCAGCACACCCCCGGGAGGACCGCCGCGCCCCCGCCCGCACCGCACGGCTGCGCAACCGCATCCCCGAGCCCGACGAGGAGCCCGACCTCCTCGGCCAGTACCTCACGCAGATCGCGGCGACACCGCTGCTCACGGCGGAGGACGAGGTCCGGCTGGCCCGGCGGATGCAGGCCGGCGTGCGTGCGCTGGAGGAACTGGAACGGGCCGACGCCGGTGAGCTCGACCTCGCGCCGCAGCGGCGGGGAGAGCTGGAGGAGGCCGCCCGGGACGGGCAGGCCGCCAAGGACCACATGGTCCGGGCCAACCTCCGGCTCGTCGTGTCGATGGCCAAACGGCACGCCCACCGGGGGCTGCCCCTGCTGGACGTCATCCAGGAGGGAAACCTGGGGCTGATCCGGGCCGTGGAGAAGTTCGACCACACCAAGGGCTTCAAGTTCTCCACGTACGCGACCTGGTGGATCCGCCAGGCGATCGAGCGGGGCCTGGCCGCGCACGCGCGCACCGTACGGCTGCCGATGCACGTCGTCGAGCAGCTCCAGAAGGTCGCCAAGATCGAACGGCGGCTGCAACTCGACCTGGGCCGCGAACCGAGCGTCGACGAAGTGGCCCGCGAGAGCGGCCTCGCCGCCGACAGGATCGGCTGGCTGCGCCGCGTCGGCCGGCAGGCCGTCAGCCTGGACACGCCCGTGGACGAGACCGGCGGGACCGTCGTCGGCGACCTCATCCCCGACACCGAGGTGCTCCAGGCTCCGGAGGTCGCCGAGTACCAGGCCCTCGCCGAGGAACTGCACGAGGCCGTCGGCACGCTCGCGCCCCGCGAGGCCATGATCCTCAGCCTCCGCTACGGCCTGCACGACGGCCACACCCGCAGCCGCGACGAGGTCGCCCGCCGCGTGGGCCTGACCCGCGAACGGGTACGCCAGCTGGAGAAGGAGTCCCTCGCCCGCCTACGGGCGCCCGAGAACCGTGACCGTCTGACGGCCTGGGCGGGCTGACGTCCGGCCGAGCCGCCACCCCGGTTCACCCACCCGTCAACGTCAGCGAACCGTCCGGTGCCGCTGTCACCGTCACGCCGTCGCTGATCCGGTCGAGGGTCGTCCGCAGCCATGTGCGGTCCTCGCGGGACGCGGGCTCCAGGCGCATCCGGCGTGCGCGGAGCGGGATCATGCGCAGGCCCGCCAGTCGTCCGCTGTCCGCCTCGACCGAGGCGAGGAACGCGAGGCGCAGGTCGTCGCGGTACTCCTCGTAGCCGGTGATGCCCTCGTAGTCTTCGATGAAGTCGCCGCAGCCGTACAGGATCAGCCGGTCCCGGTACACCTCCAGCGGTCGGGGGTGGTGCGAGGAGTGACCGTGGACGACGTCCACCCCGCCGTCCACCAGGGCGTGCGCGAAACGGGCCTGCTCCCGGGGCACGCGGAACCCCCAGTTCGTGCCCCAGTGCACGGACACGACCGTCAGGTCACCGGCCCGGCGGGCCGGCCGGACGTGCCGCAGTACGGTGTCGGCCGCGGCGGGGGAGAGCTCGGGCAGGTATGCCACACCGGGCCGGTCCGCCGTCGCCGCCCAGCCGGACGGGACGCCGCTGGAGCGCGCGCCGAGGGCGAAGACCAGCAGCCGGCGGCCACCGGGGAGGGGAACCGCGGCGGGGGCGTACGCCTCCTCGGCGTCACGTCCCGCACCCGCCGTCCGCAGACCCGCCCGGGCCAGCGCGTCCAGCGTCTCCAGCAGGCCGGGGCGGCCGAAGTCCAGGACGTGGTTGTTGGCGAGGACGGTCACGTCGGGCCGGGCCACGGCCAGGGCCGGCAGGTTGGCCGGGTGCATCCGGTAGTGGATCTCCTTGTCCGGGGCGAACGTGTCCGCGGACGTCACCGACGTCTCCAGGTTCACGATCCGGGCGTCCGGGGCGGCCTCCTCCAGGACCCGCAGCGCCTCGCCCCAGGGCCAGGACGGGCCGACGGGCGCGGGCACCGGGCCGTGGGCCGACTCAGCCAGCCGGACGTAGGACCGGGCGTCCTCGACGTACGCCTCCCGCAGTGCCGGATCACCGGGGTGCGCCAGAATCTGGTCGACGCCGCGCCCGAGCATCACGTCACCGCACAGGAACAGCGTCACGACGCCGCCGCCCACACCTCCACGGTAGGCGCACCCCGGACGGCAGAGTCACGCGTCGATCGTCACCGCGCACGACCACCCGTAGGGGCCCGGCCTGATCCGCAGCTCGTCCCACGCCACCGCCCTCGGGACCGCCCCGGTGATCTCCACGTCCGCGAGGCCGGTGACCGCCAGCCGTACGTCCAGGCCGCCGTCGGCCTCGTCCGCCTCCACGTCCACCGGCACCTGGCCGTACACCTCCAGCCGGAAGATGATCTCGTCCAGCAGTGAGGCGAGCAGGTCGTCGTCGCTGGCCTCGGCCAGCCGCACCCGGTCCACGGCCGTCGGACGCACCCCGGAGACGTCCGCGAAACACTCCACCATCGCCAGGACGGCCTCCGCCAGACAGTGCTCCCGGCACGCCGCCCACGCCTCGATCCGGATGTTCTCCGGATGCGGCACCGCCCGGTGCCCGCACTCGCCCGCCTGCCGTCCCTGCGCGTCGTCGTCCCTGTCACCGCCCATGAACATCGACTGCCCGAGGCTGCCCCACCCATGCAGCGACCGGCCCGGCGGTGGATCAGCCGGGCTCGTCCGCGAGGTACGGCGGCGCCGGGTCGTACTGGATGTAGCGCCGTACGGCCCGCGCGTGATCCCGGCCGTGCAGCCGCCCGACCAGCCACAGGGCGCTGTCGATACCGGCCGAGACGCCCTGGCTGGTGACCAGGTTGCCGTCCACGACGTAGCGGGCGTCCCGGACGACCGTCACGTCACCGCGGGCCTCCAGGATGTCCTCCTGGCTCCAGTGCGTGGCCACCCGCCGCCCGCGCGCGGGACCCGCGGCGTGCAGCAGGAACGTGCCGGTGCACACGCCGTGCACCCACGCGGCCCGCTCCGCCGTCTTCCCGATCCAGTCGGTGACCACCGGATTGTGCAGCTGCACCTCGCGCGCGCCCCGGCCGCCCGGGACGTGCAGCACGTCCAGCGGTGGATGGTCGTCGAGGGTGTGGTCGGGCAGGACGCGCAGGCCCTTGTTGCAGCGCACGGGGCCGGGGTGCTCGGCGACGAGCACGGCCGAGTCGGCGCCGTCGCGGAGCATGGCGGAGACGGTGAAGACCTCCCAGGGGCCCACGAAGTCGAGCTCCTCGGCTTCCTCGAAGACCAGCAGGCCATAGGTCGTCATACGGGTTCCCCGTTCTGTGAGAGGTGGTGAGCGCCGGCGGGTTCCGCGGTGGAGCGGAAGCGGGCGCGGTAGTCCGACGGCGCGATGCCGAGCCGGCGGTGGAACGTGCGGCGCAGGGTCTCCGCGGTGGTGAAGCCGTTGCGGCGGGCGATGGCCTCGACCGGTTCGTCCCCCTCGGTGAGGGCGCGCTGGGCCGCCTCGACGCGCACCCGCTCGACGTACGCGGCCGGCGGCACGCCCAGTTCGGCGGTGAAACGGCGCTGGAGGTGCCGTGGGCTCAGCCCGGCGTGCGCGGCGAGGCCGGTGATGTCGTGCCGGGCGCCCGGACGGGCGTGGATCGCGGTGACGGCGGCCCGCACCGGGTCCGTCGCCGGCTGCAGCGACCACAACGCCACGCTGAACTGCGACTGGCCGCCCGGTCTGCGCAGGAACAGCACCAGCCGGCGGGCCACCGCGTGCGCGACGTCCCGGCCCAGGTCGTCCTCCACCAGGGCGAGCGCCAGATCCATTCCGGCCGTCACACCGGCCGATGTCCACACCGGCCCGTCCCGGACGAAGATCGGCTCGCAGTCCACCCGTACCTCGGGGTGTTCCCGGGCCAACTGCTCTTCGCGGGCCCAGTGTGTGGTGACCCGGCGCCCGTCCAGCAGCCCCGCCGCCGCCAGCAGGAACACTCCGCTGCACACCGAGGCCACGCGCCGCGCACCGGCCGCCGCGGCGGCGATCCAGGAGACCAGCGCCTCGTCCTGCCGGGCCCGGTCGACACCCCGGCCGCCGACCACCACCAGCGTGTCGATCCCGACCGGGCCGAGGTCCGCCACGCCGTGCCCGGCATGCACCAGCAGCCCGCTGACCGACCTGACCGGGCCCGCCCGGGGCGCCACGACCTCGCAGGCGTAGTCCTCACCCGCGCTGTGGAACACCTCGTGCGGGCCGGTGAGGTCGAGCGGCTGGAAGCCGTCGAAGACGACGAAGACGATACGGCGGGACGTCATGCCCTCCACGCTCCTCCGGCCCGGGTCATGGCGTCAACGACACGCACCCCACGGATCGCGCCATGCGGGCCGGCGAGGCGGGACGGCTGCCGCAGGGTGGGTAGGTGGGCGGCAGGACGAGCGAACCGGGGGGAGAGGAGGCCTGCGATGATCTCCCAGACGGTCACCGTGCCCGCCGGCGGCGCCGCGCTCACCGGCGATCTGACCGTGCCGCCGGCCGCCCGCGCGGTCGTGCTGTTCGCGCACGGCAGCGGCAGCTCCCGGCACAGTCCCCGCAACCGCGAGGTCGCCGCGGGGCTGCGCACCGCCGGACTCGGAACCCTGCTGATCGACCTGCTCACCGAGGAGGAGGAACGGCTGGACGTCCGCACCGCCGAACTCCGCTTCGACATCCCCCTGCTGGGCCGCCGGCTGGTGGCCGCCATCGACTGGCTGGCACAGTCGCCCGGCACCCAGGGCCTGCCCGTCGTCCTGTTCGGCGCCAGCACCGGCGCGGGCGCGGCCCTGGTCGCCGCCGCCGAACGGCCCGACCGGGTGACCGGGGTCGTCTCGCGCGGCGGGCGGCCCGACCTGGCCGACGACGCCCTGGGCGCTGTCCGGGCGCCGGTGCTGCTGATCGTGGGCGGCCGGGACCGGCACGTGCTGCGGCTCAACGAGGAAGCGGCCCGGCGGCTGCACGTCCCGCACACCCTCCACGTGGTGCCCGGCGCCACCCACCTGTTCGAGGAGCCGGGCACGCTCGACCAGGTCACCGAGGTGGCCCGGCGGTGGTGCCACGACCAGCTGAGGACCGCGGCGGGCTGACGGCGGCCCGCGTCAGCCGCTCACGGGCAGGTCGATGCGCAACCGGGCGCCCTGCCGCAGCAGTTCACGCTGCACCAGCCGGTACGGCACACCCCGCGGCCCGTGACCGTGACGCACGGTCAGCGCGGCGCACACGCCGGCCGCCTGCCCGGTCGCCATCGCGATCGGCATGACCCGGTACGACGAGTGCGCCACGTGCGTCCCCGAGATGCAGCGGCCCGCCACCAGCAGCCGCTGCGTGCCCTTCGGCACGAGGCAGCGCAGCGGGATGTCGTAGAAGCTGCCCGCGGGCACCCGCTTCAGGAGCGTTCCGGAGCCGCGCGGGTTGTGGATGTCGACCGGGTAGGCGCCGTGCGCGACGACGTCCGGGAAGCGGCGGGCGGCCAGGATGTCGTGGCCGGTGAGGTGGTAGTCGCCGACGACGCGCCGGGTCTCCCGGACGCCGATGTGCGTGCCGCTCTGCACCACGTACGACTCCTCGAAGCCGGGCACGCGGGTGCGCAGGAAGCGGTCGATCTCCGCGAGCTGGCGCCGGGCGGTGTACTCGGCCCGTGTCAGGTCCCACACGCTGGTGCCGAGCACCCTGTTCACGCGGGTGCTGTTGACGCTGACCTCGCGCGGATGCGGCGTCGCGAAGAACAGGATGTCCTCGCGCGGCAGCCGCAGATCACCGTCGGCCCGGGCCTCCTCGACCAGGTCCCACAGACCGTGCACCCCGCGCCACTGGTCGGGATGCTCCCGCACGTACTGCGCGAAGTCCGGCCGCGCGAAGTCCGCGACCCGGAACATCAGCGTCATCGGCTGCACCAGCCCGTCCTCCGGCCGCCCGATCTCGTACGGCGCCCCGCAGGCCGCCGCGACATCGCCGTCGCCCGTGCCGTCCACGACCACGTCGGCGTCGATCACCACCGGCCCCGACTTGGTCTCGAACACCACACGCCAGCCGTCGTCCAGGCGCAGCGCCGTGGAGGCGAAGGCGTGGAACAGCATCCGCACGCCCGCCTCGTCCATCATCTCGAGCAGGACCAGCTTGAACAGCTCCGGGTCGAAGGGGACCGTGTACCCGGTCCTGGGGGAGGGCTTCAGGCAGCCGCCGCGGCCCATGAGCCGGTCCAGCAGCTGCCACAGCACGCCCTGCACGACCGGCTCGCCCTCGCCGTGGTCGGTGGGCAGCAGCCGGGCCTCGTCCCCGGACTCGGTGAACGTGGCCTGCTTGTGCTCGTTGTGGAACGACATCAGCGGCATGACCAGTGCCGCGGTCGCGTTGCCGCCGAGGAACCCGTAGCGCTCCACCAGGACGACCTCGGCACCGGCGTCGGCCGCCGCGACCGCCGCGGCGAACCCGGCCGGGCCGCCGCCGACCACCAGGACCTCGGTCCGGCCGCCGTGCTGGGCGGGCCGTTCGGGCAGGGTGACGGTGCGGGGCTCGCGCGGTTCTCGAAGGATCGGCATCGGTGTCCTCCCGCGGGCGGGGCCTCGGCGTCGGCGTCACACGCCCAGCGGACGGGGTTCGGCGGTGGGCGGGTGCGGTGGTTCTGCCTGCGTGTCCAGGAGGGAAGCGGCGCCGATGGCCTTCTCCGTGCCGCCGTCGACCTCGTCCAGCAGCAGTCCGCAGCGTGCGCAGGTCTCCAAGGCCTGCGTGGACAGCTCCCGGACGCGGGAGTGCAGCTCCTCACGGCGCTCCGGGTACTCGTCCCACAGCCGGTCCACCTCCGCCAGCAGCAGCCCGGCCTGCTCCCGCGCCACGCCCACCAGGGCGGGAGCCCCCATCCGGCGTGCGAAGTCGAAGACCTTGCCGGAGTAGGGCAGGGGCAGTACCGGCAGCCCGGAGAGCGCCGCGAAGATCACGAAGTGCAGGCGCATGCCGACCGCCAGGTCCAGATGGCGCATGAAGCCGAGCACCTGCCCCGGGCTGTACGCGCCGTGCAGGATCCGCCCCTTGTCGGGAGCGGTCATGTGGGACAGCACGGCGTGCGCGTGCCGCACGTCGTGCCGCTCCATCGGCAGGAACACCACGTGCGCGTCCAGCCGGCGGACGAGGAAGTCGGCGACGTCGGCGAGCAGCGCGTGGTAGTCGCCCTCGTCCAGCTTCTCGGCCGCCCGGCCCGGCTCCCGCACCGACATCCCCACCAGACGCGAGTCGGTGGGCACGCCCTCGTGGCGCATCATCTCGTCGGTGAACGGCTCCGCCTCCAGCAGCAGCGCCGGATCGGCGGTGACGACGACGTCGCGTTCGACACCGACCTCCTCCAGCACCAGCTTGGACTCCTCGTCGCGCACCACGACGTCCTCCATGTCCGCCAGCACCGTGCGCACGGCCTCCCGGTCCTCGGCCTCGCGCAGCGGGCCGGCGCCGATGGCGTAGGCGAACGTGCGGATGCCGCGCTCCTGGGCGGCCCGGACCAGGCGCAGATAACGGCGCGCCTCGCCGTCGAAGAGGAGCCCGCCGCCGCCCAGTACCAGCACGTCCAGCGACGCCAGCGCGTCCAGGACGTGGTTGCGGCTGACGCCCTCCCAGTCCACCACCTCGTCGGCGGACGGATGATGCACCCGGGTGTGCTCGGCGTTCCGGCTGAAGACGACCAGCCGGGCCTCGGGCCGCTGGGTGCGCAGACAGCGCAGGACACAGGTCAGGATCGACTCGTCGCCGATGTTGAAGCCGCCGTACGAACCCAGCACGCCGATGCGCGGGCCTGGCCGGGCGGGCTGCGGATGAGAAGGGGCAGTGGTCATCCGGGTGCTCCCGTCGCGTCGGAGTCTGCTCGGTGGACTGGTGCGCTGCGCCGATGGTGCGGGGAGGGCCGTGCCCGTGCGTGCGGTCCGTGCCGCACGGGCACGGGTTGCCTGCGCGCACCGCCGGAAACACCCCGCGTTCCGAGTGTGACGGAGGTCCGGAAGGTGTGCATTGTCCGGTAGGCGAGCTGTGCATTGTCCGGTGGGCGGGGGGTACGCGGGAGCCGGACCGGCGAAGGGCCCTCTCCGCGCGGGAAGCAGAGGTGACCGTCATGCGCTTCCATGATCGCCGGCAGGCCGGCCGGGAACTGGCCGAAACGCTGCGCACCCGGCAGAGCGAGGGGGCGCTGCCCGATCCCCTCGTCCTCGCCCTGCCCCGCGGTGGGGTCGCCGTGGCGCGCGAGGTCGCCGCGGCACTGGACGCCCCGCTCGACGTCCTCGTCGTACGGAAGATCGGGGCGCCTTTCCAGGAGGAGTTCGGCGTCGGCGCCATGGCCGGGGACGAGGTGCCGCTCCTCGACGAGGACGCCATGCGCCACCTGGGCCTGCGGGAGGCCGCCCTCGCGCCCGTCATCGAGCGGGAGCGCGCGGAGCTGCGCCGCCGCGAGCGGCTGTACCGGCAGGGCCGTCCCGCACCCGATCTGCGCGGACGCACGGTGATCGTGGTCGACGACGGCCTGGCGACCGGTTCCACGGCCCGGGCCGCGCTGCGATTCGTCCGCCGTCAGGCGCCCGAACGGGTGGTGCTGGCCGCGCCGGTGTGCTCCCCGGAGGCGGCCGAGCTGATGCGCGCCGAGGCCGACGAGGTGATCTGCCTGTACCAGCCGGCCGCGTTCATGGCCGTGGGCCTCTGGTACGAGAACTTCGACCAACTGACGGACCAGGACGTCCTGGAGGCGCTGCACGCGCAACTGTGATCCATTGTTCACCCGGCAGGTGTGGCGGAAATCAGCCACGTGGAGAACGATGTCCCACTGTCCACACCTGCAACAGGAGCACCAGTGAACGTCTCCCTCTCCGTGTGGCTGCTGACCGTGGCAGCTCTGTGCCTGCTCGTCGCCGTCGACTTCTTCGTCGGCCGCAAGCCTCACGACGTGTCCGTGAAGGAAGCCGGGACGTGGACGGTGGTGTGGATCGTCCTCGCCGTGCTGTTCGGGCTGGGGCTGTGGTACTTCGGTGGGAGCGGGCCCACCGGTGAGTTCTTCGCCGGTTACATCACCGAGAAGTCCCTCAGTGTCGACAACCTCTTCGTGTTCGTCCTGATCATGGCCAAGTTCGCGGTGCCCTCGCAGTACCAGCAGCGGGTGCTGATGATCGGCGTCCTGATGGCCCTGGTCCTGCGCGCCGTCTTCATCGCCGCAGGCGCGGCGATCATCACCGCCTTCTCCTGGGTCTTCTACATCTTCGGAGCCTTCCTCATCTGGACCGCCTGGAAGCTGATCCAGGACGCCCGCAAGCAGGACCACGAGAAGGAGTACCAGGAGAACAAGCTGCTGAAGATGGCGGAGCAGCGCTTCGGCGTCGCCGACCGCTACCACGGCACGAAGCTGTTCATCACCGAGAACGGCAAGCGGATCATGACGCCGATGCTGGTCGTGATGCTCGCCATCGGTTCCACCGACGTGCTGTTCGCCCTGGACTCCATCCCCGCGATCTACGGACTGACCCAGGACCCGTACATCGTGTTCACCGCGAACGCCTTCGCCCTGATGGGCCTGCGCCAGCTGTACTTCCTCATCGGCGGCCTGCTGAAGAAGCTGGTCCACCTCTCCTACGGCCTGTCGATCATCCTCGGCTTCATCGGCGTGAAGCTGGCGCTGCACGCCCTGCACGAGTCGGGCGTCCACGTGCCCGAGATCAGCATCCCCTTCTCGCTGGGCTTCATCGTCCTGGTCCTGGCCGTCACGACGATCACCAGTCTGCGGGCCTCGAAGAAGCAGGAGGCCGAGGCCGAGGAGGCGGAGCGGGTCACCGGGTCCCGGTAGGTTCCCCCGGCCGAGGGCGTCAGACGACGCCGTCCGCGCGCAGGGCGGCCACCTCCTCGCCGGTGCGGCCCAGCTCGGCGAGGATCGCCTCGGTGTGCTCGCCGACCGCGGGTACGGGGTCCATCCGGGCGGGCAGGCCCGCGAGGTCGGCCGGCGGGAGCAGGGCCTCCACCGTCGCCCCCGGCACCCCGACCTCGGTCCAGCGGCCGCGGGCGGCCAGCACCGGGTGGTTCAGGAACGCGGCGACGTCGTTGACACCGGCGCAGGCGATGCCGATGGCCTCCAGGTCCTTGAGGATCTCCTCGGAACCGGAGCGGGCGAAGCGCGCGGCGACGATCGCGTTGAGCTCCTCGCGGTGGGCGACCCGGTCGGAGGCGGTGGCGAAGCGCGGGTCGCCGACCAGCTCCGGCCGGGCCAGGAACTCGGCGCACAGGGCCGCCCACTCCCGCTCGTTCTGGATGGAGAACAGCACCTCCTTGCCGTCGGCGGCCTCGTACGTCCCGTACGGCGCGATGGTGGCGTGCTGGGTGCCCAGGCGCGGGGGCTGGGTGCCGCCGTGCCGGGTGTAGTAGGCGGGCTGGCCCATCCACTCCGCCAGCGCCTCGAACAGCGACACGTCCACCGGGTGGGCCTCGCCGGTGACGGCGCGGGTGTACAGGGCCGTGAGGATGCCGCTGTACGCGTACATCCCGGCGGCGATGTCGGCGACGGAGATCCCGGTCCGGGCGGTCCCCTCCGGGGTTCCCGTCAGGGACACCAGCCCGGTCTGGCACTGCACGAGCAGGTCGTAGGCCTTGCGGTCGGCCCAGGGACCGGTCGTGCCCCAGCCCGATATCGTGCACGGGATCAGACCCGGGCGGCGGCTGGTGACGGTGGCGGCGTCCAGACCGAGCCGGCCGGCGGCGCCCGGGGCGAGGTTCTGTACGAACACGTCGGCGCCGTCGAGGAGTTCGTGCAGGATCTCGCGGCCCCGTGGATCCTTGAGGTCCAGTGTGAGGGACTCCTTGGACCGGTTGAGCCAGACGAAATAGCTGGAGTGGCCGTGCACGGTCGTGTCGTACCGGCGGGCGAAGTCGCCGCCGCCCGGCCGCTCCACCTTGATGACACGGGCGCCGAGGTCGGCGAGCTGCCGAGTGGCGTAGGGCGCGGCCACGGCCTGCTCCAGGCTGACCACCGTGACCCCGGCCAGGGGATACCGCTGCACGCTCATGCCTCATGCTCCTGAACCTCGTACCGGACGGCGCCCGGACAGTCTCTCCCAGCCGGACGGCGGCGGCACGGCCCCTGGACGCGATCCGGATCACGCCGGCCCGGGCGGGAACGCCACGGCTACGGCCGGGCCAGGTGCCGCATGGCCAGCGCCAGTTGCAGCCGGAGCCGGCCCTGCGGGGTGCGCACCGGCCTGCCGAGCAGGTGCTCGGCGTGGGCCAGCCGGTCCTGGAGCGTCGAGTGGTGGACGTTGATCTCGGAGGCGGCCGCCCGCAGGCTCGCCGTGGCCGCGACCGCGTGCAGAGTCGCTGCCAGCCAGGGCGTGCTCGCCGCGGCCGCCTCCAGGGCGCGGACGTCCGACGGCGGTTCGGCGCCCGGTACGACGAGATCGGCGAGGAGGGCGATGCCGCCCAGCTCCTCGGCGTGCACGACGCGCGGTCCGGGGTCCTGCGGGGTGCCCTCGGCGGTGAACCGCAGGGCGGTCCGGGCCTCGGCCCACGACCGGGGCAGTTCCAGCACGGGCACGGCGGGCCCGACGCCGAGCCGTCCGACCGCGTCGGCCCGCGTCCGGAGGGGACGACCCGTGGGCGCTCGTTCAGCGGGGCGAGACCGCCGAACACAGGGCCTGGTACAGGCAGGAGCGGCGCAGCCCGGGTTCCGTGCGCAGCAGCCGCAGCGGTTCGGCCAGGAGCGCTGGGTAGCCCTGGGAGGAGGGTGGGGACGTCGGGGGAAGCAGGCGCCGACAGCGCGGCCACCGCCAGGGACAGCACGGCGGCCAGGACGTACGGGGCCCCAGCCCAGCCAGTCGCCGAGCGCGCCGCCGGCGGTGCGCGAGAGCAGCATGCCCGCGAGGGAGCCGCTCAGCAGCGTGCTGCCGGTGACGCCACGCCGCTCAGCAGCGTGCCGCCGGTGACGCCACGCCGCTCCGGCGGCACCAGAGCGGCCGCCAGTGGCCCGGCGAGCGGAGCCGCCACCGTCGCCACCCCCACCAGGGCACTGGCGGCGACCAACGGCACCAGCCCCGGCGCGGCACTCGCCGCGAACAGCCCGAGGCCGGTGACCGTGAGGAGGGTGACCAGCAGCGGGCGGTACGGGAGGCGGTCGCCGAGCGGGACGAGCAGGCAGATCCCGGCCGCGTAGCCGAACTGCGTCGCGGTGACGACGCCGGCGGCCGCGCCGGGCGAGACGTGCAGTCCGGACGCGATCAGCGGGCTGAGGGCCTGGGGGAAGTAGACGTTGCCCACGGCCGCGCCGCAGACCAGTGCCAGGGCGAGGATCATCCGGGGACTCGCGCCCGGGTGCGCTGTAGGCTGCCGTCGATCGTGATCGGGTCAGCGCCGTGAACCGCCGATGCTCGCCTACCCCGGCCGGGGCGCCGCCACCCTGTGGGAGCCGGAGCCCGAGCCGGGCGCCCCCGCCCTGACGGCCCTGCTCGGCGCGCCGCAGCACCCTGCTGCGGCTGCTGGCCGAGCCCCTGCCGACGGTCGAGCTGGCCCGGCGCCTCGGGGTGACCCCGAGCGCCGTGTCCCAGCATCTGCGCGTCCTGCACGCGACGGGTCTGGTCACCCGTGCCCGCGACGGCCGCCACGTCCTCTACCGGCGCAGCCCGCTGGGGGAGCGGCTGGCCCGGCACGGCAGGACCTGAGTACTCAGTGGCCCGCCGTACCCGACGGAGCCGGAGCGGAGCCGGACGGCGGCCTGCTGCGTGAGACGACGCGTGTGCCGCAGCCGTCGGCGACCCGGACCTGGAGCGAGCCGCATCCGCAGCGCGTCCACTCCGTGTGGCCGGTCGCGGTGGTGTGCCGGGACAGCACCCGGAACGGCTCGCCTCCGTCCGGCCAGCCGCAGTGCGGGCAGACGGTGCCGGTGGTGCTGGTCATGTCTCTGACTCCTCGTACGTCGTGGCTGGTTGACCGTCGCGACACAGCCAGGGTGCGTCGGAGCCTCCGTACACGTCCAGGTTGACTTTGTGGACTCCATTGTGAAGCGTTGGCTTCATGATTGACCTGCGTCGACTGCATGTCCTCAGGGCGGTCGCCCACTACGGCACGGTCACCGCGGCCGCCCGGGCCCTGCACTTCACCCCGTCCGCCGCCTCCCAGCAGATCCGGCAGCTCGCCCGTGACCTGGGCGTCGACCTGCTGGAGCCGCAGGGGCGCGGCGTGCGCCTCACTGCGGCCGCCGAGAGCCTGCTCGCGCACGCCGACGCCATCCAGGCCCGCTGGGACCAGGCGGAACTCGATCTACGGGCGGACCACGGGGCGCCGTCCGGGGTGTTGCGGGTGACGGGCTTCCCGGTGGCCATCTCGGTGCTGCTGGCGCCGATGGCGGCCCGGCTGGGGGAGCGGCATCCGCGGCTGTCCGTACGGATCACCGAGGCGGGCGTCCCGGAGAGCTTCGACCTCCTCTTCGAGGGTGACATCGACCTGGCGGTCGTCGAGTCGACCCCGCACAACCCGCCGCTGAGCGACACGCGTTTCGACCAGCAGCCGTTGCTCGACGACCCGTTCGACCTGGTCGTCCCCGACGGGCACCGGCTGGCCGGACGGGCCCGGGTCGATCTCGCGGAGGCGGCGCACGAGGCGTGGATCGCGCCGGTGGAGGAGAGCGCCTGCCGCCCGCACGTCCTGTCCGCCTGCGGCGCTGCCGGTTTCACCCCTGACGTCGTCCATCACGCCCTCGACTGGAACGTCGCCGCCCACCTCGTCGCCCACCGGCTCGGCGTCGCCCTCGTCCCGCGCCTCGCCCATCTGACCCCGCATCTCCCGATCACCCGGGTCCGCTGCGAAGGCAACCCCCACCGCAAGCTCCTGACCTGCACCCGCGGCGGCGGCCACGCCCGCCCGGCGGTGGCGACGGCCCTGCGGGAACTACGGGAACTGGCCCCCACGGCAGTCGCCTGAAGCACCGAGCCACTCAGGGGCGCGGGGCTGTGCTCGATTTGCGGCTCCGCCGCGTGGGCGCGAACAGCCCCCACGCACCCGTAGGCGGCAACGGTCAGGCCAGGTGCGCCAGTCCGCCCGTGAAGCCCCGCCCGTTCACCGCCCGGGCGCCCCCACCCGCAGCGCGTCCATCACGAGGTTCAGCAGGCGGTCGGCGCGTGGTCGCCAGTCGGTGTGCGGGTCGATCGTCCACAGGCCGCCGACGGCCAGGAAGAGATCATCCGCGGTGATTCCCGGGCGGATGGTGCCGGCCTTCTCGTTGGCGCGCAGGAGGAGTTCGGCCGCCTCTATCAGCGGCGTAGGGGCCGGCTTCGCGGGCTTCCCCGGCGCGCCGGTGGCCTGGCGCAGTGCGTCGGCCAGACCGGCCTTGGTCATGGCGAACTGTGCGCAGCGGTCCAGCCACTCGCGCAGCGCCCGGTCCGGTTCCCGGCACTCCAGCAGCGGTGCCGCGGTGTCGGCGACCTGCTGCATCTCGTACCGGTAGATCTCCATGACGAGCGCCTCACGGCTCGGGAAGTGGCGGTAGAAGGTCCCCTGCCCGACGCCCGCCTTCTTGGCGATCGCGCTCAGCGGAGCGTCCGCCGCACGCGTCAGTTCGACCAGCGCAACCTCCAGGATGCGCTCGCGGTTGCGTTGCGCGTCCGAGCGCAGAGGAACGTCCCTCTTCTGCCGCACTCGCCCTCCTCGCGGTCCTTGGCCGAAACCCGGCCCTTGTTAAGCGGACAGTTGTCCGTTACGTTTCCGGGTAACGGACAACTGTCCGCTTGCTCCATCGTATCGGCGGGACGTCCGTGCCGACAGCCCCAGACGGCCGTGCCGCGGCCGGACTGCCCCGCATCCTGCACCGTTGCGAACCGGCCCCGCCACCCACGAACCCCCTGCCGCCCGACCTTGCGACGCGAGAAAGAAGGCTTCCATGCCCCCATCGACGTCCAGCGACCTCACCCTGTCCGTCAACGGCGAGAAGTACACGCTGACCGTCGACCACCGCACCACCCTCCTCGACGCCCTGCGCGAGCGCCTGGATCTGACCGGCACGAAGAAGGGCTGCGACCAGGGCCAGTGCGGTGCCTGCACGGTCCTGGTCGACGGCCGCCGGGCCGTGTCCTGCCTGCAACTCGCCGTGGCCGCCGAGGGGCGTGAGATCACCACCATCGAGGGCGTGGCCGAAGGCGATCGACTGCACCCGGTGCAGCAGGCGTTCCTCGACCTCGACGGTTTCCAGTGCGGCTACTGCACGCCGGGGCAGATCTGCTCGGCCATCGCCCTGATCGAGGAGCACGCGGCGGGCTGGCCCAGCGCCGCCACCGACGACATACGCCCGCAAGCGGGACCGCCACCGCTGACGCCGGAGGAGATCCGGGAGCGGATGAGCGGCAACCTGTGCCGCTGCGGCGCGTACGTGTCGATCGTCCAGGCCGTGGCCCGGGCCGCCGAGGCCAAGGGGGCGGTGGCATGAGGGAGTTCGGCTACCAGCGCGCCTACGACGTCTCCGGCGCCGTGGCGCTGCTCGACGGCGACGGGGAAGCCCGTTTCCTGGGCGGCGGCACCAACCTCGTCGACCTGATGAAGACCGGCGTCGAGCGGCCCGCCCTGCTCGTCGACGTCCGGGAACTGCCCCTGAACCAGATCGAGCCGACCGGCGACGGCGGGCTGCGCATCGGTGCCACCGTCACCAACAGCGACCTCGCCGCCCACCCCGAAGTCCGGCTCCGCTACCCGGCGTTGGCGCAGGCGGTGCTGGCCGGGGCCTCCGGGCAGCTGCGCAACATGGCCACCGTCGGCGGGAACCTGCTCCAGCGCACCCGCTGCGGCTACTTCGCCGACGTCACCTCCGCCTGCAACAAGCGCAACCCCGGCAGCGGCTGCCCCGCCGTCACCGGTGAGCACCACAACCACGCCATCCTGGGCGCCTCCGACCAGTGCGTCGCGACGCACCCCTCCGACATGGGTGTGGCGCTCGCCGCCTTCGACGCCGTCGTGTCCTACGAAACGGCCGACGGGCCGGGGGAGTTGCCGCTCGCCGACTTCTACCTGGCCGTGGGGCAGACCCCGCATCTGGAGACGGCGCTGCCGCCGGGTGCGCTGATCACCTCCGTCACCCTGCCGCCCGCACCGGTGGCGGCGAACTCGCGCTACCGCAAGGTGCGCGAGCGCGCCTCGTACGCCTTCGCCATCGGCTCCATCGCCGCCGCCCTGGACGTCCACGACGGCCGCGTGCAGGACGTACGCCTGGCCTTCGGGGCGGTCGCCTCCCGCCCCTGGCGGGCCCGCGCGGCCGAACGCGCCCTGATCGGGGCCCCGGCCGACGCCGAGACCTTCGCGGCCGCCGCGGATGCCGAACTGGCCCATGCGAAACCGCTGCCCCACAACGGATACAAGGTGACCCTGATGCGCAACCTCGTCGTGGCCGGCTTGAGCGAACTCGCCGAGGAGGCCGCCCGATGACCACCGCCACCCAGGGCTCCGTCGGCACCGCCCACACCCGCGTCGAAGGCCGCGACAAGGTCACCGGAGCCGCCCGCTACGCCGCCGAGATCCCCTTCGCCGAACTCGCCCACGGCTGGCTGGTCCTGTCCACCGTCGCCCGCGGCCGCATCCGATCCGTGGACACCGAACCCGTCCTCGCCATGCCGGGCGTTCTCACCGTGCTCCACCACCACAACGCCCCGCGCGTCGACAGCGACTACATCGGCTTGCTGGGCGCCCGGCCGGACCCGACCGTCGCCCTCTTCCAGAACGACCGGGTCGCCCACATGGGCTGGCCGGTGGCGCTGGTCGTCGCCGAGACGTCCGAGCAGGCCAGGGAGGCCGCCGAGGCCCTCGTCGTGACGTACGACGAGGAACCGCACGACGTCGCGTTCTCCGCCGAGCGGCAGACCGAGGCGTATCCGGTCGACGGCCATGCGCCGGGCGTGATGGTCAAGGGCGACCTGGAGGCCCAACTCGCCTCCTCCGCCGTCGTGGTGGACGCGGAGTACACCACCCCGGAGGAGCACCACAACCCTATGGAGCCGCACGCCGCGACGGCCCTGTGGGAGGGCGGCCGGCTGGAGGTCGTCGACTCCAACCAGGGCACCATCTGGGTCGCCGGCGAGCTCGCGAACCTGTTCTCCCTCGACCCCGCCTCCGTGCGGGTGCGCTCCGAGCACGTCGGCGGCGGCTTCGGCAGCAAGGGCGTCCGCGCGCACCAGGTGGCAGCCGTGATGGCCGCGACCGTCCTGCAACGCCCGGTCAGGGTCGTCATGACCCGCCGGCAGATGTTCTCGCTCGCCGGCTACCGCAGCCCCACGGCCCAGCGGGTCAGGCTCGGCGCCGACGCGGACGGGCGGCTGCGCGCCCTGGAGCACCAGTCCCTGAACATGACCTCGTCCGTGCACGAGTTCGTGGAGCCGAGCGCCGCCGCGAGCCGGGCGATGTACGACGCCGACGCGCACCATACGGCCAGCCGGATCGTGCGGCTCGACGTACCCACCCCGACCTGGATGCGGGCACCCGGGGAGGCGCCCGGCTCGTTCGCGCTGGAGTCGGCGTTCGACGAGCTCGCCGAGCGGTGCGGCATCGACCCGATCGAGCTGCGCGTGCGCAATGAGCCCGCAGTGGGCCCGGTGTCCGGGCTGCCGTTCAGCAGCCGCAACCTGATCGCCTGCTTCCGGGAAGGCGCCCGCAGGTTCGGCTGGGCCGACCGGGACCCGCGGCCCGGCGTGCGCCGAGACGGCCGCTGGCTGCTCGGCACGGGCACCGCGGCGGCCTCCTTCCCCGCGGGAGCCATGCCGTCCACGGCGGCCGTCACCGCGGAGGCGGACGGCACCTTCACGGTGGGGATCAACGCCGCGGACATCGGCACCGGCGCCCGCACCGCGCTCACCCTGGTCGCCGCCGACGCGCTGGGCGTGCCGACGGACCGCGTCCGGGTGCGCCTCGGGGACAGCGACCTCGGTCCGGCGATGATCGCCGGTGGTTCGATGGGCACCCGCTCCTGGGCGTGGGCCGTCACGGCGGCCGCCGAGGAGCTGCGGCAGAGCCTCGCGCCGAGCGCCGACATTCCGCCGGAGGGCATCACCGTTCGGTCGAACACGGCCGAGGCCGTCGGCGCCCTGGCACAGAAGGAACGGCACTCCTTCGGGGCGCAGTTCGCCGAGGTCGCCGTCGACCCCGCCACCGGTGAGGTCCGGGTGCGCCGCATGCTGGGCATCTTCGCGGCCGGCCGGATCGTCAACCCGCTCACCGCCCGCAACCAGCTGGTCGGCGGCATGATCTGGGGCATCTCGATGGCCCTGCACGAGGAAGCCGTCCGGGACCGGGCCACGGGCGGTCTCTACGGCGCCGACCTCGCGGGCTACCACGTCGCCGCGCACGCCGACATCCCGCACATCGAGGCCGACTGGGTCGACGACCCCGACCCGGACGACCCGGTCGGCATCAAGGGCATCGGCGAGATCGGCATCGTGGGCGCCGCCGCGGCGGTCGCGAACGCCGTGTGGCACGCGACCGGCGTCCGCCACCGGCGCCTGCCCATCCGCCCCGACCGAGTCCTGATGGCGGACGGCGATGCTTGACCTCGCCGGGCAACTGCACGCATGGGCCGAGGAGGGCCGGGACTTCGCCGTCGCCACCGTCGTGGCGGTCGGCGGCAGCGCCCCGCGCCCTCCCGGCGCCGCCCTGGCCGTCTGCGCCGACGGCACGGCCATCGGCTCGGTCTCCGGCGGCTGTGTGGAGGGCGCGGTGTACGACCTGTGCCTCCAGGCCCTCCAGGACAGGGAGACCCGGGTCGAGCGGTTCGGCTACAGCGACGAGGACGCCTTCGCGGTCGGCCTGACCTGCGGCGGGGTCATCGACGTCATGGTCACCCCGTACGACGCCGACGATGCGGCTCAGACCGCCGCACTGCCGGCCGCCGCCCACGACGAGCCGGTCGCTCTCGCCCGAGTGGTCCAGGGTCCGGCCGGCCTTCTCGGCCGGGCGGTGCTCGTACGCCCCGACGGCACCCACGAGGGCGGCCTCGGCGGCCACCGAGAGCTGGACCGCACGGCGATCGCCCAAGCCCGTGCCCTGCTGGAGACCGGCCGCACCGGGACGGTCGAGGTCTCGGAGGACGGCTCGCACTGCCCGGGCGGACTCACCCTGCTCGTCGAGTCGGCGGTCCCGCCGCCCCGCATGATCGTCTTCGGTGCGATCGACTTCGCCGCCGCCCTCGTACGGGCGGGCAAGTTCCTCGGCTACCACGTCACCGTGTGCGACGCCCGCCCCGTCTTCGCGACCAGGACCCGCTTCCCCGACGCCGACGAGATCGTCGTCGACTGGCCCCACCGCTACCTGGCGGGCACGGACACGGACGCGCGGACGGTGCTGTGCGTGCTCACTCACGACGCCAAGTTCGACATCCCCCTGCTGACCGAAGCCCTGCGGCTGCCCGTCGCCTACGTCGGAGCCATGGGCTCCCGCCGTACCCACGAGGACCGCGGCAGGCGGCTGCGGGAAGCGGGCGTCGGTGAGCGCGAGCTGGCCCGGCTCAGGTCACCCATCGGCCTCGACCTGGGCGCCCGTACGCCCGAGGAGACCGCCCTGTCCATCGCGGCCGAGATCGTCGCCGCGCGGCACGGCGGCACGGGCCGGCCGCTCACCGGCGCGGACACCCCGATCCACCGGGACGAGCGGGCGGCCGGACCGCTGCCGCAGCCGGTCTGAGCGCCGACCACCCCGGCGACACGCCGGAGCCGGCGAGATGCCGTGACCGACGACATGCCGTAACCGACGACATGCCGGAGGGGCCGCAGCCGTCACCGGCCGCGGCCCCTCCGTGGCACCGTGCGCGAGCGGGTCAGGCGGCGGCCGGCTCCGTGGCGTGGCCGTGCAGACGCGCGATGACCTCCGTCAGCTGCGCGGCGACCTCGGCGTCGTCGGCCGGGTGCGTCTCGGCGAAGCGGGTCATCGAGCCGGGGATGGACAGCTTGACGTCCTCCAGCACCTTGCCGCCGGCCACGCCCACGGACTTGCGGGTCTCGTCGTGCGCCCAGACACCGCCGTACTGGCCGAACGCGGTGCCGACCACGGCCACCGGCTTGCCGCTGAGGGCACCGGCGCCGTACGGGCGGGACAGCCAGTCGATGGCGTTCTTCAGGACGGCCGGGATGGTGCCGTTGTACTCGGGCGTGAACAGGATCAGGCCGTCGGCGACGTCGGCGGCCTCGCGCAGCCTCGCGGCGGCGGCCGGAACGCTGCCCTCGACGTCGATGTCCTCGTTGTAGAAGGGGATCTCCGCCAGTCCTTCGAACAACTCGACCTCCGCACCCTCGGGGGCGAGCTTGACGGCGGCCTCGGCGAGCTGGCGGTTGTGCGAACCCGCGCGAAGGCTGCCGACGAGGGCGAGGATACGAACAGACATGCTGACTCCCAGGTAGTGAAAGACGGCTCCGAAATACTGCCGTCACGATCCGGACCGAGGTCCGTTTAATGTTGTAGCACCCTAACCGGACCGCGGTCCAGTTTTGTTCCCGATGCTTTACGCTGGCTTCATGGCCACCCTCCCGCCCCCCTTCCCGACGCCCCAGGAGTCCGTCGGCCACCCCGAACTGCTCCAGCTGGGCACCGCCCTGGAGCCCGACGAGCCCTGCCTGCGGGCCGACGCCGCGCGCAACCGGGCCCGGCTGCTGGAGGCCGCCGCGCGGCTGGTGGCGGAGCGCGGCGCGGACGCCGTCACGATGGAGGCGGTGGCAGCCGAGGCCTGTGTGGGCAAGGGCACGGTCTTCCGCCGGTTCGGCGACCGCACCGGCCTGCTGACGGCGCTGCTGGACCACTCGGAGAAGAAGTTCCAGGCCTCGTTCCTCACCGGGCCGCCGCCGCTCGGACCCGGAGCGCCGCCCGTGGAGCGGCTGCGCGCGTTCGGCCGCGCGATGCTGCGCCGCTCGGCCGACGAACTGGAGCTGCAACTGGCGGCCGAGCCGGACGCCGGCCGGCGCTTCATCGTCCCGCCCCGCCGGGTGCTGCGCCACCACGTGGGCATGCTGCTGCGGCAGGCCGTCCCGGAAGCGGACTGTGAACTGCTCTCCCACACCCTGATGGGCCAGCTCGACCCGGCCCTGATCCACCACCTGACCAGGCAGTGCGGGATACCCATGGCCCGTCTGGAGGACGCCTGGGTCGACCTCGTCGACCGTGTGACGGGCACGGCCACGGGCGGCTGAGTGCCCCTCCGGGCCCCCGTGACCGCTCACGGCTTCCTCACAACTCCCCCGCCCGATCGGCGCATTGAGGCTTCTGCCAAGATGCCGTACGTCATGGTGCAGATACCCAAAACGCCCGCGCCCCCGTCGCCCGCACCGTTGCGCTCCGTGCCCACGAGCGCCGATGTGGCCCGCCTGGCCGGCGTCTCGCGCGCGACCGTCTCCTACGTCCTCAACAACACCAGCGCCGTACGGATCAGCGAGCCCACCCGCCGCCGGGTCCACGAGGCCGCGAAGGAACTCGGGTACGTCCCGCACGCGGCGGCCCGCAGCCTGCGCGCCGGGCACAGCCGTATGGTCCTGATCCCCGCGCCGACCTTCCCTGTCGGCCCGCTCTACAACCGGTTCCTCACCGACCTCCAGGGCGCGCTCGGCAGCCTGGACTACACGGTGGTGCAGTACGGCACCGGTGGCCCGCACGGCGACGAAGCCGCCCGCGCCTGGGCCGAGTTGCGGCCCGTGGCCGTGCTCGTACCCGGTTCCGGTCTCGGTCCGCGCGGGGTGGCGGTGCTCAAGCGCTCGGGGGCGCGGGCCGTGGTCACCCTCGGCCCCGAGACCATCGAGGGCGCGCACGCCCTGCTCATGGACCACGACGTGGTCGGCCACAGTGCCGGCGCTCACCTTTACGACCGGGGCAGGCGCCGCATCGGCGTCGTCGTCCCGCAGGAGCCCGGCCTGGAGGCGTTCTCCGCGCCCCGGCTCGACGGTGTGCGCCAGTCCGTGCGGGACACCGACGCCACGGTGACCGAGCTGCCCCTCGCCTACGACGAGGAGGCCGCCGCAGGCCTCGCCGCCCGCTGGCGGGACCTCGGACTGGACGCCGTGTTCACCTACAACGACGAGTACGCGATGCTGCTCATGCGGGCCCTGAAGGACGCGGGCATCCGGATCCCCCAGGAGACGGCCGTGATCGGCGCAGACGACCTGATGCTCGGCCGACTGCTGCGGCCGCGGCTCAGCACGGTCCGCCTGGAACTGCCCTCCGGCCGGGAACTCGCCGAACTGGTCGACCGCGCCGTGCGCAAGCCCGGTACCGAGCCGGAGACGCACAAGGTGCTGGGCGCGACGGTGCTGCACCGCGAGTCGAGCTAGTCGGCCCTGCCGGGGGCGGCTCAGCGGCGGCTGATCGGGTTCGCACGGCAGCCGGGCGGGTTCGGGTGGTTGGCGCTCGGGTTCGGGTGGCAGCCGGTTCGGTGGCAGCCGGTCGGGTTGGGGTGTCGGGTTGGTCCGCGTGGCCGCCGCTCGGGATCGCGCGGAGACCACTCGGCTTCGCTTGGCAGCCGGTCGGGTTGGCGCGGCAGCTGCTCGGAATCCCGCGGTCACGGTCGGGATTCTGCGGTCACCGCTCGGGATCATTCCGCCGCCGGTCAGGATCACACGGAAGCCGGTCAGGATCGCACGGCGACCGGTCGGGTTCGCCTGGCGGCGGGCTGGGTTCGCGCGGCCTCCGCTCGGCAGCCACTCGCATCGCCGGTCGGTTCGCGTGGCCACCGATCCGGACCGCGCGGCCCCGAGACGGACTGCGCGGCCCCTCGGTCCGGACTGTGCGGCCTCCCGGGCCGGACCGCGCGGCCCTCCGGCCCGGACCGCGCGGCCCTCCGGCCCGGACCGCGCGGCCTTCCGGCCCGGACCGCGCGGCCCCCGCGGAGGCCGATCGGCCGCTCATCGGCCCGCGGCATGACTAGGATGTTGCATGCTCAACAAAACGGGGGCGCGTACGCACGCCGCCGCGGCCCGCGCGGCTGCGGCCCGGTCGGCGCGTCCCGCCCTGTGACCGCCGAACCGGCCGCACACTCACGGGAGTCCCGCTCACCCGTCAGCCGGTGACCGATCGATCGGAGAGCCGTCATGCCGTTGCTCGACACCAGGACCTGGCAGCCCCAGACCCTGACAGGCCCCGGGTACACCGTCACCGAGCCCGCCACCGGCCAAGCCCTCGGCACCCTCGCCCTCGCCGGCCCGAAGGACGTCGAGTCCGCCGCCGACAGGGCCGCCGCCGCCCAGCTCGAGTGGGCCCGCGCCCCGCACTTCGCCCGGGCCGCCGTGCTCCGCAAGGCCGGCGACCTGTTCACGGCACACGCCGCCGAACTGCGCGAATGGCTCGTCCGCGAGTCCGGTTCCATCCCCGGCAAGGCCGACTTCGAACTGCACGTCGCCGCCCAGGAGTGCTACGAGGCCGCCGCTCTCGCCTCCCGCCCGGCCGGCCAGGTCCTGCCCAGCGAGGCGCCGCGCCTGTCGTACACGCGCCGCGTCCCGGCCGGTGTGGTGGGGGTGATCTCCCCGTTCAACGCCCCGCTGATCCTGTCCATCCGCTCCGTCGCACCGGCCCTGGCCCTCGGCAACGCCGTCGTCCTCAAGCCGGATCCGCGCACCGCCGTCTGCGGAGGGCTGTCCCTCGCCGCGGTCTTCGCCGCCGCGGGCCTGCCGCAGGATCTGCTGCACGTGCTCCCCGGCGGCCCGGACGTCGGACAGGCCCTGGTCGCCGACCCGCGCGTGCCGGTCATCTCCTTCACCGGCTCCACCCCCGCCGGGCGGGCCGTGGGCGAGGCCGCCGGCCGCCACCTCAAGCGGGCCCACCTGGAACTCGGCGGCAACTCGGCCATGATCGTGCTGCCGGACGCCGACCTCGACGCGGTGATCTCCACCGCCGCCTGGGGCTCGTTCTTCCACCAGGGCCAGATCTGCATGACCACCGGGCGCCACCTGGTGCACGCGTCCCTGTACGACGAGTACGTCGAGCGGCTCGCCGCCAAGGCCGACTCGCTCGCCGTCGGCGACCCCCACCGCGAACAGGTCCACCTGGGCCCGATCATCGACTCCGGCCAGCTCGCCAAGATCAGCGGCCTGGTCGAGTCCAGCAAGGCCGCCGGCGCCAAACTCGCCGCGGGCGGCACCCACGACCGGCTCTTCTACCGGCCCACGGTCCTCGCCCACGTCGGCGACCACACCCCGGCCTACACGGAGGAGGTCTTCGGACCCGTGGCGCCCGTACGCTCCTTCACCACCACCGACGAGGCGGCGGCCCTGGCCGCGCAGAGCCCCTACGGACTCTCCCTGGGCATCGTCACCCGCGACCCGGCCCGCGGCCTGGACCTCGCCGAGCGCATCCCGACCGGCATCGTCCACATCAACGACCAGACCGTCAACGACGAGGCCGTCGCACCCTTCGGCGGAGTCGCCGCCTCCGGCACCGGCGCCCGCTTCGGCGGCGAGGCCAACCTGGAGGCCTTCACCGAACTGCGCTGGACGACGGTACGCGGAGACGTGGCTTCGTATCCGTTCTAGGGCCTGTTGCGAAAGTGCCCTCTGCCGCGCGACGCCCGGCACGCTCCCCTACTGCCTTGAGGGCGTGGGAGGTTGCCCCCACTTGCCGCACCGCCCGAAAGCCCGAGTACGCCCAGTACGGGGGCTTCCGGGCGGTGCGGCGAGAGCACGCACCGGACCCGGCGGGGCCGCCCTCCGGGCGACGAGGCCACTTTCGCAACAGGCCCTAGCCCTGCGGCGCCTGCTGGCCCTCCTGGGCCTGCTGCTCGGCGATCGCCTTGCGGACGTCGTCCATGTCGAGGTTGCGGGCCTGCCCGATGACGTCCGTCAGGGCGGCCTCGGGCAGGGCGCCCGGCTGGGCGAAGACGGCGACCTGATCACGGACGATCATCAGCGTCGGAATCGACTGGATACCGAAGGCCGCGGCCAGCTCCGGCTGCGCCTCGGTGTCCACCTTGCCGAACACGAGGTCCGGGTTCTCCTCCGCCGCCTTCTCGTAGACCGGCGCGAACTGCTTGCACGGCCCGCACCAGGACGCCCAGAAGTCGATCAGGACGAACTCGTTGTCCGTGACCGTCTGGTCGAAGTTCTCCTTGGTGAGCTCCACGGTGCTGCTCATGGCGTAAATCCCTCTTCCTGGTGTGGGTCAAGCCGTCGGCACAACACGGCCGACCTGGTACGTATTCCGCGCCCCTACCCGTGTGGCCAGGGCGCACACCACCCACCAGACTGACCCCATGACGGAAACGGAAACCAACGCGTACGACGTCGTGGTGCTCGGGGCCGGGCCCGTGGGGGAGAACGTCGCCGACCGCACCAGCGCGGCCGGTCTGACCACCGCGGTCGTGGAGAGCGAACTGGTCGGCGGCGAGTGCTCGTAC
Organism: Streptomyces sp. NPDC045955; assembly: GCF_056430805.1. Taxonomy (NCBI): domain Bacteria; kingdom Bacillati; phylum Actinomycetota; class Actinomycetes; order Kitasatosporales; family Streptomycetaceae; genus Streptomyces; species Streptomyces sp. NPDC045955. The sequence goes on from NZ_JBWKKY010000003.1 coordinate 569,041, forward strand.
TGGGCGTGCATGCCCAGCAAGGCCCTGCTGCGGCCGGTCATCGCCCGCGCGGACGCCCGCCGCGTGCCGGGCCTGAGCCAGTCGGTGCAGGGCCCCCTCGACGCCTCCGCGGTCCTCGCCCACCGGGACTACTACACCTCGAACTGGAAGGACGACGGGCAGGTCGGATGGCTCGAGAGCATCGGCGCCGACCTGTACCGCGGCCACGGCCGCCTCACCGGCCCGCGCACCGTGACGCTCACCGCCCCGGACGGCGGTGACCGCGTCCTGACCGCCCGGCACGCCGTCGCCGTCTGCACCGGCAGCCGCGCCGCCCTGCCCGGGATGCCCGGACTCGACGAGGTCCGGCCGTGGACCAGCCGGGAGGCCACCAGCGCCAAGCACGTGCCCGGCCGCCTGATCGTCGTCGGCGGCGGCGTCGTCGCCGCCGAGATGGCCACCGTCTGGCAGGCCCTCGGCTCGAAGGTCACCATGCTGGTGCGCGGCAAGGGCCTCCTCGCCCGCATGGAGCCCTTCGCCGGAGAACTCGTCGCCGAGGCGCTCACCGAAGCCGGCGCCGACGTCCGCACCGGCACGTCGGTGGAATCGGTGACCCGCGAGAACGGCAGCGTCGTCGCCGTCACGGACGGCGGCGACCGCGTCGAGGCCGACGAGATCCTCTTCGCGACCGGCCGCGCCCCCCGCACCGACGACCTCGGCCTGGAGACGATCGGCCTGGAACCCGGCTCCTGGCTCGACGTCGACGACAGCCTCCGCGTCACCGGCCACGACTGGCTGTACGCGGTCGGCGACGTCAACCGGCGCGCCCTCCTCACCCACCAGGGCAAGTACCAGGCCCGCATCGCGGGCGCCGCCATCGCCGCACGGGCCACCGGCGAGACCCTCCTGGCCCAGCCCTGGGGCGCCCACGCCGCGACCGCCGACCACGCGGCCGTCCCCCAGGTCGTCTTCACCGACCCGGAGGCGGCGGCCGTCGGCCTGTCACTCGCCGAGGCCGAGCAGGCAGGGCACCGGGTGAAGGCCGTCGACGTGGACCTGTCCACCGTCGCGGGCGCGGGCCTGTACGCCGACGGCTACAAGGGCCGCGCCCGCATGGTCGTGGACCTGGAGGACGAGATCCTGCGCGGAGTGACCCTCGTCGGCCCCGGAGTCGGCGAGCTCATCCACTCCGCCACGATCGCCGTCGCCGGCCAGGTCCCGATCAGCCGCCTGTGGCACGCCGTCCCGTCGTACCCGACGATCAGCGAGGTGTGGCTGCGGCTGCTGGAGGCCTACCGCGACGCCTGACCTCCGGCCGTCCCCCGACCGGCCCCGGACTTCCGGCGGCCGGTCGGGATCCGTCCAAGGTCACGCGTGCGCCGGCACCACCAGCTCCCGGTAGTCGTCGCTCCACAGGTCCTCCTCCGCCTCCGGCAGCAGCAGCACCCGGTCCGGCCGCAGCGCGTAGACGGCTCCCTCATCGTGCGTGACCATGACGATCGCGCCCGGGTACGTGCCCACCGCGCCCAGGACCTCGGCACGGGAGGCCGGGTCGAGGTTGTTGGTGGGCTCGTCGAGGAGCAGCACGTTCGCGCCCGAGTGCACCAGGCCGGCCAGGGCGAGCCGGGTCTTCTCGCCGCCGGAGAGGACGCCGACGCGCTTGCCGGCGTCGTCGCCGGAGAACAGGAACGCGCCCAGGACCTGGCGGACTTCGCCGTCGGCGAGGTGCGGGGCGGCACCCGCCAGATGCTCACGCACCGTCAGTGCCGGGTCCAGGGTGTCGTGTTCCTGGGCGAAGTAGCCGAGGCGCAGCCCGTGCCCGTGGACCACCCGGCCGCTGTCCGGCGTGTCCTGCCCGGCGAGGATCCGCAACAGGGTCGTCTTTCCGGCGCCGTTGGGTCCGAGCACCACCAGGCGGCTGCCCCGGTCGACGGCGAGATCGACGCCCCGCAGGACGTGCTGCCCGCCGTACGACCTGGTCAGGCTGACCGCGCCGAGCGGGATCCGGCCACAGGGCGCCGGCTCGGGCAGCCGGATCCTGGCCGTCTTCTCGGCGCGCCGGGCCGGTTCCAGGTCCGCGAGCATCCGGTCGGCGCGGCGGGCCATGTTCCGCGCGGCCACCGCCGTCGCGACCCGGGCCCGCATCTTGCCGGCCTGGGCGTGCAGTGCCGCCGCCTTGCGCTCCGCGTTCGCCCGCTCCCGGGCCCGTCGCCGTTCGTCGGCGTCCCGCTGGGCCAGGTACTCGTCCCAGCCGGTGTTGTGGACGTCGAGCGCGGCACGCCCCGGATCCAGGTGGAAGACCCGGTTCACGGTGCCGGCCAGCAGGGACGTGTCGTGGCTGATCATCACGAGCCCGCCCTGGTGGTTGGTGAGGAACCCGCGCAGCCAGGTGACCGAGGCCGCGTCCAGATGGTTCGTCGGCTCGTCGAGCAGCAGCGTGCCGTGCCCGGCGAACAGGATGCGGGCGAGTTCCACGCGCCGGCGCTGACCGCCCGACAGGGCGCGCAGCGGCCGGTCCATCACAGCCGCGGGCAGTCCGACTCCGGCGGCGACCCGGGCGGCCTCCGCCTCGGCCGCGTAACCGCCGCGCGCCTGGAAGTCGGCCTCGGCGCGCACATAGGCGTTCATCGACCGCTCCGTCCCGTCGGCCATCGCGGCCTCGGCACGGCGCAGCGCGCGTACGGCGTGGTCCAGGCCGCGCGCCGACAGGATCCGGTCGGTGACGGTCACCGACTGGTCGGCCGCGCGCGAGTCCTGCGGGAGATGGCCGACGTCACCGGTGCGGGCGACGGTTCCGGCGGCGGGCCGCAGGGCGCCCGCCAGGGTGTGCAACAGGGTTGTCTTCCCCGCGCCGTTGCGGCCGACCAGGCCGATGCGGTCGCCGGGGGAGACGTGGAAGGAGACGCCGGACAGCAGCAGACGCGCGCCCACGCGCACGTCGACGTCACGAACGGTGATCATGAGAAAACGCTCCGAACAAGCAAGAGGACACACGGGTGGCGTGGAAGCGGGTCCTCGGCTAGGAAATTCGGGGCGTAGACATGGACGTCACGGTAACGGAGGCGCCTGCCGCGCGCCTCCGAATTTTCCGCGGCGGACAGCGTGGGGCAGCTGTCGGCGTCATGGCGGAAGTCGGCGTCATGACGAAGTCGGCGTTCATGGCAGCTCGAAGCCGAGCGCCCGCGCGGCCTCCTCCGGCGTCGGCTGGGTCCAGCGCTCCGTCACCGCCCGGTTGGACGACAGCGAACGCGACTCGGCCCGGTCGAGATACAGGACCCCGTCGAGATGATCCGTCTCGTGCTGCACGATCCGCGCGGGCCAGCCCGTGAACACCTCGTCCAGCGCGTGCCCGTGCTCGTCCTGCCCGGTCAGCCGGACCTCGGCGGGCCGCGCCACCACCGCCTGCCAGCCCGGCACGCTCAGACAGCCCTCGAAGAACGCGGCCCGCGCGCCGCCGACGGGCTCGTAGCGGGGATTGACCAGCACCCGGAACGGCTGCGGCACCCGCCCACGCGCCAGCCGCACCTCCTCCGGCACCGGCGCCGGATCCTCGATCACCGCGATCCTGAGCGGCACACCGACCTGCGGCGCCGCCAGCCCGACCCCGGGGGCCGCGCGCATGGTGATCCGCAGGGCCTCGACGAACCGGGCCAGCAGCGCGGGCCCCAGCTGACCGTCGTACGGCTCGGTGCCGCGCCGCAGCACCGGATCGCCGGCCGCCACGATGGTCAACGGACCGTCGACGGCGAGGAGTTCCTCGACCCGCTCGGCCAGGGGCGCGCGATCGCTCGGAGTTCCCATCGCGTCAGGATGACACGGCAGCCCCCACCCTCGTGTGCGGCACGTCACACGCACTCTCCGGGAACTGGACGCCCCTTCGGCCCGACTACTGCACCGCAACGGCCACGAAGACGTCCCCGGGAGAACCCGCCGATGACCACCGCTCCCTCGACCACCACGGACGAGGCCCCGCAGTCCGCCACCCCACCCACCCCGAAGCGCAGTTGGGGCCCCTTGCGCCCGCTGATCCTCCGCCTGCACTTCTACGCCGGGGTACTGGTGGCCCCGTTCCTCCTCGTCGCCGCCACCACCGGCCTGCTGTACGCCGCCTCCTTCCAGGCCGAGAAGATCGTGTACGACCACGAACTGTCTGTCCCCGCGGGTGAGCGGAAGCTGCCGATCAGCGAGCAGGTGGCCGCCGCCCGCAAGGCCCATCCCGAGGGCACCATCTCGGCCGTACGCCCCTCACCCGAGGCGGACGCGACGACCAGGGTGCTGCTCTCCGGTGTCCCGGGCGGCGACGACGGGCACACGCTCGCCGTGTTCGTCGACCCGTACACCGCGAAGGTGCGCGGCTCCCTGGACCAGTACGGCTCGACCGGTGCGCTGCCGTTGCGCACCTGGATCGACGAGTTCCACCGGGACCTGCACCTGGGCGAGCCGGGCCGGCTGTACAGCGAACTGGCGGCCAGCTGGCTGTGGGTGATCTCGGCCGGCGGACTGGTGCTGTGGTTCTCCCGCCGCCGTGCCCTGCGCAAGGTGCGGGGCACGAACGGACGGCGCCGCACTCTCGGACTGCACGGCAGCGTCGGAGTGTGGGCGGCGGCCGGCTTCTTCTTCCTCTCGGCGACCGGCCTGACCTGGTCGACCTACGCCGGAGCCACCATCGACGAGTTGCGGACCTCGCTGGGTCAGGCCACCCCGGCGGTGTCGGCGTCGGCGAGTGGTGAACACGCCGGCCACGGCTCCGCCGCAGGACAGGCCGGCGACGCCGCGCACGGGGTGGGCCTGGACAAGGTCCTCGCGGCGGCCCGGGCGGAGGGACTGGGCGACCCGGTGGAGATCGTGCCGCCGGCGGACGAGAAGTCGGCGTACGTCGTCAGGCAGGTGCAGCGCAGCTGGCCCGAGAAGCAGGACTCCGTCGCGATCGACCCGGCCAGTGGTGAGGTCGTGGACGTGCTGCGGTTCGCCGACTACCCGGTGCTCGCGAAGCTCACCCGGTGGGGCATCGACCTGCACACCGGCATCCTGTTCGGCCTGGCCAACCAGATCGCCCTGATGCTGCTCGCGCTCTGTCTGGTCCTGCTGATCGTCTGGGGTTACCGCATGTGGTGGCAGCGGGGTCGCGGCACCGCCTTCGGCCGCCCGATCCCACGCGGCGCCTGGCAGCAGGTGTCGCCACAGATCCTGGTACCGCTGCTGGCGGGCGTCGCCGTACTCGGCTACTTCCTGCCCCTGTTCGGCATCCCGCTGGCGGCCTTCCTGGCCGTCGACATCCTGCTGGGCGAGATCGCCTACCGGCGGGGACGGCGGACGTACGGGGCGGGCACGCCGGCGCAGTAGCGGACCCGCCGATGCGGCAGGGGACCCGCCGACGCACAGGTGCCCGGCTCCCCATGGGGAACCGGGCACCTTCGGACAGGTACCGGTCAGCTCTGCTCGAAGTCACCCGCGAGCGCCGAGGCGATCCGCAGGTGCGACTCCGCCTCCTCGTGCCGGTTCTGCCGCTGGAGCGTCCGGCCGAGCATCAGCCGGGCGTAGTGCTCGACCGGGTCCCGCTCGACGATCGTCCGCAACTCGGCCTCCGCACGGCGAAGTTGGGCCGAGTGGTAGTAGGAGCGCGCCAGCAGTAGCCGGGGCCCGGTCTGCTCGGGCACCTCCTCGACCAGCCCGCCCAGGACCCGCGCGGCAGCGGCGTAGTCCTTGGCGTCGAAGAACATCCGCGCGCGCTCCCAGCGCTCCGCCGGTGTCCCGTGGGCGTAGTACGTCGCGTCGTAGGTCGTGTTCACTCGTGCCTCCTTCGAGGCCGACAACCGAGCGGGTTGGTTCAATATTCCACTACAGGGCTGGCCGCTACTCGGTCAGGGCGGCCGGCGACACGGGAACGCGGGCGCGGCCCGAATGACGCGCGACGCGGGCCCATCCACCGGACTAGGTTGTGCGCCATGAGCAATCTTGAGCGCGAGGCGGCTCCCTCCCCGTGCGGTGGCCGCGGCTTCGTCGTAGCCGAGCCGGTTCGCGAACTCCTCAGTCCTCGCCACGTCAAGCTGGGCGAATCCAGCGAGGTCCGCAGGCTGCTGCCCAACCTCGGCCGCCGTATGGTCGGGGCCTGGTGCTTCGTCGACCACTACGGCCCCGACGACATCGCCGACGAACCCGGCATGCAGGTGCCGCCGCATCCCCACATGGGCCTCCAGACGGTGAGCTGGCTGCACGAGGGGGAGGTGCTGCACCGCGACTCCACCGGCAGCCTCCAGATGATCCGGCCGCGCGAACTGGGCCTGATGACCTCGGGCAGGGCGATCAGCCACTCCGAGGAGAGCCCGCGCTCGCATGCCCGTTTCCTGCACGGCGCGCAACTGTGGGTCGCCCTCCCGGACGGCCACCGCCACACCGACCCGCGCTTCGAACACCACGCCGGCCTGCCTGTCGTCACGGCGCCCGGCATCAAGGCGACGCTGATCCTCGGCGACCTCGACGGCGCGACCTCGCCCGGCACGGCGTACACCCCGATCACCGGCGCCGACCTGGCCCTCACCCGAGGCGCGGACGTACGTCTCCCCCTGGAACCGGACTTCGAGTACGCCGTCCTGTCCATGTCCGGCGAGGCCCACGTGGACGGTGTCCCGGTCCTGCCCGGCTCGATGCTCTACCTCGGCTGCGGCCGCAGCGAACTGCCGCTGCGGGCCGAGTCGGACGCGGGCCTGATGCTCCTGGGCGGCGAGCCGTTCGAGGAGGAACTGATCATGTTCTGGAACTGGATCGGACGGTCCCAGGAGGAGATCGAGCAGGCGCGCAGGGACTGGATGGAAGGGACACGGTTCGGCGAGGTGAAGGGGTACGACGGAGATCCGTTGCCGGCTCCCGAACTGCCGGTGACCCCTCTGAAGCCACGAGGAAGAGTTCGCTGACCTGCGGAAATAGCTGGTTGCCTGGGACGGCAAGCTGATGTGGGGCGGCTCCTACGACATCGACCGCCACGAGGAGACCGCCACGGCCACCGTGCAGTGGTCCGGCGGGGTGACGGATGAGTTCGGGAGGAAGGACTCCGACCTCTCCCAGGCGCTGGCGTTCGCACCGTACGCGACGTTCTACTGTCGGTGCCGGAGACGTTCCCCACAGACAACAGTCAGGGTTTCCTCGGCAACCACGGTGTTCGTGCGCTGCGACATGGTGTATTCCCCGGCTGGCTGCGTGTTCCGGGACACCGCCAAGACGCCGGCGGCTGCCGCGCACGCCTGGCTGACCCAGACGAAGATCCGCGAAGGTGCGCCGCTGAGCTACCTCCCCGACCGCAGGGGCGATACGGGCGAGGACGGTGAGCGCAACAAGTACGGTCCGCGACCCCGACGCCAACCGCAGGGTCATCTGCCCGGACGGCTGGGCCGCCAAATCCGGCCACCCGGACACCACACCGGTGACCGACATCTCCGCCAGCGACAAGCCGTCCTGTGACGAATTCACCTTCGCGGCGAGTTACAACAGTGGCGGGATGCCCTCCGACATGGGCGGCACCAACCCGGTGACCTCGGGCGACAAGTGCGCGCAGACCTACGCCACCAAGCTGTCGGACGGTAATTGGCGTCTTTGCGATAACGAGCGCACGGCCGCGCCGACGTGGTCCGGCTTTGACATGTGTGCATGTATACCTGGTCGCAGGAGATCACCGGCCCCGGCGCCGACCTCGTCCGCGCTGAAATCGACGCGGCCGGAATCCCGGAGGAGAGGGGGAGGGCACGGCGCACCGTGCCTCGCTCGCCTTTCTGGAGCAGCGCTTCGAACTGGCGCTGGCGCGTGATCTGATCCTCGACGCGTCACTGCCCACTGCGCTCGTCAGAGGCCAGCAGCCGCGATGAGCTGTCCCCTGATCGCGCACGGCCCCCGGCACTCCAGTTGGTTCGGGACGCGCGTGCGACGAGGACGACGGCACGTCCTCCGGCGCCCTGATCGGTGTGATCGTCGTCGCCCTGCTCGTGCTGGGCGGCGGGGCCTGGTGGCTGGTCAAGCGCCGGGCTGCCTCCTCCAGCGAGAGCTGACGTGCACCGTTGGTGTCTGGGGCGGCGGCAGTGCCGCCCCAGACACCAACGGGCACCACTGTGAACGTTCTTCAGCCGCCCGGCGTCACAGCGGTAACCGACCGCAAGGGAGTCACCATGACCGCCGGACGTTCCCCTTCCCGATGCGTGGCCACGGCCGCGCTGCTCGGCGCCCTCGTGTCCGCGACCGCAGCCTGCGGCTCGTCGAAGTCCGCCGGATCGGCCGAGACCAACGAGCCGATGAGCACCTGGGAGGAACCTGCCTCGTACTCGTACACGCTGACATCGAGTACCCAGGTCCTAGCGGGGACGTTCCGGGTGGAGGTGCGAAACGGCAAAGCGGCGGAGGTGATCGGGCTCGACGAGGACAGCCGGAGGCAGGCGCAGGATCTGCGAGGCGAAGTACCCACCATCGGCCAGCTGTTGAAGACGCTGAAGCAGGCCCGCGATCAGGACGCGGACACAGCGGACGCGGACTACGCCACCGACGGGCGCCCCCTGCGGATCTCGCTGGACTGGGACAAGAACTCCATCGACGACGAAGCCCTGTACACGATCAGCTCCTACGAACCGAGCCGCGGCTAGCGCGGCTCAATGCTCCCTGCGGCACCGAGCCGCAGGTTCCAGCGGCCGGACCGGCCGGAGAGCTGCAGGGCGGACAGCGGCGGAACGTCGACGCGCCAGAACGACTGTTCAGGCGCACCCATCGCGTGCAGCACTGCTGCACGCACCACGGCCTGTTCAACCACGGCCAAGACCCGGCCCGCATCCGCGGGCAGCGCTTCCAGCCAGGCGGCGATCCGGCGGCACACTTGCGCCACGGACTCGCCACCGTGCGGGGCCGCCTCCGGATCCGACATCCATACAGCGAGCCCGGCCCCGTCGGTGTCCGCGACCTCGTCCAGGGTCCGGCCCTGCCAACTGCCCATGTCCATATCCCGCAGGACCGGCTCCGCAGCGACGGCGTCCCATCCCAGAGCCTGCACCGTCTGACGGCACCGCTGCGAAGGCGCCGTGAGACACACGGTGGCCGCGGGAAGCGATCCGGCGACTCCTCGCGCCTCCCCAAGTGCCCGCTCGTCCAGCGGAGTGTCCCCGCCGAAACGCACGTCGCGCTCCGCAGGGGCTGCGGCGCACAGCAGCGTAAGCCGGATGGTCATGACGGGCCCTCTCCTCAAGGTCGCTTCATCGTAGGTGGCGTACGCCATGTTGGCCGAAGGCCCTATTGCCCCTACCATCTGGGGCGACAAGGACGACGGCGAAAAGGAAGTCCGGTGCAAGCCCGGCACGGTCGCGCCACTGTGTGCCACCCCGCCCGCCAGGCGAAGGTGGTGAGTCAGACCCAACGCTGTCGTCGAGTGCTCCACACGATGCGGGACGCGTAGTTCCCGAGGAGGTCTCGCCATGGCGCAGTCCACTGCCGCCCCCACCCCCACCACCCAGACCCTCACGCCGCTTCCGCTGCGGGCGATCGCCCCCTGGGCCGTCTTCTTCGGCGTTCTGATGCTGGTCCTGCTGTACTTCGTCGGCGCCGAGCAGGGCGCTACGGCCGTGGTCTCCGGTGAGGGGGTGCACGAGTGGGTGCACGACGCCCGCCACCTCCTCGGCTTCCCCTGCCACTGACGGAGTCCTCCATCATGAACTCCGTCACCGTACGCACCCTGCTGGTGCGCGGCATGCTCGCCGGCCTCGCCGCCGGCGTGCTCGCCTTCGTCTTCGCCTTCCTCATCGGCGAAGGCCCGGTGGATGCGGCCATCGCGTTCGAAGAAGCCAACTCCCATGAACACGGCGGCGAGGAACTCGTCAGCCGCACCCTGCAGTCCACCGCCGGTCTCGCCACCGGCGTCCTCGTCTTCGGCGTCGCCATCGGTGGCATCGCAGCGCTCGCGTTCTGCTTCGCACTGGGCCGCATCGGCCGGTTCGGCGCCCGGGCGACGGCCGCACTCACCGCACTCGCCGGGTTCCTGCTCATCTACCTGGTGCCGATCCTGAAGTACCCAGCCAACCCGCCCGCCGTCGGCAACCCGGACACCATCGGCAAGCGCACCCTCCTGTTCGTGCTGATGATCGCGCTGAGTGTGCTGCTGGGCATAGCCGCGATCCTCCTGGGCCGCAGGCTCGCCCCGGCCTGGGGCAACTGGAACGCCTCCATCACTGCCGGCGTCGCCTTCGTCGCGGTCATGGCTGTCGCGATGGCCGTCCTGCCGAACGGGGACAACACCCCGAAGGGCTTCCCGGCGACCGACCTGTGGGAGTTCCGTCTGGCCTCGATCGGCATCCAGGCCGTACTGTGGGCCGGGTTCGGGCTGCTGTTCGGCTTCCTGGCCGAACGCGTCCTCGAGCCGCAGCCGGTCCGCGGCAAGCTCTCCGCGTCGCCCGTCTGACAAGGAAGCTCTACGGCGGGGTCATCGGGGGCGCGCCCGATGACCCCGCCGTTGCTGTGCGTGTGGCCGGTCAGGCGGGTGTCGGCCGGATGGTCACGTCTTTGGCGACCGTGACCTGGCCGACGTCAGTGAGGCGCACCTGACCCGCATGGTCCAGACGCCGGAGAGCGGTATCCGTAGCCGGTAGGCGGCAGGGTGCCAGCGGAACTGGTAGAGACGCGTCGGCGATTCCACGGAGTTGGCGCGGGACAGCGATGCTCGCGCTGTGGCGCTCTGCTACGTCGTTTCAGGAATCCGGCCGCATCTCCCGTCAGCGCCCACTACGGCCAGGCGCTCGCCCGCAGCTCAGCGCAGCTTGTCCTTGGCCTGGTAGTAGGCGCCGCCGAAGGGAAGGAACCAGGCGGTGCCGTTGTAGAAGGGGACCGGGACCTTGGGGAAGCCGAGGCCGCGCAGGGGGTTGGCCTCCGGGCGGCCGTCCATCATCTCGGCGACCGCACGGCCCATGTAGGTGGCCATCTGGACACCATGGCCGCAGTAACCCATGGAGTAGTACAGGCCGTTGACCTCGCCGGCGTGCGGGATGCGGTCCCAGGAGAAGCCGACCCGGCCGCCCCACAGGTAGTCGATGCGCACCCCTGCCAGCTGCGGGAAGCTCGCGAGCATGTCCCGTTTCAGAATCTCTCCGCTCTTGGCGTCTGAGGCCGGGTTGGAGGGGGTGAAGGCTGCCCGCCCGCCGAAGGCGAGACGGTGGTCGGGGGTGAGGCGGACGTAGTGGCCGATGTTCTTCGAGTCGACCACCAAGCGGGCATTCGGGATCAGCTCCTTGGCGCGCGCCTCGCCGAGCGGTTCGGTGACGATGATGAAGCTGCCGACGTTGATCAGCCGCTTACGGAACCAGGGCAGTGACTTGTCGGTGTAGGCGTCGGTGGCCGCCATGACCTGCTTGGCATGGATGGTGCCGCCCAGGGTCTCGACCACGAAGCCGCCGCCCGGCAGGCGGGTGAGGCCGGTGGCGGCGTTGCGCTCGTGGATCTCGGCGCCGGCGCGTTCGGCGGCCTCGGCCAGGCCGTGGACGTACTTGCCGACGTGGAGGGCGGCGCTGTCCGGGTCGAGCAGGGCGCCGTGGTAGTAGTCCGAGCTGAGTTCCGACTTCAGTTCGTCGCGAGTGAGGAGCTGTGTCTCGTGCCCGAAGTTCTCGGCCAGGTCACGCTGTTTGGCCCGCATTGCGTCGAAGTGCCGAGGCTTGGCGGCGACGGCGAGGCGTCCGGCGCGGTGGAAATCGCAGTCGATCTTCTCTGTCCGCGTGATCTCCTCGACGACGTCGACCGCGTCGCGGAAGACGTCGTACAGCTCGCGGGCGCGCTCCTGGCCGTAGCGCTTGCGGGCTTCGGCGGTGCTGATGGTGATGCCCTGGGTGCACATGCTGCCGTTGCGTCCGGAGGCTCCCGAGCCGACCTTGTCCTTCTCGACGAGGACGACCCGGGCGCCCTTGCGGGCGGTGTGGTAGGCGGTGGACAGGCCGGTGAGGCCACCGCCGATGACCACCACGTCCGCCTCGTCGGGCAGGTCCTTCCCGGAACGGTCGGGCAGGGCGGGGGCTGTGTCCATCCAGTAGGGGATCTGCTTCATGGCGTGTGTCCTGTCGTGTTCTCTGTCCCGTGTGGCCGGGTCGCGTGCCATCGGCAGCCGAGCGGCGCCGGCGGGCCCGTCATGTCGGGCAACTGGTCGTCATGCGGTCGTAGCCGCAGTGCTGGGCGCCGCCTCTTCCGGAGTCGACGATCATCCGGGCTGTGCCGTGTGGATGGCGTGCGGCGGCTCGACGCCCCCGCCTTGCGGTGTGTTCTCAGGGCCCGACCGGTTCGGCGACGGTGACGATGTGACTTCCTCTGAGGGAGCGGTGAGCGTGTCAGTCATGCGCAGGACTCTTTCGGTGATCACAGGATGGTGTGCCACGGGAGCATGAGGCCTGGGTGGTCATATGGTCTCGGCTCCGGGGGTGGCGATGCCGGTCGTGGTTTCGACGGACAGCAGGGAGTTCTGTCGGCCGGAGCCGATCCAGCGGACCAGGGCGACCAGGGCGAGGGCGAGGATGGCGAAGGCGGTGAGGATGGCGCTGACGGCGGTGACGCTGGGGTCGATGTCGAAGGTGAGGGAGTTGTAGACCTGCACGGGCAGGGTGACGGTGTCGACGGAGGAGAGGAACTGGGAGATGTAGAACTCGTCGAAGCTGGTGATGAAGGAGAAGATCGCGGCGGCGATCATGCCGGGGGCGGCGAGGGGGAAGGTGATGCGCCGGGCGATGGTCAGGCGGCTGGCGCCCATGCTGGCGGCGGCGTCCTCGAGGCG